>NZ_MEJG01000002.1 GCF_002592045.1 Parasaccharibacter apium | reverse complement strand
AAAACCCACGCAACCCCTAAAAGTAGCGAAAATGAAAAAAAGTTTTCCTTCCTCTCAAAATGGTGAATTTTGTGTAAACCACCTCCCAAATCGCTCCACACCCTCCTCCAACGATATTTGCGGAATCCATGAGGTTTGTTGACGTAGCAATGCTGTATCGGCCCATGTTGTTAAGACATCTTCAACGGGTTTGGGGGCTTTATGAATAAGAGCATCCCGCGCTAAAGCACGCTCCAACCCTCTAACAAGATCCACCACATAACGAGGCTTACCATAACCAATATTGAAGGTGCGATTCGTCCCTTCTTCTAAGGGACCCTCCATCAATAAAAGGATGGCCTCTACGACGTCATCTATATAAGTGAAGTCGCGAGCAAGGCCTACCTCTTCCCATAATGTTAGGGGAGTGCCATCTCGGATGGCACGAGCGAACTTATAACAGGCCATATCAGGCCGCCCTAATGGGCCGTACACTGTAAAAAAACGTAAGGCTGTCTGTGTAAACCCATAAAGATGGCTGTAGGTGTGCGCTGTCAGCTCATTCATCCGTTTGGTTGTTGCATAAAAAGAAGCTTGCCCTTCCACTCGCGCTGCTTCAGAAAAAGGCAACGGTGTAGATGGCCCATATACGGAAGAAGAGGAGGCATATAAAATATGCCGCAAATGCGGTAAAATACGGCATGCTTCTAATAACGAGACCTGGCCTTCTATATTGTCTTTTATATAAGCATGCGGGTTAATGCGTGATTGTCGCACGCCCGCCCGGGCAGCGAAATGCAACACAACATCAATATTTTTATGCTCTGCCAAAACGGCCGTAAGAGCCTCTTGGTCACACACATCCATCTTGATGTAATGAAACTTTTCCTCCTCCTGCAAGGAAGTCAATCTTAAAGGAACTAACGGGGGGGCCGCTTGCTCTGTATCAATCCCAAGAACGCTCCACCCTCGCGCAAGTAAGGCTTTTGCTACATGAGACCCAATAAAACCTGCCACGCCCGTTATAAAAGCTGCCCGTGATGCTCTCAATTGACTGGACTCGGCAGAGCAGAGCTTACGACATGATCGCCCACTACAATCCCCATGGACTCAGTGGTGCCGGCGGGAAGCTCTAACACAGCACGGACAGGGCCATGACTGCTAATAATACCTTCACTCAATGGTATTGTATGTTCTTCTATCGCATGAATGCGATTCTGCTCATCTATAAAGATGATATCTAATGGAACATAAGTATTCTTCATCCACATAGCCGATTCTTGAGCAGCCGGCCAAATAAATAACATACCATGATGAGCAGGAATTTCTTTACGGAACATCTCCCCTATCTCTTGCTCACGCGGTGTTTTAGCAAGCTCTACAGTAAAGAGATAATCCTGCTTTTTGTGATCTGTAATCGTCAAAGAAACCGAAGGTAATGGCGGTTGTGCTTGCGTTATCGGCTCCTCCGCATATCCAAGAGGAAACCCCAAGCTACAACATCCTATCAACAGAACTAAACGGCCTACCCAACCCCTTAATCTCATGCGCTTCCTCCTTTTTTAACCCTCGTCAAAATAAACCACTTACTGTTGAAACGCAGGGTTATGCCGGCGTTCTTCCCCAATTGTGGTAGGCAGGCCATGCCCAGGCAAAACAATTGTCTCATCAGGAAGGCAGAAAAGCCGCTCCCAAATACCTTCCAATAACTGACGTTCATTCCCGTAGGGGAAATCTGTCCGCCCGACAGTCCCCCGAAACAACGTATCCCCTGTTAAAGCAATTTTTTCTTCAGGCAGCAAAAACACCACATGCCCCGGTGTGTGACCCGGAATATGCGCAACCTCGAACTCATACCCTAAGAAGGACAAAACTTCCCTATCTTTTAAAAAGCGATCCGGCTTTACATTTTTCATCCCTCCCAATCCTAGGGATGCGGCTTGTTCTTCAACATGTTGAAGCAGGAACAAATCATCCTTTACCGGCCCTAAAATCGGCACTTCGTTGCTCTGGCGCGCCTCCAATAAGCGTTTGAGCTCCGCCGCACCGCCGACATGGTCCAAATGACCATGCGTTAGAAGAATAGCCTCCACGTGCAAGGCCTCAGCCTCTTGCGCAAGCCGCGTACTCTCCCCGCCGGGATCAATAATAACAGCGCGACCCAGCTGATTTGACAAAATAGTGCAATTTTGCCGAATCGGTGTGACTGTTACTTTCTTCAACGTTAACTTCATGAAAACATCCATGATTTACATTATGTGTAAATTATTATGTACAATTCTACGCAACACCCGGCAAGAAACCATTCATCAAAGCTCACCTTCAACGTAATTCTAACTCTCCTTTAGAGTATTAACGATAGATTAACACTTAAAACAGCCGGATATACCCTCACCGGGTAAAATACATCACCTCCTATAAGAGATTCCCTTTGTTCTTGTGGTATTTTTAGTATTTTTCAATCTATACTTTATTAAAAAAGGTTTCCATATTATTTATATTTACTCCTATTAAATCCTGTTTAGATTTTATCTCCTTCTCTTGTTAATATTTAACTTGCCATAACCCCAACTTATCTGATATTCCCCGTGATCATTGAATAGAGTAAGGCCTTTTCGGTCAATTTTAGCAACGGGAAGATGCATTATGAGCCGCACTGGTCAACGGTTCTTTTTATCGTGTTTGGTTTTTTCTGCCGCGGCATTCTGCGCTCCTAAAGCGGAGGCGCGCCACCATACGCGTCATACAGGCCGCCTTGCTAGAGCAGGCCATAAGACAGCTCATCATTTCGGGCATGGGCATGTCATACAATGTGTAGCCTATGTTCGCCAAAGTACGAATTTTAATATTCGTGGTAATGCGCGCGACTGGTGGGGGCGTGCTGAGGGTCTTTATGCCCGCGGGCAATTACCAGAAGAAGGAGCTGTACTTAGCTTCCGCCCTACGCGCCGTATGCCTCTTGGTCATGTCGCTGTGGTTCGCAAACAGATTGATAGCCGCACCATCCTCATTGACCAATCCCATTGGAACTCTAACGGAATTAGCCGTAATGTTCGCGTTGTGGATGTCTCCCCTGCGAATGATTGGTCGGCTGTACGTGTTGCTCTTGCCAGTAATGATGGCCGCTTGGGTAGCATTTATCCAACACACGGCTTCATTTATGCTCGTGCAGAAGGGACACGCCCCGTTCGTGCACCGATTCGTAATGTTTTGGCCAAGAACGACGCTATAGAGACTGCATCTATCCCTAGTGATGTTTTTGGAGATGAGGCACCGAGCCGCTCTCTCCAATAAGGTTTTTGTAAAGCGGACTCTCCATAAAGGCCGGATGCTTCCAAATTAGGGACGTCCGGCTTTATGATATGGATGCCCCGTTTGAATCGCTTGCGCCCGAAAAAGCTGCTCTGCGAGCATCACACGCACAAGCATATGAGGCCATGTCAACTTGCCTAGCGAGAAAAGAGCATCAGCACGCTGAATAATAGCGGCATCTAGCCCTTCTGCCCCGCCAATCATGAAGCACACAAGTCGGCCTGTTTCCTGCCATTGCTGTAGCTTTGCAGCAAAAGCGGGACTATCCATCAGCGGGCCGCCTTCATCCAGCACAATAACAAACGCATTATCGGGACAGGCGGCTAAAAGAGCCTCTGCCTCTCGCCGTTTTTGTTCAGTAGGGGAGCCACGCCCTTGGGGAACTTCGACAACCTCAAGCTTAGGCCGCAGCCGCGCCCTATAACGTGCGAGTAACTCTTGCTCTGGCCCAGCTTTTAACTTCCCAACGGCGATGAGTTTCATACCATATGCCTCACGCCTTGTTGTCTCTTACTCAACGGCGATTTCTTCATCCGCGTGGTCAAAATCGCCACCCCACATGCGCTCTAACGCGTAAAGCTCCCGGCTTTCTGGCATAAAAAGATGTACCACAACATCGCCAGCATCCAACAAAACCCAATCGCTCCCTTGTTCCCCTTCAATCTGCGGGCGGGCCAGCGATTCTTCTTTTAGGCGGGTTTCTAAATGGTGCGCCATAGCGGAAATCTGACGCTCAGACACACCAGAGGCAATGATCATACGCTCTGCAAATCCAGCACGGCCTGTTAAATCCAATGTGACAATATTCTCAGCTTTATCCTTATCCAAACTCTCGGTAATGACGGATAAAAGACGGGCGAGCCGTGCCTCATGAGACGAAGGGGAGGAGGATTTAGTCATGGTGATAATCGTTTTTACTCCTAATGGCGCGTAAAGCCGTTGATGAAATAGCGTTTTGAGGGGCTAGCAGAAAAGTCCAGCCCGGTCCCCCTCCTGCTTTTAGCAAAAGAGACGCCCTCCTGCCATCATGACGATACCGCCTCAAAACAGAACTCGCGCGCCCTTTTAGCGCAGGGATGACACTCCCCGGCCGCGGTAATACCGCTATAGGGACCAAATGTGCCAGCTTCCGCCAACCACGCCAGCGGGAGAACTGCGCTAGGCCATCCGACCCCATAAGCCATATAAAACGACAATGAGGGAAACGCTGCTTGAGCAACGCCACTGTCTTAACCGTAAAATGCTGGCCTAATTGATGCTCAATATCCACAGCGATGATGCGCCGCCCATCAGCAAGATGCCGCGCACTGGCTAAACGCTGCGCAAAAGGGGCCATCCCTATGCGGGATTTTAGCGGATTCCCCGGCGAGACCATCAGCCAAACTTGGTCGAGCTGCAAATGTGCCAAAGCTTTACGGGCAAGTTGAATATGCCCTTCATGCGCTGGATTAAACGACCCCCCAAGGAGACCGATGCGCATATGCCGCCCATCGCCGAATCGCGACATTGCTGCCCCTAAAGGACGCTTACGCGATAAGCGATGAACGGTCTGTGCCTTCATCAATAACAATCACACATTAAAGCGGAAGAGCAGCACATCGCCATCTTGTACGACATAATTCTTGCCCTCTACGCGCAATTTACCGGCCTCACGCGCACCAGCCTCGCCTTTATAGGTCACATAATCATCATAAGCGATGGTCTCACACGCAATGAAGCCACGCTCAAAATCATTATGAATCACGGCCGCGGCTTGGGGAGCTTTAGTGCCCGCGGTGATTGTCCAAGCGCGTGTCTCTTTTGGCCCAACAGTAAAATAGGTTTGCAGGCCCAAAAGCCGATAGCCAGCAGCAATTACGCGGTCTAACCCGCTATCTTTCAGCCCCAAACCATCGAGGAACTCAATGCGCTCCTCCTCCTCAAGCTGGCTGACTTCTGCCTCAATCGCCGCAGAAACAATCACAACGCCCGCCCCCTCTGCCTCGGCGCGTTTTTTCACCTTTTCTGAAAGGGCATTACCGGTGGAAGCCGCAGCCTCCTCCACATTACACACATAAAGAACAGGCTTTGTTGTCATGAGCTGAAGGCGCGCAACTTCGACCTCCTTCCCCGCAGGGATGGCCGTGCGGGCTGGTTTGCCTGCTTGCAACGCCGCTAATAGAGGCTCCATAAGCTCTAGCTGCTCTTTCGCCTCACGGTCATTGCCACGGGCGCGCTTTTCCAAACCTGTTTTGCGGCGTTCTAAGCTTTCTAAATCCGCCAACATTAATTCTGTCTCGATGATATCAGCATCACGCACAGGGTCCACACCACCCTCTACATGGGTAATGTCATCATCTTCAAAACAACGCAGCACATGGATGATGGCGTCCACCTCACGAATATTCGCAAGGAACTGATTGCCAAGCCCTTCCCCTTTGGAGGCCCCCCGCACCAGACCAGCAATATCCACAAACTCTAGGCTCGTGGGTAAAATACGCTGGGACTGCCCCACTTTAGCAAGGACCTCTAGCCGCTCATCAGGCACAGCCACGCGGCCCGTATTAGGCTCGATCGTGCAGAAAGGATAATTTGCCGATTGCGCCGAGGCCGTTTGCGTCAACGCATTAAACAAGGTGGATTTGCCAACATTGGGGAGGCCCACGATCCCACAATTGAACCCCATGCACTCTCTCCCATTTTCCTAAAATGCCGCTGTTTTATGGTCTGCCTTTATCCCATAGCAACGCGCATATTACAATTTACCTTAGCTCCGCCACAGAGCTGTCTTTGTCATAAAGGCTTCTGGCTCATCCTGCGCGAATAATGGAGTCGCATCGGCCAGCTCATCTAACCACCGCTCTAAATCTGGCCGCTCCGTGCTAGAGAAATCCCCCAACACATGGCCATGCACCCGCTCCCGGCTACCGGGATGGCCAATGCCTAGACGCACCCGCCAATAATTAGGGCTAGGCAATGCTTTATCCATAGAGCGCAACCCATTATGGCCCGCTGCACCGCCCCCTTGCTTGACGCGCATCCTCCCAAAAGCAAGGTCCAACTCGTCATGGAAAACAGTCATATCCTCAAGGGGGATTTTATAAAAATGCGCGGCTTGCTGCACGCTCTCGCCAGAGAGATTCATGTAGGTCAGCGGCTTGAGGAGAAGAATCTTCTGCCGCCCGACCATACCTTCTGCCGTCTCCCCGCGGAAACGCTTACGCCACGGGCTAAAACCGTGGCGTAGCGCAATCGCATCAACGGCCATAAAGCCGATATTATGCCGGTTGCGGCTCATTGATGCGCCCGGATTACCGAGTCCGATCCAGAGCTTCACAACCGTTCAACCTCTTTATTTGGACTCAGCTGCGGCGGCTTCACCCTCGCCCTCAGCAGTATCCTCTGGCTCTTCATCCACTGTTGGTGGAGCGATAGAGGCAATCACGAAGTTAGGGATATGCAACGTCGGTGTTGCATGCTCCGTGCCTTGGAGGTCATCCCAACGCACATTGTCGTTGATGTCCAGCTTGCTGAGGTCCACAGTAAAATGCTCTGGAATATTCTCAACAGGTACTTCCACATCCACAGAGTGACGAGCAATGTTCAACACACCACCGCGCTTAATGCCGGGGGCGTCTTCCTCACCGGTAAAGGTGATGCCAACCTGCACATGCACGCTCTGGCCGGGGACCAAACGCAGGAAGTCGATATGAATCGGCGCATCAGACACCGGATGGAACTGAATATCACGAATCAGCGCGTGAACTTGCTCACCACCAATATTGAACTGATAAAGGCGGGACTGCCAGCTACCGCGATGCAGCTCCTTCATGATGATGCGGGGGTCGATGGAGACGAGGGCCGGCTCCTTCTTACCACCATATACCACGCCAGGGACGAGCCCTTCACGTCGTGTAGCGCGCGCTGCCCCCTTACCTGCTTTGGCGCGCTGGGAGATCTCCAGTGTCGTTATTTTCGCCACGTTATACGCTCCTGCGTTCTAAAAATGAGTATAACCGTACGGCCTCCAGGGGTGCCTACGGCTGCTCTGCCCTAGCCGAAAAATACATAAAAGACAATTTTTTTATCACGATGATGGTGTAATTGCTCGAATAATAGAAAGCTGCCGCCCTGTTCGCCCATCACCTCTCAATGTGGCCCGGCGATGGCTGAAGAAGCATGTTTCCGCTGCGGTATCACGCCCTACCCACTCTGCGCGCACATGAAGAGCCTCTAACCGCGCAAGACAAAATGCAGGAAGGTCGAACTGGTAATGCCCAGTACGTGCAGCCGGTGTAAAGAACCTCCCCCCAGAGGACTCATGAGCGGGATCATGAGCCAATACAGCGCACCGCATATCCTCACCGACCTCGTAAGAAGCAGACGCAATGCATGGGCCAATCACGGCGCGAATCCCCTCGGCCCCCAAAGCGCGCATCTGCTGTACCGTAGCTTCCAACACACCAGCTACAGCCCCGCGCCACCCCGCATGAGCAGCCCCAACAACACGCCCATCATGCGAGGCAAATAACACAGGCGCGCAATCTGCTGTGGCAATCCCTAGTGCAATGGTGGGGCAGTCCGTCACCAGGCCGTCCCCTTCTGGTAAGGCACCATAAGAGAAGGACGGCACATCTTCAGAGCCTCGCAACGTCACGACCTCTGCCCCATGCACTTGTTGGAGGGCGGCAAGATGCACCTCCTCCACCCCCACAAGCGCGGCAATACGCTGTCTATTTGCCTGCACATAGGTAGGGTCATCCTGCGTATTGACCCCGCCATTCAAACTCTCATAAGGCGCGCGGGACACGCCGCCTTGCCGCAAGCAAAAGCCATGCGGGACAGGCAATAAAGATGAATGAATGACCGGAGGCAAACTCATGACGTTACCCAATCACGCTCCCGCGCAGGACGGCGGAAGGCATAGACCATCAGCGCAATCCCCGCGATGGCCATAGGCACACAGAGCAACTGCCCCATTGTGGTGCCCCCAGCAAGGAAGCCGATATTATCATCAGGCTGACGGAACAGCTCACAAAAGGCGCGTGCGCACGCATAACCAAAAAGGAACAAGCCAGAGAGAAAGCCCGCCCGTGCCCGCAAAACAGGCCGCCCTACGGCAATCAACATAATGATGAATAATAAAAGCCCCTCTGTTAGGGCCTCATATAATTCAGAAGGATGGCGCGGCTCTGGCCCAACGGCTGGGAAAATCATCGCCCATGGCACCGCATGGACTACAGGCCGGCCCCATAATTCCCCATTGATGAAATTAGCACAACGGCCTAGCCCCAACCCAATGGGCACCACCACGACAATCCGATCTGCAAAAGCAAGGAAGTTCAGACGACGACGCCACGCAAACCAGGCCAGCGCGATAATGACCCCTGCTGCCCCACCATGAAAGGACATGCCGCCCCGCCATGTTGCAAAAATCTGCAACGGATGAGCTAGGAAAAAAAGAGGGCGATAAAAAAGGACATAGCCTAAACGCCCCCCCACCAATACGCCAAGCACGGCATAGACGAGAAAGTCATCCACAGCGAGACGAGTGGCAACCTTCGGCCCTAATTGAACCAACTTTCGTGCGATAGGCAAGGCTATAAGAAATGCCGTTATATAAGCAAGCGCATACCAACGGACCACCAATGGCCCTAAATGAAACGCCACCGGGTCCAACCCCGGAAAGATAAGCGGTTGTGTCACAAATACGGCCTTCCTGATGCCAGATAATCTTCAATATAACAGCGGATACCATCTTCTAAGCTGGTAAAGAGTGCATCATACCCCGCTTTACGCAGTGCCTTCATATCCGCCTGCGTAAAAGATTGATACTGCCCCTGTAAGCTTTCTGGCATGGGGATATACTCTATATTTACCCTTTTCCCCGCCGCATCGCATACAGCCCGCGCAAGAGATTTATAAGAGCGTGCCTGCCCTGTCCCGCAATTAAACAACCCACTGACTGTAGGATGCTCCAGCAGCCAGAGCAGCACCTTCACCACATCCCCAACCCAGATGAAATCCCGCTTCTGCTCGCCATCGGCTAAGCCGGGTTTATCTGATTGAAAGAGCCGCACAGGGTTGCCGGCCATGAGCTCATCATATTTCACCTTAATGACCGAAATCATCCGCCCTTTATGATATTCATTCGGCCCATAGACGTTAAAGAACTTCAGCCCCGCCCATTGCGGGGGAGTAGGCTCGCCTGCCTCTATCGTCCGCTTTACCCAGAGGTCGAACGCGTGCTTAGACCAGCCATATAAATTGAGTGGTTGGAGTGCCTCGATAGACTCCAACCCATCCTGAAAGAGGGCGGGTTGGTCTGCCGCGCCATAGGTCGCTGCGGAAGATGCGTAGAGAAAGGGAACTCCCTGCTCTGCACACCACCGCCATAACTGCTGAGAGAGAGCAACATTACTCTGCCATACAAGGTCACCATCCCGCGCTGTAGTCTCGCTAATAGCCCCCATATGAATGACAGCCTCCACCCCCGTAGCCTCTGCCAAAAACGCCGTTAAGCCCTCTGGTGGGACAATGCAATGAGGAGGGTGCGTAGCAAGGTTACGCCATTTGCCTTGGTCGTGAAGATAATCCACAATAACAGTCCGCCGCCCCTGCTGAAACAAAGCCTGATGCAGACAAGACCCAATAAATCCGGCTCCACCGGTGACGATAATCATTCTTCCTGTATAGTCGGCTAAAAAGCAGCGTCCAACATAAGAACGCACAGAAATGAGGGGGAATTGGTTGACAGACCTACCTTTGCTTCTGAAAGAATCGCAATAGACAAATAGGTCCGTTTTAAAAGACCACCTATAGAGGAGTTGATCATATGGCTACACGCCCCCGTTTTTTTGACGATATAGCCGGCTTTGCTGGAACGGCGTTCTCTGCTGCGACTGGTGTACGCGAGGAGATTCATACGCTTATTCGCAGCCAGATTAACGAGATTCTTTTCTCCCTCAATCTTGTACGCCGTGATGAGTTTGAGGCCGTGCAAGAGATGGCAAGCCACGCTCGCCTCGCCCAAGAAAAGGCCGAGCATCGCCTCGCTGCGTTAGAAGCCCGCTTAGACGAGTTAGAGCAAAGCCTTACTGCTCCTCCCTCACAGCGTTAATCCACCCCTTTAGGAATTCGTTATGACCATCCCTACACTTCTTCTCGTTGGTTGCGGCAAAATGGGCGGGGCCCTTATGCGTGGGTGGGTGAGCAGCCCAATCCCGCCACGCATCTTTATCCTGGACCGCAAGCTCCAAGACGCCCCAGCAGGATGCACCATCTTCCGCACGCCAGAGGAGATTACGCCTGACGTAAAACCCGATATTATCGTGCTGGCCGTTAAACCTGCGGGGGCAGAGGCGATGCTCTCATCCCTTAAAACCGTTTTGGGCGAACGGATGAATCACACAGCTCTCCTCTCTGTCATGGCTGGTAAGAGCTGCGAAAAACTAGCAAGCTGGTGTGGCCGTGCGGATATGCCTGTCATCCGCACCATGCCCAATACGCCATCCTGCGTTGGGGCCGGGGCGACGGGGCTTTATGCCTCCCCCCATGTCAGCCAAGTGCAAAAGGACCTCGCTATCCGCTTGATGGAACAAGTGGGTACCGTTGTCCCCGTCCCGCATGAGGAGGACCTCCGTACCGTCATTGCCATTGCTGGCTCTGCCCCGGCTTATATATTCTACCTTGCTGAATTGCTGGAGAAAGTCGGGCAAGATTTCGGCTTAGACGCTCGTGCTTCACGTGCTCTTGTCCGCGGCATGATTTATGGTGTTGGCAAGATGCTCCATGAACTTCCTGAAGATGCAGAAACACTCCGCAAAAACGTCACCAGCCCCAACGGCACAACCGCTGCGGCTTTAAGCGTCTTTATGAAGGAAGAGCATTGGCCACGCCTCATCCCTGAAGCGGCCAAAGCTGCAATTAAACGCTCACGCGAGCTTGATGATTAACCATCCCATCGGACCGGTGGAGCGTAACCCGCTCTATCGGTCCATCTCACACGCTTAGGCATAAAACGCATAATGATGACCAATTCCCCCCACGACCCTTCTTTTGACAGGGCGATGATTGATGCCACGTTACAGCTTGCTCAACAGCATGGTTGGCAGCGTACCTCCCTCGTAGAGGCAGCGCGCGAGGCGGGGTTGCCCCTCGCCCGTGTACGCCAACGCTTCCCCTTTAAAGCGATGGTTTTATTACGCCTGAATCGCCAAATTGATGAGGCCGCCCTCTGCGGGGAAAGCTATGGCACAACCGTACGGGACCGACTTTTTGACCTCCTCATGCGCCGGTTTGATGCGATGCAGGATTATCGCCCGGGCCTATGCGCTGTCATGCACACTCTCCCCCGTGACCCAGCCCTAGCAGCCTTCCTCGCTGCAACGACTATGGAGAGCCTACGCTGGATTGCCGATGCAGCCGGGCTAGAGTGCCGCGGCTTAGGGGGCATCATCCGCCAAAATGCTCTACTCGCCTTATGGTCTCGTGCCCTTGTCAGTTGGGAAAAAGATAATTCGCCTGATCTCTCTGCGACCATGCAAACACTTGACCAAGCCCTTACCCGTGCGGAACGGCTAGGCTTGCTCAAAGGCGCATCAAACGCTCATCCTGTCGATGCCCCCGCAGATGCAGAGGGAGGCTTGCCCGACCACATTATCTCCAAAGATGAGGATGAGACCCTATAAGAACTAAGATAAAAAAATATCTTAACCGCTCTTTACCCATCCTTCCGTTCAGGATAATAAGGGGGCCAGCGTTGGGGCGTAGCCAAGCGGTAAGGCAGCGGATTTTGATTCCGCCATGCGGAGGTTCGAATCCTCCCGCCCCAGCCAATATTTTCCCTAGATAATCAAACAAAAAAATACCGCCTCTTTAGAGGGCGGCGTTTTATGCACTACTCTATAAAAAATCACCCCTTTTTAAGGGGCGATTTTTATCAGAATTTGTGGAAGTCTTTTGGATGAAGCTGCTGCTGATCCAAGAAGGTGATTTGACCCTGATCATTCGGTAGATCAACCGTCACATTACCACCTGTGATAGTCTGATGCTCCAACATCTGACCAATCTCTTGCTGGGTAGCTTTAAGCCCAACCTGATTGCCAGCGGCCTTCCCAAAATCAGCGATGGTGTAATGACCACCCTTATTATTTAGGAATTGGAAGAGATTGGCAGACCCGCTACCACCACTCAACGTCGCACCAGCATTTGTTCCATCAACTGTGTTCTGCACCGAAATTGTATCGGCAGCAGTCCCACCTTTGATTGTATCCCCAAAACCAGCAAAAGCATCAAGCGACTGGTGAGAATTTGATGCATCGAAGAGGATATTATCAGCCCCTGGTGCATTCCCATAAAACTCAGGGCGGAATACACTCTCACCAGACGTCCCCTGCTGCGCATAATGATACACGCTATTGGCCGTCCCAAAGATCGTAGCATTGTCCCCGACTGTACGAGTCCCAGAGCCAACACCGCCTAGGAAGCTTAATGTCCCACCAAGCGAAAGCTGGCTAGAACTCGCACCAATCCCATCCCCAGCAGCAGAAATAGTATCCTGCCCCGCTAGAAAACTAGCTTGAGGTGCATCATCCTCCGCGTCGAACCCCATGCGTAAATCAATTACGCCGTTGTTCAGACCATTAGACAGGGATGACATCCCACCTTCATAATCACCAAGGCCAGAACGCCCCA
The DNA here is from genome assembly GCF_002592045.1 of Parasaccharibacter apium. Classification (GTDB taxonomy): domain Bacteria; phylum Pseudomonadota; class Alphaproteobacteria; order Acetobacterales; family Acetobacteraceae; genus Bombella; species Bombella saccharophila. Next base: position 388,895 of record NZ_MEJG01000002.1, on the reverse strand, counting down.
GCAGCGACTGAAATGAGCTTGCGAACATCGCGTCAAGAGACTGAGCCCCCTGACAAGGAAGGCACACATGACACTGCTGATTCGAACCAGGAATCGTTGGAATTGCCAAGAGACTACACCTTACACAACACGATCACATTTACTCAGACAGGCGACTAACTACCCCTCAACTGAGGCTTCATCACCCTTCCTAAGCACTAGGAAGAATTACTAACCTTAATGGCTCCCTCACGTCAGAATTGAGGAAACATTATGGCAATTCAAAAGCCTCTAACCGAGAGATAGATGCCAGAAAAGCCAATGCAATCTGCACCATATCGCATGAATGAGTAACAGAATAATTAACTAATTACAAACAATTTGTTTTCGATTCTTTTTTTTATGTCGCACTCAACTATACGCCAAATTCTGCGGGTGAGAATCGCAAGATTCCGGCAGCTATCGTCCCTGTAAACGGATACAACACTCAATATGCTCTTAAAAATCTATTTATAATCACAATAAGTTCGACTCGAGTAATTCAAGTTCTTTTGACCATAGAGTCGCCGTACCGTCCGATGGCGCGCGCCAATCGCCCCGAGGCGATAAGCTCCCCCCTGCAACAACTTTCGGGCCGTTAGGCATGGCCGACCGCTTAAATTGGCTTGTGCCAAAGAATCGCTTTAGAAAAACGCGACTCCAATGGATGATTGTTGGCAGATCATAAGCAATACGGTCTTGCTCTGGGTAATTAAGGGGCCACTCACCCTTTTTTGCATCGCCCCACGCATGTAATTGCAAGAAGGCAATCTTCTTAGGTGCGAATCCATAACGCAGAACATAATAAAGCGTGAAATCTTGCAACGCGTATGGGCCAATCATTTGTTGGGTACTTTGCACACCCTGCCCCTGATTCGGCACAAGCTCTGGGCTAATCTCTGCTGCGACAATCGACTCCAACACCGCACGCGCTGCCGGAGATACGCTCTTATCATGACCCGAAGCCCAGCGAATCACATGCTGGATGAGCGTCTTAGGCAGGCCCGCATTAACATTATAATGAGCCATCTGGTCACCGACTCCATAGGTACACCAGCCCAAAGCTAGCTCGGACATATCGCCCGTACCGATGACCAACCCTTGATGATGATTGGCTAAACGGAAAAGAAAATCCGTCCTTAACCCTGCCTGTACATTCTCAAAGGTAATGTCATATACGGCTTCGCCACGCCCATAAGGATGATCAATCGCTGCCAACATGGCCTGCGCGGTCGGCCGGATATCCAGCTCTCCAGCACGCACCCCCAAACTCTCCATCAAGCCATGCGCTAACGCGAGGGACTCGCCACCTGTGGCAAAGCCGGGCATGGTCCGGGCGATAATTTGCGTCCGCTCCCAGCCAAGACAATCCGCCGCTTTAACAGCCACCAAGAGGGCCAGCGCACTATCTAACCCACCTGACACGCCAATAATCATTGTTTTGGCATGAGCGGCTTTTAACCGCTGGCACAAAGCATGGACCTGAATATTCCATGCTTCCCGGCAATCTTGCTCACATAAAGCGGGGCGCGAAGGCACAAAGGGGAAGCGTGGCACCTCACGCTTTAACCCCCAATCCTTAAGAGGAGGATTTACGGCAAAGCGAATCCGGCGAAAGTTTTTCGCTTGAGTTGATGCGAAATACCCCGTTTGGAGTCGCTCCTGCCGCAAACGGTCGAGGTCTATATCAGCGACCACCATATCCCCTTTCGGGGCAAAACGGTCTGATTGGGCAAGGCACTCCCCGGCCTCATAAATCAAAAGCTGCCCATCCCATGCGAGGTCCGTTGTCGATTCCCCCACCGTGGCAGCGGCATAAAGATACGCACTACTCGTCCGCATAGACTGTGCAGCACATAATAAAGCGCGATGCTCGGCGCGCCCAACCGTTACGGGAGAGGCAGAAAGATTCGCAATAACGGTCGCCCCAGCCACCGCCAAAGCCCCGCTTGGTGGTTGCGGTGCCCAGAGGTCCTCACAAATCTCCACCCCGAGGGTTAAACCGGCAATATCCTCTGCCTCAAAAAGCAAATCGGCCCCAAAAGGCACCTCTTGCGTACCAAGCCTGATCGTACCAAAACAACCCGCCCCGCTGGTGAAATGCCGTGTTTCGTAAAACTCGCGATAACGTGGGAGCATAATCTTCGGCACAACGCCCAAAATACGGCCTTTATGAAAGATGACCGCGCAATTATAGAGGCTATCCCCCCAGCGCAATGGCATCCCAACAATGCCAACGCTCATGAGGTGAGCCGTGCGCTCCACCAAGGCTAACAAAGCCTCTTGGCTGCGCTCTAACATCAGTTGCTGGAAGAACAAATCCTCCAACGTATAGCCTGTCAGCCCTAATTCTGGGAAAACCGCAATCGCAACCGCTTGCTCATGGCACCGCTCTAACCATTGCTGAAACACTATGGCGTTATGATGAGGCTCGCCCAGCGTAATCGGCGTTGTACATGCAGCAACCCGTGCAAAGCCTTGCCGGTATAAGCATAAGAACTCATCTAAAGCCATAACCGCCCTCCCGCGCTTTCTATCTATAATCTCATGCGTCCACTTGTTGCCGCACAAAGCGGAATAACCGCCATGTTTCCCACAGTGCGAGAACAAACACACCAAACGCATAAAGAGCCGCAAGACTCGTCAGTGACACAGGCAAACCCAACGGGTAATCGGGCTGGTCGCAAGGTTTAGTCGGATGAGCGGGTAAATGTGCCATCCAGTCTTTAAAATCATGCGCTTCGACAGGGGTCACTTGGCATTCCGCCGCGGGGCTGGGCCAAAGCCCATGCTCTACGCCCACATGCAAAATACCTAACCCCACACTCACCAACAAACACACCAACCCTATACAAGCGAGCCAACGCGCATAACGCGGGGAAAAGACCAGAACCAACACGCCAATCCCTATCAGCACCCGCCACGGCCCACGCTCCCACAAGCACAGCTCACAAGGGACCATATGCAAGAAATTTTCCGCAATGAAGGCAATAAGAAGAGCAAAGAGGGCGGATAGAATATAAAGCCCTCCGACACGCCATACAGCACGTATCTGTTGTTTATCCGTAAACAGCATGCCCCTCTCCTTCTTTTATAAACATCACGATGCTTCCATCCACCATACCCCTATGGGGTGGAAAAAGCACTTCATCCCCTCACACCATCCCCTTAGGGCTGCGTCCCTTCACCCTGCCCAGCCTGCGGTGCTGGGGCAGGTGTTGGCGGTAATAAAGAGACGGGCCCAGATGCCCCATTATCCCCTTGATGAACATTCTGCCCTGCCGTGGGGAAGGAGGACTTGCCCTCGCCATCGGCCTCCACATGCGGAGCGTCTGTTGTTGCGACAGCCGGTACAGACGGATGGGGCAGCGGCCCTACCATAGGGGCCACAGCATCACCATCGCATGAGACGACCTGCACATCATATAACGCCCCAGCATAAGCCCCTAAAGCGGGGTCATTGGTAAACATCCATCCCTCAAATGTAGGGCTGCCAGCCTCTTGGTTTTCCTCAATCTTTACCTGCGCTGCGGCTTGGGCGGGGAGGCCCTCGGGTTTTTGCAAGCAACGCTCTAACGTTAAGGACAAAGTGCCATATTGCACCACCTCCCCAACATGCAGCGAGACAAGCCCGACATGGGAATCCAACCGCCGCATAATGCGCATCACCGCCTGATTACGCCCCTGCCAAATTGTTGCGGGATACATCGCAGGAGGGGCTACAGCACGCACACCCTCAGCATGGAGAGCAGGAAGTCCCCCACCTAGCACACTCCCCACAAGGCACGCCATCATCCCCCGCAGATGCAGCTTTACCGACTCTATACTAATCATCATTCCCCAACGCCTCCCCACCAGCAGCCCCTGCTCTGCTGTCACTCTTTACGGCTTCACTCAACATTTCGGCCATGAGCTGCTCCATACGCTGGCGTAAATAACCCGGAGCCACACCCATCAGTAAAGCATCCATGCAAGCCTCTTTTATAACCTGCCTTAATTCCTCTTCATTCTCACGCAGAACACGCAACTTGCTCGTACAATGAATAGGCAGACCACCACCATCGAGCCATTCTTGTGCTTCTAAAGGTAATGTCACGGTCCTGGAGCCACATGCGCAGGGGCAGCATCACTCCCTGCGGAGGGCGCTGCGCTAGGTGGTGTCTTTTTCTGCAACGAATCTGTGACGGAGAAAATAAACTTGCTCAGAAGTTGCTCCAAACTAATCGCCCCTTGCGTTTCCCCAATCACACCATCTGCCTTAAGCATAGACGTCTCCCCCCCTGGGGTGAGAGCGATATATTTCCCCCCCAATAAGGAGTCCGAGGTAATAATGGCGCCACTATCAGCAGGTAATTGAATATTCGGCGCAACTGTGAAGGTAACATCTGCTTGAAAATTATGCGGGTCCACCTGCAAATGCCGCACATGGCCAACCGTCACACCCGCTAGACGTACATCGGAGCCTACGCCTAGCCCATCAATATGACTAAAAGCAGCATGAAGTGGATAACCTTGGTCCTGCGGATGCTGCCGCCCAATAAAGGCTATAACAATCAATACAGCTAATATGGCCACTGCCACTAGTCCGACAACAAGCTCTAGCCGGTCTCGCCCTGTTCGCCTTATAGACATATCACCCGCGCTACCCAAAGCCATTACATTCCCCTTCCTGCCATAAACCCATTACACATAGCATGATCTCTAACGCTCTAGCGGACTCCACGTGCTACGTCCAATACCATGCACATATGCTGCTATTTTTTTCTCTACCCCTCACCGCTAAAAAGTTATCCCCTATATCCCCGCTTTCTCAGCAGCTTATGCCCGTTATCCCCTTTTGATGATGGTTCCCTCCTTACAAGTTCCCCACTAAATTTAACCCTATGAAAGCGCACCTTCACTGGAATGGCGTTCATATGAGAACGCTACAAACAAGCATAGACCCGGACAGCGCAAACCTGCGTTCGGTCACCATTCCCTCTGTATGGAGTGATGATGCCGCTCAGGCACTCATCCAACTCACGACAACGGAGGGCGGGGCACTCCGCCTTGCTACCGAAGCTGCACGATGGGTTGACCTCATAGATTCCACACCACCCTTGCCTCATAGTGCAGAGGAAACATCACCCATTGGGCGCAGCCTGTCCTGCTTGCTCCTTATGCAACATATGGCTCCCAATGCCGCTTTATGGCGTGCTGACCCCGACGAGCAGGCTGGTTTTATCGTTAAATTATCAAGCTTTGTACAAGATGGTCTTTTCGCCACTGAACATTTCGCCGCCTGCTTAAAACTCGCTTGCGATAGTCTGAGACGTTTAGACGCAGCGCAACGGCCTTATCGTAGCGGGGAATTGCCCCTTTTTGATGACCCAGCCCCTTTCCATCACGATAATACCCCTGTTGGCCTCCTCTTATTGACCGACCTTGATGCCTGCCTTGCTGCTCTCGGTATGGATTATGACAGCCCAGAAGGGCGTGATTTTGCAAAGGCCATAAGCCAGCTTACGCGCCTCATCACACATTCTGGCACCTCAAAGCCAGCAACATGTTTTGAGTGCCCACAATTTCCAGATATCGAAAAAACAGCCATAGCCATTAGCAGCGCAACGCAGGGTATCACAGGCCTTGCCCCTCTTGAGACAGGCTTCTCCACCCCCGGGGCAGTTGATGCTCTCTTAGATGTCGAAGCCTGTGGCATAGGGCCTATCTTCTCGCTTGTCGGCCCTAATGGTACCTTACGGGCCTCCACCTTAAACCGCCTTGCTCATAAAGGGCTTTCGCCAGAAGCTGCCTTAGCCCTTGTATTAGATGGGCAAAGCCCCCTTCATCCCGCAGGAGCGGAAGCTCATGCTCGTATGCATGAGGCTGTCCTTCCTTTTTGTGATCATCTCCCTGCTTTACCAGAGCCTGAAATAGATGACCTAAAAGATAAGCTAGGCCGTGGCGTCCGCCGCCCCTTACCAATGCGCCAAAGTGGATTTAGCCAACGCACCTCCATTGGTGGGCATCGCCTCTTTATGAGAACGAGCGAATTTGAAGATGGCAGCCTCGCCGCGCTCTCCCTTACCCCACCGCGTGAAAGCCCCATGGCACGGGGCCTTATGGAATGTTTTAGTCAGGCTGTTAGCATCGGTCTGCAATGTGGCGTGCCTTTAAATACTTTTGTGGAGCAATTTGCTTATTCTCGCTTCGGTGCGTGCGGCACGGTTGAGGGCGATGATGTTGCTCGTTATGCAACCTCCATGCTGGATTATGCCTTCCGTGCGTTATCGGATGCTTATCTAGGCCAGCGCATGCCCGATGCCCCAGCAGAGCCCCATGATGAGCCCAAAGCTCTCCCTATGCTTCCATTTGGCCCGGAGCAGCATAAACCATCATCCCGCTCTAAAAATCACACGTTACGTCTTGTAAGTTAAAGGTTGATTTTCCACAGGAAATTAACAGCTCTTCGCTCAGCGGGCAGGAGGGATGCATGCGCAGCGTTGACAGAATGACGTAGCCCTGTCTAGCTTCTTCCATTCGGCCCGCAATAATGCGGGGCGTTTTGGGGTATTGTAGCGTGAGTCACCACGACACAACCAAAGCTAGCCAGTTTGATGAGCGCCTTGCTCATATGGAGCAAAAGCTGACCCCAAAAAACACCCCCAAAAAAACAGCTGCCTTATCCGAAGATTCTGCATTGGGAATGGCCTTCCGTATTGCAAGCGACCTTATTGCTGGTGTTGTCGTCGGTTTAGGTATTGGTTATGAACTTGACCAATGGACAGGACGCAAGCCTGTGTTTATGATTGTGTTCACCATGCTTGGCATGGCAGCCGGCTTTCGGAATGTTTGGCGTATTGTGAATGTTTCAGATGTCCCTGCTACGGGGGCACATAAAAACGGGAGAGACCAGCGTGGCCAGCGGATCGAAGATTGACGCGCTCGGGCAGTTTGAACTGCATCCGATTTTGGGTTCCTTCGGTGAGACACTGAAGCTGTCCCAATCCCCGCTATTTATGGTGATCTCTGCCGCTGTTGTGTTGGCATTCCTTTATATCGGGATGAAACCCAAGGCTGTTGTCCCGGGCCGTCTGCAAGCTGCGGCTGAAGTAAGCTACGACTTCATCCACGGTTTAGCCGTCGATACTATCGGAGAAGCTGGAACGAGCTTTTTCCCCTTTGTATTTGCGCTCTTCTTTTTCATCCTCGCGGGGAATTACATCGGCCTGTTGCCTTTCTCTTTTACCTTCACCAGCCATATTGTTGTTACGCTGGCGATGGCAATGGCCGTGTTCATCCTCTGCATCGTGACCTCTTTACGGGTTCAAGGGTTGGATTTCTTTAAGCACTTCATGCCCGAGGGAGCCCCGATGGCTCTTTCTCCACTGCTTGTCCCTATTGAGATCCTCTCCTACATCTCCCGGCCTATCAGCCTATCCATTCGTCTTTTTGCGAATATGGTTGCTGGGCATGTGTTGCTGGAGGTTTTTGCAAGTTTTACGATCATGCTTGCCGGTCTTGGCGTTGTCGGCGATGTGCTGGCAATTACCCCTGTTGTACTCAACATTGCTTTGACGGCACTTGAGCTGCTGGTAGGGCTTTTACAGGCTTATGTTTTTGCCATCCTTACCTGCATTTACCTGCGTGAGGCTGTTGCTCATTAACATGGGCGATATGTCTCCACGTTTCTCTTTGTCCTGTCCTTATAAAGGAAGCTGAACCATGGATCTTCTTCATCCCGCTCGTGAGATTGGTGCCGGTCTTGCCGTGATTGCTCTCGCCGGTGTTGGTGCTGGTATCGGTAACATCTTTGCTGCTTTGGTAAACTCCATCGCCCGCAATCCCGCTTCCCGTCCGCATGTGTTCGGCCTGGGTATGCTTGGCTTCGCCCTGACAGAGGCTATCGCTCTCTTTGCTCTGCTAATCGCCTTCCTTATTCTCTTCGTCTGAGGGCAGGACCAATGCGCCTTACGCCTCGTTTCCTCCTGTCTGCCGCTGCCCCCCTTGCGGCCTTGCCGGGCCGGGCCGTGGCAGAAGGCATGCCCCAGCTCCACTTTAATGACCCTTACGTACAGGGCCAGGTGGTCTGGGGTGCCATTATCTTCTTCATATTCTACTTGCTATTGAGCCGTTCTGCGCTGCCGCGTGTCGCTAATGTGCTCAAAGCACGTGATCAGCGCATCAAAAGCGACTTGGACCTTGCCCGCCGTGCTAAGCAAAATGCGGACCAAGCCCAGCATGAACTCTGTGAAGCCCGAGATAAAGCTTTTGATGACGCTCATGCCATCATCCAGGAGATTCGTGATTCTGCTAAAAAGAATATTCAACAGCAGGTACACGAAACAATGGCACGCCTTAACGCAGAGATTCAAAACGCCGAATCTCGCATCGCGCTATCCCGCAGCAAAGCTCTCAGCCATGTTAATGAGATTGCTACGAGTACGGCTACCGCACTTGTGGAGCATCTCGTCGGCAAAGCCGATCATCAAACGATCGCTTCTGCTGTAGAGCGCGCTCACGTTACAGGAGATGATCATGTTGCATGAACCCCGCTTTTGGTCATCTCTCGCCTTCGTCCTATTTTTTGTCATTTTCGGACGGAAGCTATGGACGGTTATAACCTCCAAGCTTGATGAACGCGCAGATGAAATCCGCAAAAACTTAGATGAGGCAACGCGCCTTCGGCGTGAAGCAGAGCAAATGCTTGAAGATTCTAAGCGTGATCTCAAACACGCGCAGGAAGAGGCACAGCAACTCATCGCGTCATCCAGCCTAGAGGCTCAAAATCTGCGTGCTCAAGCTGAACGTGATGTGGATGATATGGTCGCACGGCATGAGAAAATGGCCCGCGAGCGCATCCATGTGGCCGAGCAAATGGCTCTCCGTGATATTCGTGAGCAAGCGACGGCTCTAGCCCTTGCTGCGGCAAAGGATATCCTTCGTCAACAAATTACGGAAGATACCGACCTTGCCCATAAGCTCATCACCGATGGATTAAAACAACTTCCGCAGGCCCTTGGTGATAAAGCTGCATAAGATACGACATAATGACAGCCAGTAAGCCATACAGTCCCTTACTGGCTGTCGTTGTTACCGTTTTTAATGAATGCGACAATATTCTGCCTGTCTGCGAAGAGATCCGCTCTGCTTTAAAAGAGCTCCCTTCGGCGGAAGTTATTTTCGTTAATGATGGCAGCACAGATAACACCCAACAAAAACTCTTAGAAGCTAGGGCTCATCTGCTTCCCAATTTGCGCATTCTAGCGCACCCTAACCGTTTAGGGAAATCCACAGCACTGCGTACGGCCATCCGTGCTGCGCGTGCTCCATGGATCGCAACCATGGATGGCGATGGCCAAGATGACCCCGCCTTTATTAAGACTATGCTTTTGGCCGTCCAGCCATACGAAACCACAGAACAAGATAATGCCCCCTTCCCGCTGGTTGTTGGGGTTCGTTGTAAACGACGCGATCCCCCTTCCCGCCGTTTTGCCACATGGTTTGCAAATACCCTCCGCCAACGGCTGCTACACGATAATTGTCCCGATACAGGTGGGCCTCTAAAGCTCTTCCGGCGGGAGTTATTCCTCTCCCTGCCCCATTTTGAGGGTATGCACCGTTTCCTACCCGCTTTGATGCAAAGCTATGGTGCTCCTCTCATCTGTATAGCCACACAACATCGCGCGCGGCTGCATGGTTACTCCAAATATAATAATATGAATCGCGCTCTTGTTGGTATTCGAGACCTCTTAGGCGTATTGTGGCTCCGCAAACGGACGCACCGCCCCCCACCGTTTATAGAACTCTGACCTCCCTACAAGCCCAGCTTCTTCATGACCCTCTCTTTCCGTCATTATATTCTGCTCGGCTTGGTCGCTTTCCTCGTAGCCCTACCAGGGCGGCTCAGCCTCCCCCCTTTAGACAGGGACGAGCCCCGCTATATGCAAGCCACCGCGCAAATGCTTGCATCAGGTAATTTTCTTGATATCCGCTTCCAAGACCAACCTCGCTATCATCAACCAATCGGCATCTATTGGTTGGAGGCTGGAGCTGTCAAAACAGTAGAATTTATCACGCACAATACCACATTACGCCATAAGGCATGGCCTTATCGAATCCCCAGCCTCCTCGCATGCATAGGCAGCATTCTTCTCACAGCATGGATTGGCGCACGTCTTTTTGACAAACATACGGGGCTGTTAGCTGCTGGCTTCCTCCTTGTTGCTCCCCTTTTTACGGCGGAAAGCCGGATGGCCACGATTGATAGTGTCCTCCTCCTCAATATTTTATGCGTACAAGCCCTTCTCCTCCGCCATTTTGACGATGCTCGCACGGGACGCAAAACACCCGCTCGCTATTCATGCCTTTATTGGTGCGGCTTAGGCATTGGGTTAATGCTCAAAGGCCCTATCATCCTCATTCCAAGCTTTGGGACACTCTTTGCCCTATGTCTAACCACACGCAGCCTCGCTGTGTGGCGACAATTACAACCCCGATGGGGATGGATGATCAGCATAGCCATCGTGCTTCCTTGGTGCCTTAGCATTGCTTGGGTCAGCCATGGTGAATTCTTCCGCCGTGCCATAGGGCATAATTTGCTCGGGAAAGTCGCTAACGCGCAAGAAGCACATGGCTTCCCCCCCGGTTATTATGTACTTACCTTCCTATTCGCCTTCTGGCCCTGCGCTTTATATGGCGTACGTGCCATTCCGGCCATCTGGCAAAGACGGCATCAGACAAATACAACCTTCCTCCTCTGTTGGATTATTCCCCATTGGTTGTTTTTTGAATGTTTAGCAACCAAGCTGCCCCATTACGTTCTTCCCACCTATCCTGCTATCGCCATCCTCACCGCAGCAAGCCTACTAAAATGGCCTTTTATCCCACTTCGTACATTATGGGCACGTTTAGGCCTTGGGGTTTATGCCTCTCTCTGGCTGGGTGTTGGGTGTCTCTTATCAGCGGCGGTCCCCTTGCTGCTCTATCACATGGAAGGCCGCATTTTTACCGATACCTACCTCCCACTATGCGGTAGCCTCCCATTAATAGCAGCCACTGGATGGTTATTATGGAAACAACGCTGGCGTGAAGGCGCTTACTGCTCCATAGGAGCCGCCTTGATAAGTGAGATGGGCGTGTTCCTCTGTTTAATCCCCCATCTCAATAGTATCCAACTTGCCCCTCATATTGCCCGCAGTTTTGAGCAGCTCCGCCCCTGCCAAGAGAGCCCCTTACTCTCCCCCTCTTATAAAGAACCAAGCCTTATCTTCCTTACAGGGGGAGCAACACATAGCCTCTCCCCCATACAAGCAGCACAAACCCTACATGATAACGCCCGCTGTGCTCTCGCCCTCATAGACAAACGAGATGAGCCTATTTTCCAAAAAACATTCGCCCAATTTGGAACAACCTTGATTCTTTATGATCAATTTGAAGGGGTTAATTATTCCAATGGTCGAAAAATGCATCTTCGCCTTTATGCAGCCCATGAATAATTTATCTTCTAAAACCACCCAAAATCATAGACAAAATCTTACACCCTCTTCCTCCTCCCCCTCGCTTTTAACAAAAATTTGTTATAGGGTCCGTTCATGAGACGCTTTACCGGCATAAGAATGGTGCATTCCATACACTGGATCATGCCCAAGGCACATCAAGGATCGGTTTTATGCCCATGACGGAGACGCGTGCTCGCGCCATGCCTCAGACATCATCCTCTGCTCCCTCTTGGTCTCTGCAAGAGAGTAAGGATACTCTGTGTCTTGCCCTCAAAGGTACATGGGACATTCACACACAAAATGGTGCGCGTTTTCCACAGGATGGTTTCTCTTCAGCCTCCTCTACTGTTGGCAAAACTCTTATTGTCGATACGTCTGCTCTCCAAAACTGGGATGTTAGTCTCATCTCTTTTTTATGGAGTGTAAAACGGGCCGCCTCGCAAGTATCACTGCCACTGGATGAGAAAAGCCTACCAGCCTCAGCACAGCGGCTACTTGCTCTCTTACCAGACAAGCCGCCCGAAGTTACGCCACGTCCACAAAATAAAGAGCGTCTCCTATCTCGTATGGGGGGTAAATGCCTTAATAGTCTGACAGAAGTTGGCACTATGGCATCCCTAGCGGTGGACGTTGCCCGTGGGGCAGCGCGTGCTATGCATGGTAAAAGTGCCATGCGCCTTAAGGATCTCCTCGTCGATATATGGAACGCTGGTCCCTCTGCGCTCTTAATTGTGAGTATTGTGAATTTCCTTGTTGGCTCTATTCTAGCCTTTGTAGGATTAATTGAGCTACGCAAATTCGCAGCAGAGATTTACGTCACCAACTTAGTGGGTATTGCCTCTGCGCGTGAAATTTCTGCCATTATGACAGCCATCATCATGGCAGGCCGTACAGGTGGGGCTTATGCTGCGCGCATCTCTACTATGCTCGGCAATGAGGAAATTGACGCCCTGCAAGTAACGGGGATTCCTGTCTCTGGTTATATTTTACTTCCTTCCATCCTATCCCTCGTGATCATGATGCCGTTGCTATACCTTTATGGCACGGTAGTCTCCATATTTGGTGGCTTTGTCGTCTCCATGAGTATGATGGATATCTCTCCTGTTGGATATTGGTTAGCCACTTTTGATGGTGTTGACCTCAATCAGTTTATTTTTGGGTTTATTAAATCACTTTTCTTTGCCGCCTTTATAGCACTCGCTGCTTGCCGCGTTGGCCTAAAGGCAGGGCGTAGTGCGGCAGATGTCGGTATTGCAGCCACACGCGCCGTTGTTATCGGCATTGTTGGCATCATCGCTTTAGATGCTGTTTTTGCTATCATCGCTAATGCCATCGGGATCTGATTGATGTCTGCTCAAGAAACACTCATCTCCGTCCGTAATTTACAATTATCCTTCGGGCCAAAGATCATCCAACAGGAAGTTTCTTTCGACCTTAAGCGTGGTTCCATCTTTGCGGTTATGGGCGGGTCTGGTTGCGGGAAGAGCACATTGCTTCGTAGCATCGTCGGCCTGCTCCGCCCAACAGCTGGGCAAATTATGGTTGGGGGAGAGGATTATTGGGCTCAACCTGATGACCGTCGTACGGCTATTAATCGCCGCTATGGTGTTCTCTTCCAAGGTGGAGCGTTGTGGAGCTCCATGACTGTTGGGGAGAATGTTGCTCTCCCCTTAGAGATGTTTACCTCTCTCACCCCAGATGAAATTACCGAGCTGGTCCGCCTCAAACTTGGTCTTGTGGGTATGGAACATGCTATTGATCTTTTCCCTTATGAAATATCCGGCGGTATGTGCAAACGTGCTGGCCTTGCTCGTGCCATTGCCCTAGAGCCTGATATTTTATTTTTTGATGAACCATCCGCTGGGTTAGACCCCATTACATCTGCCCGTTTGGATGATCTTATCCTCAGCTTACGCGATGGGCTTGGCGCCACAATTGTGATTGTAAGCCACGAGCTTCCAAGCCTCCTTACCATCGCTGATGATGGCATCTTCTTAGATGCAAAAACGCACAGACCCATTACCCATGGCTCGCCACGTGCGCTACTTGATAATTGTACGATTCCGGAGGTGACAGCCTTTATGCACCGCTCTGCCACCATCCCTTCCCAGACAGAACAGAAGGCCGAACAGCATGTCTGATAGCACAAACAAAAAAACCCAAATCGGCGCGTTTGTGATCCTTGGCAGCGTGCTGCTTCTCTTCATCATCATGACATTTGGGCATTTAAGGCTTTTTTCTTCATCTAAAGATGTTGCTGTGGTGTTCCAAAACTCCATCTCCGGCCTCTCTGTAGGGGCACCGGTTAATTTTCGTGGTGTGAAGGTCGGCTCAGTAAAAAGCATTACCCTGCATTTCGATCCTGCGGACCGGAAAGCCTATATCCCTGTCATTATCACGTTGGAACCCGGACAAATGCACGTTGTCCGCGACGTACCGGGACAAACCCGTGTCAGCTTCCAAGAGATGATTGATAATGGTCTACGCGCTGGGTTAAATCTGCAAAGCCTTGTCACCGGGCAGTCCGATATTGAGCTTGATTTCGACAAATCTGTCCCTGCTGTTTTTCATCCTCGGATTACAGAGCTTCCTGAAATTCCCGTACGCTTATCGGCTATGGAGAAATTGAAAAACACGCTAGAGCAAATTCCTATCAAGGATATCAGCCAACATGCTGATACGGCTCTCCTATCCATTACCGCATTAAGCGAAACGCTCCGTCAGAAATTACCGCCTTTGATTGACCATGCTCAGGATACGGCCATCGCCGCAACCGATACAATCAAGGACCTCCATACGCAGCTAGATGAAACGTTGCTGAAAATGAATCACCTCCTTGATGCTGGCACGAGTGAGCTAGACCAACGTGGGACAGACCTGCATCTCACCCTCTCCTCAGCCACAAAAACGCTAAACGCCTTGCAGGATATCCTTTCAGAGCGTTCTGCCGACCGCGCCAATCTTGATGCCGCCTTGCGTGATATTGCTGTGACAGCGGCCTCGCTTCGCGGTTTTGCAAGCGATGTGGAACGTAACCCTCAACTTCTACTTATGGGACGTAAGCCATGATGTTTCCTTTCCGTCGCACCGCTCTCGCCCTTTTAGGGGGCTGCGCTCTCCTTGCTGGCTGCTCTTCCCCTGCTTTGCGCCTCTATACATTGGGGATTCCTGCTCATAGCGATAATAAGTCCTTCCAAGTATCTCCTCATGCGACCATCGTCGCCATCGACCGCGTCGTCATGCCTGATTATCTGGATTGCCAGGACATCATCTCCCGTAATGGAGAGGAGATTCGCCGTAGCCCAAATGCACGATGGGTGACACGTCTCTCCCTTGGTGTGACCGACCTTATTACGAACGAGATCGCTGCCACCCAACCGCATATGCTCTTTACCGATCAACCTTTGGTCAAAGCAGCAAATATGCGTGTGATTATCGCAATTTCAGAGTTTGATATTGATATAAATGGCCATGCTGTATTGAATGCTCATTGGGCTGTTGTCCCGCGTGATGCAGCAAAACCCATTGAACAAAATATTGTTCATCTCTCTACAGAGGGGCCAGCGAAAACAGATGCGGATGTCGCAGCCCTTATGCGCAACCTTGTCGTGCAACTGGCGGATCACATTTCCCGCTCTATCCCAACAATACCATAACAACCCTCGATCGTCCTTCTCCTGCACAAAAAGGAGGAGGGCGATGGCGTGTAGTCGCCCACCCTTACCAAAACAGACCATTTATCAAAAAGGAAAATCATGGTGGAGCTAAGGGGATTCGAACCCCTGGCCTCCTCATTGCGAACGAGGCGCTCTCCCAACTGAGCTATAGCCCCATGATGTCTGCCCTCTAAACACCATGTAGGCTCTTACCTGTCAAGGTAAAAGAGGCTAAATAGCCACATCGCCAGCTTTGAGGAAATCTGCTAGGTGAGAGACACTTAGCTTGTAAAATCAGGAACACACCCCTTTATGACTGCCGCTAATCTTTATATGTTTATCGTCAATCTTATTTTGATGGTGCTGGATATTTATACATGGATCATCCTTGCTTATTGCTTAGCCACCATGGCAGTTGGCTTTGGTGTCATTGATATCCGCTCTAACAGTTTTATACAGGGCCTTGTTGAGATGCTAGCTCGGTTAGTAGAGCCTGTATTGCAGCCCATTCGTAATATCCTACCTTCTACCGGGATGATGGATTTTTCACCTCTGATTTTATTACTCGCTATCCAATATGGGATCCCTTTTATCTTTAAAATTGTCTTCAAATTAGTCTTCTTAACACATGCCTAATACAAAAACCCCCTCGTTTTATGTTAAACGGGGGGGGGGCTTTCACCAATATTACCATGTCATTAAAACACAGCGAACACCGCAACCTGTGGGGAAATAGAACGAGACGTATTATGCCCTGCCACCGGTAAAATCACACCAACGATTCCCCCAATGCTTGACGTCCAGTTATATTCAATCCCCGGGCCTACGTTAAACGCACCAGACCAACCTGTCCGATAATGGATATTTTTATTCGTATAACGGTTATATCCATTTACCGAATTAGACGTGGACCAAACATGGTACAGGTCTAAAGCAAAGACCCATTTTTTTGTAATCCCTAGCTCTACAGAACCACCTTCATTCCCATATGGGCCAGCATGGCCGCGGCCTGTGAAGCCTTTTTCTGTCCCATAGCTAGTAATGTTCCGCAGTTTTGTACTAGCCACAGGGTGACGCACCTGCGCCCAAAGACGCACACGCATCGCATGCTTAAAGAAGGGCAGCGCAAACTGGCTATGCACACCATAACGCAGCGCCCAAACACCTTGCCCCACACCCTCTGATGCATTGGAGAGGTTTTTATAATCCCCTGTTGGGGTATTCACACCAAAATAAAGCGTAATGGATGGCGTATAATGTGGCGTTAAACGATACTGAAACTCCACCGGCAGGTCATTAAACTTCAAACCGGAATGTTTCTGGTGGTCCCCCCAGCTATAGCTATACGTCGGCAATAGATAGATCGACAGATGGTCGGTAATCCCATATTTTGCCAAGGAGAACTGACTAATAGAGTGCTGTCCCCCCGCCCCTTTGCGGGTATTTAAGTGACCATTGGAGTCAAACGCACCAGCAGGTAAACCAGCTGCTACATACGGCTCCACCGCAATCATCCCCGGGACAGGCAAAGCAGGAGAAGGGGAGTAAAGCGAGCCCGTATACCACTGCTCTGGCAATGGTTTAGAGGCTGGTTTTTCAGCAACCTGCACAACGGGCGGCTTGGGCGTTGCGGCCTGTGTCGCCACTGCAGACGTTGATGTTGACGCTGTTTTGTCTGCTTTTTTAGCAGACTTCGTCTTTTCATCAGCCATGGTGCCAACGCTAGTAGCCCCTGCTACATCTGCAGCATAAAGTTGTGCAGAGACACTATACGTGCCTGCAACGAGGCTGGAGAGAAGGGCTGCGTAACGCACGGACTTCTTCATAGCGATGCACCATCAAAAATTGTTGATGCAAAAACATTACGACAGCAAAAAGATACTTTGCAATAGTGTAATGAGAAATATTTATATCTGAAACATATTCCATTTGTTTTATCTATGCCCTCTTAAAAAGAAGAACACACAGAATAACACACCGTAATATACTGTTTTTAAAAGATTCTAAGTGGCCGTCCCGCCGATGGTCAGCCCGCTCACTTTTATCATCGGCTGCCCCACACCAACAGGCACACCCTGCCCCGCCTTACCGCATGTCCCTATACCGGGGTCTAATGCCATCTCTGGCCCAATCATGCTGATTTGCTGCATGACATCAGAGCCACTACCAATCAAAGTAGCACCACGCACAGGGGCTGTAATGCGTCCCTCCTCAATCATATAAGCCTCTGACGCCGCAAAGACGAACTTGCCGGAGGTAATATCAACCTGCCCACCGCCAAAATTACGCGCATAAAGCCCTCTTTTGGTGGAGCGAATCATCTCCTCCTCCGAGGCCTGACCGCCTGCCATGATGGTATTGGTCATACGCGGCATAGGCGCATGCGCATAAGATTGACGCCGCCCATTGCCCGTAGGGGCAACACCCGTCAAACGAGCATTGAGCCGGTCCTGCATATAGCCTTGCAGAATGCCATCCTCAATCAACATAGTGCGTCTTGTCGGGGTGCCTTCATCATCCATCATTAACGACCCCCGGCGTTCTGGCAATGTCCCATCATCCAACACCGTAACGCCCGGCGCGGCAATGCGCTGGCCCACACAGCCGGAGAAAACGGATGTCCCTTTCCGGTTGAAATCCCCTTCCAACCCATGACCTACGGCCTCATGCAACAAAATACCAGGCCAGCCAGCCCCTAGCACCACGGGCATCTCCCCCGCTGGGGCTGCAACGGCCTCCAGATTCACCAAAGCCTCCCGCAAGGCTTCTTGCGTCATCGCCTGCCAACAAGATGGTGCCATCAAACGGGCCAGCGCATAACGGCCCCCTTGGCCCATACGCCCACTTTCTCGCCGCCCCCCTTGCTCCACCATCACGGAAATATCCAACCGCACAAGCGGGCGAATATCCACCAGCGGGCCAGTCTCCCCACGGCACAAAGCCTCAGGGCGAAGAATCCGTACGACCTGCCATTGCGTGTTCAATGTGGCATTTACTTGCACGACCCGGCCATCTAGCCCACGGCCATACGCGTCAATCTCGCGCAATAAATCCGCCCGCTGGGCAAAGCGGCTCCCCTCTAGCGGATGCGTCCCGCTATACAAGGCTATTTCATGCCGTCTATCCACCCCTGATACAGTACCTTGCGGGGCAGAGTTGGTGGGTGGTAACGCCGCAACCTCTATATGACGGAACCCTTCTGCCGCGCGTTGTAACGAGTCCATCCCCAAAAGGTCCGAATGGGAAAAGAGGGTCTGACTCCCCACAACGCCACGCAACCCAAAACCAGAAGATTGCGTAAAGCCAACATTCCGCAATAGGCCATTCTCCAGCCCAAGCGTTTCATCCTCACGATATTCGAGGAACAATTCCCCATCATCCATGCCAGCAAGACTATGGGTGAGTTGTTTGTTCACGTCATCGTGATTCCATGAAAAACCATCATGAAAAAAGAGGGCATCGGATATTTGTAGGGGTGAGGCGTTAGACATGACCACCAAATGGGCCTTTTAGCCTAGAATTGCAAATATTATAAAAAGTAGGAGCGAAATTGTCTCATAAAAGGAAGTTTATACGCAAACACTCGACAGAAGGCTCTTTGTCCCGTAATCGTTTTGGTATCAGTCCAAAATATGCGAGGCATGCAGCCATGGCGAAAAAACCAGCATCCACTCCTTCCACACAACGCCCTTCCCCTCAAAAAGCCGCCATCAAGCGTGTTTTTGAGCTGATTGAAGAGCATGGCATTGAGTTTGTCGACCTCCGCTTTACCGACACAAAAGGCAAATGGCAGCATACCACACAGACTGTCCGCACGATTGAGGAAGATAGTTTTACAGACGGCTTCATGTTTGATGGATCCTCCATCCAAGGGTGGAGAGCCATCAATGAATCCGACATGGTCCTCCTCCCCGACCCTGAAACCGCTGTGGTGGACCCTTTCTCCGCCCGCCCTCAGCTCATCCTCATCTGCGATATTATCGACCCAAAAACCAACGGCTATTACAACCGCGACCCACGCGCTACAGCCAAACAAGCGGAAGAATACCTCAAAAAAAGTGGCCTTGGGGATACCGCCTTCTTTGGCCCAGAGGCAGAGTTCTTCATCTTTGATAGTGTCCGCTTTGGTACGGGGGAGAATTACGGCTCCTACCACCTCGACAGCATCGAGGGGCCAGAAGCTTCCATGAAAGATTATCCTGAAGGGAATATGGGCCATCGCCCTGCCCGTAAAGGCGGTTATTTCCCCGTCCCACCGGTTGATAGTGAAAGCGACCTACGCGCCGAAATGCTCGCCACAATGGGTGAAATGGGCTTGCCGATTGAAAAACACCATCACGAAGTCGCCCGCAGCCAGCATGAATTAGGCACGGCTTTTGCAACACTTGTTAAATCTGCTGACTTTATGCAGATTTACAAATATTGCGTGCATAATGTGGCTCATTCCTACGGCAAAACAGCAACCTTTATGCCAAAGCCTATCTATGGTGATAACGGCACAGGGATGCATGTTCATCAATCCGTTTGGAAGGATGGCAAGCCGCTTTTTGCTGGCAAAGGCTATGCTGACCTCTCTGATGAAGCTTTATATTACATCGGTGGGATTATTAAACACGCAAAGGCTCTTAATGCCTTTACCAACCCTTCCACCAACTCTTACAAGCGTCTGATCCCGGGCTTTGAGGCCCCTGTGCTGCTGGCTTATTCCTCTGCTAACCGTTCGGCTTCTTGTCGTATCCCCCATGCAACGAGCCCCAAAGCAAAACGTGTGGAAGTTCGCTTCCCCGACCCAACAGCGAATCCTTACCTCGCCTTTAGTGCCATGCTGATGGCAGGCTTGGATGGTATCCGCAATAAAATCCATCCGGGTGAAGCGATGGATAAAGACCTCTACGAGCTTCCCCCTGAGGAGCTGAACATGATCCCAACGGTCTGCGGCTCCCTGCGTGAAGCTTTAGAAGCCTTAAAAACCGATCATGCCTTCTTGCTGGAAGGGGATGTCTTTACCAAGGATCAGATTGAGAGCTACATCACCCTCAAGATGCAGGATGTGTATCGCTTTGAGCATACACCTCACCCTGTTGAATTTGAGATGTATTACTCCGTCTAATATAACGGACGCACTGCTCTGCCACCCCTGGCAGAGCAAGCTCATAAAAAACCGCCCGCTCTATAACAGAACGGGCGGTTTTTTATAAAATGACGCTGGTACGTTTAATCCGACTTACTATGTATGCGTCACGCCGCTCTCACTCACATCCCACAGCCATGCCGCACCACGCACGCCAGAGCTATCGCCATGGCGGTTCTGCACAATCGGGGTTGTGCAAGGTGACGTGATAACATGACGTGGCAGCAATTTCGGCACACGCTCATAAATGCAGGCTAAGTTAGACACCCCACCACCCAACACAATCACATCTGGGTCTAGGAAGTTCACAGCCTGTGCGCAGGCCCGCGCAAAACGATCCATATAAAGGTCTAATGCGCGAATCGCGGCCTCATCACCATTACGCGCGGCTTCCTCAATCCCATTAGGGGAGCGATTGCCTTCGCCTTTCCACTCCGCCCCAAGGACCGGGCCACAGAGATAACGCTCCTGACATCCCTCATTCCCGCAGAAACATTTCCGCATCGGGAAATCTTCTTGCTTAGCCCATGGCAGAGGAATATGGCCCCATTCCCCAGCAATATGATGCCGCCCGGGGAGAATACGGCCATTAGCAACAATGCCTCCACCCATGCCGGTGCCGATAATAACACCCAACACCGTGGCATAGCCTTCCCCCGCGCCATCGGCCGCTTCGGAAAGGGCAAAACAATTCGCATCATTTTCCACCCGCACAGGGCGGCCAAGGCTTTCCTCCACATCCCGCTTAAAGGGATGGTTGTTCAGCCATGTTGCGTTGGAGTTCCGTACAAGCCCTGTCTCTGGGGACATAGAGCCGGGGATACCAATGCCCAACGTGGAGGTTAGTTGCGTCCCCGTAATACGATGAGCAGGAACACAACCAATCTGCTCATCCGCTTTACGAACTAAATCCCGGATGGCCTCAATGGCCTTATCATAGACACCAGGATTAGGGATACGCTCGCGCAATACCTCCTGCCCCTTGCGGTCCAACGCCATGATCTCGATTTTTGTTCCACCAAAATCAATGCCTAAACGATAATCAGCCATTGAGTTACACTCCTTATTCTACCGCTTACGAGGCGGGATGCAGTGGCACCTGGCGAATAACTTCCAGCTCTGCACCATGTTCCTTGGCAAAATCCGCTAATGCGCCAAAATGATCAGTCGCAAGATGTGCCTCAAAGCCCTCTTGGCTGGCCCAAATCTCGCTCACAGTAAAGCGGCCTTCATTCTCAGCATCACGCGAAATTTCGTAACGCTTGCAAGCTTTCTCTTGCAGGGAGTGCTTCGCACATTCCTGCACGACTTTTTCCAACTCTGCCGCTTTGCCCTTAGCAATTGTCGCTAAGGCTAGAATATGAACAGCCTCGCTCATCACAACCCTCCTCAAACGTCTTACACCCTACACCTCACTATGTAGGGCTACCTACAAAGCCTCACTCAAAAAAGACGTTCCGTAAAGCCCTATTAAGGAAGAGCGGCTATGTTTAATAGGCCGAGCCAATCAACGCTCTGCAAAGGGGACAAAAGGCAGAGCCGCCACCGTGATAGGCTGCATAGTACCATCATCCATCTTGGCAAAAATCTGACTATCCACCTCCGCATGAGCGGGTGTGACATAGCCCATGCCAATCATAACCCGCAATGTCGGGCTTAAACAGCTTGAGGTAACACGGCCAATACGGTCCTGCCCTTCAGCATCAGAGAAAATCTCCGCCCCATTGGGGAGGGATGTTTCATCACGCGGCTTCAGCCCTACACGCTGGCGATAAATCCCATGCTCTAATTGCCCTGCAATGGTCTCCGCACCGGGGTAGCCTCCCGCGCGCTCACCACCGGGTCTGCGGCATTGTGCAATATTATTGGCAAGTGCGGCCTCTACCGGGGAGGTCGTTTTATCAATATCCGTCCCATAAAGGCATAACCCCGCCTCCAAACGTAACGTATTACGCGCGAGCATACCCGCTGGCTCCACCTCTGGATGCTCCAAAAGGCGGCGTGCAAAAACCTCTGCGAGATTTGCTGGCAGGCAAATATCAAACCCATCCATCCCCGTATAGCCAAAGCGCGCAACCGTGATGGTTCCATTCTCCCACGGCATATCGTGACAATCACGATAACGCATCTCACTAATAGCATTTACCCCTAGGACGCGCCCCAAAACATCGGCAGCCTCGGGGCCTTGTAGGCTCACCATCGCCCGGTCGAACTCACGGCTTACTTTGCAATCCTCACCAAGGGCATTCTCAATATAATCCGCATTGCTTTCGCGATTACGCCCGTTGAGGATCAATAAAAAATCTTCTTCTTGCCGGGAGATGACGAGGTCATCACGGATGCCGCCTTGATCTGTTGTGAGGAGACCATAAAGCATTCGGTTTTTTTCCAACCCTATAACATTGGTTGGCAAAAGCTGTTCTAAGGCCTCAGCCACGATGGCAAGATTCCCCTCCTTAGAGCGCACCCGCACTTGGCCTAAAAAGGAGATATCAAACAAACCAGCCTGTTTGCGCGTATGAAGATGCTCTACCTCAGCCCCGGAGGGATATTGTGCTGGCAATTCGTACCCATCAAACCCATCCATCTGAGCTTTAAGCTCCTCATGGAGTGCCCGAAGGGGGCTAGGCTGTATTGTCTCATCCATCATGTCTATCTTTATTCCTGCAAGACAGGGAAAAACGGCACTTTGCCAGCTTCCCCCCTCTCTGACAATCTCACTCCGCTGTAAGAGCGGCCAAAATATCGGGGGCCATACTGACACTCTGCGCCATTGTGGGGAAAGAACCTTCCTCCACCTGCTTTACATAATGAGACAAGGCCCCAACCATCTGCGCCCCAATTTCTGCAAAACGATGCGCATGACGAGGCGATTTCCCCTCAAACAGCCCTAGCACATCATGCCAGACTTGGACCTGCCCATCGCACCCCGCACCAGCCCCAATGCCGATTATGGGAATACGCACCTCTTTAGAGACCAAAGCCGCTAAATCTGCCGGGATAACCTCTAGCACAATCCCAAAAGCACCAGCCTCCTCTAACGCACGCGCATCATCAAGTAACTTACGCGCCGCCTGCACCTCTTTTGCCTGAGCGCGCAAGCCGATTTGATGTTGCGCTTGTGGCGTAAGCCCCAAATGACCCATCACCGGCACGCCCATTGCTGTTAAACGCTGCACTATCGGGACAATCTCACGCCCGCCCTCCAATTTAAGGGCTTGGCCGCCCCCCTCTTGCATAACGCGCCGTGCTGCATCCACCGCATCTTGCTCTGTCGCATAGGACAGAAAAGGCAAATCCACCACCACAAGGGCCTTACGGCTTCCGCGCATGACCATGCGGGCATGGTAGATCATATCCTCTACACGCACAGGTAAGGTTGTATCCTGCCCCTGCATAACCATGCCGAGGGAATCCCCTACCAAAATAGCCGGCACGCCCGCTTGCTCCGCAATTAAAGCCGAGGCGTAATCATAGGCCGTCACCATGGCGATGGGCCGGCCTTCATCCTTCATCTTCTGGAAGTCCGCAAGTGTCATCCGGCGCATGGTAGGGGTCCTTCTCTATACCATTATGAGCGTGGGAGGTTTTGGGCGATATAAGGCGGAAGGCTGAAAGAGGCAATATGCACCTCTGGCGTCCAATACTGGCAGCTTTCCGCAATCCCGCTTTCTTGCGCTCTTTTTTGTAACGTCGCTAGCTCTAACTTATGCGGTGCGGTGCCCTTTTTCGCCATCCCAAGGGTCATAAAACCACCAACATAAGTCGGCACTGCCGCAAGATAGGCCGTCACATGCGGGAAGAACTTCGCCCGCCGTGCTGTGGTCTCCCGCAGCTCATCCGCTTGTTGGAAGGGCACACCGCATTGATTCACGATAATCCCTTCATCTGAGAGGATGCGCGCGCAATTCTTATAAAAATCATCCGTAAAGAGTACATCACCCACGCCAATAGGGTCTGTACTATCAACGATGATGACATCAAACGCCCCATCATCAGCTTTTTTAACGTAATCAATCCCATCCCCCACGATGACATCAGCCCGCGGGTCATCCCACGCATCCTTGCCGAACATCGGCAGGTGTTGTTTGGAAAGTTCGATCACATCGCCATCAATCTCCACCATGACGGCTTTTTCCACCGTTTTATGTTGGAGGACACGGCGCAACACCCCGCCATCACCTGCGCCGATGATTAAAACGCGCTTAGGGTGCGGATGCATGAAAAGTGGCACATGAGCCAGCATTTCTTGATAAATAAACTCATCACGCTCGGTAATTTGGATGATGCCATCCAACACCAAAACACGGCCGTGGCTGCTGCTCTCAAAGATACGAATATCTTGGAAAGGCGAGCGTTTATGCACAAGCTCTTTCACCACTTTAAAGCGTTGGCCCCAATCGGGATACAAAGCCTCATTAAACCACGCCTCGGAAGATATGCCAGAAGACACGGCCCATCCTTTCATCATGTCATCACCTAGCCATGGATGCGTGCCCAAAATAAGCACGCTCATAGCCAGCTATGCCCCGCTGCCTTACAAAATGCAGGGGCCTATAACCTTTTATTGTAGGGAAATTGGGAAGACGCCTAAACCCCTTCCCCGCTCGGCTTACCGCCCTGTGTGCCTTGTCGCACTGACACGCCCGCGCTTGAACGCATCTATCTCCACACGGCCAGCTTGAAAAAGCTCCTGCATAACAGGGACCGACCGGTTAGGGTCGCACACACCACACATGAAGATATCCACCGCTGCGAAGTGACGCTCCGGCCATGTATGGATGGAAATATGGCTCTCAGCCAAAACAATCACGCCAGAAACCCCACCATTTGGCGTAAAATGATGGAAATGGCCATGAAGAATCGTTGCCCCTGCTGCCTTTGCAGCCCGCCTTAACGTAGCGTCTATTTGTTCGGGGTCGTCCAGATTTCTGGCATTCCAGAAATCAACAAGCAGATGATTACCTGCATAGGTCTCACCACCTTGCTTGATAAAAAAGTCCTTACAGTCTTCGACTGCGTGAATTGCCTCAGTGTTCTGGATATCTCTCGGAAGGTCCGATTCCATCCCCAGTCGAGCAAGTGCGTCCATAACGTACTCCTGAACCAGCAGATTATCGCCCCCCTTCCCGAATGAAGGAGTGTCGAACCCGTTTTCTAAGAAAATATAACGCTAAACGCAACTGTTTTTTAAATTTCTAATGAAAAACGACGATAATACTCCATAAAAATGGGGAGGAAAATCCTCCCCATTAAACCATAACATCACTGTGATTATAAAAATCGCAGGCTTTTATTAGTTGCGTGTTTTATCAACTAGCTTGTTTTTAGCAATCCACGGCATCATCTCACGCAATTTTGCCCCGACCTTCTCAATCTGATGTTGTTCATCACGGGCACGGGATGCCTTAAAGCCAACATTACCGGATTGATTCTCCAAGATGAAGTTCCGCACGAATGTCCCATCCTGAATATCCTTCAGCACAGCGCGCATGGCATCTTTTGCCGCAGAGGTCACAACGCGCGGCCCGCTGACATATTCCCCATATTCCGCCGTGTTAGAGATGGAGTAATTGACGTTGGAGATACCACCTTCATAAAGCAGATCCACAATCAATTTCATCTCATGCAGACACTCAAAATACGCCATCTCTGGGGCATAGCCTGCCTCAACCAGCGTCTCAAACCCGGCTTTGATAAGCTCAATCGTCCCACCGCACAGCACGGCTTGCTCACCAAACAAGTCTGTCTCCACTTCCTCACGGAAGCTCGTCTCAATCACGCCAGCGCGCCCACCACCAACGGCAGAGGCGTAGGACAGAGCAATATCCTTCGCATGGCCAGAAGCATCCTGATGCACAGCCACCAAGCATGGGACACCACCACCACGCTGATATTCAGAACGCACCGTATGGCCGGGGCCTTTCGGAGCAATCAAGAACACATCCATCTCGGCAGTTGGCTCAATCAGGCGGAAATGGATAGCCAGACCATGCGCAAACACCAGAGCCGTGCCGGGTTTTAAATGCGGGGCCAGATGCTCTTTATACAGAGCGGCCTGACCTTCATCTGGTGTCAGAATCATCACAACATCGGCCCAAGCGGCGGCCTCGGCGGGTGTTACAACGCGGAAGCCCGCTGCCTCTGCCTTTGCGCGCGCCTTAGATTCCGGCCGCAGAGCGACAACAATATCCTTCACCCCGCTATCACGCAGATTGTTGGCATGGGCATGGCCTTGGCTACCATAACCGATGATGGCAACCTTCTTGCCACAAATCAGATTAATATCCGCATCGCGATCATAATAAACACGCATTGTACTCATCCTTCCTTTCCAAAACACACAATAGCGACCCGCCGCTTAGGCAGCCCGTAAAACCCATCTCTCAAACGAGGCGTTTGCCTTCTTCTGTCAGCTTCGCCCCGCCAAACACACGCCCCGGCCCTAGGAGCATCTGGTCATGGCTGGCCCCAGAGGGAATCATGGGGAAGCAACATTCCTCTTGCGCTACATGGACATCCACCAACACCGGCCCATCATGCGCCAACATAGTGGTAATGGCCTCATCCAACCCGCCCAGCGTCTCAACCCGCAACCCACGGATACCAAACGACTCCGCCAGCTTCACAAAATCCGGCAAGGCCGCACTGTAAGACTGAGAATAGCGGGATTCATGCACTAGCTCCTGCCATTGGCGTACCATCCCCATATAATGATTATTAAGGATGAAGATTTTCACCGGCAGGCGATATTGGGCGATTGTTCCTAACTCCTGAATATTCATCAGGGTAGAGGCCTCACCGGCAATATCAATCACTAAAGCATCAGGATGAGCAATCTGCGCGCCTTCTGCTGCTGGCAGGCCATAGCCCATTGTACCTAGCCCACCGGAGGTCAACCAATGGTTAGGCTCATCAAAACCGAAATATTGCGCCGCCCACATTTGATGCTGCCCAACCTCGGTCGTAACAAAACAGTCCCGCCCGCTAGCCTTCACCTTTTCATACAAGCGGCTTAACGCATATTGCGGCTTAATAATGGCTGTATCGGCTTTATCTTGCTCAAAGCCAAAGCCCTCAACAGCGCGCCATTGGGCAATCTCCTGCCACCAGCTGGAAAGGTCCGCTGCTTGCGTATCCCCCCATTCTGCCAGCAAGGCCTTTAAAGTCGCCTTGAGGTCCCCCTGCAAAGCGACATCAACCTTTACAATCTTACCAAACTCACGCGGGTCAATATCCGCCTGAATCTTGAAGGAATGAGGGGAGAACCCATCCACACGGCCCGTTACCCGGTCATCAAACCGTGCCCCAAGGGCTACCAGCACGTCACAATCATGCGCGGCCATATTCGCTTCAACCGCCCCATGCATCCCCAACATGCCTAAAAACGGCTCACTAGAGGACGGATACGCCCCTAAGCCCATCAGAGTAGAGGTCACGGGGAAGCCCGTTTTCTCCGCTAACTGACGTAGCAATTTTGCGGCTTCCGGCCCGGCATTAATAACGCCACCCCCCACATAAAGCAGCGGCTTACGGGCGTTCTTCATCGCCTCAATCGCACGCTTTACCGCATGCCCCTCCAGAGATGGACCCGCCTCTTTACAAGCAGGTTGTGCCGGGCGCGGCGGCAAGGGGGCTTCCGAGACTGTGATATTCTTAGGTAAATCGACCAAAACCGGGCCGGGCCTGCCAGAACGCGCTACGGCAAAAGCCTCGCGAATCGTAGGGGCTAAAGCCGCAGCCTCACGCACTTGGACGCTCTGCTTCGTAGCGGGGCGCGTAATGCTCACCATATCCGCCTCTTGGAAGGCATCCTTCCCGATTAAAGGAACAGGCACCTGCCCAGCCAAACAAACAAGCGGGATGGAATCCATCTTCGCATCCATCAGGCCTGTTACGGCATTGGTTGCACCGGGGCCGGATGTCACCAACACCACACCCACTTTACCTGTGGAGCGTGCATAAGCTTCCGCCGCATGAGTTGCCGCTTGCTCATGCCGGACGAGAATATGACGGATCGCCTTTTGCTTAAAAAGCGCATCATAAATAGGGAGGACCGCACCACCAGGATAGCCGAAAATGACATCCACGCCTTCTTCTTCAAGAACGCGTAAAATGACCTCAGCACCTGTTGCCATCATCGGAGCTGTCTCGCTGGCAGGCATGGCGTATATCCTCTCGCCGGTTAACGCAACGCTTCTGCTCTATCGCTCTAAACCGGCTCCGTCAATTCTAGATGATATAAAATATTCAATTTCGCGCATTTTTTTACTCGAAAAGAACTCTTTTCCGCTCGTTCTGTGAAATATTATTTCGCCATCTCCATCTTTGCTAAGAGCATGATGGCGGAACCATGTCGCTTGGCGGCGCGTATAACGGCCAATGGCGCGGGTCGCTTGTAGGCGAGCTTCATCAAGGCTCCATTGTCCCTCTAGCACTTGTCCTAACTCTGGCACACCATGCGCCCGCATAGCAGGGAGGCCCTCAGGGAGGTTCTGCCGTCGTAGCGCGGCGACTTCCTCCATCGCCCCAGCCTCCAGCATGGCATCAAAGCGTTGAGCAATGGCAGAACGTAACTCATCACGCGGAGGGTCCAGCATGAGGGATATAAACCGGTAAGGTGCTGCCGGTAGGCCCTCCGCCGCCCTCCATGAGGCTAAACCCCGGCCTGTTCCCATCAGCACTTCCCAAGCCCGACTCACACGTTGAGAATCTTGTGGGTGAAGATGAGAGGCTGTTTGAGGGTCTGCCTTCATCAATTTTTCGTGTAACGCTTCAGGCCCAATCTCCATAAGCAGGGCGCGGGCTTGTTGGCGTGCCTCTGCCCCGGGGTCGGGGACTTCCACAAGGCCATCGGTCAAGGCGCGTAGATACATACCCGTCCCCCCGCAGAGGATAGGCAACCGCCCTGCGGCGCGGCATTCTGCCATTATAGCGAGGGCCTGCTTACGCCACCATGCGACACTACCTGCTGTAGCCGCAGGCAAAACCCCATATAAACGATGCGGAATCGCCTCCTCCTCCGCCTCACTTGGGCGGGCAGTAAGGATGCGTAACTCCCGGTAAACCTGCATAGAATCCGCATTAATGACCGTACCACAATACAGGTCTGCCAAATGAAAGGCCAAAGCTGACTTGCCCGAACAGGTTGGTCCGGCCACAATAAGGGCGTTTTCAGAAGAGCTCATACACTTATTCTGCCATATCTTCTGATGTTTTAGCGAGAGATGTCATGTCCCTACCTTGTGTTCTGACTCTTGTTGCCAATCGCCGCAATGGGACCCTTCCCAAAGAGGCGATCGACATTGCCCGCAATCTTGTCAAAGGTGAACCGCCGGTCGTGCTGTCCGAGGGTGAAGCCGTTGATATTTTTTGCCCGCCTCCCGGCCCCGGTGATGCCACGCCTGCAACAATCCGTGCCGCCCTTGCCCCTTATAAGGTCGATGCTATCCTCACCAAGACGCGTGGCCGCCGTAAGGCTGTCCTCGTCTCCGATATGGATAGCACCATCTTTGATGGCGAAACGCTGGATGACCTTGCCAAAGCCACCGGCACAGGTGACTATGTCGCCGAGATTACCAAACGCGCGATGAATGGCGAGATGGAGTTTGATGAATCCCTCCGCAAACGGACCATCGGGCTAAAAGGCCATCCTGAATCCTTGCTAAAGGACGTGCTAGAGAAGCTCCCCTTCACCGATGGGATTAAAGAGCTTGTCCAGACCATGAAGGCCAATGGCGCACGCACGGCTCTCATCTCCGGTGGGTTTGATTGGTTCACCGAGCGTGCGGCTAAAAAGCTCGGCTTTGATGAGCATTACGGCAATCTCCTTGAGATTAAAGACGGAATCATCACAGGTCAGCTCATTGGCGATATTCTCGGCCCGGATGCTAAGAAGAAACATCTTGAGCAAATTTGTGCCGAGCGTGGTGTTCAGCTCTCTGCCAGCATCACAACTGGTGATGGGGCTAATGACATCCCCATGCTCCAAGCCGCGGGGCTTGGCATTGCCTATCATGCAAAGCCAAATGTCCGCCAAGTGGTGGAGCAACAAGTCAACTTCACAGGGATGCGGACGCATCTCTTTGCCCAAGGCTATAAAGCCTCCGACATTGTCGGCGGGGAGTAACCTTCCCCTCACCCCTATGCCTTCGGCATCTCCATAACGGAGAGCCGGGGTCTAGGGCCTCTCCTTATGCATCTTATATTTTAGGCAAACCTAAAAACGCCTCTCGCGTTTCACACCTTGTTTTTTTGCCAAAACATGGCTGCCTAGACGCTCCAACACTTCTTTAAGTGATTCATCATCTATACCCTCCACTGCGACAGACGCCCCATTGCGTTGCTTAGGGCGAGGGGAGGATTTTCTCTTTGGTTGGACCGGGCGATCCTGCAATAATTTAATCTGCGTTAGAGCATCTGCCCCCGATAAACCACAAGCTGTATTAATATTGGCCAAAATACGCGGGGCTGCATATTGCATCTCCACCGCTGCAGGGCCACAACATCGTATCGTCAATACACCCGGCCGCAAACGGCATGGCTCGCTCACCTCTGCCAAGGCTGTCCCTACAAGCGTCTCCCACTCCATAAGCAGACGCACATAAAGGGGCGATTTTTTACGGAAGATTGGCTGGGTTAATCGTGGTAAAAGCGCACCTATCATCCGCCCCCCAACCCGACGATACTCTGTCTTATCCGCTTTCTTTGGCTTTTTTTCCGATGAATCTTCCGTCATATACTGCCCCGTTATTCCCCCTCATCATAGCGTACTAAGCCCATCGTGACACCTAATTCCGCCCAACTTCTCCAATGGTATGACCGCCACCGCCGTAACCTCCCATGGCGTGCAGCCCCCGGCCAGCAAGCAGAGCCTTACCATGTCTGGCTCAGTGAAATCATGCTCCAGCAGACTGTCGCGCAAACAGTCGTTCCTTATTATGAGCGTTTTTTAGAGCATTTCCCCACAATTGATGCTCTCGCCGCTGCCCCCTTAGAGACAGTCCTCCAACTTTGGGCGGGGCTTGGTTATTATGCACGGGCCCGTAACTTACATGCATGTGCCAAAGCGGTTCACGAGATAGGAGGATTTCCCTCTACAATTGAAGCCCTACAAAAACTCCCCGGCATTGGGGCTTATACCTCCCGTGCAATTGCGGCCATTGCTTTTAATATTCCCACCGTGCCTGTTGATGGCAATGTGGAGCGCATCACAGCACGGCTCAATGCTGTGGAGGAACCTTTACCCGCCTCGCGCCCGCTTTTAGCTCAGCTTGCCAGCCATCTAAATGATGACCCCGCCGCACAAGCGCGCCCTTCCGATTTTGCACAAGCTTTGTTCGACCTCGGGGCTAGCCTATGCTCTCCCCGTTCGCCCTCCTGCTTAACCTGCCCATGGCATGAAGAGTGCCTCGCCCGAATACGCAATCTAGCCCCCCTGCTCCCTGCACGGGAGAAGAAAAAACCACGCCCCACGCGCCATGCCATTCTTTTTCGCATCATTGATGCCCAAGGCCGTGTCTTACTCCGCCCCCGTCCTCCATCAGGCTTATTAGGGGGCACAGATGAACTCCCCGGCACGCCATGGGCGGATGACAAAATAACCCCCTCCCTTACACAGCTTAAAAAAACAGCTTTTACACATGATGCGCCCTTCCCCACCCAATGGGAGCATTGCGGGGAGGTGAAGCATATTTTCAGCCATTTCACCTTAATGGTCCATATTTATGGTTGCACCTTACCGGCTAAGAGCAACTACCCTATCCCTGCCTCTTATGGTCGTTTTCTCCCCTTTAAAGAGGCCATTCTCTCTAGCGTGATGAGGAAGTGCCTCCTCATCGGGACACAGCATAAACCTGTTATGCGCTAAATTGTTTCACATGAAACATAGAGACATAAAAAGGGAGGCTAGACCCCAGCCTCCCTTCCCTCATAAGGTCACATGCCAGCAAAATTAGGCAAGCTTCTTTACCAGCCCTGCCACATGCTGCCCGAGGAAGCGCGCACCCTCTAGCTCTGTCTCACTTGGCTGACGAGAGCC
This sequence comes from Parasaccharibacter apium, assembly GCF_002592045.1. Taxonomy (GTDB): domain Bacteria; phylum Pseudomonadota; class Alphaproteobacteria; order Acetobacterales; family Acetobacteraceae; genus Bombella; species Bombella saccharophila. The sequence continues at coordinate 356,570 of NZ_MEJG01000002.1, read as the reverse complement.
ATCACCCGAGGCAATTGTCGTCGCCCCATAAGGTGCACCACCGGTAATCTCATCATTACGCATCTGCCCTTGGAAGCTATAAGGCAGCCCACTAATCACTAAGCCATGATGCAACAAGTTAGACATCAAAGAATAAAGCGTTGTCTCCTGCCCACCATGCTGGGTCGCTGTGGAAGTAAAAACAGCACCGACCTTACCAATCAATGCCCCTTTTGCCCAAAGACCACCCGTTTGGTCCCAAAAATTGGCCATCTGCGCTGGTAAACGCCCAAAGCGCGTAGGTGCCCCAACAATAATACCATCATAATGAACCAAATCATCAGGCGAGGCGATTGGGGCTTTTTGATCCACTTTAAAATGATGCGCCTTCGCCGCCTCTTCGGGCACTAATTCCGGCACACGTTTTACATCTACCTCTAGCCCAGCTTTGCGCACACCCTCTGCAATACTATAGGCCATTGTCTCTACATGACCATAAGAAGAATAATAAAGAACAAGAATCTTCGACATATTATGCCACCTCCCGCGTGGCCTTCTCCATTAGAAGGCATCTCACCCCGCACACTAACGCACAGCCCTTAACGCGCATAGAACAAAAACGGAAAGGAAGCTTTTCAGCTTTCCCTATTATTCCGCCATGAAGGAGCTTCAAAATGGCGTATGAGATGCTCCATCAACAACGTAACGCGTTGTGGGCGCAAAGCCCGCCCCGTTGTGACAAGATACAACCCTACATCCTCCACATGCCAACCGGGGAGAAGCCCCACCAATCGCCCTGCCTTCAACGCGTCACTTACTAAAAACTCTGGTAAAAGACTAAAGCCTAACCCTGCTTCTAAAGCCGGGCGAAAACCCTCTACATTATCTGATTGAAGGCGCGCCTTTTGGGAGAGCATATAAACCTCCCCTTTATGCGCCCCCTCCCCCATAAGGCGAATCATCCCCGGTGCCACACCATTGCTATAAATAAAGCTCTTTTGGCCTTCTAAATCCCGTGGGTGTGTTATCCCCCCTAAAGAGGCCGCATAGGAAGGGGCTGCAACAAGCAACCGCCGCACGGTACACAACTTCCGCGCAGTTAGCGCGGAATCAGCTAGCCGCGTAATACGAATTGCAAGGTCATAACCTTCGGCAATCAGATCCACAAAAGAATCACTAAAATTAACCATAAGGTCAATTTCTGGATATTCTTTCAAAAATGAAGGGAGAATAGGGGAAATATGCCGAATGCCGAAAATCGTAGGAGCTGCTATTTTAATAAGACCAGAAGGCTGAACCTTCCCCCCACGCGCTTCAGCCTCTGCCAACTCCGCTTCTAAAAAGATGCGATTTGCCCGCTCCAACACCATATGCCCAGCTTGTGTGATAGATATATGCCGAGAATTGCGGTTAAATAACGACACACCTAAAGACTGCTCTAAGCGACTCACCGCTTTAGAGATAGTCGGCGGGGAGAGTTGCAGTTCCTTCGCTGCCTGCGAAAAAGAGCCATATTCAGCCACTTTGGCAAAAATAGCCCATGCTTCAAAGTCTGGTAATTTCATAATCTCTTATATCCTTCATATTAAGCACAACCAAAAGCAAAACTAAAAAGCTATCTTTTATGGAAACGAAATCTTTCATTTCTTTCTATATAAAGCATCTTTACCACATCCTACAGTCCCTCCATCTATTAATGAGGGAGTATCAACATCATGATTGAGAATCGTCCTTTTGCAACATTAGGTCATGCCGATCACGGGTGGTTAGACGCCCATCATCATTTTTCCTTTGCTCAATATATGGACCCTAAGCGTATGAATTGGGGTCATCTCCGCGTATGGAATGATGATGTTATCGCCCCTGGTACCGGGTTTGACACCCACCCTCATCGGGATATGGAGATCATCACCTATGTGCGTGAAGGGGCTATTACCCATAAAGATAGCCTCGGCAATAGCGGCCGGACGGAAGCTGGTGATGTACAAGTGATGTCTGCTGGGACAGGGATATTCCATAGTGAATATAATCTTGAGGCCATCCCTACCAAAATATTCCAAATATGGATCATCCCCACATCCAAAGGTCATGCGCCCTCCTGGGGGACGCGTCATTTTCCCAAAAATGACCAAACAAGCCAAATGAGCATCCTCGCCTCCGGCTATACTGAGGACGAGGGGGCTTTACCTATCCACGCAGATGCCCGTGTGGTTGGCTTCAATTTACAAAAAGGTCACGATATCCGCTATCAATTAGGGAAAGACCGGCTGGGCTATCTCGTCCCCGCTAAGGGCAGCCTTCTCCTTAATGGGCAAAGCATCACATCCCGCGCTGGAGCCGCCATCGCCCAACAAGATGCTATAACGATAAAAGCCTTAGAGGATACAGAAGTGATTTTAGTCGATACAATCGCCTAATCCCAAACCTACCACATGAGACGATTTTATGGTTTCATCTAGAATGTTTCCCGTGAAACCTATAAGCCTATAGTGCGTTGCAACAGGATTAATTTATGCTTCATGACCCTATATCTGACAAAGCTGCACCAATGATTACACATAATCTCTATCTCCTTGGCGCAACAGGTCAGATAATGGGGCATGATAGCCTCGCTGATGAGATTATCCTTCAACCTTTTAATGTGCATCAACTTCCAGGGCTTATGATGCGTCTTAATGAGACGCTTTCAGCCCCGGTCTTATCATATGAGACGGCAGATGCTCTTAAAGCGCGGTTTCACAAACGCATCTCTCTGCCCTTTCCACTACCAGAGAGTGAGCTTACACCTACGGATCATGGTGTAATAACCCTCCGTAATACCGAAACAAACCACCATTGGCTTACCCTTACAGATAAAGCGAATACGCTTGATTTTACGGTAAATCGTCAAGAAGAAGCATATCCTTTTCTCCCCTTAACGATAGAGAGCTATAAAGGGCTTGCACGCCTCATCGACCAAAACCAAGCCGAGATACGCGCATTAAATCAACATGCTGTTGGTGCAGCTCATTTTTCATCAGAGGTGCCCTTCCATCTCCATATTGGAGAGATTGACATTCCCCTTCCTAAAAATCTTGCTGAATTAACACGCCTTGGGCAACTCCCCGCCGGACAACAAGATGTCATCACCTTACAACAAGGTGATGATCCCTCCCTTGCCTCTACCTTCATCATCCATATCCACACATAAAAAAAACCCCCTGCGTTATATACGCAGAGGGCTTTTCCCTAGTTTAGCGTAGGCGCTTAAACCAGCTTAGCAGCCTTTTAGAGCCTTACGGACCCCTTCGGCATAGGCAGGGTCAACCTTCTCAAACAGAGCAAGCTGACGGTCGATGATATTTTGCGGCACACCAGCCATAGCCCCTGCGATATTGTTGAACAGACGCTGCTTCTGCCCCGCATCAAACAGATGGAACAAAGCACGCGGCTGAGCGAAGTCGTCACCATCCTTACGATGCTCGTAATAGGTGGCATCCCCACTAACACGCAACGGCGGCTCCATCGCTGCTAAATCCTCTACCGGGCCACCAAAGGAGTTTGGCTCATAATAATCGCCATCGCCACGCTTTGGCACATCATGAAGCATCGGCCCATCAAGATGATAATTCTTCACCTTGATTTTAGGACGGTTAATCGGCAATGCCTCATAATGCGTCCCAACACGGTAGCGATGCGCATCTGCATAGGCGAAGATACGCCCCTGCAACATACGATCAGGAGAGAAACCAATACCCGGCACAATATTGGATGGAGAGAACGAAGCCTGCTCAACCTCAGCGAAGTAATTCTCTGGGTTGCGGTTAAGCTCTAGCTCACCAACCTCAATCAACGGATAATCCTTATGAGACCAAACCTTGGTTACATCAAACGGATTAAAGTTGACGCGCTCGGCCTCTTCTTCTTCCATCACCTGGATATAGAACGTCCATTTGGGGAAGTTCCCCTTCTCGATGTTCTCATACAGGTCTTCTTGTGTGGATTCACGGGTCTTAGCAACAACCTCGGCCGCTTCCTCAGTTGTGTAGAACTCATGACCTTGCTGGGTCTTGAAGTGGAACTTCACCCAGAAGCGCTCACCTTTCGCATTCCACATGGAATAGGTATGGCTGCCATACCCGTTCATGTTACGGATGCCTTTAGGGATACCACGATCAGACATCAGGATAGTGACCTGATGCAAGCTCTCTGGGCTAAGAGACCAGAAGTCCCACATCGCTGTAGCAGAGCGCAGATTGGTGCGTGGATGACGCTTTTGCGTATGGATGAAGTCCGGGAACTTGATCGGATCACGGATGAAGAAGACCGGCGTGTTATTACCCACCAAATCCCAGTTACCGTCATCGGTATAGAACTTCAGCGCCCAACCGCGTACGTCACGCTCGGCATCAGCAGCCCCGCGCTCACCAGCAACGGTGGAAGCCCGCAAGAACATCTCCGTCTTTTTCCCAACCTTGGAGAAAAGAGACGCACATGTGTATTTCGTGATGTCCTTTGTGACAGTCAATGTCCCATGAGCACCAACACCCTTGGCATGGACGGTACGCTCTGGGATACGCTCACGGTTCTGATGAGCCAGCTTTTCAATTAGCTGATAATTTTCCAGCAGCAACGGACCACGAGGACCAGCAGATTTACTGTCCTGATTGCTTACCCAAGGGGCACCAGCTGTTGTGCGAATGATGTTTTTATCAGACATTTAAAGGACTCCTTCCTTACTATCTGATGTCAGAAAATAGGTAGTACCTACGGAAAAAGGAAAATGATTAATCCTGTTTCTCTAATAAACAGTCCCAATTTACCCCGGTACCAACCCTTGGTTAAAGAGGCTAAGCAAGTTTGAGGATACTGTCTATCCCCTTTTTCTTTAAAAAAAGACACAATATCGTTTCATAACTATCTCTTATGTAAGATAATCAGCTTTTCTTATGAGAATGATTTTCAATAACATCCTATCGTTATTTCAATTATAATAAAAATATATCAAACTATTCCCAAAACATAGGCTGTTTCTATGTTTTTTAAAATAACCGAGCAATTTTCATAAAAATAAAGGTCACGGCCATAGCAGCCACACATAGCCCACCAGCAAAGATGGTGCCTAACCCACCAGAGGCTAAAAACATACCGCCAGTATTCATCCCAAAGAAGCCCGTTACTAATGTAGCAGGGAGCATAAGGGTCGTCACAATAGAGACGATGCACAGGCGGCGGTTTGTTTCTTCAGCTTGACTAGAGGCAAGCTCATCTTGCAGCGAGCGCGCGCGGTCTTGCAAAGCGATGAGGTCATCCAACGCAGCATGAATCTGCCGCTCGGCACGGTCGCGCAAATCATCCTCTGCCCAATCGGGGAGGTCGAGATCTTCATCACGCAATACACGGTCAATCGGCATGACAACGCGCCGCAGCTCTGTCGCACGGCGGCGCACTTTACCTACAATCCCACCGAGATGCCCAAGGTCGGAGCCATGCTCAATAGCTAAGAGGACATCTTCCGCGCGGTCTAATTCATCATCAAGCTGGCCCAGTTGGCGGCGTACCGTCCCAGTAAAATCCCTCAAAACACGGTCTATAACCCCAGCGGGATTACGTGGGACACCTTGTGTCTGCAAGGACCGATAAGCCGAGCCTAAAACAGGGATAGGCGTACGGCGTGTGGTGATGAGCAAATTTTGCCGCATCGCAAACCGCCATGCACAAATCTCACGGTCTTCCTCCGCTAACGCATCATCAAAAGCCGGTAAGGCCCCCCAAACCGTATCATCCGCGGCTTCCAACGCAATGCCGTAATCCGTCTCTGCTAACATCATGCCAACATCTTCTGGCATACCAGGCAAACGCCCCACATGGCTGCGTGCAGAGCGATGAACCGTATCAAAATGCAGCCAACACCATGAGTTAGCCTCTAACAACACATCATTTTCTGGGTCTCCCACACCGGGAGATTGCAAAATACGTTGGACCTCATCAGCCTCCAACGGGGTGATGCCCTTCCCCGGCACAGCCTCAATCGCCCAAACAAGCCCCTTAATGCGTGGGACGGAATGAGCTTCCTTTAAAGCAGGGTCCAGCACTGTAAAGGAAAAATTTGGAACAGTATTGTCGGGCATAACCACCCCCATTACAGTTTTTAACCTGGACCAAAGCCAACGGACCTCCCCTCCTAGAGGAGGAATAAAACCACGCCAAAGAAAAGCGTGCCCTGTTCTCTGACACGTTGCTAAATAGGACGCAATATAGGGAGGCTTATTTTCTAACAGAAACTCTTAGTAACCTCTCCTTCCCACCGCTTGTGCAACACTCTATAAGTTATGAGGTCCAAAAACAGCAAAAAGCTGAGGAACAATAAATGAGTAAACAGGATTACAAAGTCCGCGATATGTCCCTTGCCGATTGGGGCCGTAAGGAAATCTCCATCGCAGAAGGGGAAATGCCGGGCCTGATGGCTCTGCGTGCCGAATATGGCAAAAGCCAGCCGCTTAAAGGCGCGCGGATTGCTGGCTGCCTGCATATGACCATTCAAACCGCTGTCCTTATTGAGACACTCATCGCCCTTGGGGCAACGGTCCGTTGGTCCTCTTGCAATGTCTTCTCCACACAAGACCAAGCCGCCGCAGCCATTGCTGCAGCAAATATCCCCGTTTTCGCGTGGAAGGGGATGAATGAGGAGGAGTTCATTTGGTGTATTGAGCAGACCATCAAAGGCCCTGATGGCTGGACACCTAATATGATCCTTGATGATGGGGGAGACCTTACAACCCTCATGCACGAAAAATACCCCGACCTTCTCAAAGAGGTTCGCGGTATCTCTGAAGAAACCACAACAGGCGTGCATCGCCTTTGGGAGATGGAACGCAAAGGGCTGCTGAAAGTCCCTGCTATCAATGTTAATGATAGCGTGACGAAATCGAAGTTCGATAACCTTTATGGGTGCCGCGAGAGCTTGGTTGATGCCATCCGCCGCGGGACTGATGTTATGATGGCTGGCAAAGTCGCTGTCGTGGCTGGTTATGGTGATGTGGGTAAAGGCTCTGCCGCCTCTCTGCGAAGTGCTGGCTGCCGTGTGCTTGTCACAGAGGTGGATCCAATCTGCGCCCTTCAAGCTGCTATGGAAGGGTATGAAGTCGTCACGATGGAAAATGCCGCTCCGCGTGGGGATATTTTCGTCACCTGCACCGGTAATGAGGACATCATCACCATTGAGCATATGCGTGAGATGAAAGACCGGGCCATTGTCTGCAATATCGGACATTTTGATAGTGAGATTCAGGTCTCTGCTCTGCGCAACCATAAATGGACCAATATTAAACCACAGGTTGATGAGATTGAGCTTGCCCCTAACCGCCGCTTAATCCTCCTCTCTGAAGGGCGTTTGGTGAATCTTGGTAATGCAACAGGTCATCCCTCTTTTGTGATGTCTGCCTCCTTTACCAATCAAACCCTTGCACAGATTGAACTTTGGAACGCTAAACCCGGCCAATATAAGGCGGGGAAAGTGTACACATTGCCAAAGATTCTTGATGAAAAAGTCGCTGCCTTGCATCTCGCAAAGGTCGGAGCCACTCTCTCTAAGATGACACAAGCGCAAGCTGATTATATCGGTGTTTCCCCAACAGGGCCGTTTAAGCACGACCTGTACCGGTATTAATCACTGCCATTTATCATGCTCTCTCTGCCTTCATCTCATATGAAAGCAGGGGGCGTGATAAAATCTTTTCACGCCTATTTGAAGGAAGGACTACATCATGGGTCTTTTTAACGACATCGTCTCCAAAGTCTCGCACTTTGCCAAAAGCCTGCTTGGCACGTCCCCTGCGGAAGCTGCTGCACCATCTGCCACGCCTTCTGTTGCGCAAGTCGATGTAGATGCTGTTCTAAAAGAGCTGGCTGCTAAGGCAGGACAACCTTTAAATTATAAAGAATCGATTGTTGATCTTCTCAAGCTCCTAGGGCTCGACAGCTCCTTACAGGCTCGTCAGTCCCTAGCTGATGAGCTGCATTATACAGGCGATAAAAACGATACCGCCACGATGAATGTATGGCTCATTAAGCAAGTTTACACCGAGCTTGCTAACAATGGTGGCAAAATCCCCGCTGGTTGGGGCCATTGATAGCCAACACCCCCTTATAACCTTACCTCTCTAACAAAACCCCCTCTATCCAATCAGAATAGAGGGGGTTTTCTGTACCAATTAGCTTAGGGTCAAATATCCAAAAGCAAACGGCGTGGGTCTTCAATCAACTCTTTTAACCGCACGAGGAAGCTTACGGCCTCACGTCCATCAACAAGCCGATGATCGTAAGAGAGGGCCACATACATCATAGGCCGGATGACCACCTGCCCATTGCGGGCAACAGGCCGCTCCTGAATTGCATGCATACCCAACACCCCAGATTGCGGGGCATTAAGAATGGGCGTGGAGAGCAACGAACCAAAGATTCCACCATTCGTGATGGTAAAGCTCCCCCCTTCTAACTCTTTAAGAGCAAGGCCACCTTTACGGGCCCGTTTCCCATAATCGGCAATGCGTTTCTCTAGCTCCGCAAAGCTCAACGTCTCTGCATGACGCAGAACAGGCACCACCAAGCCGCGCTCTGTTCCCACAGCAATGCCAAGATTAACATGATCCCGATAGACAATCTCTTGGCCGTCAATCTGTGCATTTAGGATAGGATAATCCTTTAAAGCCCCTATAACAGCGCGAGCAAAAAAGGACATAAAGCCCAATCGGGCACCTTCATGCTTTTTCTCAAACAAATCCCGATATTGAGCGCGCAATTCCTTCACCGCGCTCATATCAACCTCATTAAAGGTTGTAAGAATAGCCGCGTTATTTTGCGCCGCCTTTAAATTACGGGCGATGGTTTGGCGAAGGCGGCTCATCGGTACGCGCCGTTCTCCTTCATTCCCCTCAGCCACATGCTCTATGAAAGGTTCTTTCTCTTGCCTATCATCTTTCACAGATACAGCCTCTTGAGGGGCGGGAGAGGCCGGTGGGGCATCATCAACCACCGCAAGCGCAGGCTCTGGGGCGTGTTCATCCACCGTCTCTTTTGGAGCAACGCGCGGTGGTGGTGCTGTCTCATCAATAAGAGCAACAACCTGCCCGACATCAACATCAATGCCCTCGGCAAGGTCATATGTTAATTGCCCTGCCGCTGGTGCGGGGACATCTAGGGTCACTTTATCCGTCTCTAGCTCTAAAATCGTTTCCCCAGCCTGTACATATGTACCAGACTGCTTGAGCCAACGTGCCACGGTTGCCTGATTTAGGCTCTCCCCAAGCACAGGGACCTTAATTTCAACCGTCACCTTATGTCTCCTGCTTTTTTAGAACTTGAAAAACGGGTTTTACCCCCCACTTGCCAGAAAAGGCCTCGCATTTCATTCCCTTATATCTCCTGATGAGACAATAGGGTAAAGCCTTCTCTTACTTTTTTCATCTTTCTTATAGGAAAAGACCATGCCACGCACACCCCCTGATTTCCTTCAATCAGACCATATATCAGCCCGCACGCGCTCTGCGCTGTTACAACGTATGGAGGATGAACAAGGCAAGAGAGAGCATCTCTCTGCATCGTCTTTTCATTGTTTAGAGCAAGTTTGCGATGATATTTTGCCACAAAGCTCTCTGCTTGGTGATGTTCGTCTTAACCTTGCTGTTATGATTGATAAAACCCTCGCCGGGCCGGGTGATGGGTGGCGTTTTGCCGACCTCCCAACTGACTTAAAAGCTTGGGAGATGGGCCTAGCCTCTCTTAATGATTACGCTCAGCATCTTTTTAGCACCTCTTATACAGCCTTAAAGGCTGAAGATCGTGGTTCTCTGCTTGATGATGCTTTTGCAGGCACATTACCAGCTTGCTCTTCCGCTGCTTTTTCCCCTGCCCAGATGGCTTTGTGGAGTGGGGATATGCGCACGGCGATTGTATCGTCTTTTCTGGCGCATCCTATAGCGCAAGATAAGCTTGGTATTTCTGCCAATATGACCGGTGGAGATAAGGAAATACAAGGATTTTCGGCTCATAGCTTAGAGCAAAAAGAAGCGTTTGAACCTGAAAATGAACGCCGTTTTTTGAATCGGAATCATCCATAAAACATGGTGGGATAAAGGGCTATATGTGAGAGAAAAGTTCCATCTGTAGAGGGTTTATCTTTAAAGCGAAAATGACGTGAAATCATAGCGTGCGTGAGAAGAAAGACCGACAACACAACATTTTAATTTATAAAATTATAAATTGATGATGTGGTTAAACCCTGTGAAAACTGGGGTACCCGGCTTTCTAAAAATGTACCCCAGCTTACTCACACTGTGTACAACTTCACTGAGCAAGAAGACTCAAGGCCTCTAGGATGTTATCCTTCTTTTTCCACAATGGGCCTGTGTACAATCCCCTTTTTATAAGGGGGTACAGTACCGTCCCCAGTACTCGGTACCGCTCTCATAAAAGCCCGTACAATCCCCATGTACCCCAACCTAAACCACTTTATCCATAAGGTGATGGACATAGTTTGATGACGCAGAACATGATGAATGATGTTTCACAACAAATTGCTGATGTTGTTGTTATCGGTACAGGGGCCGGTGGTGCCCCTCTTATAGCGCGGCTGGCCCAAGCAGGGCGAAAGGTCGTAGCGTTGGAAGCAGGACCGGCTTTTCAAGCGCGGTCCCATACGCCTGATGAGCCAACCGCGCAGGAGCTTTATTGGCTGCATGAGCGGCTCTCCGGTGGGAAAACCCCACAAGCCTTTGGTGGCAATAATAGCGGGACGGGCCTTGGGGGCTCTTTGCTTCATTACGGGGCATTTTTACCACGAATGGATAAGCGGGAGTTTCATCTCCATAGTGAGACCGGCCAAGGGGTTGATTGGCCCTTCGGTGCTGAGGAGATTCAACCTTATATAGAGGAGGTTGAACGTTTTATCGGGGTCAGCGGCCCAGCGCATTATCCGTGGGATGAAAGCCGCCATTATGCCTATCCTCCTTTGGCCCCTAATGCAGCAGCCCTTAAAATGCGGAAAGCGTGCGATAATGTAGGGTTACGCCATGCGGATGGGCCTGTGGCTGTGATTTCGCAAGGGCGTGAGCAGCCTCATTTTGGTCATCGTGAAGGGTGTGTTAATTGCGGGGCCTGCCATCAAGGTTGCCGCAATGGGGCGAAATCAGGTGTTGATAATACCTATCTGCCACTAGCTTGCGCTCATGGGGCGGAGTTGCGTCCTGGCTGTATGGCAACAGCTTTTGAGCGTGATAGTCAGGGGCGGATTACGGCTGTCATTTATGTAAAAGATGGGCGAGAAGAACGGCAAAAATGTAAGGCTGTTGTTCTTGCCGCTGGGGCGGTGGAGACGGCTCGCTTATTACTGCATAATGGTCTGGCCAATAGCTCCGGCCAAGTGGGGCGGAATTACATGACACATGTCTCCACCCAAGTGTGGGGCGTGTTTGATGAGGAAATCCGGCCGAATAAAGGATACCCATCCCTTACGATTACTGAGGATATGCTCCGGCCTAAGGATGCGGATTTTGCGGGGGGCTATTTGCTACAATCCCTCGGTATGATGCCTCTGACATGGGCGGCAAATCTTGTGCGTGCTGATGGGCGGCGTGGTGAAGCTTTAAGCCAAACTTTGGCCGCCTATAATTATAGTGCCGGTATTGGGATGCACGGGGAGAGCCTCCCACGGGAGGAAAACCGCGTAACCCTCTCGGAGGAGAAAGACGCTTTTGGCCTGCCAAAACCGCGCATTGATTATAGTTATGGCCCTAATGAGGAGGCCATGCACCGCCATGCTACCCGTCTGATGGTGAAGATGTGGGAGTCGATCGGGGCGAAGGATATACGGGTTATTAGCCGTGCTGCCCATATGATTGGCACATGCCGTATGGGTAAAGATGCAGGCTCTGCGGTGGTTAATCCCTATGGCCGTAGTTTTGATATTGAGAATCTATGGATAAGCGATCACTCTACCTTCCCTAGCTCTGGGGCGGCTAATCCTGCTTTGACCATTATGGCACTTTCCTTACGAACAGCGGATGCGCTGCTAAAGGTTGTGTAAGTATGATGATGTTAAGTGAGAGGGGGCGTCTTGACAGTATCGGCCCCTTTCACTTAATGAGGGGTCGGACCTTATGGAGGCGGCGTCCTGCCTAGCCTGCCGGGTCATTCCCTTCGCACCGGAAGGCAGTTTTGCCAGTCTTTCTTTAGAGAAACGTCATTTTGCTTGTCTCTATTGATTGGTAGTATTTGGGGGCCTTTATCGGCCCTTAGTCTGGACTTCCGTTTTCTTTCCTATTTTCACCCTTCGTGAGAGGGGCTTACCAAGGCGCATCATTTCATGCATCTCGCCGAATTGAAGAAGAAATCTCCCGCTGATCTATTGGCTTTTGCTGAAGAATTGGAGGTTGAGAATGCCTCATCCCTGCGGAAGCAGGATATGATGTTCGCTATTCTCAAAACTCTTGCCGAGCGTGAACAGGCTATTTACGGCGAGGGCACTCTTGAGATTTTGCCGGATGGTTTTGGCTTCCTTCGTAGCCCAGAGGCAAACTACCTTCCCGGCCCTGATGATATTTACGTCTCCCCCGCGCAAGTGCGGCGTTTTGCCCTGCGGCCGGGCGATACGGTGGAAGGGGAAATCCGCGCCCCACGGGATGGCGAGCGTTATTTTGCCCTGCAAAATGTCAATACGATCAATTTTGAAGCTCCGGAGCAAGTCCGCACGCGGATTAATTTTGATAACCTAACACCGCTCTTTCCTGAGCGTCCTTTGCGGATGGAGACAGAGCAGCAAGATGCTGTTAATGCCGCCCCTGCCCCAGCAAAAAGTAAGGGACGGGACCGTAAAGACCAAAAAGATTATACCTCCCGCGTGATTGACCTTGTCGCTCCTATTGGGATGGGCCAGCGTGCGTTGATTGTCGCCCCCCCGCGGACGGGTAAGACGGTCATGCTGCAAAGCATTGCGGCCTCTATCTCGGCAAATCATCCTGATGTGTTCCTCATTGTTCTGCTTATTGATGAGCGACCTGAGGAAGTGACAGACATGGCCCGCTCTGTGCGTGGTGAGGTTGTGTCCTCCACCTTTGATGAACCCGCTCATCGTCATGTGCAGGTGACGGAAATGGTGTTGGAGAAAGCCAAACGTCTTGTTGAGCATAAGCGCGATGTGGTCATCTTGTTAGATTCCATCACACGTCTTGCGCGTGCCTATAACACGGTTGTGCCGTCATCTGGTAAGGTGTTGACCGGTGGTGTGGATGCTAATGCCCTCCAGCGGCCTAAACGCTTCTTCGGTGCGGCGCGTAATATTGAGGAAGGCGGTTCCCTTACCATTATCGCTACAGCCTTGATTGATACAGGCTCCCGTATGGATGAGGTCATCTTCGAAGAGTTTAAGGGTACAGGTAACTCCGAGCTGATGTTGGATCGTAAATTGGCTGATAAGCGGACCTTCCCCGCTATCGACATCACCAAGTCCGGCACGCGTAAGGAGGAGCTATTGGTGGACCGTGCCTCCCTCTCCAAAATGTGGGTCCTTCGCCGTATTTTGGCTCCTATGGGCACGATGGATGCTATGGACTTCCTGCTTGATAAGCTGCGCTATAGCAAGACGAATCAGGATTTCTTCGATGCGATGAATAACTAGATTATTATAGTTAGTAAGTTGCTGCAAAAAAGGCAGGTCCTCATTAGGGAGCCTGCCTTTTTTATAACGGGTTTATGTTAGTGGGTTGTCCCTCAATGAGGGATCAACATGTGGAGCAGGCTGGCCACCAGAATAATGGTGACCGTGCCCGCTATCCAGAGGCTGAGGAACCAGCCTAGACGCTTACAAAAAGAAGTGGGAACCTTCTTTGCATCATATGTGATGAATTTAGTGATATCCATCGGCTTTGGTGACCTTTCCACGGAAGAGATAGTAAGAATAAATTGAGTATCCTGTGATGATAGGGAGCAAGATAACGGTCCCAACAAGTTGGAAGAGCTGGCTGGGAACAGGTGATGCTACATCCCACAGGGTTAATGTTGGGGGAACAGCGTAGGGCCAGATGGTGATGGCTAGCCCCACCAAACTTAGTAGGAACCATCCTATAGTGCAGAGGAAAGGTGTAATAGTGTGGTCTTTATCCAAACTGTGCCACATCATAAACCCAAATAGGGCTACGAGTAGCGGGACAGGCAGGCCGAATAGAATGTTCGGGAAAGCAAGCCAGTGATGAAGATAGGGCGCATGGAGGAAAGGCGTCCAACAGCTAACGACAATGATGCAAAGAAGCATTAGGATGGATAGCCGTTTAGACCAACGGCGGCATTGTGCTTCTAGCTCATCGGATGTGCGCCAGACCAACCATGTTGTGCCTAAAAGGGCATAGCCGATGATGACAGAGAGGCCACAGAGAACACTAAAGGGTGTTAGCCAATCCATTGGGCCACCGGCAAAAGCACCGTCATGAGTGTGGATTCCTTGGACATAGCCCCCAAGAATACATCCTTGGCAAAAGGATGCGAGCATGGAGCCTGCCATGAAGCCCTTGTTCCAGAATGTCCGGTAACCGGGGGAGTGCGCCATGATGCGGAACTCAAAGGCAACACCACGGAAGATTAGGGCACCCAGCATGATGATGATGGGAATATAAAAAGCGGGTAGTAATGTACTGTAAGCACCGGGGAAAACACCAAATAATGTAGCACCCCCTAAAACCATCCATGTCTCATTACCATCCCAGACAGGGGCAATGGTGTTGATCATAACATCGCGGTGCTCTGGCTTTTTCTCAAAAGCAAAGAGCATACCAATGCCTAAGTCAAAACCATCCAGAATGACATAGATAGAGATGGCTAGAATGACGATGAAAGCCCAGATGAAGGGCAAATAATAAGCAAGACCGGACATGTCAGGGCACCTCTTTGTTATGAGAGACCGTATGGTGATGACTACCTAGAATCATGGTGTCATCATGAGTGTTATCGGTGGCTTCTGGGGCGGTTCTGAGCAGACGAATGAGCATGAGAAGGCCAGAGCCAAAGACAAAAACATAAATCACGACAAAAAAGAGCATGGAGAAAGACAGGCTAGAGAGAGCAAGGGGTGAGGCACTGTCTTCTGTGCGGAGTAAGCCGTACACAGTCCATGGTTGGCGGCCTACCTCGGTGGTGACCCAGCCGCAGAGCAATGCAACAAAGCCGGCCGGGGCCATGATGAGCATTACCCGCAAGAAGAGTGGATGTGTAAAAAACCGTCCCCTATGGCGTAGCCAGAGTGACCATAAACCACAGAGCAGCATAATCCCTCCCAAGGCAACCATGATGCGGAAGGAGAAGAATACAATTGGCGAGGGGGCCCGTTGGTCTGCTGGATAATCTTTTAACCCGGGGACCTTGCCATTAATGTCATGGGTAAGGATGAGAGAGCCAAGTAGTGGGACACTTATGGCATAATCTGTATGCTCGGTCTTCATGTTCGGGATGCCAAAGAGCAGTTCGGGAGCCCGTCTCTCACTTATCCAGTCTCCTTCTATCGCTGCAATCTTAGCGGGTTGATATTTCAGGGTATTTAGCCCGTGCATATCACCTGCCAAGATTTGGAGCGGGGCTGTGGCGACAATCATCCAAAGGGAGAGGGAGAACATAAGGCGGACTGTACTATCAGCCTGTATTTTGTTCTTTTTCGCTTTGAGCAGATGCCACGCTCCAGCCGCCGCTACAGTAAAGGCGACAGAGAGCATAGCAGCTAGTCCCATATGGATGATCCGATAAGGGAATGACGGATTAAAAATAATGGCCAGCCAATCTTTTGGTAAAAAATGGCCGGTTTTAGGGTCGATGATATAGCCTTGCGGGGTTTGCATCCATGAGTTTGACGCAAGGATCCATGTCATGGAGATGAGCGTTCCTGTGGTGACAGCACAAGTGGCAAAGAAGTGCATTTTGCGCCCAACTCGGTTTAGTCCGAAAAGCATAACACCAAGGAAGCCTGCCTCCATGAAGAAGGCTGTCATAACCTCATAGGAGAGTAGAACACCGGTAATCGGTCCTGCTTTGGCAGAGAATCTAGCCCAGTTTGTGCCGAATTCGTAAGCCATAACGATCCCGGAGACGACACCCATCCCAAAGACGATTGAAAAGACCTTCAACCAATATTTAAAGAGATTTAAATAACGATTATCAGTCGTTCTTAACCACATCCCTTCAAGAAATGTGAGAAAAACAGATAGTCCGATTGAAAATGCAGGAAATATTATATGTACGCCAACGGTAAGTGCAAATTGTATTCGTGCGATTATCAGGGGTATATTATGGTCGGTAACCATAAATAATCGTTCCTTTCCGTTAAATTAGGAAGACTCCATAGTTTTTCGTTATTGGACTTATGAGACATTATAAAATTGGTTTTATTTTTTCTGTGATAGGTATTGTTTACGTAATGGGTATTGGTACTTGTTAAATGCCCGTTTTTGGCAGATGAGGCAGGTATGGAAAAGCTATTATTACAATTTTTTATGGAGTTTATAGGGTATGTTTTATAACAGTCCGTTTTTACGGGGTGAGCATCTCACGCTCTAAGTCGAGCAGGAAGGCTTTGCTCTCGGCTCCTTCAAAACCGCTATAATCGCCGTAGTTTTTGCCATGAGAGGGTAATACGCGATGGCAGGGGATGAGGATAAGCAACGGGTTGCGCGCTACGGCTTGGCCGATGGATTGCGGGCTACCGCCGATGCTGCGGGCTAGCTCGGCATAGCTGCGGGTTTGGCCATGGGGAATTGTGCGTAAGGCAGCCCATACGCGCTCTTGATAGGCTGTGCCACACAGCATGAGCGGGATGGATTGGAAATCCACCACTTTGCCATCAAAATAATCCTGCATCATGTCTCGTACCTGAAGCAGGAGTGGGGTCTCACTCTGGTCGCGTCCCCAGCCTTCATCAAGGGAGACGATGCGCCCGTCTTCTTCGCTAAGAGTGAGGGCACCAAGGGGGGAATGAAAAGAAAGCTGTGGCATAAGCTCTAAGCTGCCTGTTTTAGTGATGAGCGTCAATTCTTTCTACAAAACGCTGCTTTTCTGGCAGGAGTGCTGTATGAAAGGCGGCATGAACATATCTGGCGCATCCACTCATACAATTTTTGCTATAGCGACAGGCTCCGTGCAGGGGGCAATTGCGGTTATGCGGGTAAGCGGGCCGGAGAGTGGTAAGATTTTAAAGGCATTATGCGGGGCTTTACCGCCGCCGCGTCACGCTAGCGTGCGGGCCTTAACATATGAGGGGGATGTGTTAGATCACGCCCTTATTTTATGGTTGCCGGGGCCGCGCTCTTATACAGGGGAAGATAGTTTTGAGCTGCACCTCCATGCTGGCCCGGCGATTATAGAGGCCGTAGCGCAGGCTCTTGTGCATCTTGGTGGCCGCCCTGCTGAGCCGGGGGAGTTTACCCGCAGGGCTGTCCAAGCGGGGCGGATGGATATTCTCCAAGCGGAAGCGATTGCGGATTTAATTGAGGCGGAAACACAAGCGCAGCGTCATCAAGCCTTGCGGCAAGCTGATGGGGCATTAAGCCAGCTTTATACAGGATGGGCAGCGCGATTGCGGCAGATTTTAGCCCAACAGGAAGCGTTGATTGACTTCCCCGATGAGGAGCTTCCCCCAGAGGTGGAGGGTGCCCTTATAGAAGAGTGTCGGGCTTTAGCGCAGGAGATGCAGGCTCATCTTGCTGATGAGCGGGGCGAGATTGTGCGGGACGGGTTGAAGATTGTTCTCGCTGGGGCCCCAAATGTCGGGAAGTCGAGTTTGCTTAATGCTCTTAGTGGGCAGGATGCAGCCATCGTGACGCAAAAAGCTGGCACAACGCGGGATGCGATAAGTGTTGAGTGGATGATTGAGGGGATTCGGGTTCGCTTGATTGATACAGCAGGGCTACGCGAGACAGAGGATGAGATTGAGGCTGAAGGCATCCGCCGGACCATGCAGCATGTGGAGAAGGCGGATGTATTGTTTCATCTCGTCGGGCCGGGGGATGAGACGCCTTTGCTCGCCCCTCATGCTGTAAAATTACGCACCAAAACAGACTTGACGCCGACTCAGGGAGGTGAACTTGGGGTGCATACGCAGGATGAGGCCGGTTTAGCCCCCTTGCGTGAGTGGCTAAAAGCACATCTTGCCACGCTTATGGCACAACGTGGCACACCGCCTTTAACGCGGGCGCGCCATCGTGCAGGGTTGCAGGAGGCGCAGCAGCATCTTACCCATGCGTTGGAGGCCTCATGGCCGGAGGTACGCGGGGAGGAGTTGCGCTTAGCAATGCAGGCTATAGGGCGGCTGACAGGCCATGTGGATGTAGAGGCCCTGCTCGATACAATTTTCGGCCAGTTTTGTATAGGAAAGTAACATTACGGCATGAGTACATCACATACGCAACGCTATGATGTTATCGTCGTGGGGGGCGGCCATGCAGGGACGGAAGCCGCCGCCGCCGCGGCCCGTTTTGGGGCAGACACATTGCTTTTAACCCATAAGCTGGACACGATAGGCAGCATGTCGTGCAACCCAGCGATTGGGGGCATTGGTAAAGGCCATCTCGTGCGGGAGATTGATGCCTTTGATGGCCTGATGGGCAAAGCAGCGGACCAAGCGGGGATTCATTTTAAGCTGCTTAATCGCTCCAAAGGGCCGGCAGTGCATGGCCCGCGTGCGCAGGCGGATCGGTCCTTATACCGGGCGGCGATTCAGGGGCTTTTGGCCCAAACCCCTCATCTGACCATACTTGCCGGGGCTGTGGGGGATGTGATTGTCGAGCAAGGTCATGTGCGCGGTGTGGTGTGTGAGGATGGCCGCCGCTTTATGGCGGGGGCTGTCGTGTTGACGAGCGGGACCTTCCTGCGGGGGGTGATTCATACAGGGCGGGTGAGCCGACCAGCGGGGCGTATTGGGGATGCCCCTGCGACGATGCTCGGTGAGCGGTTGGAGGCTCTGGGGTTGAAGATGGGGCGGTTAAAAACGGGCACTCCCCCGCGCCTTGCCCGCGAGAGTATCGACTGGGAGGCCCTGCCTGCCGATGAGGGAGACGTACAGCCAGAGGCATTTAGTACGCTCACCACCTCTTTGCCGAATAAGCAGATTTCGTGCCGTATTACCCAAACAACGCCACAAACCCATAAGATTATTGAGGAGAATCTCCATCTCTCTGCCATGTATGGGGGGGAGATTACCGGGCGGGGGCCGCGTTATTGCCCGTCTATTGAGGATAAAATTGTTCGTTTTGCTGGGCGTGATAGTCATCAAATCTTTTTGGAGCCAGAGGCCCTACCGGGCAATCCGGGTGGGGATTTAGTGTATCCTAATGGCATTAGCACCTCTCTCCCAGCGGAGGTCCAAGAGCTGATGATTGCCTCTATGCCGGGGTTGGAGCAAGCGCGCATCGTCACACCCGGCTATGCGGTGGAGTATGATTATGTGGACCCGCGAGAGCTGAGGCCTTCTTTGGAGTTACGCGCCCTTCCCGGTTTGTATTTGGCTGGGCAGATTAACGGGACAACAGGGTATGAGGAAGCCGGGGCGCAAGGGTTGCTCGCTGGGCTGAATGCGGCCCGCGCTGTAGGGGGGAAAGAGCCGCTCACATTAGGGCGGGAGGAATCGTATCTTGGTGTGTTGATTGATGACCTCACCCTCCATGGCATTAGCGAGCCTTATCGGATGTTCACCTCACGGGCGGAATATCGTTTGTTATTGCGGGCAGATAATGCGGATTTACGTCTCACCCCGAAGGCGATTGGGGCTGGCTGTGTTGGGCCAGAGCGTGAGGCTGCGTTTAAGGATACGGTATGTCAGATTGAGGCGGCGATGGAGCAGGCACGTCAGCCGGTTTTTCTGCCCCAAGATTTGCGCGCACATGGGATTGAGGTCTCCCAAGATGGGCGGCGGCGCAGCTTGCTGGATGTATTAGCCACACAAGCTGATGAAGCACAGCTTGCCCAGCTGGCCCCGTGGTTTGCGGCTTTGCCGTTGCGCATTGGGCGGCATGTGCAAACAGAGGCCCGCTATGGGGGGTATCTGCGCCGGCAAGAGCGGGAGATTCAGCAACTTAAAAGTGAGGCTTCCCTTCGTTTGCCGGAGGATTTGGATTACGGGGCGATTGGGGGGCTAAGCCAAGAGATGCAAGAGCGATTAAGTGCAGCCCGCCCGGCTGATTTTGCAGCCGCTGGGCGTGTGCGTGGTGTTACCCCTGCGGCTTTGATTGCGCTGCTGGCTTATATGAGGAGCCGTCCCTAATGCAGCATGTTTCACATGAAACTGAAGCGAAGCTCGCTCACTTCACCCAGCTTTTAACGCGCTGGAATGAGAAAATTAACCTCGTAAGCCCTAAAGATATTGCCCATCTTCGCCAGCGGCATATTGAAGATAGCCTCCAACTTGTGCCGTATGTGCCTGAAGGGGTAAGGATAACTGACCTTGGCTCAGGCGGGGGCTTTCCCGGTTTGATTGTCGCTATAGCAACGGGTAATCCTGTTACGCTAATTGAGTCTGACCAACGCAAATGCGCCTTTTTACGCGAGGCCGCGCGGGAATGTGGGGCGCGTGTTAGTGTGCTGGCAAAACGGATCGAGCAAGCTGTGCTAGAGCCTGCCGATATTATCACCGCCCGCGCCCTTGCTCCCCTGCCCCAACTTTTAACGTGGGCGCGGCCTTTGTTAAAAGAGGATGGCTATTGTTTGTTTTTAAAGGGAAGAAAAACGCCAGATGAGTTGACCAAAGCCCGCTCTGACTGGCACATGCTATATAAGAGCTTCCCTAGCCATACAGACCCCGATGGGGTCCTCCTCAAGATTAGTGATTTTAGACGTGTCTAAGCCTTCCTCTCATACTGTGCATATTATCGCCATCGCCAACCAAAAAGGTGGCGTGGGCAAAACAACAACCAGCCTGAACTTGGCCGCTGCCCTTGCGCGGCGCAAGCGAGTCTTGTTGGTGGACCTCGATCCCCAAGGCAATGCCTCAACAGGCCTTGGTTTGGAGTATGATGAGCGTGGCCGTGGCACATATGGTGCCTTGTTGGAGGATGAGCCTGCAGAGACGCTCCTTCGCAAAAGCGTGGTGCCAAAGCTGGATGTCATGCCCGCAAATGCCGACCTTGCTGGGGCCGAGCTGGAGATGATCGACCAAGACCGGCGGGAATATCGGTTACGGGATGCACTACAACCATTACTACATCGTTACGATATTATCTTAATTGATTGCCCCCCAAGCCTTGGGTTGCTGACATTAAACGCCCTTGTTGTGGCGCAAAGTGTGTTAGTGCCTTTGCAATGTGAGTTCTTTGCTTTGGAGGGGATTAGTCAGCTTGTACGCTCAATTGAGCGTGTGCGTTTGGCTTTTAATGCGGACCTTCATTTAGAAGGGATTGTGCTGACGATGTTTGATACGCGTAATAATCTCTCCACTCTTGTGGCAGAAGATGCGCGCGGCTTTTTTGGCGAGCAAGTTTTTAAGACGGTCATCCCGCGCAATATTCGTATTTCCGAGGCGCAAAGCCATGGCCAGCCTGTGTTGGATTATGCCCGCGCATCTACCGGGGCGCAGGCTTATGAGGCTTTGGGAGCTGAGCTGCTAAAACGGTTGAAGAAGAAAGGCTGAGCGTCATGGCAAAAAAAGCATTACCATCGTCGCGTAAGTTAGGGCGCGGGCTTGCTGCATTACTGGGGGATGAAGCCCCTAATTTAGCCCGTGCGGGGGCCCCGCAAACAGAGGCCCGCGCGCCATCTCAGCCGGGGAGTTTGGGGGTGGACCTTCTCTCCCCTAGCCCGTTTCAGCCGCGGCGGGATATGAATGAGGAGCATTTGGCTGAGCTTGCCGATTCCATTCGCTCACGCGGGGTGATTCAGCCTATTTTGGTACGACCAGACCCAGAGCATAAGGGGCGGTATCAAATCATCGCGGGGGAACGCCGTTGGCGGGCCTCACAAAAGGCGGGGCTGCATGAGGTGCCCGTTTATATCCGTCAGCTTGATGATACCGATGCTATGGCCGCGGCCATGGTGGAGAATCTCCAACGCTCGGACCTCAACCCGGTGGAAGAAGCTATGGGATTGCAGCGTTTGTTGCAGGATTATAGCCTGACTCAAGAGGAGCTTGCTGGGGCGATTGGGAAGTCTCGCTCGCATATTACAAACACAATGCGCTTGCTTAATTTGCCCGAGCCTGTGTTGGTTCAACTACGCGAAGGGGCTTTAAGTGCTGGCCATGCGCGGGCTTTATTAGGCCATCCTGAGCCTGTAGCGGGCATGGCGGAGGTGCTGTCTAGGGGGCTGAATGTCCGTCAGACGGAAGCTATGGTTGCGCGGTTGAATAAGGCAGAGTCGGCAGAGGTTAAAACAGCGCACCCCGCCCCAGAGATTACACGGTTGGAAGAGGATTTATCGGCCCGCTTTGGCCTGAAAACGCAAATACGGTTTAATGGCAAAAGTGGCTCTTTGAAGATCAATTATTCCTCATTAGAACAATTTGAAGCCTTGATGGCGCATCTTACACGTTAGGGTGTAATCTTTTTGTCAGAATTGGTGCAAAAGCCCTTGCCCGGTCATCGGCGGTCTGTTAGAGGAAGGGCATCGGTTAGCGATTGTGGGCACATAGCTCAGTTGGTAGAGCAGCTGACTCTTAATCAGCGGGTCCTAGGTTCGAGCCCTAGTGTGCCCACCATGATCGGCCATTCTCTCCTATGTGATAGAGACGTTTATGGTACCGTTTCTCCTTAAAACAGGGCTTTCTGCTATTTTAATTGCGTCTATCGCTACGGTGGGGCGGCGTCTGCCTGCTTTTGGTGCGTTGATTGCTTCACTCCCGCTTGTTTCTGTTTTGGGGATGATGTTTCTGTGGGTAGAAAAGCCTGACCGGGCGATGATGGAAACCCATAGTGAGGCCACCTTTTGGTACGTTTTACCGTCTCTTCCCATGTTTTTGCTTATTCCGGCGTTATTGAGGCGTGGTTGGCCTTTTTGGGGCAGCTTGGCTGTGGGATGTGTTATGACCATCGTACTTTATACAGCCATGGTGTGGTGCGCGCGGCGTTACGGGATGGCTTTATAAGCGATGATATAACGAGCGTGTGATCTTTTACCAAACGCCCCTTCAAACTTTGTGTATGGCGAGCTGTTAGAGTAAAGGTGAAGTTTATAAGCGTGTAACCCTTTATTATATATTGTATATGTAGTTGGGGGCAGTTTGTGCGGGTATATTTATCATAAGCCTGTTATGGAGGAGCAAGACAGGCTATGATAGCAGCATCAAAAGCAATGAGAGTGCTATGCGTGTAAGCGAGTTCATGCCCCAGCCAATTGAGGGACGGCACCAGCCAGTGATAGCCTTGGTTGGGTGTGATGGAAGTGGGAAATCCACAGTAGGGACGACTCTGCTGGTGCAGCTAAAGGCAGAACGGCCGACGGCCTTTTGTCATCTAGGCAAACAAGCTGGTAATTTGGGCCGTGCTTTGGAGCCTATACCCTTTCTTGGGCCTTATATAAGGGGTAAATCTAAAAAGGAAACTGCGAGAACGCGCTCTGGCAAGCGAGCGGGTGTGTTAGCGGCGATCTCTGGTTTTATATTCTCTATGCGGCGTGTTGTACGCTTTATGGCCATGCGTGCTAAGCATGAGCGTGGCTTGGCGATTTTGACAGACCGTTACCCACAAAATGTCGTTCCCGGCCCTATGGATGGCCCTTCCCTCGCGGCATTGAACCGGGATGGCATGGGGATGCGCTTATTTAGCAAGATAGAGCGCGCGCTTTATAGTCGTATGGCGCGTTTTCGCCCTGATGTGGTGATTCGCTTAAATGTGGATTTGGCTACAGCATTGCAGCGCAAACCGAACCATGTGCCTTATAAGCTTGCGCGTAAGATTGAGGATGTGAGCCAAGTTGAGTTTGCTGGGGCGCCGATTGTGGATATTGATGCCACCGCCCCTTTGGCAGAGGTACTCACCCAAGCGAAGGAGACTGTGCGGAAGGTGCTCGCCCTCTACCCTGCTCCCGCTACGTTACCAGTAAGCAAGTCAGGTCATAAGAATGGCCAGCGGGCAGGCATATTGGTGGCTTTGGTAGGGTGTGATGGCTCTGGCAAATCGAGCATTAGTGAATATTTGGTGGAGCATTTCGCTGCTGAAAAACCAATGCGCTATGGCTATCTTGGTTTAGGCTCTGGGGATTTAGGCCGCCGGATTGGTCGTTTGCCACTTATTGGCCCTGCTGTGGAGAAGAAGCTGAATAGCAAGGCTAAAAAAGCGCGCACAAAGGGGGAGAAAATCCCCGGTATGCTAACTGCGATTGTGATGTTTACCTTCTCTGTGATTCGGTATCGGCGGTTTTTGCGGGTAAAGCGGGCGGTGGAAGCTGGGTTCTTCGTGGTAACGGACCGGTACCCTCAAGCAGAGATTTCCGGCCATCAATGTGATGGGCCGGGTCTTTCCACCGCATATAGCCATAATCCCTTTATTCGGCTCCTCGCATGGTTGGAACGTGGGCTTTATCGCAAAATTGCACAATTTAAGCCGGACCTTGTGATTTTACTGGACGTGGATGCGGAGACGGCCTTCCAGCGTAAGCCAGACCATGACAAAGAGGCTATGCAGGCAAAATCGGCCTTGATGCCCCAGATTACCTTTAATCATGCTCAGCTAGAGGTGATTGATGCACGGCAATCATACGAAGCCGTGCAGGAGCAAGTGGTCACTCTGCTATGTAAGCATAACCTTATTTAAAGGCTCTTATTGGGGGGAATGGCTGAGAAAAGCGCGGATGCGCTGGGGAATCTCTTGTGGAGATTGGAAGCGGTCGCGCTTATAATTTTGCGTACCGTCTAGTTTTTTCTCGATGAGATGGTCATGCAGGTCGCCCATCATGCCGTTGATTGTCGCTAAATACTCGGAGAGTTGGTCTAGCTCATGCGAGGGGCGAATGGTACGTAGCGTATCATTAAAGGCGACACGGCGGCTGATGATTTTGCGTACGACATGGAACTCATGACCCGTTGTGGCTTCCAATTTTGCAACCATCTTAGCAAGGCGGGCATTTTCTCGTTTTTGATACGCTTGGATGCCAGCAGCACTATCCTCTCGCCATGAGGTGAGTGGGGCTGCGATGAGCCAATAATAGGCTGGTGATAACGCAACCCATAAGAT
The DNA here is from genome assembly GCF_002592045.1 of Parasaccharibacter apium. Taxonomy (GTDB): domain Bacteria; phylum Pseudomonadota; class Alphaproteobacteria; order Acetobacterales; family Acetobacteraceae; genus Bombella; species Bombella saccharophila. The sequence continues at coordinate 331,428 of NZ_MEJG01000002.1, read as the reverse complement.
GAGGCCAAGGATTAAGGTCGCGCGGCGTTGGTGGTTTTTAAAAGCGTCCTGCATATCACCCATAATGATGGTGACGATGTGGAGCAATAAGGGATAGCGGTGCTTGCGTGTAAAATTAGCACATGCAAACCGCATATGCTTAAACTTAGCACGCTCATATTTGAAAGAGAGGCGTTCTTCCTCATCAGCTTGGCCGGAGAAAGCGATCTTGAGGATTAAACGGCGGAAGGCTTTACGGTCCACCCCATCCTCAAGCAACTGCCAGCAGAGGTTATAACCCTCGGTTACTTCTTGTGCTGTACAAAGGGGGAGGACATCCTTTGGGAGTGGCGTTGTAGGATGGGGGACATCATCTAAGAGGATATGCTCAAAGACGGTATCGAACATATTTTGTGGAAAAGCGGGGTAATGGCGCGAGCTAGCCTTACGGGAGAAGGGGAAGAAGGGCACAAATAATTCCTTAGGGGGTTGGTTATGTGTGAGGCGGGGGAGATGCAGTGGAGGCCTGCCGGATTTCGCGCTCATGGGGGAGGATGATTTTATGCCGGCGGAGATAGGTAACCCCCATAATGGCGAATGTAATGAGCGTAGCGAGGAACATCCCTAGTGCATAGGCGAGTCCCGCCCCATTAAGTCCGTAATGGTTACCTAGATAGATAAGCATGGGAATATAGCACGTTACAGCACAAAGCTGGGCGAGCATGATGTAATGAGAGCGGCCCGCGGTATAGAGGACGCCTTCCATCGGCAGCCCTGCGGTAAAAAAGACAAGGGAGGGGGACATCCACATCATTAAGGTTGCAGCATCGCCAAAACGATGGCCGAAGATGCTGATAACAGGCTTGCCCCCAAGGTAAACAACAAGCATTGCCACAAGGCCCATAATGGCGGAGAGCGCACTTGTCCTGAGTGCAAGTTTCCATGGGGCGGGGGTGCGTGGGTCCATCAGCACGACTTCAGGGTAATAGCTTTTCTCAAGGAGTTTGGCTGGGCGTTGGACAGCGTCTAAAAACTCCATCGCGAGGGAATAAAGCCCCGCAGCGGAGGTGCTGACAATCCGCCCGACAAGCAATTTGCTGATGGGCTCCCACACGGTCTCTAAAAGTGTGGTGATGCTGGCTGTCCAGACAAAGCCCCATAATCCTTTAGGCATTTGGCGGGAGGCTTTGATGATGCTTGGCTTTAGGTTTGTGAGCAAGTCATGGCGTTTAAGTTCTAAGAGGGCTGTCCCCCAAAGGTAAAGTTGCCCGGCCAATGTGGCGCAATACCAAGCAATGACAAAGCCCGTTAATTTTGTGCCACTTAACCACGCTAAGAGGCAACCTAACGCGCGAACCGCAGGGGTGATGAGTTGTTGGCGGGAGACGAGGTCGATACGGTCAAATAAGCGGAGGATACCATAGGGGGTAGTGCTACCAAGGCCGGGGATTAAGGTGCAATAAAGTAGAACAAGGGCTGTGTGCTGGTCATGCACATCAAGCATCTTTCCAAATAAGAGGAAGGCTAACGCCCCTAGGACCATGGAGAGTAAACCGGCACATATATCTAACCCAACAGCGAGGTTGATGCTGTTTTGTACGGTGGTGCGTTCTCCCTTTTGCCAAGGGATGGCCGAATAATGCAACACAATCTGCCAGCTTTGGAATTGCCCAATCGCGGCGATGGTCTCAATATAGGAGGCGATGAGGGTGAGGACACCAAAATCATGTGGGCGCAGGGTACGACCGGTACTGACAAGGGCGAGCAGCCCGATAAGAGCCCCAATTAATTTGGTTGAGCCAAGCTTACCTGCGTTTTTCAGAACAACGCGAAAAAGATCATCGCTAAATAATCCCTTCATGCTGCGTTGGTCCCGAAATCTGGTAGTTCATTGACCGCAACAACACGCCATTGCCCGGCAATATGCTCGATGATGGTGAGAGAAAGATTTTGGATGCAAAAGCGCAAGGCCGTCTCAGCAGGGATGGCAAGGCAATGCGATAGAGCCATACGAATAGCCCCTCCATGGCTGAGGATAACCATATCCTGCCCCGCATGGTGTTGGGTGAGTTTATCAAGAGCATGGCCAATACGGTGGCGGACATCAAGCATGGTTTCGCCCTCTGGGGGGCATTCATCTGCGGCGATAGACCAAAAGGGGCCGGTGGGCTTGCTGAGCAAGGCAGGGAAGTCTGCATGTGGGGTCCCGTTCCATTGTCCGATAGATTGTTCGGCAAAGGCGGGGTCGATGGTCATAGTGGTAGAAAATCCCCCGGCTTGTTGGATAGTATGGCCTGTTTGTTGAGCCCGCTGTAGAGGGGAGGAAAACCAGAGGGCATTGCGCGGTAAACGCCGGGCTAAGGCGTGGTAAGCAGCCTTCTGGTTGCTGAGATGATGCGGGCATAAGGGGACATCAAGCGAGCCATACATGGTCTTGCGGGCATGTGCCTCAACAATCGCATGGCGGACCAACCAGAAGCGTGTTACCCCAGCGGGGAGCTCTGGCCCATCCAGAAAATGCTCTTGGGGGTCTGGCATGGCAGGTTGCGACACAAAAACCTCATGGCTCAATGAACATATGACGACCTCCTGTTGGAAGGTCCTTCCACAGGTAAATCGCTACCTTACGATAAGGGCGCATAGCCGGGAACGGAACAAGCCTCAAGCAGAAGTTGCAAAAATTGCGTAATTGTCAGCACTTTTATACGACAAAAAGGGGTGAAAGGCTTTTTTGCCTTTAGGGATGATTTATAAAATGAGATGAATCTGTTAAGGGACTGAGAGAAGATAAGATAAGGATAAAGAGCGATGAAAGCCACAGCGGGGCCTGTTAATTTGACTAATTTAAGTAAGCTGGCCCGTATGTTGTGGCCTAAAGGTGATAATGAGGTCTTTGTCCTTGATGGTAAATGTTTGATCTTATTTCATGTCGTTATTGTCATGCTTCTGATCGTTTTTCATTGGAAATTAATTAGTTTGCAAGATTTTTAAAGCGAGCGTTTGAGAAAGCTAGCTAGAGCATAAAGCCCAACCCCGCCCAGGCTTATCCAAAAAGGGAGGGGAATATCGCTATACCAAGAGAGGATCAGCCCTCCCCAAGAGAGGAGTAAGGCCCCGAAGATAGAGCAGAGAATCCCCTTAAAGGGGGAAAGTCCCAGCTTTAAGGACACCGCTGCCGGGCCGATCATGAGGCTAAAACAAAGCAACGCTCCGGCAATTTCAGCACAGGCGGCAGAGGCTAAGGCGGCGAGGAGGAGGAAAAGCTGCCCAAGCCGAGAGGCGGAGAGGCCTTGTGCCTGCGCTAGGCTGGGGGCCATGCTGATAAAGAGCAAGGGTCGCCAGAGGAGTGCCAGCCCCCCAAGGCAGAGAAGGGTGAGGAGAGCAAGGATGCCCAAGCTTGGGAGGTCCAAGCCTAAAACATCCCCAAAGAGGAGTGTGGTCGCTTGGGAGGAGGCCCCGTTAGCCTCATGCAAGCATAGCACCCCTATACCGAGGCTTGCCGCGAGGATAAGCCCTGTCATCATATCGCGCTGGGCGGGATGATGTTTGCTGCGTCCCTCATGGCCCATAAAGACCCCGCCTAACATGCTGGTGGCAATCATTCCCCATAAAGGGGAGATATGGAGCCACACAGCCGCCGCGGCCCCGCTAAAGCCAATATGGGGTAGGGCATGGGCTGCAAAAGCTTGTCGCCGGAGGAGGAGGCACCACCCTAAGCTCCCTGCGAGGAGCGAGACGAGAAAACAGCCAATAAAAGCATGCTGCATAAAGGAGAAGGCGAGAAAGGATGGCTCAACCATGGATGTGCCCTCTTGCTAACGTCACCTCACGCACAGGCAGGGGGAGAGAGGCTGTCTCTAAAGGGCCATGAGCGGTGATGAGGATATTAACCCCTCGCTGTTGGTATAATTGCCCAAAAAGCTGGAGCAACGCCTGGTGGCTTTGTGCGTCCAAAGCGGCGAAAGGCTCATCAAGAATGAGGAGTTTAGGGTTATTAGCGAGGGCTTGGGCGAGGGCTATGCGTTGCCTCTCCCCGCCAGAGAGGCAGCCTAGCGGGCGATGGGCGAGGGGGAACGCATTAACATCTCTTAGGAGGGCCTCGGCGTGATGGCGGGTGGTTTTGCTAGAGAAGGGAAAGCCCCAGCGCGCGCCGTTAAGGCAGGCCATCACATGGCTGATGACGGGGAGCATCGGGGCCGTTTGGTCCGCTTTTTGGGGCATATAACCACATTGATGCCGTGCAACGTCTGGTGGGTGGCCAAGGAGGAGGAGCGTGCCGCTTTGGTGGGGGAGTATGCCTAATAAGGCGCGGAGGACGCATGTTTTCCCCGCTCCATTATGGCCCCGGAGGATGGTTAGGCCCGTTAAGGGGAGGGCGAATGTAGCGTGGTTGAGAATAGACTGGGAGCCTATGCGCAGGCTGACATCCTGAGCAGAGAGATGAGCCTCCTTCATGGTGTGGCCTGTTGGGTGAGGGTGGTTTCTATAGTGGTGAGGATGTGGCCTAGCCAGTCCTGCCAATGCAGCCCAGCGGGGAGGCTCTCGCCGATCGTGATGATGGGGATGTGCGCTTGTTGGGCGAGGGCTTCCACCGCGTGGGCTTGGGGGGCCTCAAGGGCGGGGTTGCGTACAAGGAAGCGAATCTCTTTGTGTTGAATTGCGGTTTCAAGCTGGGCTGTATCGCGCGGGGAGAGGCCGGATTCGTTCATCAAGGCTCTGGCCCAGCCTTCATTAATCATATGCAGCCCCGCAGCGTAAAGGAGGCGTTCCCCTGCCGGTTCGGTCATGGCGAAGGGGGCGTTAGGGGCGACATGGCGAAGTCGTTCTAGCTGGGTGGAGAGGCGAGCCACATCACGCTCAAAACGAGCAAGATTTTGGTTGATGTCTGCGCGCGCTTGGGGCCTGTTTGTGCTGAGCCACTCCGCAATGCGCTGCGCTGTTTTTTGAACCGTGGGGAGGTCGAAAAAGAGATGCGGGTCGTCACCTATATGCCAGTCAGCATAATCGGCGGCGATAAAAAGCTTGGATGAGGCCGCATGTAACGGCTTGGCCCAATCATCATACGTAGCCCCATTGAGCAAGATAGCATCACTTTGTGCGAGCTGCTGGGCCATAAGGGGGGAGGGCTGTAGATGGTGCGGGTCTAGCCCTTCACTATGGATGAGTGCGTGCGTTTGCACCGTAGAGCCGCCAATTTGTTGGGCAATATCACACCATACAGCTTCTACACAGCTTAGCTGCAGGGCGGGGGCGGCGCTTGATGGCTGTTGGGCATAGGCGGGGATGGCAAGGAGGCTAAGGGTTAGGCGCAAAAAACGCGGTATATGCGCTAAAAGACGCAGAACAAACATGCAGGACATCCAAGCCGAGACCGTAGGTAATGTTATATAATAACATTTTCTTGGCAAAAAGAAACGCTCGCACATAAGCCAAGCCCGTCATCATTATGATGATGAGGCGTTAGGGGAGGGTACATATCTAAAAGAGGAAAATGGTGGAGCCAATCGGGATCGAACCGACGACCTCTTGAATGCCATTCAAGCGCTCTCCCAACTGAGCTATGGCCCCACATTTATACCAGAACGCACATAATGCGCCCGTGGGGAGGGATATAGCCTTCCCGTTGGAGGGAAGGCAAGAGGGAAAGTTATTTTTTCCGTAATTTTATGCGTTATGAGGGCAGGATACTGCGCTCCCGCAGGGCATGGAGAAGGGGCAGTAATGGTAAGCCTGCAATGGCATCATGCCCTCCCTCAATGAGATGAAAGAGCTGAATCCCCATTCCTTCAATCCGATAACAGCCAACACAGGCTAATAAGGCGGTGCCTTCTTTATGGAGGTAAGCGTCCAAAAAGGCGGGGGAGAAAGACCGCATGGTCAAGCGGGGGCTTTCGCTATGCGCCCACGATTCTTGTCCGTCTTTCCATAGGGTTAAAGCGGTATGGAGGGCGTGGGTTTTGCCCCGAAGGGTGAGGAGATGGGAGCGGGCTTCCTCCATTGTGCGGGCTTTGGCAAAGGCTGTGCCCTCTAGGTCTAAAAGCTGGTCTGCTGCGAGGATGTAGCGATGAGGGAAGGCAGAGCTTGCCGCGCGGGCTTTGGCACGGGCGAGGGTGAGGGCTGTCTCGCGGAGGGAAAGCCCTTCCTGTTCGGCGTGATGACGTAGGGCGTCCTCATCCACCGCAACGGGATGTGTGGTTATAGGCACGCCCGCCTCTTGGAGGAGTTGGCGGCGTATGGCGGAACCACTGGCAAGGATGAGCATAAAGGTACCTTTGGTTGGGGGATGTGGGGTTATAATATCATAGCCTTATAAGCGTTGCTTTAAGGAAAGTCCGGTTATTCCAGAGTTGACGCTTGCCGCCTCTCCAAGGCAAGGATAAGCAACATATTAGGATATGAGAGCAGGATAAGCAGCATGACGCAGCAGCAAAGTGGAAGCCTAGCGACGCAGACAATACGCCACAAACCGCTTTTGCGCGCGTTAAAGGGGGAGGCTGTATGGCCCCCGCCTGTATGGCTGATGCGCCAAGCGGGGCGATATTTGCCGGAGTTTCGCGCGATGCGGGAGCAGGCGGATTTTCTCACACGCTGTATGACGCCGGAGATTGCTGTCGAGCTGACCATACAACCCATCCGCCGTTATGGGATGGATGGGGCGATTTTATTCTCCGATATTCTTATCCTCCCTTGGGCGATGGGGCAGGACCTCCGCTTTGAGGAAGGGCGCGGCCCCGTCATGACGCCCATCCGTGATGAAGCTGACCTCGCTCGGCTGGATGAAGGCCGCGTGATGGAGGCTGTATCCCCTGTGCGGGAGGCGTTGCGCCGCTTGCGGGTGGAGTTGCCAGCAGAGATAACCTTGCTCGGTTTTGCGGGCAGCCCCTTTACGGTGGCGTGTTATATGGTGGAGGGTGGTAGCTCTCGTGATTTTGCCCATATTCGGGCGATGATGCAGCAGAACCCGGCTTTGTTTGATAAGCTTATGGCGATGCTGACCCGCAGCACGGCGGAGATGCTCTGTGGGCAGATTGAGGCCGGGGCGGAAGCGGTCATGTTGTTTGATTCATGGGCGGGGATTCTCCCACCAGAGGCTTTCCGCCGTTATGTGATTGAGCCAACAAAGCAGATTGTTGCCCATATTCGCGCACGTTATCCCGATGTTCCGTTGATTGGTTTCCCCCGCCTTGGGGGTGTTATGGTTACGGAATATGCCGAGAAAACGGGCATTAACACCTTAGCGTTAGACACGGTGGCCGATATGGCCAAAGTGGCGGAGATGGTCCCTCCAAGTGTGACCTTACAAGGTAATCTCGACCCCATGATTTTGCTAAATGGTGGTGAGGCGTTGCAGGAAGAAGCGCGCCGTATTCGTGATAGTCTAAAAGGGCGGCCACATGTGTTTAATCTGGGCCATGGGGTGATAAAAACCACACCGCCAGAGCATGTTGCTACATTAGTTGAGACAATAAGGAGCGTCTAAAACATGAAGGACGCCTTAAGAGCGGGCATTAAGCTTGTCATTTTCGATTGTGATGGCGTGCTGATTGATAGCGAAGCCCCTGCTTGCCGTGGCACGGCGCGTTTTGCGCGCTCGGTCGGGCTGGATATTTCGGATGAGGAGGGCATAGCGCGCTTTGCAGGGAAGGCCTTGCCGCAGGTTATTGCGGAGATGGAGGCAGAGCTTGGCCATTCGCTCCCCCCTGATACACATGCCACAATGCATGCGAATTTGGTGGCCTTGATGAAGCAGGGGGTTGAGCCCATAGCGGGGGCTATTACGCTTTTAGAAGCGTTAAAGAAACGCCATATCCCTGTGCGTGTTGGCTCTAACTCCTCTGTGATGGAGATGGAGGCTAAGTTTGGCCATACAGGGATGGACCGCCTGCTCGCACCGGAGCGGATTCACTCAGCAGCGGATATGGGGGCCCCCAAGCCGGACCCGGCTGTCTATCTCCATGGCGCGGCTGAGGAAGGTGTCAGGCCAGAGCAAACCGTGGTGATTGAGGACAGCGATACCGGGGCTGAGGCCGCACGCCGGGCGGGGATGTCGTGCATTTTACTGCGCCCTGCCAGCCATCCGCTGCCGTCCTTTTGGCCAGTGGAGGGGTTTGTGCGGGTAGAGCATTTGGATGAGGTTCTTCCCCTTTTAGAGCCAGCTTTGGCTCCAGAACTAAAACAATAACGCTGGGGAGGGGTGGTAATGCAGCTATTTTTACTGACACATCTTAGCTGGTTTGTCGCACTGCATATTATGGCGTTTGTCTCATGGATGGCAGGGCTGTTTTATTTGCCGCGTTTATTTGTTTACCACACGCAAATGACCCCGAACTCTGAAGAATATGCGCGCTTTTGCCTGATGGAACGGCGTCTGCAACGTCAGATTATGGCCCCTGCGATGGTGGTGACGTTTTTTACCGGGGCCTTGATGGCCTCCCTCCCCGGTGTGGTGGATTGGTCGGCTTTATGGTGGTGGGTGAAGATAGTCTGCCTCTTTGGGATGTTCGCTTTCCATGGGGCTTGTGCGGTATGGCGGCGCGGCTTTGCCGAAGGGCACAACCACCATCGCGAGCGGTTTTACCGCATCGCTAATGAAGTCCCCACCATTTTGATGATTGTGATTGTGATTATGATTGTGGTGCGGCCTTAATAGGGGGAAGGGAAGCCTCCCCCTATTGTGCTGTTAGGCTAACGGGGCCGGGCCGTAGTCATTATCGTGGGGTTGGCTTTTTAAGCAGAAGAAAATAAAGAGCGGAATAGCCCCAACAACCGTAAGGGCCAGCAGCAACCACCAACCAGATCGGCCTACATCATGCAGCCGCCTTACGCTTGTAGTAACGATAGGAAGCGTAAGGGAGAAGAGGAGAATATAGAAGAGAAAGACAAAGTACACATAGAGGGATAGTGTAATAATAAAATCAGCTCCTAATCTAGCATCTATTGACTGTGTGATGGATAAGATTTTAAGTATTCCATTAAAATGAAGTGCAATTATTATCATAATAGAAACGCAAAATAATTTAAGAAGGAACGTAAAGAGGCATAGAAACCAGAAGTCCCCACGTGTTGCACGTCCTGTAAAGTTAGCATAGTTGCTAAAGACATTATGCAGACTTTGTGAAAAGAACGATCTTTTCTTGACTATATTAGTCATCATCATCCTCGAAAATGAGCAAGGGAGAGGGCTTCTTCCCTTTAATGGCCCAAAACTGTAAAGACAGTGTTAATGTGATGCAATGGCTATTTATCGGCATGGGGCCGCCGTGTTTTAGGGGCGGTCGTACTTCTCCTTAATATAGCTTGCCGCATTTTCGAGGTCGGGGAATAAGGTCATGCCGTTAATCCCGATAAAATCGAGTTCTTTACGAAGATTTTTCTTTGCGTTAGCGGGAATGATGATTTTTATGAGTTGCATACCGAGGGGGATTAGTTGTTGGATACTGACAGAGTGTTCTCCTGTGGAAAAGCCTCCGAATAAAATGAACGCTCCTTGTTGGGAGATGAGTCTTTTATTGGTGTTTAGAGGAATGACAATAATATTTTTACAAAGCAATGATTGATGTATGTCTGTGTCAGAAACATTATCTTTGAGTCCAATTCTTTTGAAGATATACTCTAATATATCATCTTTACGATGATTTTCTTGTGGCTGTTTCATTAATGTTAAATTATGATCGCTCCTATCAAAAAAGAAAGCTAAGCGGTTCTTGTCGTCGGCTGATAGAGAAGCTATTTCCGATAGGATAGATGTTTTTATACTGTGAGTATAATTGATATACTCTTTTTGGGGATCAAAAAGATTTTTTGATGGCACGAAATACATAAAAATTGCACAATCCTCGGCTGTCGATGTATTTACTGCAAAATAAAGGGCTACTAGAGGATTGCGTGTAATATCAAGCAACCGGGTGGGTATGCCGAAATGTTGCATACGGACGAGTTTTTCAAAAGTTGTTTTATCATAGCGAAACTCATCCGCTTGGCTAGAAAGAATTTCATTGATAAGTTTGTCTTCAGAAAAGATTTTTTTGTCTCTAAATATACTGGGGATTGGTTGCCATTTTTTATTAGCCTGCCCACGGAAAAAGGCAGAAGGATTTGGTATAGGGGGGAGAAATCTCTTTGGTAACTCTTCCAATACCTTCATGTAATCAGAGAGATGAATATCTTCTGGAGCTTTATCGGCGTTATCGAGAAGCTCTTGTATCCAATATTCTTTTACTTCGGTTGGGTTATTGGAGGTATCTTCTGGTTGGTCTGTATGTGACATAAGTTATTCCGTAACATTATAATCAGTAAGGTGCTTTACTTCCGCTGCTTTGGGACGGGGCCGTAGCGATTAGCGGTTGGTTGGCTTTTTTGGCAGAGGAAGATGATTAACGGGATATAGCCGATGATGGTAAAGCTGATGCACAGCCACCAGCCGGAGCGGCCTGTATCATGCAGGCGGCGGATGAGGGCGGTGATGGTGGGGATGGTGATGACAGCCCCGCTAGTCAGTAGGGCAAAATAAATGATAAGCCCTAATAAAAGGCATATTCCGCTATCATAGCGGATATAAAGCTGAGAGAAAATAAAACATAAAACCAATAACGTACAAAGTAATGTGAAGCCTGCTATAAAGCAAGGCCAATATTCAGCACGTGTTGTCCGTTTGCGGATATTCAGTGGATATGTGCAATAATGGTTCAGGCTGCTCTTAAAGAGGGAAACTAGGGATTGCACTGTCATTTTGTGGACTCCTTTCGCAAAGAAGGGCGTTGCGGGCGTTTGCGTGATTTTTTGGTCTTGAGGCGTTTTTCATCAATAAGAGCCCTGCGGATGAGGGTCTTTTCATGATGGCGGAGGAGGAAGAAGGAGCCGACAAGTAGGCTCAGCATAAAGGCGGCAAAACCAAGTCCGACCGGGCCGGTGAAGCTATCAATCTGGCTACCAAGCTCATAGGGGATGAGGACATAACACACCCCCCAAAGGGTGCCCCCCAAGGCGTTATAGAAGGTAAAGCTATGCCACGGCATGCGTGAGGCCCCTGCTAAAAGGGCAATGAGAATACGCAGGAAGGCCACAAACCGCCCGACCAACACACCAATCCCCCCATAACGGCGAAAGAGATACCGGCCTAAGACGATGCGGTCATAATGCAGGCCGACTTTATGGCCGTGCTTTTCCATCAAGCGATAACCGAGCTGATAGCCAATCAGATAGCCGATATTATCGCCGATAACAGCCCCGCTAATGGCCGCGATGATGAGGTTTTCCGGCGTGAGGTGATGGGTATGGGAAGCATAAAGGGAAGCAAAGATGAGCAAGCTCTCCGCCGGGAGGGGGACGCCCGTGCTTTCCAGTAAAATAATGCCACCGAGTGCTAGATACGCATAAAGGGGGGGCAGATGTTCTAGAAAGGAGGAGAGATGCTGTATCAGGGCAAGGGCTTCCTGTAAGAGGGATATGCGTTTGCTTTGTGGTAGCACGATAAGGGGGGAGCTCACAGCAAGGCAAGAGCGTTTTATGCAGGAGAGATATTATGATAGCGCGGCGTTCTTCAGGCTCATCTAGCGTGGTTCATCCATGGGTAACCCCAGCATTGATGACGCGTAAAACCCGCAATTTTGCCGAGATTCGTGCTGTAGAAGGCTGGGTCTTATGGCAAGAGAGCCGGCCTGATGAGCAAGGGCGTAGCGTGATTGTCGGGCGTGCGCCAGATGGCAGCCTGCATGACCTCACCCCACCAGACGCCCAGCCGGGGACGGAGATGCATGTTTATGGCGGGGGCGCGTGGGCCGCTATGTATGATGGGACGGCGATTCATGTGGTGTTTAGCGATAAGAAGCGAGGCGGGTTATGGCGCAGCGTGCAAGGGGGAGAGGCGCAGCCCGTATGTGCGGCTTATGGTGAGAGAGGCATTGCTTATTCTTATGCGGACCTAGCCCTCCAAGGGGAGCGGTTGGTCTGTGTGCGGGAGGCGGAACATCCTGATGGGGTGATTCATGCTGAACTTGTGGAGGTTATGCCCTCTGGGGTGGTGTGTTCCCTGCAAAGCGGGGCGGATTTTTACATGGCCCCGCGTTTATCGCCAGATGGGCGGTTTTTAGCTTTCATCGCGTGGCAGAACCCTCATATGCCGTGGACGGAAACCGGACTGTATGTGCAGGACCTCACTGGCGCGCAAGGGACAATGTGCCTCGCCGGTGGGGCGGGGCAGGCCTGTAGCGTGATGGGCCCGTTTTGGGCGGGGGAGCGGCTTTATGCGCTTTCTGATGGGGTGCCAGAGCATGCAGCCGCAGATTATAACCGGCATTGGACGCCCATTGCCTTTGAGGCCAAAGCTGACGCCGCAGGGGAGGAGGTGACCTGGCAACCCCAGCCCTTACCCCCCGCCCCGGCAGAGATAGGCTTGCCAGCATGGGTGTTTGGGCAATCATGTTGCGCTGCGTTGCCGGAGGGGCAATTATTAGCGCGTGGGGTGCGTCATGGTGTGCCTGTGACGTTGCTTTATCACCCGCAAACAGGCTGGAAGGATGTGCTGATAGGGGCTGTCCCCGATGATGTGCCCGTGCCTGTGGAGGGGAGGAGAGATTTTGCGTGGCTAAATAGCCCTCCAGATGCCCCGCCTTGTGTGATGATGGGCTCTTTAGAGAGTGAGATAGAGGGGCGTATATGTGTGCGGCAGGCCTGGGCGTTGCCTGATGGTGTAACCCCGGCTGATATTGCCGTGCCAGAGACGGTGAGCTTCCCTGTAGAGGAAGGGCCAGGGCCGCTTTATGCACAATTTTACCGCCCTGCCCAAGGGCCACATTGTGAGGCGGTACAGGGTAAGCCCCCGCTGGTGGTGATTGTCCATGGCGGGCCAACAGGGCAAGCACGGACGGACCTCTCCTTTAAGGTGCAATGGTGGACATGCCGTGGCTTTGCCGTGCTGGATGTAAATTATCGTGGCTCTACAGGGTTTGGGCGCGCTTATCGTGCGGCTTTAGATGGCCGCTGGGGCGTGCTGGATGTGCAAGATTGTTGTCGCGCGGTGCAAGGGGTGGTGGATAAAGGCTGGGTGGACCCGCAACGCTGTGTCATTCGGGGGAGTAGTGCAGGGGGGCTAACGGTCCTTTCCGCCCTTGCGCATTCATCTCTTTTTGTAGCAGGGACATCGCTTTATGGCGTGACGGATTTGCGCGGCTTAGTGGCAGAGACGCACCGTTTTGAGGCCTGTTATTTAGATGGATTAATCGCCCCTTGGCCAGAGGGCGAGGCGGTTTATCGGGCGCGTTCGCCCCTTTCATGGCCGGAGGCTATCACCGCGCCGGTGTTGTTCCTCCATGGGGATGCGGACCGCGTCGTACCGCTCTCTCAAGCAGAGGCGTTGCAGAGCCAGCTTTCTGCCTCATCGCTGCATATTTACCAAGGGGAGGGGCATGGCTTTCGCTCGGCAGAGGTTATAGCGGAGTCTTTGGAGCGAGAATTAGCGTTCTACCGGGATGTTTTTGCGCAAGCAGCGGCCTAATGGGCTTTGCGTTTTGTATGGCTCTTGCGTGTTGGTCGCTGGGGGCGTTGGGGGAGACGGCGAATCACTGTTAATGCCGTGATGAGCGCGCAAGAGCCGATGAGTGTTACGCCAAGGGCTTGGCCGACCATGACCCCCCGCGGGCCGTAATGGACGCCTATCGCGACAAAGGGAATGGTCCCAATTGTGGCACGCGCCCAATTAAACATGGTCGAATAAAGCGGGTGGCCTAGATTATTAAAGGCGGTGTTAGAGACAAAAAGCAGCCCGACAAACATATAGCTCGCCACGGCCCAATGGCAGAAAAGCTTTACAAGCCCGACTGCATCCCCTTGGACGTGGAAGAGATGGAGAATAAGCGGCTCCCCGAGCGCGAAGAAGAGCCAATCCAACCCTACACAGAGGGCGGTGAGTTTGAGGGCGGCGAGGAAGGTCTCTTGGACGCGCTGAGGCAAGCACGCCCCCAGATTTTGCGCCATGATGGGGCCAACTGAGCCTGTAAGGGCAAAGACAAAGGCAAAGGCGACAGGGACCATGCGGTCCACCACCGCTTGGCCAGAGACAGCCTCCAACCCAAAGCGGGACATTGCATGGGTGACGATGAGATTGCCGATGGGTGTTGCCATATTCGTGCCGATAGCGGGCAGGGCGATGCTGCCAATATCGCGGCTAGCATGGGGGATAATTTTTAGGCGGGGGCGTTCGAGCATGTCATGCCCGCGGAGATTGAGGAACCCGCTTAGTGAAATCACACAACGGGAGAGGACGGTGCTAATAGCAGCCCCTTCTAAGCCTAAATGGAAGCCGAAGATTAAGATGGGATCGATAATCACCGTACAAGCGGCCCCTGTAAGGGTAACGCGCATCGCTCGCCCTGCATCCCCAACAGCGCGGAGAAGGGAGGATAGAGCCATCCCTAAGCAGACGAGGGGTAAAGCAGGGGAGGTGATATACATGAAGTGGGAGGCGTGTTTTAGGGCCTCCCCACGGGCCCCAAGGAGGACGAGGAGGGGGTGAGCGAGCAACGCCGTTGTGACCCCTAGGGCGGTCGTAACAACCAGCATGAGGACGAGAAAGGCCGAGGCGTGACGCCGCGCACGGAAATGGCGGCATGCCCCAATGAGCCGCCCCGTATTGGCCCCAAGGCCGATGGACATACCGAGCGAGACAGCGACTTGGACAAAACCAAGTGAGGTCGCAAAGGCAATAGCGGCGGTGAGGGTGGGGTCATGCAGATGTGAAATATAGAAGAAATTGAGCAGATCGACACAAAAGACGGCCATCAGCCCAATAGCCCCCGTCCCGGCCATGGTGATGACATGGCGCATAATATTGCCATGGACAAACCGAGCGTGCCGCCGTTGATGCTGCGCTTTTGCGCAGGGCGAGCGGTCCTTCACGGGGGAAGGAGAGGGGGCAGACGGGGCATGGCGGTCATGATGCGGCATCGTGGCCTATTGTGCCTTGTTTATAGAAGAAGGGCCAGTGCTGAATTATACGCCACGTTATAGCATGTTGTGTTAGGCGGGCTCAAAACCAGCTTGCCGGATGAGGGCATTAATCTCTGCCTGTGGGAGTGGGGCAGCCTGAAAGAGAATACGCGCTTGTGGCGGCTCTAGCGTGACAGTTGCTTGTTTGATGGCGGGGGAGGCCTCTAACACGCGGGTGAGCGCACGCACGCAGCCTTCGCATGTCATGCCAGCAACGGGGATGGTTAGAGGAGTCGTCATGAGGGATGGTCCTTTTTTAGAGTGCGATTAAGGGAATGTCTTTCCAAAAAGGAAGAACCTTTCTAATCTGGTGTTGTCTGTAAAAGGAGAAAAGGCGTCTCATGCCTATGTGGTCATTTTGGCGGGTGATGATGGGGGTGGTGTTGTGTCTGCTGATGCAGCTGCCAGCTTTTATCATGCCCTCTGCAATGGCCGATGGGATGGAGCCGCCTATGATGAGGATGGAGCGCGCAGCGGTGATGAGGGCGGGGCCTGTCTTAGCTCATGAAGGGCGGGAGACAGGGGCTATGCCTGCCTGTTGTCAGGGTCATCATAGCGTGTGTGATGCAGGCTTATGGCCTGCTGGCCAGGGGCTGCATCCTATGTCCTTTAGTGGCACAAGGCTGCTTGTTTATCAGGATTGTATCAAAGCGCGTTCATTATTGGCCGCGCCGTGGCGTCCTCCGGCTTTATTACCTGTTTGACTGCGTTTTATGGCGAAGCTGGGAAGGCTTAGCCGTTCATGATGTGTCTTTTTAGGTAATATATAATGTCATCTTATCATGTGCCACGCCGTCAGTTTTTGGCGGGGTTGGGTGCGGCTGGGTCGGGCCTAGTCACGCCGTTAGGTGCGCGGGCAAAGGGGCGGCAAACTGCCCCAGCTGCGCCTTTGCTACCACCGTTGGAGTTTGAGCTTCACATCACGCGCCGGACGATGCATATCGCAGGGCAGCATGGTGTGGGTTATTGCGTGAATGGGCACATGCCCGGCCCGCTTTTGCGTTGGCAAGAAGGGCGGGAGGTGGTCATCCATGTTTATAATCATATGGATGAGCCGACTGCTCTGCACTGGCATGGGGTCCGTCTGCCGAGTGCGCAAGATGGTGTGCCGGGGCTAAGCTTTGCTGGGATTCCACCGCGGGGGCGTTATACATATCGCTTTCCTGTTCAGCAGAGTGGGACATATTGGTACCATAGCCATATGGGCCATCAGGAATCCGCAGGGCTTTACGGGGCATTGATTATCGAGCCTGCGGGGGCCTCTCCCCTGCCTAAAGCGGAGCGTGATTATACAATTCTCCTCTCTGATTGGTCTGATGTTTCAGCCGCGCAGATTGTTGATAATCTGAAGATGCAGGATGATTATTATAATTTCCGCCAACGGAGTATAGCTTCCCTGCCGCAGGAGAGCCGTGCTGCTGGGGGATTAGGGGCTGCGTTAAAGAGCCGCTTGCAATGGTCGCATATGCGGATGAGCGCGACTGACATCTCCGATGTAAGTGGTGTGTTGTATCGTTATTTAATGAATGGCAAGCCCGCGCAGGAGGGGTGGAGTGGGTTATTCACCCCCGGCGAGCGCATCTGCTTACGGGTGATTAACGCTGCGGCGATGACGTTATTTGATGTCCGCATCCCCGGCCTTACCATGCAGCTGGTGGAGGCCGATGGGAATCCGGTTGTTCCGGTTAATCTTGATGAGTTCCGCATTGGGCCGGGTGAGACATATGCGGTGCTACTCACCCCACAAGAGGGTAAGCCCTATACAATCTTTGCCCAAAGTGAGGATCGTACTGGCTATGCGCGTGGGACATTAACACCGCATGAGGGGCTTTTAGGCCCGCTCCCTGCGATGGACCCCAGGCCTGTGCGGGGTGTGGTGGATATGGGCATGGCTATGCCTATGAAAAACGGGGCTGCGAAGATGGCGATGCCCCCCACCATTGCCCGCGCCCCAGCTGATGAGATTGATGACCCCGGCCCGCCTCCTGTGAATGTGGAGAATCAAAATGTTGCAGCTCACCCGATAGAGCGCGTCACAAGCCCCGGTGATGGGTTGGAAGGGCTGGGCCGCCGCGTCCTTGCTTATAGCGACCTTATCGCCCTGCGTCCTCCGCCGGACCAACGCCCGCCCTCACGCGAGATTATCTTACATCTGACAGGCAATATGGAGCGGTATATATGGGGTTTTAACGGGCGGAAATATTCCGAATCCGGGCCGATTCACCTCGCTTATGGGGAGCGTGTTCGCTTTACCATCATTAATGATACGATGATGGAACATCCGCTTCATCTTCATGGTCTGTGGAGCGAGTTGGAGACTGGGGCGGATGACCAGCATCGCCCGCTCAAACATACGGTTATTTCCCAACCCGGCTCCCGCATGAGTGTGCTTGTAACGGCGGATATTCGTGGGGTTTGGGCGTATCATTGCCATCTTATGTATCACATGCAGACGGGGATGTTCCGTGAGGTGGTGGTGTCATGAAACACATCACAATGATAGGGGCTGCTCTTGTGGTAGGCCTCGCTGTCACGCCGCTTCATGCTGAAGATATGGGGGATATGGATATGTCTGGCATGGATATGTCTGGCATGGATATGTCTGGCATGGATATGGCGGATATGACCATGCCCGCTAAGAAGCCGAACCCAAAAGCACTGCCTCAACAGGGGCCTCAGCAGGATAAGACGCAAGCCGCTCCGCTTGCGCCTGTAAAAAAGACGCCGCGCCTTGTGCATAAAGCGGTAGATGCGCCTGGTGAGCCGGTGGTGGATATTGGCCATCATCTACAGGGGATGGATCAAGGGCGGTGGTTTCATGGTGTGTTGGATGAGTTTGAAGGCCGCTATCAAGCGGGTGGGCGGTCATCTTTGCGGTGGGATGGTGAGGCTTGGTATGGTGGTGATTATAACCGCCTCTGGCTTAAAACAGAGGGCACTATGACGAAAGGGCGGGTGCGCGATGGCGACCAAGAGCTTCTTTATAGCCGGGCGATTTCCACCTATTTCAACCTTCAAGGTGGCGTAAGGTTAGACCTTGATAGCGGCCCAACACGTGCGTGGGGAGCTGTTGGGATAGAGGGGCTGGCCTTGTATCAGTTTGAGGTCCAAGCGACAGGGTATTTTAGTGACCGAGGCGTGGCTGGGCGGTTTGAAGGCTCTTATGATATTCTTCTTACCAATCGTCTCATTCTTCAGCCGCAGGTGGAGCTAAATTTGTATAGCCGAGCGGATAAACAACGGCGGATTGGCTCTGGCCTTGCGGATATCGATACCGGGTTGCGTCTGCGCTATGAGTTATGGCGCAAAATGGCCCCTTATGTGGCCGTGACGTATGATTCCCCCCTGACCCAAGGGCGGCATATGGCCCGCCGCCGTGGGGATAAAGCGAGTGAGGCGCGCTTTACATTCGGGATTCGGAGTTGGTTCTAAGGTAGGGAAGGTTGTATCATGGTTGTCACGTTCGGAAAGGGAGTATGAAGATGGCAGATGCGAGACATGTATTAGTCACAGGGGGTACGTCCGGCATTGGGCTTGCCATCGCACAGGCCTTTGCGAAGGAGGGAGACCATCTCATCCTGATAGGCAGCAGCCCGGAGCGTGACTACACAAAGGCCGTACAAGCTGTTGAGGCCGCAGGTAAAGCCGCTGGGCATGATGTGCGCGTCTGCGCTCATGGGGTGAATATTACGGACTTCCCAGCGGTAAAAGCCCTATTGGCAGAGATTGCCGCAAAGGTAGGGACGTTGGATGTCGTGGTTCATTCCGCCGGGGTGTTTTTTGAGACACCCATTACGGATGAAACACCTGAAGCCTTTGATAAAATGATGAGCATTAATGTCAGCGGCATGTGGCATGTTGTGCAGGCCTCCCTCCCTTATATTCGGCGTAAGAAAGGCCATGTTCATGGGGGGAAGATTGTGGCGATTTCCTCCATTTGTGGCTTTTACAGCTTTGCCGGTTATGCCGCTTATGCTGCCAGTAAGGCCGCGGCTACCGCCCTTGTGCGTAGCCTTGCTTTAGAGCTTGGGCCGCTAGGTATTAACATTAATGCCGTTGAGCCGGGCCGGGTTAAGACCTCCATGCATGATGCGTTGATAAACGACCCCACAAAGGCAGAGGCGTTGCAGGCTGTGGCAGAGGCCAACCCCAGTAAGCGGACTTTCTCCACCCCTGAGGATATTGCGGCGGTTGTGCTGTTCCTCGCTGGCCCTGGGGCTGTGGCGATGCATGGCTCGGCTATTGTGGTGGATGAGGGGACATCTCTCGGCCTCGTCTAAGGCGGTTGGTCTGCCCCCATAATGAGGCTGGAGGCCTCCCACGCTGCCAAGAATGCTTGAAAGCGGGGGAGGCCTCTCCCATATCTGCTCCATCTTTTTGCGGTAGAGCAGGCGGCCGCCGAAGATGAAGCCTGTTTGGAGTCTGCCATTTTGGAGGAGTGCAACGCATCATGAGTGATGGCAAAAATGCAGCGGAGATGAAGCAGCATAGCTTTAGTGCTGAGGTCGGGCAGCTGCTTGATTTGGTTGTTCATTCTTTATATTCCGACCGGGAAATCTTCCTGCGTGAGCTTGTGGCGAATGCGGCTGATGCGATGGATAAACGCCGCTTTGAGGCTTTAACGAGCCCTGCATTATCCCTGCCAGAGGCCCCGTCTATCCATATCAAGGCGGATAAAAAGGCCAAAACCATCACGCTCTCTGATGACGGATTGGGGATGAGCCCGGAGGAGTTGACCCAAAATCTGGGGACGATTGCCCGCTCTGGTACCAAAGCGTTTGGAGAGAAGCTGAGCAACGCCAAGCCGGAGGACCGCCCTAATCTGATTGGTCAGTTTGGCGTGGGGTTCTATTCGGCCTTTATGGTGGCTGATAAGGTGGATGTGATTTCCCGCCGGGCGGGGGAGGATGTGGCTGCCCGCTGGGTGTCGGAAGGTAAAGGCTCTTACAGCCTTGGCCCTGCTGAGCGCGCGCATGTGGGGACAGATATTACCCTCCATATTAAAGATGATGCGGAGGAGTTTTTAGACCCGTGGCGTTTGCGCAGCATTATCCGTAAATGGGCTGACCATATCGCATGGCCAGTCGTGCTGCATGAGCCGGATGAGGATGGTAAGGAGAAGGAAGAAACCATCAATGAGGGCAAGGCCCTCTGGTTGCGTCCAAAATCCGAGATTACATCTGAGGATTATACCGCGTTCTATCGCCATACAGCCCGCGCTTTTGATGAGCCTTATGCGACCCTGCATTGGAAGGCCGAAGGCACGGTGGAGTTTGCTTCCCTGTTGTTCCTCCCCGGTGCGCGCCCGTTCGATTTTATGGAGCAGAGCAGCCGGGAGAGCCGGATTCACCTGCATGTAAGGCGTATGTTCATCACGGATGAGGCCAATTTGGTGCCGAACTGGCTGCGCTTTGTCCAAGGTGTGGTTGATACGGATGACCTCCCCTTGAATGTCTCGCGTGAGATGCTGCAATCCACCCCTGTATTGGCACGCATCCGCAAGGCGGTGACCAAACGTGTTATCAGCGAGGTTAAAAAACGCGCGCAGGAAGGTGGTGAGGCCTTTACCGGCTTTTGGAATAATTTCGGCCTCGTGATTAAGGAAGGGCTGTGGGAGGATTCCGAACATCGGCAGGAGATTGCAGAGTTTGCTCGCTTCCATTCCACTCATGATGATGAGCTGACAACGCTGGATGATTATATCAGCCGGATGAAGCCAGAGCAGGAGACCATCTATTATCTCGTTGGAGATAATCTGAACGCCCTCAAGGCCTCTGCCCAGCTAGAAGGCTTCCGTGCCCGTGGGTTGGAGGTGCTGTTGCTCTCTGATGCTGTGGATAGCTTCTGGCCAGACCGCCTCCATTCTTACAAAGACAAGACCTTCCGCTCTGTCGCGCAGGCTCATGGTGAGTTGGAGAAGTTCGCTCCAGAGGCGGAGGAGCAAGGGGATGCAGCTAATGTTGAAAAACTAACCCCCGCTCTGAAGGATGCTCTTGGTGAGGCTGTGAAGGAGGTACGCAGCACTGTACGCCTGACAGGGAGTGCGGTGGTGTTGGCTAGCGAAGGCGGGCCGGATTTAGCCATGCAACGCCTTATGCGTCGCTCTGGGCAGGAAATGCCCGCTCTGCCCCCGGTCTTGGAGATTAACCCCCGTCATCCTCTCATTCGCGCTCTGGCAGAGCGTGCGGAGAAGGGCGAGAGCGTTGCAGAACATGCCCGTATTCTGCTGGACCTCGCTCGTGTGCAGGAAGGTGAGGCCCTCCCTGACCCCAGCGGCTTCGCCCGCACACTCGCAGGCCTGCTCGCTGGGACTGTGACGGCCTAACGATTAAGGCCGTATGTTACGGAGAAAGGCACGTCTTTTAGGGCGTGCCTTTTCTTTATGGTTCATCCAAAAGGGCAGGCAAAACCTCTTTGAGGCTGCGGGAAGCGTTCTGGCTGTTATGGCGGAGTTGTGTGAGGATGGCCGCATCCTCGGCCAAGGAGAGCTTCTCAGCTAAGAGTAAGAGTAGGGCGAGGGATGTTCTTAGGCGGGCGAGATAGCCTGCAATATCAAGCATGACCCCTAATAGATGCGTTGCCTGTTCCCCTGTGGGGAAGCAGGTCACCACCGTATCAAGCAGACCCGATAATGTATCGGACTCGTTGCGTGGTTTTTCCCCATGTTGGCGGAGGCGATGGCTGATTTGCCGTTCTTGCTCCTTATTTTGCTCCAAAATGGTGGTGATCCAATGTTGCAAGGTCGGTGGGGCAGCGGGGCGGCTTAGTAATTCGAGCAAGTATTCCCGTACAATAGATGTCAGGCTGAGATGCTCATGGAGACGTTCTATATAAAGAGCAGCAATGGGGGAGGATTTAGCAAAAGAGCGCGGCACTGTGACCTCTATTGGGGGCGGTTAGCATAATGGCGGGCGAGAACAGTACAGACAAATAATTGTATTTGATGAAAAATCATCAAAGGCAGGACAACAATACCTGCCCCGCTAGGGAAAATAACATTCGCCATCGGCACCCCTGAGGCGAGCGATTTTTTGGACCCGCAAAATTGCAGGGCGATATTATCCTCAATGGATTGCTTCATACCGTGGCCTAAGAGGAAGGTGAGGGCAAGGGTAAGGGCGAGGAGGAGTGTATCGACCAGCCCAACCCCCAATAAGGTGAGGAGCGGGACGCGATGCCACAAGCCTTGCAGCACGGCAACACTAAACGCCGCATAGACCATCACGATGATGGAGCCTCTATCTGAAAAAGAGAGAAGAATCTTATGGCGGCGCACGATGGGACCAACCCATGGTTGTAGAATCTGCCCTGCAATAAAGGGCAGAAGAAGCTCTTGGGCGACATTAAGGACAGTCTGCACGCCAGAGCCGCCATGGCTGCGATGGAGGAGGAGGCTCGTTAATAGTGGTGTGAAAAGAATCCCCAAGATATTGGAGACAGTCGCAGCACAAATAGCGGCAGGGACATTACCGCGCGCAATAGAGGTAAGGGCAATGGAGGATTGTACGGTCGAGGGTAAGCAGCATAAAAAGAGGACCCCTATCCAGAGGTCAGGGCCTAAAAACCCCGTGGGGGAGAGTAGATGGCAGAGCGCATAAAGCCCCACACCAAGGAGGGGGAACAGCGCAAAGCTAACGAGGAGCGTGCTGCCTTGTAACCTCCAATTACGGATACTCTCAACTAAAGCGGAGCGTTGCAGCTTCGCCCCTTGGAAGAAGAACATCAAAATAACAAGCAGTGATGTTAAGCGGGAGAGCCAAGGTTGCCATGTGGGAGGGCAGGGGAGAAAGGAGGCTAACAGGACAGCGGCGATGAGGCTCATTAAAAAAGGGTCGGGACGTCTCATAAGGCTGGCTCCTGCAAAGCAACGAGGCGATCTGCGGTGAGAAAGACGGTAGAGCAGATTAGCCGCGCTGCCAATGTGTAGAGCAAAAAGGGGGTAAGGAGCCTGTATAAAGTTTCATCTAAAGGGGTGAGTAAACGGCTTGCCAAATAGGACCTGATAAGGGCATTTTCCCTTTGAGCTTGAAGAAGGGATATATCCTAATAAAGCGAGGGAGGGGTCAAAAAATGACCGTTAAGCGGCGTATGGTTTTAGGATCATTTCTGGCAGCAGGGGCTCTTATGGGCGGTAAAGCACGCGCAGCAGAGGGGGGCGGGTCTAACGCCGCACCAGCCCAGCCTAATAACGCCCATGCGGAGCCGGGTAATGCAACGGCACCTGTCCCTCAGCATGTGCATGAGACGGTGGCGGACCAACAATATCGGCCTAAGATCCACTTCTCGCCTCCAAAGGGTTTTATGAATGACCCTAATGGGCTGATTTTTGATGGGCGATATTACCATCTCTATTATCAGCATAACCCCTTTGGGCCTTATGCTGGGCATGTGCATTGGGGTCATGCTGTGAGTACGGACCTCTATACATGGCAGGACCTCCCGATTGCGATTCATGAGACAGAAGCCGGGGAGGCTTATAGCGGGTGTGCGATTTTAGATAGGGATAATCGCTCTGGCCTTTTCCCTGCGCGGACGCAGGACAAACCACAGCCCGGCTCTGTCGAGACAGCCGCACAAAAAGCCGCGCGTCTTCTGGAGGGCAAGGGAGAGCAAGACCAACGAGAGATTGATCGTCTCGCTGTAGGGCCTTTGCAGGGGCATCAAAAGTCTGAGTATTTAGCTGCCCTAAGGGATGATCCTGTGGCAGGGAAGGATGTTCCTGTCCCGATGGCACCGGCTTTGCCGCCTATGGCTGGTGGATTAGTGGCAATTTACACGCGGGCAACGCCACAAAGACAGACGCAATATCTCGCATGGAGCCCTGATGGCGGGCAGACCTTGAAGGATTATGAAGGCAATCCCGTGCTGGATATTGGGCATAATTCCTTCCGCGACCCGAAAGTGTTTTGGCACGGTCCGACTGAAAAATGGGTTATGGTCGTGGTCCGCTCCCGCGAGCATAAGGTCTCTTTTTATGGTTCCTTTGACCTAAAACATTGGATGCATTTGAGCGACTTTGGTCCTTCCGGCATTACCGGGGTGGATTATGAATGTCCGGCCCTAGCGGAGGTCGAGGTTGAGGGCGAAGCCCCCGGTGAGAAACGCTGGGTATTGTTTGTGTCTATCAACCCCGGTGGGCCACAAGGGGGGAGCATAACACAATATTTTGTCGGGCAGTTTGATGGCGAGCGTTTCATCCCAGATGATACGATTGTGGACCTTACGGATTTCGGCAAAGATAGTTACGCGCTTCAGACCTATGAGAACATGCCGGGGAAGCAAACTGTCTATATCGCTTGGCTAGATAATTGGCAGTATTGCGAGGAACTTCCCAATAAAAGCTGGCGCGGTATTATGACCCTGCCGCGGAAAGTGGTGTTACGGCGGGATACGGCTGGGTGGCTGCGTATCGCCCAAAACCCGTATAAGTTGGAAGCCTTGCGTAAGGCGGCGATCCCTTTCCCGCTCTCACGGCTAGAGGCGCAGAGCAGCCGGCAAGTGGCCATCCCTGCTGGGGAGGCGATAGAGCTGGTGTTAGATGCAGCGTTGGAGGAACGTCATAACAGCAATCTGCCCGATGGTGAGCAAGGGCGCGCAGGGCGTTTTGTTGTGGTGTTCTCTAACCGACAAGGGGAGAGTTTAAGCATCGGGTTTGATGGCTTCTCCTGCCAATTATGGCTTGATAGAAGCAATCTACATGGCTTTAGCCATCCCTTCTTTACCGGGACGTTCTCCTCTGCACTCGTGCCCGGTAGTCGGCGGTTTAAGCTGCGGATTGTGTTGGATGCCAGTACGCTAGAAGTCTTTGCGAATGAGGGCATGTCCGTTGGTACAGCTCTCATTTATCCCGCTAACCCACTTGAGACACTTAGTGTGCAGGTCACTAACGCCGCAGCGGTGATTCACAAGTTAGAGCTCTACCCCTTACGTCAGACGATTAACCGAATAGAGCAAAGCTGAGGGTTAAATAACAGCGAGCGGCATCTTGCGGTGTGGTGGGGGGAAGGCGGCATCCAGAGCCTGTAAATCGGCTTGGGTGAGGATAATTTCCTGCGCAGCGAGGTTAAGGGCTTGATGATGTGGTGTGCCCGCTTTGGGGATGGCGATCATATTTTGGCGGCGTAACACCCATGCAAGGGCAATTTGCGCGGGGGTAGCAGGGCCGTGTGTGGTCTCATGTTGTTGGGCAATCTCATGGAGGAGCGGGTGTTTTAACAAGGCTCCCCCCTGCCCGATAGGACAATAAGCCATTGAGACGATATGCGCTGTCTCATCGTGGGGGAGGAGGTCATATTCCGTCCCTCGATAGTCGAGACTATAGAGAATCTGATTAACTGCGGGGCGGAACTTATGAGCAAGGAGGGTCTTCATATCCTCCGTATCGAAGTTTGAGACACCCCACCCCCCAATGAGACCGCGTTTTTTAAGGGTCTCAAAAGCGCGATGTGTTTCCTCAAAAGGGATGGCACTGGGCCAATGGAGGAGATAGAGGTCCAAATAATCGGTATTAAGATGGCGTAGGGAGCGTTCGCACGCTTCTTGCGTACCTTTGTAAGAGGCATGGCTGGGAAGAACTTTGCTGATGAGGAAGGCCTTATCACGCCGCCCATTTATAGCCTCGCCAATAACAGCTTCCGCACGGCCTTGGCCGTACATTTCTGCGGTATCAATAATGTTTAGGCCTGCCTCTAACCCCATTTGCAAGCTGCGAATCTCATCTGCTCGGTGGGCAGGGTTGTCGCCCATGCGCCATGTGCCCATCCCTAGAGCAGGGAGGGAAGTGCCATTAAGGGTAATAGTGGGGGCTGAAGGCGTTGTCATAAAGGGCGTCTCCTAAAGCGTGGAGAGGCGAATCCTCATAGGCACGCTTTGATAGAGATAGGTAAGCGCAGCTTGAGGACAGGGGAAAGAGAGAGCCTAACATGCCTGTTATGCCCATCTCGCGGCGCATAACGGTGTGTTAGAAGAAGATTTTTAAGGGGAATTAAATGGTGCCCAAGGGCGGGATCGAACCACCGACACTGCGATTTTCAGTCGCATGCTCTACCAACTGAGCTACTTGGGCACCGGGCCGAGCAGGAATACCACCCGGCTATGAAGAGGGGTTTACCCTATGGATGAAGGGGGATCAACCCTCTTTGATGAAGAAAGTGTGTGCGGATTAAAGCTGGGATTTAAGGTTGTTGGTGGGAGGTATCGTGTGATGAGAGTATGGCTTTGCCCTCGGCCTCGGTGAGGTCGGCAGGGTCATTATCTTGGCGGAAGGAAGGGGTACGATACGCGCCTTTAAACCAGCGTCCTAAATCGACATCAGCACAACGCTGGGAGCAAAAGGGGCGGAAGCGGGTTTGGGTTGGTTTATGGCAGATAGGGCAGCTCATGAAAGGCTCCAGCATGATGATGGAGAGAGAGGACGACTATGGAGTGTAAGGCGTTGGCCAGTAGCATGAAAGAGGTCATCCAAAGCGATGGGGTCGGCCTCTAACGCATGGATAATGGCTGGTGGGGCAAAAAGCTGCTCGCCTTTAAGGCCTTCTGTCAGGATGCGCTGGAGGATGGCAAGGCCTTGCCCGTGTGGGGAGTGGTGGAGCTCATGCAATGGGGCACGGCGGCGGGGGCGGGTGATTTCCAGTAAGCCGCTAGGGGTTATGCCGGTAATGCGCGGGGAGAGCGGGTCATGCTCTTGCGTGGCCGCTTTGCGGAGGAAGGGCACTAAGGCGGGGCGTTTGGCACTGCGTACACCGGCAGGGTCGATGAGAATCGGGCCAGAGAGGTTACGCAGTTTAATCTCCCGGAGTAGGGCGGGAAAACAGGTTAGATTCGCTGCAAAATCGGGCTGTTGTTGGGCGTCTAAATCGATCGCTGTGAGGGCGGCGGCGGGGGTGATATGTGCGATGAGGGGGCCAAGGAGGGCCGTGGGGGCGTATAAAGCGGCCCAATCGGCCTCTAACACATCATCAAAACAGCGGCTAACACGCTCTAAACGTGGGCGTAGAGCGGCAGGTAGGCGTGCGGCCAAGGCGGCATTATCGACTAAAATAGGGCAGTCCGCCGGGGTATGTTGGAGGATGTCCTCTAAAGGTGTGGGACCATGTTTGAGAAGGCGCGGCGTATGGCCTGGTGTCATCCCAGTTGGTAAGGGGGCGACTTTAAGGCGGAGGCCTTTCCCATTTTGGGCGGCGCGCGTAATCTGCCCGCAAAGGAGGCTCCCTTCTGGGGGAAGTTTACGTCCCTTTATAAAGCCTGTTTGTGTAGTAGCAGCCCCTGCTTCCCCGGCGAGCTCGACAAAAGCACCATCAAGGGCAGGTGCATGGGCGGTAATACGGACAATATGCACATCCCCCCAGCCATCTGGCGCGCCGGGCCGCCAAAGAGCGGCATCCTGGAGGATGTCGTCTTTAAGGAGGGCGATTCGGATTTCCCCGGGGGAGCTTGTAAGGCGTAATTCCATGACAGGGTTAATCCACCCATTTTTGCCCCGCAGGGAGGGGCTGGCCACGTAGGAGTTGCACTATCTCAAATAAAGGAAGGCCAATGACGCCAGAGGGGCTACCGCCAACTTGTCGAATAAAAGCCGCCGCTTGCCCTTGGAGGGCATATCCCCCCGCTTTGCCTTGCCAATCCCCCCTGTGAATGAGGGCTTCGATCTGCTGAGGGGTGAGGCGGTTGAAGGTCACAGAGCTCTCGACCACGCGTTCGCAATAATGGCCTTCTGGCCATTCTGGCGTGGGCTGGCAGACGATGGCGGTAAAAACTTTATGACGGCGGCCAGAGAGGAGGGTGAGGCAGCGGCGGGCTGTGTCTTCATCCTCGGCTTTGGGGAGGATGCGCCGCCCAGCGGCCACAACTGTATCAGCCCCAATGATAAGGGCTGGTTTTCCATATTGATGGGCGTGATGAGCGGCTTTTGCGCGGGCAAGCCTGAGCGCATAGGGGCGGGGGAGCTCGCCCTTATGGGGGGTCTCATCCAGATTGGCTGGGCAGATGGCATCTGGCTCTACCCCGATTTGGCGGAGGAGAGCGATACGGCGCGGGGAGGCGGAGGCCAGCACAAGGGCAGGCCGAGATGACGCAGCCATGAAAACGCTTATTTAAAGCGGAAGGTGATGCGGCCTTTGCTGAGGTCGTACGGGGTCATCTCAACATTAACGCGGTCCCCGGCCAAAACACGGATGCGATTCTTGCGCATTTTGCCGCTCGTATGGGCGAGGATGGTATGCTCGTTATCCAGCGTGACGCGGAACATGGCATTGGGTAGGAGCTCTGTCACTGTACCGGTAAACTCGATCAAATCTTCTTTAGGCATGAATATCCCTTGCAGGAAGGAGGTCAACAAAATGCAGGCTTTTTTACAAGCCCAGCAATGGCGGCGCATTATGTGCGAGCAAGGGGGGAGGACGTCAAGGTTTTTTGCTATTGAGGCGGGGATTCGCTATTAGCTGATGGTGGCTGATGGTGAAGGAGGGAGCCTTTCCTTAGCTTGCCAGCAATACCACGCTAAAGTGGAGCGATGAGGGCTAAAGGCTATCGTGGCTGCTTTTAATGCCTTTGGGGTGAGGCGTTTAGGCTGCCTTTGTAATCGCCGCCAGCCTTCTTGCACGCCTAAATCCCCTGCTGGCAGAATATCAGGCCGGCGGAGATGGAACATCAACATCATTTCCGCTGTCCAGCGGCCCACACC
Source organism: Parasaccharibacter apium (assembly GCF_002592045.1). Classification (GTDB taxonomy): domain Bacteria; phylum Pseudomonadota; class Alphaproteobacteria; order Acetobacterales; family Acetobacteraceae; genus Bombella; species Bombella saccharophila. Next base: position 302,786 of record NZ_MEJG01000002.1, on the reverse strand, counting down.
GCGCAGGGTGGTTAATTGGGTGATGAGTGTTTCATCATCCATTTTATGAGCCTCGGTAAGGCTTGGGACAATCCCGTCTAATCGCCCTTGGGCAATCGCGCGGAGGCTCGCAATTTTAGCACCAGAGAGGCCACATTGGCGGAGGGTTGTGTCATCTAAAGCAAGCAAAATCTCTGGCGTGGGTGGAGGGCCGTTTTTATCACGCTGCGGCCCGAGGGTGCAGAGGCGGCCAAAGATGGTGCGTGCTGCGGCATTATGAAGCTGCTGGCCCGTTACGGCTTTGATGAGGGAAGCGTAAGGGTCCTGCGTTTGTGGGTCGGGGCGTGTTTGTTCAGCAAGGCGGCAGGGGCCAATCTGTGCGATGAAGGCAGCAAGGGCACGATCTTGCTCAAAACAGGCGGGCAGAGTGGGAGGAGACATAGCTTGCTTTTACTAAAGGTTACAGAAAAGTAGGGCTAGAGGGTGTTTCCGGTGATGACAATATGGGTTGTTCTGAGGCACAAGGGAAAGGTTATGATGATAGCCGCTTTCTGTCCCTCTTGCTGCCAACGGGTTTTAGCCCTGTGACGATGCCGGATGCCTCTTTGCAGACGCGTCGGGAGCGGCTGAGTGATTATGCTGCTCCTGCTATGGGATTGCGGACAGAGGCGCGCACGCCTATGCGGCGCACGCAAGTGCTGGTGGACCCCCCTCTTATTGGCCCGTTGCTTTTGGCGGCTAGTGTTCATGGGCTTATCTTTTGGCTAGTCACCATGACGGATGCTGGCAAGCATGGGACGATGAACGGAGCGGAGCAACCACAGGTGGAAATGGTGTTTGATGCCCCACCTGTTAAACATAGTATGCAAGGCCCGCCAACGCATGAGGTTGGTGGTGCGGCCAGTGCGCCCCCGCCCAGTAGTCAGGAAGAAGCCACCCCCGCACCGATGGAGTCTGTGCCACATGCGCCCTCCTCTCCACCGTTGACGACATCGCCTACGGGGGAGCTGACGAATGCGGAATCAGCACAGCATCCGCTCTCCAAAGCGGCTCCGCGTCTGCCACGGCATAATAGGGCTACGCCAAGCCATCATCCTGTGACCCGGCAGAGCGATGCTAACCCCTTTGCTCGGCCTATGAATCTCTCTTTGGATGGCGAGCCAACACCGCAGCCTCGTAGGCGGGGCCGCCGTGGGGGCACGGGGGGGCCGGTTGATTTCTCCCTTGGCCCGCTAAGTATGAATGGCGAGATTAACGCCCCCTATAAGACGCGCAGCAGCGTTAAAGGGGTTAGCTCTGATTATGGGAGTGAGGTGGATCGTTGGATTCGTAACCATATGTTCTACCCTGATGAAGCCGCGCAGAATGGGGAGGAAGGGCCATCTTCCGTCCATGTTGTGATTGATCGAAGTGGGAAGGTTATTCGTGTGCGTTTGACGGATTCGTCTAATTCTTATTCGCTTGATGCGGCGACGGCTGGGATGTTCCAAGGGGCGCAGTTACCGCCTGTCCCGCCTGATATGCAGGGCGATCATTTCGACCTAGATGTGACGATTAATTACATCCTCATCCGCCATTAGAATCTCCCTCTTTCGCCTGTAGTCAGGGGGGAAAAAGGGCGTTAAGTTGCAGCCGCATCTCTCATTGGGGGACGTGGGGTTTGTCCAAAAATTGTAGGGAAAGTGGGTATCCATGCGCTTTTGTCGTGCGCTGTTTATGTCTGGGTTATGTGTGCCTCTCCTAGGGTTAGGCGGTTGTTTGAGTGTTTATAAGCCTTTTGAGCATAATCCCGGTGGCCAAGCGCAACGTCTTGTGCAAGCGAACATGCCGCCTGCTCGTTTGGCGGTGCCTGTCCCTGTGCCAGAGAATGCGCCATGGCGGGCTGCAACGGCGATGTGGGCGCGGGATATGGTTATTGCGCTTGTTGGGCAGTCCATCCCAGCCGTAGCAAAAATGCCGCAACCGGGGGATTGGTGGGTGCGCCTCGGTGCTGTGAAGGCCGATAATGGCGGTATTCGCCCTCGTTATGCGATTGTTGGGCCAGATGGCAAAGTAAGGGCTAGAGGCTATGGCGCGGTTATTGATGAAGCAGGCTGGCGCGGTGCGGACCCTGATGCATTAAATACGGTTGCCCTCCAAATGGCCCCAGAAATTGCTCATCAACTAACGGAAATCCAAACACGGATGATGATGGATAACCCGCAGAGCTTGATGAACCGCCCTGCACGTATTTGCTTTGATGGCGTCCAAGGCGCGCCGGGGGATGGCAATACGGTGCTTGGCCAAGCCTTTTATACCATGTTGCCTGATGCACATAATAAAGTGCAAACAAAGCATGAGGGGGCGGATTATATTGTTAAAACAACCGTTAGCTTAAAGGATTCGCCTGATGCAGGCCCTCCCAGTGCGGGGCCGCAACAGCAAGTGACGATTATTTGGCATGTCCTTACGCCTGATGGGCAAGAGGCCGGTGCGGCAACGCAGATTCATGACGTGCCAGCACATTCTTTGGATAAATCATGGGCAGATGTTGCTGAGGCCGCCGCGCAAGAAGCCGCAGGAGCGGTGCGGACGATTATCACCAATTATTCCGGCCGGGAGCGTAAAGCCCCCACGGCGCAATCTGATGTAGGGGGGGATGCCTCTAAAGAGAAAGACGGGATGAAGCGGTTCATCTCTGGGACGGACCATCCCGCGCGTAAATAGGCCGCGCATAAATAGGTAAGAGCAAGCACAGGGAGGGCGATGGTAATGGTTTTGTAGTGTGAGGGGAAGCACTTTACATTGTAAGGCAGCATCGTGGAGGGAAAACCATGACATAAGCGGGGTGTGCTGATAAAAGGGGCTGTCCCGTTCCTTCTGCTTTCTTATGAAAAGTATCTATCATGAAGATCGTCGCCTGTAACAGTAATATGCCCTTGGCTCAGGCCGTGGCTGATGAGCTTGAAATCCCCTTGTGCAAGACCTCTATCCGCCGCTTTGCTGATGGGGAAGTGTTTGTCGAGATTCAGGAGAATGTGCGTGGGGAGGATATGTTTGTCCTCCAAAGCACATGCACACCAACGAACGATCATCTGATGGAGCTGCTCGTCGTGTTGGACGCGCTACGGCGCGGCTCGGCACGGCGTGTTACGGCGGTGATGCCGTATTTCGGCTATGCCCGGCAGGATCGTAAATCCGGCCCGCGTACGCCAATTAGTGCTAAGTTAGTGGCTAATTTGCTGACAGAAGCCGGGGCTAATCGTATTTTAACGATGGATTTGCATGCGATGCAGATTCAGGGTTTTTTCGATATTCCAACGGATAATCTATATGCAGCCCCGCTTTTTGTGCGGGATTTGTTAAGCCGTCACCCCAATACGGACAATCTTATGATTGTCTCGCCTGATGTTGGGGGTGTGGTGCGGGCACGGCAGTTAGCACGCCGTTTGAATGTTGACCTTGCCATTATTGATAAACGCCGCGAGCGGGCTGGCGTCTCTGAGGTGATGAATGTCATCGGGGATGTTGCAGGGCGTTTTTGTGTTTTAGTGGATGATATTGTTGATAGTGGTGGTTCACTATGCAACGCGGCTGATGCCTTGATGAAATATGGGGCTGCGGGGGTGGAAGCTTATGTCACGCACGGTGTGCTTACGGGCAATGCGTGTGAGCGTGTGCAGAAGAGCCCGCTCTCTATGTTGACATTGACCGATAGCATCCCCGCTACAGATGCATTAAAGGCAACATCCAATATTCGGCAGATTTCGACAGCAAATCTGCTTGGCCGGGCCGTACGGGCCGTAGCGGATGAGAGTTCTGTTTCCACATTATTTGATTAAGATCGTTTCAAAACCGCCCTTTGTAGGGAGATGATGGGAGAGAGGTTAAAATATGACACAGCTTTGCACAAAGCCGTTTTGGTTTCTCCGACATGGGGAGACGGAATGGAATGCACGCCATCTCTCCCAGGGACGCACAGATATCCCTCTTAATGAGACAGGCCTAGAGCAAGCGCGTCGTGCTGGTCGCCAATTAGCTGACCTTTTTGAAAAAGGGGAGCGGCCTTTTACCCATATTGTCTCTTCCCCCTTAAAGCGCGCTTTTGTCACAGCGGAGCATGTGCGCGAGGCGATTGCTCAGCGGACAGGGGTTACCCTCCCGTTAAGTGATGATGCTGATTTGCAAGAGGTGAGCTTTGGCGTGCAGGAAGGCAAGCCGATGGGCGATTGGTACAATACATGGATCAACGGTACATTCGTCCCCGAGCAAGGAGAACGGTTTGTAACGCTCAAGGCACGCGGTATAGCTGCCCTTAATCGCGCGCATGAGCGTGGCACTGGCGCACCCTTAATTGTAGCGCATGGGGCTCTTTTTCGTGGGTTACGGGCAGCGATGGGGCTGGAAATTAACGTCCGTCTGCCCAATGCTGTTCCCCTAAAAGCAACCCCGGGTGAGGAAAACTGGGTGCTGGAGATGCTCTCTGCGTAAGTGTGAAGGCCGTCTCATCTAGTCCCCCTAAGCCCGTTTAAAGGGCGATAGGGGGGTAGGGATGTGAGGTGTTTACCAAGGCACCAACGTTGTGGAGAGGCGGTTAGCGTCTTTGCGGCTGACGCCAAGGTCATTGCGGTTCCACCATCCCCCGCCGAGGGATTGGAAAAGCCCGACCGTGTCAGAAAGGCGCGTAACCTTGTCTTGCGCTACGGAGAGTTCATCCTGGGCGACTTCCATCCGTGCTTGGGCAAGGTCGATTTTGCTGTTATCGCCTAATCTATGCTGGGCTTCTGCAATGCGTAGGGCTTGCGTTGCAGCCTCTAAACCGGATTGATCAGCCATGAGGGTTTTGCTGTCGAGGTCCACCGCGTGCAAACTATCAGCAACATCTCCCACAGCGGAGAGAATAGCGGCTTGATAATACTCTTTGGCTTGTGTGTAGTTTGCTTTGGCTTCGCGCTGTGCATGGAGGAGTGACCCCCCTTGGAAGATAGGCTGAGTGACGGTAGCGGCTAACATCCAGTTGCCCATACCGGGTTTGAATAATTGGCTCATGCTATTAACAGCCTCACCCGGTAGCGCACTAAGTTGCACATTGGGCAGGCGGTTGGCAATAGCAATGCCCAGCTGCGCCCCGGCAGAGCGGATTTGCGCTTGCGCTGCGGCTACGTCAGGGCGTTGAAGAATGAGCTGCGCGGGTAAGGAGAGCGGTAGCTCCTCCGGCAGGGTGAAATCTTTTAGCTCAAATGTCGGAAGGTCCGCATTGGGGGTGAGGCCCGCCAAGGTGGCGAGTTGGTCCCGTGTTTGGGCGAGTTGAGTTTGCAGCGGTGGTAAATCCGCTTGAAGTTGGGCAAGAGAATCCCGTAGCAAAAGATGGCTCTGGCGGGATTGGTCGCCAAGGCCAACTTGGTTGCCATTAATGGTGAGCATGGCCGTTTGCTGGGCGATCAACATCTCTTTAGCGCGGATTTGAGCGCGTAAGCCAGCCTCAGTAATGGCGGTATTGACGAGGTTAGAGATTAAGGTCAGCGTTGTGGCTTCTAGTTGAAAACGCTGAATATCCGCCTGTGCCTTAGCATTACGGATGGCCAGTCGCGATCCCCCCCAGAGGTCAGGGACATAGCCGATATTGAGCTGAGCCGTATGTAAGTTATAGAGCCATTCATTATTGTTCGGCACAGGGGAGAGGGCTTTGGAGGTCTTGTTGCGCGTGGGGAGGAACTGCGCGGACACACTCGGATAAAGCGAAGCACCTTCCACACGCCGTTGCTCCCATGCGGCCTTTAGGCCCGCCTGTTGGGCTTTAAGCGTTGGGCTGTTAGCAAGAGCTTGCTCAACAAGTTGGTTGAGTTGTGGGTTTTGGAACGCTTCCCACCATTTACCCGCAACATCAGCCCCAGCCGTAAAATGTTGTCGCCGCAGGAGGCTATCTTTTGCTGTATTAGTCCCGCCTGCCGTTTGGGTAATTGGCTTTTTTGTATAATCGGTTTTGTCTGGCAGGGGGGGGATGTCTTTAGGGGATGGCCCTACAATGCACCCGCCCAGCCCTACGGCGAGTAAAGCGAGGGTACTACAAGCCCGCAAAAGAGGATTGCACTGGCCTTTATGAGGGCGTGGAGATTGATGCAAAGGCGTGGTCATTTAGCCATCCTCCCCATTGCGTAGGGCACGATGTTTGACCTGCTCCTCCAATCGGCAGAAGCAGACAGGTAGAATGAAAAGGGTGAGCAAGGTTGCAATACCAAGCCCGCCAACAACAACCGTGGCGAGGCCGCGTTGTACGTCTGTTCCTACCCCGGTAGCCATAGCTGCAGGGAGCATACCGACACTAGCAACCGTGGCAGTCATCAAAACGGGGCGGAAACGCTCCGTCGCCCCAAGTTGGGTGGCATCACGCAGGCCCATTCCTTCTTTAATATGGCGGTTGATGTTGGAGACCATGATGATCCCATTTTGAATGGCCACACCAAAGAGAGCAATAAAGCCCACGGCGGTTGCAATATTAAGGGTTTCCGCACGGGCATGCAGCGCGATCAGCCCGCCAAGGGCAGCTAGTGGAACAATGCCGAGGATGAGCAGCGCATGGCGTAGCTTTTGGAACTCCGCATAAAGCAAGCCCAACATTACAGCAAACATCACCCCTAAGGCCGCGATAAGGCGGATTTGCGCGCGTTGTGCTTGCTGGAATGTCCCTGCCCATTCGATACGGAACTTTTGAGGGTCGTAATGGACATTTTGATCAATGAGTTTTTGGGCATCCGCTAAATATTGGGACATAGGGCGGCTGCCATTATCCACTTGGAGGGTGATTTGCCGCTGACCCATTTCATGAGCGATGCTGCTCTCCCCCATTTGGAGGCGAATACGCGCGATATCCGCTAAGGGGACGGCACTGCCATCACTCGTGATCAAGGGTAATTGCCCTAGGAGCTGAAGGTTAGAGCGCTGGGCATTATCAACACGTAGCGTTGCGTTATAAAAACGGTCACCTTCAATCACGCTGGTAAGAGGTTCGTCCCCAATGGCACTATTAATGAGGTCTGTCACATCATTAATGCTAATGCCATAACGGGCGGCTTTGAGGCGGTCTGGTGTGATCTCAATTTGAGGGATTTTAGGCTCTTGGAAGATATCTGCCTGCACTGTACCGGGTACTTGCCATAAGATATTGACAATCTGCTGACCAAGAACGCGTAAACCGGTGAGGTCATCACCATAGATGCGCATCACAAGCGGACTATGTGCCCCGCCAAGCTGGTCGCTTAGATTATCTTCAATCGGTTGACTGATAGAGAAGGAAATACCGGGGATTTTGTTCAGCCGTGCCCGTAATTTGGTGATGAACTGCGCCTTCGTCTCCCCATTTGCCCATTGATTATAGGGGGTTAGGCCAACAGGCATCTCAATATGAGATGGCGTCCATGGGTCTGTCCCGTCATCAGAGCGGCCAAGTTGAGTAATGGCGTAGGATGTCTCCGGGAACTCACGCACAGCACGGCGTACCTCGGAGGCTTTTTCTTGCCCTTGCTCTAGTGAGATACCGGTAGGCATTTGTATTTGCAGCCAGAGCGCGCCTTCATCCAAGTCGGGGAGGAACTCCCGCCCTGTAGTGATACCAAGGGCGATAACGGCGACCAAGGCCACGCCTGCACTGATGAAAGGAATGGTCGGGTGATGGAGGAAGTACCCTAGCAATCTATCATATTTTTTATGCAACCATTCCAGCGGTTTATTGCGCCAGATGGGCCGTGGCTTCCGCAGGGCAAGAAAGGACATTGTCGGGGTGAGTGAGAGGGCACAAAGCAAAGCCCCAAGGAGGGCGAAGCTAACAGTCCATGCCATAGGGCGGAAGATTTTGGCCTCACTCCCAACAAAGGCAAAGAGAGGGCTATAAGCCACAACAATGATGAGCGTGGAGGCAAAAATAGCGCGCCCCGCACGGCGGGTAATGTCCAAAATATCGGAAGGGTCGAGCGGCCTTGTATGATAATCTTCACGATGGCGGAGGATGACCTCTGTGACAACAATCGCGCCATCAACAATCACGCCGAAATCCACCGCGCCAAGGGAGAACAGGTTAGCGGCCATCCCACATGCACGCATAAGGATGAAGGCGAAAGCGAGCGCAAAGGGAATGGTTACCGCTGTGATAGCCGCACTACGCGGAGAACCAAGGAAGAAGGTCAAGATGACCAATACAAGGCCGATCCCCTCTAAAATGGTCTCGCTGACTTTATCGGTTGTGGACTTAACGAGATTATCGCGGTCGAGATAAGGAACAATGCGGATATGCCGTGGGGCGAGTTGTTTTTGGAGCTTATCAACCTCTGCATGGAGGTCATCCAACACTTGGGAGGGATTGGCCCCGCGGAGCATGGTCACGACCCCTTCAATCGTATCGGGGTTACCGTTTTTGCCCAACATCCCTTCACGCACTTGATGGCCAAACTCGATATGACCAAGCTCGGAGAGAAGGACTGGCACACCATCATGATGGCCGATGACGGTATTGCGCATATCATCAAGGGAGTGAATCTGCCCCACACCACGGATGATGTAAGATTGCTCCCCACGGGTTACACGCCCACCCCCAGCATTGACATTGCTATTACGGATAGCGTTCATCACATCGCTGATGCTAATGCCGTAACGGATAAGGGCATGCGGGTCTAAAATGAGCTGATATTCCCGCGTAAAGCCGCCGAAATTATCAATACTCACTACGCCGGGGACGCGCTGTAAGGCGGGGATAATCTCCCAGCGTTGCACGTCCGAAATGGTCATGAGATCGCGATCGTCTGATTCTACCGTGTAACGGTAAATCTCCCCACTAGGGCCGGAGATAGGGCCGAGAGAGGGTTGCGCCCCACCGGTGAGCTGTAGGCCATCTAGTTGGCTTTGGACTAATTGACGTGCGCGGTAAATATCGGCGTTATCATCAAAAATAAGCGTGATGAGCGAGAGGCCAAAGGTGGTGCTAGAGCGACTCTCCACCACACCGGGGACGGCGGCAAGCTCGCGCTCCACCGGGGTGGTGACTTGATGTTCCATCTCCTCTGCAGCAAGGCCATTCACCTGGGTGGTGACAAGCACGCTTGCAGGACCGAGGTCGGGATAGGCTTCCACGGGGAGTTGCTTCCACGCGATCATCCCCGTGATAAACATCGCAAAGGTGAGGAACGCTACTGCTTTGCTATGATAAAAGCACCATGAAATAAATTTCTCGATAAACATCTGCTCAGAAGCCTTTAGTAGTCATTGAGCAGAATAGCGCCATGGGTGATGACGCGCTCACCTGCATGGAGGCCGGAAAGGATGCGTACGGATTCTCCTTCTTCATAGCTGATTGTAATATAACGCCGGCGATATGTTTTAGGGGCCGTTTCCACAAAGACAGACACTTGATCATTATCCATAAGCAGGGCTGTTTTGGGCAGTAATGCCTGTGCTTGTTGTGCGATATTTAGGGTCGCTGTGGTAAATTGGCCGGGATGGAGCCGCTCTTGGGGGTTATTACACCGCAAATAGAGGTTCATCCGCCGTGTATCGGTACGGAAGGCCGGGTCCTGCGCTGTTACGGGACCACTGCATGTTTGACCGGGGAAAGGGGCCTCCAGCGTCATAGTCGTGCCCAACATGGGCAAAAGAGATTCTGGTAAGCTCGCTTGCACCCATACGGTGTTGATATTGGAGACGGTCATGAGGACGGCCGTCATGTCTGTGATATTTTGTCCTACCCCGGTGGAAATTGCCGTAACAACACCAGAGAAAGGTGCAATAAGCGGCTGGGAGCCTTCATCCCCGCTGGTACCAAGGGCTTGTAGTCTTTGTTGAGCACGGCGGGCCTCGGCTTCAGCTTGTTTAAGGTCATTCTGGGCGGATTGCATATCTTTGACAGCATTCCCCCCCGCGGCCAAAACACCTACCGCGCGGCGATACGCATTGCGCGCTAGGGTAAGGGCAGATTGCGCTTTGCGGGAATCTGACCAAGCTTGAGCTAAATCACCAGAATAAAGGGTCGCAAGGCTATCGCCTGCTTGGACATGCTGGCCTGTCTGGACATGCAAACTTGCCACGCGCCCAACAACAGGGGAGTGGATATCAACGCTTTGTCCGGGGGCGGTGATAATTTGTGCTGGTAGAGCAACTTGGTGGGGGAATAGAGTTGTTGCTACAGGCTCGACCGTCAGGCGGCCATCAAGCGGGCCTCCCGCACGGATGCGGAGGAGGTCACCATCATGGATAACGGCCGGTTGGGGATTAGTCTCGATAGAGCGGCCAGGTATGAGGGCCCATAACCCAAGACAGAGAAGAAGAACGAGCAGGGAAGTGCCGATAATTATGAAGTTACGCGAGAGACGCATTATCAGAAGATTCTCCGCTCATTAGCTTGTTACAGCAAAAGACCAGCACCTTTCTCGCATAGATAGGTTTTTTTGTCACGATAGGGTGAGTGTAAAAAGGTATTTAAAACGCAGTAACCAGCTGTATTATGGTTTAAAAATCATATCGTAAAATAAATACAAAAAAACGAGCTGTAGTCATTCTACAGCTCGTTTTTTTGCGTTGCTTCTCAAACGGTAGGGTTAGAAGCGATATTCAATACCTGCGCCAACAACGGTTGGGTGTACATCATCATGAACATGGACGCGCCCGCCTGTGATGCCATTGTTACGCTTGCTAAGATGGATACTCTGGTTGAAGAGTAGGATCTGCTTGATGTCAAAGTTGAAGAACCAGTTGCCTACTAACTGATAATCAAAACCAAGGTTGAAGCTTGGGCCGACGTTGGTTTTCATATGCATGGCATCAAAAACAGCACCGTTGCCAATCCCGTTCAGGTTCTGAGCAGGGTGCATGTTATGGAATATGGCAACTGTGATACCAAGCCCTGCATAGGGGTTAAAGCGTTTATTGGGGCGGAAATGATAGGCTGCTGTCAGTGTGGGGGGGAGAATCCAGAAGCTGCCAGCATCCAGCTTGCCAAGGTTACCTACATGGGCCGCCGCTTCATGGCGGGTGGAGGAGGCGATGAGATCAAGAGAGATATGGTTCGTCAGGAAATATTCTAGCGTTAGCTCAGGCATTACCTGATTTGTGACAGATACATTATGGCGGAAGGTATTACCGCCAGCGAGAGCCGCTGCAGGGGAGCCTTCAGCCAAACGTACGCGAGAGCCAGTGTTATTGGTAATAACCCCTAAAGCAGAGAGGCGTACCACAAAGTCCCCTTTGCCAAGGCCGATCTTTGTATTGGCGCATGTTTTAAAGAGACCGCAATGCTCACTGGCTGGCGGCTGGAGATGAACGGATGCATCTGGAGCAGCCTGCATGGTGGTGGAGGCTGTCACGGGCGCTGAAGCAGCGGCTTTAGCAACCCCAAAGGAAGTGGCACCGAACGTAAACAGCGCGGCAGCGGCCATCCGAGTGAATGTGCGGCTCATTTTTGCTAGAATCCTCAATGTGTCTATAGTAAGGCGAAGGACGAAAGATGGACAAAATTTAATCGTTCCTCCTTCCCCCTAAAACCATTTTTCGAGGAAGGCAAGAGGAAATTTATAACTGTAATAGATTTGAAAGAATAAACTATAAATTTTTAATTTTTATCGCAAGAATAGCTTTTCCTGATAAGTGTTATAGAAAAGGTTGTTTTTTCATGCTGAGCCTGCATCGCCTATGCCATGGCGGAGTACTCAAGCAGGGGACAAAGAATGGAGACAGGTCGCGACCTTATGGAGGCTGTTGGGGAGCGGTGCGGGCACTGCTCTGGTCGGTCTGTTAGTATCTGTAATGTTATTGATGATGCGGACCTCCCTGCGTTAGTGGCAGAGTCTTCACGTGTAATTGTTCCGTCTGGACGTTGTTTTATAGAGGAAGGATGCGCGGCGGATCATTTTTATGTTCTGACAGGGGGGCGTGCTAAATTATTTAATCTTATGGTGGATGGGCGCCGGCAAATTATTGGTTTTGCTGAGTTAGGGGATTTTTTGGGTCTAGCCTCGTCGGATGCTTATGCTTTTACCGCAGAAGCATTGGGTGATGTGACGTTATGTCGTTTTTCACATTCGTCGATTGAACGGCTAGTGGAACGCTTTCCTCGTTTACGAGGGCGGTTGCAAAAGGAGGCCTCAAGCGAGCTTGTGAAGATGCAATCACGCCTTATGCTGTTGGGCCGTAAAACAGCGCGGGAGCGATTGGCCACGTTTTTGATAGAGCAGGCACGCCCTTGCTGCGTTTATGCAGAGCAATGGCGGAATGAGAATGGCCCGATGACCCTGCCTTTGCCTATGTCACGAATGGACATTGCCGATTATTTAGGGTTGACGATAGAGACGGTAAGTCGGACCTTTAGCCTCTTTAAAAGAGAGGGGCTCATTAGCACAAAGGGAGCGAGCTCTGTGACGTTATTGGCATTGGGGAATTTGGCTGATATCGCTAATGGGTTAGAGTGAGAGCGTAGATCAAGGCTTGGTAAATGGCCTTTTTTAACTTTTTAAGCGTATGGCTATGGTGTTAAGTGTTGCTGCATGTTTTTTGCATAATCTATGGGAGTTTGACATGAAAACCCGCATCCTATTCTCTACAATGCTTCTCGCATCTTCTTTTGCGTTGATCCCGCATGCCCATGCGTATGATCCAAATGACCCGCTTTCTGTCCAGAGCAGCTTGGATAGCGTCTCCAAATCCATTCAGAATGAAGAAGGGAAGATCAAAGCCCTTCAGGATAAGTACGCTGGGGCCCCTGCTCGTGAGCGTGCTAAGCTGCAAAAACGCATTGATACGATGAAGTCTGACCTCAAGCAGCGTCAGGAAAAATTGCAGAACCTGCGTGATAAGTACAAGAACTTAGCGTCCGATAAAAAAGCTGAGTTACAGAAAAACATTGATGATCGTAAGCAGCAGATCAAAGACCTGCGTGATAAGTATAAGAATGCTCCTGCTGAGCAGAAGCAGAAGATTAAGGACCAGGTTGATGCTCAGAAGAAGAGCTGGGATGATCAAAAACAGAGCCTGAAGGATATGCACGATAGCAACGTGCAGGCTGGTAAGGACTTTGTACATTCCTTAAAGGGTGGGTTCTAATCGACAGCCTTGTATAAAGGTTGGTCTTATCAGGCTGATAGCAGGGGGTCGCTCTTAGGGCGGCCCCTTGTTCTTTTGGCATAACCCCTCCATATAGAGGGCGATAATAGAGACAGACGTTCTCGGGGCAGGGTGTAATTCCCTACCGGCGGTGTTGGTAGCCCTAGGCTACCTCAGCCCGCGAGCGTCCTACCCTTTGGGGTAGGAGACAAGCAGACTCGGTGCGATTCCGGGGCCGACGGTGATAGTCCGGATGAGAGAGAACGCGTTTTTCTGCTTCTGCTATGGTGTTATGCCCATCATGGCGAGGGGGAGAAGGCGTGACGTCGCCGCGAACGTCCCTGAGATGATTGGGGACTGATGATGACTATTGTGTCGGATAAGGCACAGCAGATAGGTGCGACCTCCCCGCCTCTAACGGCGGTGCGGGCTGGGTTTCAGCAAGCTATTAAGGAAGCCGTGCAGACGATGGGAGCAACAGCTCCTAATCCATCCGTTGGTTGTGCGCTGCTGGATGGTGAGGGGCGGCTCCTCGCGGTTGGGGCGCATCCCGCAGCAGGCCAAGCTCATGCAGAGATTATGGCACTAGAGCAAGCGCGTATGCGTGGGGTGCTGGAGCAAGCCCGCATTGCCCTTGTAACGCTGGAGCCCTGTAATCATCATGGGCGTACCCCGCCTTGTAGCGAGGCATTAAAGCAAAGCCCTGTGCAAACCATTTGGATTGGTACACGCGATCCTAACCCAATGGCGGCAGGTGGGGCGGCTCATTTAGCGGCTGGGCCTGCACCCAAAGAGGTGCGGTTTGTAGCAGAGGAACCCGCTTTAGCCACATTTGCGCGGGAATGTCAGGCATTAAATGCGCCATTTACCCAGCGCGTAACACAAGGCCGCCCGTGGTTGAGTGTGAAACAAGCGTTGGATGAACAAGGGAGTATGATTCCTCCCAAAGGGCAGAAAACCTTTACCTCTCCAGCATCGTTGCAGTTGGCACATCAGCTTCGCCGTGCGTGTGATGCGCTGGTAACGGGGGTGGGGACAGTCTTAGCCGATACGCCCTCTTTTACCGTGCGGCATGTCGCAGACCATAAAGCGCGCGCTCCTCGGCCTTTGATTGTGTTGGATAGGCACAATCACCTTCCTCGTGCGTGGGTTTATGCGCGGGAGGCGGAGGGGTTTTATGTGGAACAATGCCGCGACCTTTCAGCCATGCCCGCTCTATTGGGCGAGATGGGGGTGAATTGGGCCTTGATAGAGGCTGGCCCTACTTTGTTGGAGAGTGTGAAGGCCGCTGGCTTATGGGATGATTGGCTGACCATTCATCATCGGGGCGGTGGTGAAGCAGACCATTACGCTATGACGCTACGGCACGGGGAGGATGGGGCGATAAGCCCAATCCAACTGCTGCGTATCTATGGGGGATGAAAGATGTTTTCTGGCATTATTGAGCATGTAGGTGAGGTGCAGTCCGTCTCTTTGCGGGATAAAGCGATGGATATGCGCATCGCCACGCATTTTACGGACCTTACCGAAGGGGAAAGCATCGCAACCAATGGTGTGTGCTTAACCGTTACCCATTTTACGCCGGAGGGTGTGGCGGACTTCCATTTAAGTGGGGAGACATTAGCCCGTACCTCTCTTGGTGCGTTAACCGCTGGGGCCCGTGTGAATCTAGAGCGTGCGGTGAGCTTACATACCCGCCTCTCCGGCCATATTGTGCAAGGCCATGTTGATGGGGTGGGGGTTCTAACCCATAAGGAAGCAGCGGGGGACTCGCATCATTTACGCATCTTTATGCCAGCGGCGTTACGCCGTTATGTCATTGAGAAAGGCTCCATTACCATCAATGGGATTAGCCTGACAGTGAATGAGATTTACGAGGCGATTCAGCATGATGGGCAACAGGGCTTCGAAATCGGCCTGATGATTATCCCTCATACATGGACTCATACCGACCTCTCGACACTCAAAAACGGCGCACGCGTGAATCTGGAGGTCGATATGATGGCGAAATATATTGAGACACTCCTTCGCCATAGCCCAGAGGAAGCCTTACTTTATAAAGGGAGCCAGCCGTGACACGCGCAGAGCTTGCAGAGATGTCCCCTACATTAAGGGCGGCGATTCAGGCGGTGCGGGAAGGCCGCATGGTCGTGATGGTGGATGATGAAGACCGGGAGAATGAGGGCGATTTGATTCTCCCGGCACAATTTGCCACAGCAGAGGCCATTACCTTTATGGCGCGGCAGGCTTGTGGGTTGATTTGCCTCTCCTTAGAGGCAGAGCAGATTGAACGGTTGGGCCTCCTCCCAATGGTGGCAGAAAATCGTGACCCACGCGGCACGGCTTTTACGGTGTCGATTGAGGCGGCACATGGTGTGACCACTGGCATTTCCGCTGCTGAGCGTGCCCATACGATTCAGGTTGCTTCTGCTCCAGATGCAGGGCCAGAGGATATTATCTCACCGGGCCATATGTTCCCTTTACGGGCGAACCCAGACGGTGTGATGGCGCGGGAAGGTCATACAGAGGGGGCTGTGGACCTCATGCGCTTGGCGGGGCTGCGTCCTGCTGGGGTGATTTGCGAGATTATGGCTGAGGATGGCACGATGATGCGCCTGCCAGAGCTACGGCTTTACGCGCACCGCCATGGCTTGCCGTTAGTCTCCATTGCCGAGATGCGCCGTTGGATTGCGGCCCATGGTCGTGCCGATGTTGGAGAGATTGGCTCAGTAGAGCAGCTCCCTCCTGAAGCGGTTGATTGCGCTGTTGCAGATTTACCGACTTGGTGCGGTGGGGAGGGGATGCGCGCTCATGCATTTCGTGGTGCTGATGGGGTGGAGCATCTCGCTCTCGTCAAAGGGGATGTAACGCAACATACCCCTCTAGTGCGTTTACATTCCGAATGTGTAACGGGGGATGCGTTAGGTTCGCTGCGGTGCGATTGTGGCCAGCAGTTGCAAGAAGCCCTCAAGCGCATTTCTATCGCTGAAGCGG
Organism: Parasaccharibacter apium; assembly: GCF_002592045.1. Lineage (GTDB taxonomy): Bacteria > Pseudomonadota > Alphaproteobacteria > Acetobacterales > Acetobacteraceae > Bombella > Bombella saccharophila. The sequence continues at coordinate 286,757 of NZ_MEJG01000002.1, read as the reverse complement.
GTATTTTACTGTATATGCGCGGGCATGAAGGGCGCGGTATTGGTCTTGTGAACAAAATCCGCGCTTATGAGTTGCAGGAGCAAGGGATGGACACTATTGCGGCGAATGAAGCCCTTGGCCTCCCTGCGGATGCACGGCGGTGGGACATGGCCGCCCAAATGTTGGCCGCATTAGGGGTGACGCGTTTGCGGCTTTTGACCAATAACCCGGAGAAAGAGCGCGGCTTAAAAGAGGCTGGCTTGGTTGTAGAAGGGGTAGAACGCCTCGTCATCCCGGCAAACCCGTTTAATCGCCATTATCTTGAGACAAAACGGACCCGTATGGGTCACGCTCTATAGGAGATTGTTTGATGAGCAAACATATTGCTACAGCCCCTGCCAATTTGCAGCTTACCCCAGCCCCGAAGCTTGCCCTTTTGGTAAGTCGTTTTAATCCTGATGTTACTGGTGGGTTGCGCAATGGCGCGTTAGAGTGGTTGAAAGAACGTGGCATTGATGAGAGCGTTGATATATACGAGGCTCCCGGTGCGTTTGAGCTACCTATTATGGCCCAACATCTTGCCCGCAAAGGCATTTATGAGGGCGTTATCTGCCTTGGTTGTGTCATTAAGGGAGATACGGCTCATTTTGAGTTCATCTCTCTAGGGGCGACCATCGGCATTATGCAAGCGCAGCTGGAGGCGAATGTACCAGTCTCTTTTGGTATCCTAACAACCTATACAGAGGACCAAGCCGTTACACGCTCCCGCAGCGATGAGCATAATAAAGGCCGCGAAGCCGCCGCTGCCTGTGTAGAAACGGTCGCCTTTCTGAGGAAGTAAAGAAAGATCCTGACAAGATGGTAAAAGGCTCCTATACGATAGAGATAGGTTATGCCTCCATTATCGCCAGTTCGTGCAAAGGTTTTTATACGATGAAAATGATGAATCGTGCAGCGCCTCGGCTTGTTATTGTCATCCCTTGTTATAATGAGGCAGAGGTATTCTCTGAGTGTTTGCGTCAGTTGGAGGCGTTGTTACAGGAGACGCAAAATGCTGGGGTAATTCGTAGTGATAGTTCTCTGTTATTTGTTGATGATGGTAGTATAGATACAACCTGGGAGAAAATTGAAGCTGCGGCTATGCACTATTCTTTTGTGCAGGGGGTGAAATTATCACGGAATGTAGGGCATCAAGCGGCATTATTAACCGGCCTTTCTTATGCTCAGAAAAGTGGAGCAGATGCTATCGTAAGCATCGATGCAGACCTACAGGATGATATTACGGCCATTCCCAAGATGGTTGCTGCGTATCAAGAAGGATACGACGTTATATATGGTGTACGGTCATCGCGCGAAAGAGATACATGGTTTAAGCGTATTTCTGCAGAGGGTTTTTATAAGTTAATGGCCTTGATGGGAGTAGAGCAGGTTTTTAATCATGCTGACTTTCGATTGATGAGTCAAAGGGCGTTACAAAATTTGCTGGAATATAAGGAATCGAATGCGTATTTACGTGGTCTCGTTCCTTTAGTTGGTTTTCCCTCAACAAAAATATATTATTCACGTGGTTCACGTTTTGCAGGAGATTCAAAATATCCTTTAAAGAAGATGATCTCGCTGGCCATAGAAGGGATTACATCTATGACCATCTCCCCGCTCAGGATAATTTCTGGGGGTGGAATTCTTATCTCTTTAATATCTGTTTTACTAATTTTTTACATATTTTTTCTTAAAATGATGGGGCATACAGTCGAAGGTTGGTCTTCTGTAATGTTGGCTATTTTTTTATGGGGGGTATCCAAATGTTATCATTAGGTGTGTTAGGTGAATATATAGGGAAAATATATTTAGAGGTAAAAAATAGACCCATCTCTCATGTAGAAAAAATTGTGAAATAAAAAACGCTGAAGGAAATTTTATAGTGTATCGTGTAGAGTGTAAGGGGCTGTATTTAAAACGGCTTCTCTTTCTTGTAGTTTGTTCAGTAATAGTATCTTTTTTTGTAAGATCATATATTCATCATGAAGATGGTGTTTATTGGTGGGATTTTCGTGGATATCAGGATTTATATAATTTTTATTGTCCAAGAATGTTGTATAATTGGCATGTTTTTCGTCGGTTTGTAAAGTCTTTATATAGTGATGATTATGGTCCTTTATCATTGTTACCTATGAATATAGGGCATATTTTATGGGGAAGTGGGAGGTTTTCATTTGTATATTCTATATATATCTTTTGGATATTGCCTTTAGCTTGTTTTTTTCATAAGGTAATTAACCAATATATTGCGCCTGAAGATAAAATAAAATTTGTATATACGGTGCTAATGGTTCTTTGTTTTTCTCCTTTATGGGGCCCGGTGCTGAGGGGCTACCCTGATATAGGCGGATGTGTTCCTTTCACGGTGGCGCTTCTGTTAATTTATCAGACAAAATTTCTTACAGTCGCTTCTGTAAGAAACTGTTTGTTGCTTGGAGTAATGTTATGGCTTATGTTTGCTTTAAGAAGATGGTATGCGTTTTCAATAATGGCATTCATGATTTGCTCGTTTGGGTTTGCTCTTTTTGAGATAAGGGAATGTGAATCAAAAAATAATTATATTCTTTTATTAAAGAATTATACAATATCATCATTAACGTTATTGTTTTGTGTCTTTGTTTTTCAGCTTCGGTTATTTATAAAAATATTAAGAACATCATATGTCTCTAGTTATGAAATTTATCAATTGCCGTTATCAGAGCAGATTTTGCATGTTATTTATCCAAAAATAGGTCCTGTAATTTTAGTTTTATTATTTTCTGGGTTGTTAATATCTTTCGTTAAGAAAAATAAATATATTTTGTTTTGTGGCTGTGTAGCGTTTTTAACGATATATCTTTTTTCTAGAGTACAATCTCCTAGCGAACAACATATGATTCCTGTATATTTTTTGTGTTTGTTGATTTGTGTGTATTGTATTAGGGTGATTTCCTCGTTCTTTTCAGGGAAGGTAATAAATTTATTATTTTCATTATTTATTTTTTATAATATATTGGGGTGTTGCTATATTTTTTCTGAAAGATTTCATAGTAATGTGGTGTATGGGGATTATATATTTCCATCATGGACGCTTTTCCCAATTAAATTAGGGAATAAAGCGGAATATCAATCTCTAATAAGTGATTTAAAGACAGAAATGGGAAGAGAGGGAACTTTTACGGTGTTTCCAGCAAATATGTTATTGAATATAGATTTGCTTATAGGGGTAGATTCAGCGTTAAAGGAGCACGCTATTTTTGCCTCGGAAGTAGATCAACGAGACTTTTTTAGATTAAATGTATTAGATGCGAATATAGCAGTTGTTATGGTGCCGATAAGTGGGAAAGGCTGTGTTCCATGGACTGTGAATAAATTTGTTTCGGATGAGAAAAAAGCTTTTAATGGGCAGCAAGTCGCAATAATACCGAACGAGGCTATTGTAAATGGAACGGGAATAGGGGCTTCGTATAGACAGATAGGCCGAGGTTACGCAATTGTACCGGGCTATGTAGCTTTTCTCTATCGGAGGATAAAACCAGCAAATGGAAAAGATGTTCAGTGGTTATTGAAGGAGTTTATAAAACGATATCCAAATTGGAAAATTTATAGTGATAAGATAGGAATGTAAGGCACTTGATTGTCTTTTGAGTGATTTTTGCGTCCATAAAATTATTATTTTGTGGACGCAAAAATGCTTCTGTTTTATGAAGAAAGTCTTTATAAAATTTACCTTGGCGATAGGGTTAGTAGAACGTGTTTCTGAAAAATAATATATCTAGTTTTTATTCTAAAAAAATAATTCCTATTTTTTTGATAATCTATGGGATGATCGCCTCTTATAGGGAGGCATTTTCCCTCTGGAGAGTCGATGCTGATACGGCTGTATTCCCTGCCATGATCAGATATTTTTGGGAAGGGGGATGGGATGCCATTAAGACATTTCATTTTCCAATAGATAATTGGTTTTTTCAATCATCATTCCGTATGGTGTTGTATTTCATTTCTTTGGAGAGCAATCAACAGTTCTTATTATGTTAGGGGTTGTTGTTTTTTGGCTTACGGCCTTTTTTTCGGGGTTTTTGGTTTTTGAAATTTCTGATTTGAATAAAGCTCTTTGGAGTGCTGCTTTAATATTGTCCGCACCGCAAATAGCATTGGGGCATGGTGGTTTTTTACTATATGCAGTTGCGCATAATGTTTCAATAGCGTGGGGATTGTTAGGGGTCTTATTGTGTTTTCTTTCTATTAAAAAACAAAGTGTTTTTTTATTAACTTTTTCGGTTTTTATTTTTTCTTTTGCGTCTTTTTCTGACCCATGGATGTTGCCAGTATTCATCCTGCCTATAATTGTTTCGTCTATTATAATGATTTTTTTGGAAACGGGCCGGGTAAGACTATGGTATATCGCATGGGTTGTCGCAGGGTTGTTTGTACTTGTCTTTTCTGAAACGCATTGTTTTGGATTATTCCCGATAAGTGGAATATATAAAAAAGAATTCATGCATATTAATCTTTCTTGGAAAGCGATTGTTTTTTCTTTTGCATCTGTATCTTATTATTTTAATATTATGCCATTTCTTAATTTTAGTAATTTCTATGGTATTTTTATAAGTTATGATAAAATAAATATCATTTTATATTATATATTTATGTTCATCAATTTTTTATCTTTAATGTATGTATATTACCTATGTATTTATTTTTCTAAATATAGATATGTCTATCGTGAAAAGAATAATTTATTTATTGTTTTACTGTGTAGTTTTTCGATTTTGGGTATTTTTTCGGCCTCTCTTTTGTTTAATGGTGTTAGTGATATTCGTCTTGCAAGGTATCTTGCCAACATATACTATTGTACAATTATATGTGTATGTTTGTTTCCTTGGAAGTCAATGGATAAGAAGGTTCGCAAGAGGCTTTATAGTCTAGGTTTTTTATTTTTATTGTCAAGTTTCTATAGTAATACGAGTGTCTGGAGGAAGCAGCTTCCTGTGCTTTCCTTTGATGTAGGGAAGGGCGTGGAGTCATTTTTAGATGATGAGCAAATTCAGTATGCTTATGGAGATTATTGGGGGGTAGAGGCGAATGTTATTACATGGAGAAATCACTATAAAAAAATTGTCAGGCCTCTTCTTTATGCGATGGATTACCGTGGATTTTTGCCAACGATATGGACATCTCCAAATTGGTATCATGTACCTTCTTTGCAGAAATGGGCTTTTGTTCTGACTAATGTAGGTAATGATAGGGTCTGTCCTCCGTATCCCTCATGTAGAGAAGCTGTTCTGAATCAGTTTGGTCCACCACTTTATATAAAGCAAAAACATCAGCTTACATTTTTTGTATATGCAGGGAATAGAATGAATCTGCCATATGACATTAATGTTGGAAATTGGGAGAAACCTCTAAGTGTATCTTATGATTCGGTTTTATCGTGGAAAGATTTTTATCCAGAAATAGAATTGAATGGTAATAACCTTATTTCAGTTGATGGTTGGGAGGGGGCTAAGCATGGAGTGGTGAGTACGGGGGAATATGCAACTGTCCATTTGCCGGTTTTAAATAAGTCTTCTGCTATGATGAAAATGTGGGTGCATCTTTCATCGAATAAATTGGATCAACAACATGTTGAAATCCTTTATAGGGGCAAGGTGGTAGCGGAGTGGGCGGTTCCGTCAACTGAGTCTATTTATTATTTAGAGCTTCCCATTGAGCCAGGTCAAAATAGTTTGGATTGTCAATTTCATATTCTTAATTACAGGGCAAAACAAAAGCCGATTAATGGGATAAGGATGTATCGGGTTAAAGTTTTGGACCATGGAGGATAAGGTTATGGTATATTGTTTTTATGAGGTTAGTATTTTCATGAAGGTAGTGGTTGTTTAATACTTATATGATAATTAGAATTTCTGCTTGTGAGAGATGTTTGTAGAGGGTGATATATGAAGAGCTGGGGTGATATTAAAATAGCTATTTTAATACCGTGTTATAATGAAGAAATGGCTATAGGACAGGTTGTTCGTTCATTTCGGGAGGTTATGGGTGATGTCCCGGTTTATGTTTATGATAATAATTCTACTGACAAAACTATAGATGTTGCTCGGAGCGCTGGGGCAATTGTGCGAACTGAGACCTTGCAAGGGAAGGGACATGTTGTCCGGCGTATGTTTTCGGACGTAGAGGCGGATTTTTATATACTTGTTGATGGCGATGCAACGTACGAGGTTGAGGCGGCTCCTAAGCTTTTAAAGATGGCGTATGAGCAGGGGTTGGACATGGTGAATGGGGCACGTGTGACAACGCAAAAGGCTGCTTATAGGCGAGGTCATGTTCTTGGCAATAAGGTGCTAACAGGTTTAGTAACGCTGATATTTGGACGGCGTCTTACGGATATGCTGTCGGGTTATCGTGTTTTTTCAAGGCGTTTTGTTAAGTCTTTCCCGTCGTTATCAAGAGGTTTTGAAATTGAGACGGAATTTACAATTCATGCTTTAGGGCTCTGTTTATCAATAGGAGAAATGGAAATAAAATACGTGGAGCGCCCTCAAGGGAGTATGTCAAAATTAAAAACATATCAGGATGGTCTAAAAATATTAGGCGCCATCATTAACATTGTAAGGCTTGAGAAGCCTTTTTTCCTTTTTTCTATTATTGCATTTTTTCTTTTTGTATCTGGTATTTTTTTAGGATGGCCTATAATATCGTTTTATCTGACCCATGGAACCGTTCCTAGACTTCCTACTGCAATATTGGCTGTATCATTGATTATATTATCTTTTTTAAGTTTTGTATGTGGCTTAATATTAGATACAGTAGCAATTGCTCGAAAAGAGCAGAAATATTTGACTTATCTTTCATACCCTACAAGGTTTTTAGATAAAAATTAAATTATTCAACAGGGAAAAGAAGATGAAGAGAAACTTAGTCTCATTTATTTGGATTTTTTCTGCTCTTTGGAGTGTTGTAAATATTTTAAGTTGGTCACATCTGCCAATTGAGTATAGGGACGCCGGTGTAAGATTAACATTTAATAGTATGATGGAGCATATGCTGCATGGTAAATTTGATGTTGCACCATGGACAGTGCAAGAAGAAGGTTTTTTGCGAGATGGTAAAGTATATGCATATTGGGGTATTTTCCCAGCTTTTTTGAGGTTACCTATTTTATTATTCCCTAGCGGACTTCATCTAGATATAACGCGTCTTTCATCTATTATTGCTCTTCTTATTATATTGTTCTTTAATTATAAAATATGGGACTTTTTGTCTCGAAAGTTTTTTCAAGAAGCGAGATGGGCGTCCGTAAGTTTGGCGATTGTTCTTGCTTTTTCAGGTGAGCAAGTGTGTTTTTTTGAACATAAGCTGTATCAAGAGGTCTGTTTTTGGTCACTGGCTTTTGCTGGATGGTTTATATATTCTGCCATACGAACACTATTTGATAAGACGTATTGGCGGCAAGCTGGGCCTTCTATGGCGATTGCTGCTAGTTGTGCCTTGTTGACGCGCGTCTCTATGGGTATTGGCTTATATGCGGCTTTATTTTGCTTTTTAGCGTATTTTACGTATCAGGCTTATTCGAGATCAACGCAGGAAGATTTGGTAGATTCAATAAAGTCGATTTTGTTACCAATCTTTTTATCCGGACTTGGGATAGTCATTACAGCTTATGTGAATTATGAGAGATGGGGGAATCCTTTAACATTTGCGAATTACAATATATATTTATATAACATCGAGTATCCTGATCGTCTTTTTAGAACAAAATTATATGGGTTGTTTAATATTGATAGGTTTTATTTAGGGGTTATATATTTCTTTTTCCCTGTTTGGGTTTTCCAAAAACATGATGGGACATTCTTGTTTCAACAGCAATTTACAAAATTGATTGATGCGAATGAGTTGCCTGCGAGTAGTTTCTTCCTAACCGATGGTTTTATGATGTTCTGTGGGAGTATGTTTTTATGGGCTCTTTTATTTAAGAAGGGAAAGGATATATTTCCTTTTAACCGATTGTTGGTTGGAGCGATAGTTGTAGCATTAGGTATCCCTGCTTTTTTGATGATGATAGCGATTAGTATGAATTATCGGTATCGGGCGGAGTTTTATCCGGACATTATCTTATTAGGAGTCTTGGGACTTATTTATATTGTTAGGTATAAGTGTGATGTTCCATGTCTCAAGAAAACATTGATGATTCTTGTTGTAGTTAGTGTTTTGGTGTCGAATTTTAATTCTCTTTTATATGGGTTTTCAGAATTGGGGCCATGTTATTCATATATGCCGCATGGGATTGGAGATTATTACTACCATAAAATCTTTAAGTGAGGATGAAGCCTAGAGGAGCAGTCCCATAATGTAGGGGACTGCTCCGTTTATATTGAGCTTACTCGTTACATTTATGGGAGAAGTCAACGAGGATATAGCTCCCTTTTTTATAGATATTGTAATATCTATTGGAACGCATAGCCTCATATGAACAATGCTCATATATGCTTTGGGCTAGAGCAAAAGGAAATTGGGGGCTCTCATCAATAGAGCGGAAATACGTGGCATTATCTTGAAGGTCATGCTTTTTCAGGATGAACTCTCCAAGGGGATCATAAATTACATTGTGATCGAAAATAGCACGCCGTGCATGCCATATTTTTTTAGTAATAAATGGAACAGGAATATCAAGAATACCATCATCTGTTTGGGCCGCTATTGTTGTGATGTTATTGACGGTTTTATGTTGGGCCTCAATACGGATGAAAACAGGATGTTGTTTGGAAAGGATGTAAGTATCATTGACAATATTGCTGGCAATGGCCTCGTTAAGCTCAGTTTGAGCGGCAATGGCACTTCCCCATTGTGTTGAAAATGTCATTTGGATGAGTAGCACCCAGCTGGCTAGGATGATTTTTACGGGGTTTTTATGAAATGATGCTTCTTTTCCTATAAAAAATAGCATGAAGAGAGAGAGAAATGCTCCATTTGCTATAAAGACGCGCATATCAAAAACAGGATATCTTAAAAGAGCAAGGAACCCTGCCAAGGAACAAATGGCCAGGCTAATGTAGCATAGGGTTAAAGCTAGGTAGGGGAATTTACCTTTTTTGTAAAAGATATAAAGAAGGTTTATCAACGCGATGAATAAGAAGCATCCTAGAAGGATTTCTAAACCACCGCCATGGATGCCGAATTCTAGGAAGGCATATTTTAGTAATTTACGAATATTGTTTAGTATTATGAATAGGTTATGGGTAAATTGTGCATGAAGAGATGCATAACTCTCATCTTTTCTAAATATTACTTCACATTTGTAAACAATAAGGGGAATTGGGAGATATAATGCGTTCATTATAAAGGATTGAATGGAATCTTTTGTGGTTTTATCGTGTAGTATAAATAGGGATTCAGTTATTAAAAATATAAAAAATGCATTTAGTGTTGGTTGGTAAAGATTAAGAGCAGATAATATTAATATTGATCTAAAAAATATTTTTTTGTAGGGAGGTATAGGTTTATTATCGAAAATAAAAAACCACATTATGCATGATAATGCTATGCTCATATTAAGGCTGTCAGAGTGATAAGATAAATTTTGAAGAAAAAAGGGAGTACATACAATAAAACTTAAAGATAAAGCAGAAGATGTACGGTTTAGGCGCCATTTTAATGACAGAAATGAAAGAGAAAATGATAGTATAATAATTGCTAATATCTGTAGAGTTGGAGATAAATCATATGAAATATTACTTTCATTTAAAATAATGAAGATAAGTTGAGCGAGAAAGCGACCTGTTTGTGTGCAGGAAATGTCCCCAGTGGCGGAGCGATAGTAGTCGTCTGGATAATAAAAATTTCCATGAAGTATAGGGTATAAGAAGAGTCCTAGGATAGCTAAAAAAAGGATGCATCGTATGGATGCTTCCGAGTGTTTTTTAGGCATGGAGTACATGTTTATAGTCCTTTAAGACAGAGGCCCCCAAAAAGTACCATGGAGAATGGTAAAGTGCAATTATACTAAGATAATAATCAATCAATTATGCATATATATCAGTATATTATCGTCCTTGTGGCGTTTATGACGATAAATCTCATGATATGATGTTGTTATATGTTGGTATATAATATTGATAACATCTATATTTCCGCCAGTGTAATCCTTAATGTCGCTATCTAAAATAATATAGCGTGGAGGGGTTTGGAAGATTCGTTTGATTTCGGTTGTTGGGTCAAGAGGAAGGGCCTTTTTTTCTGGCGCAGAGTCGAGATGCCAGGAAAAGGGTAAAGTTGTCACGGGGCAATAATGAGGTAATGCATCGAGGATAATGTCGGGGCCGTGGTCAATTAGGACGCAACCGGGAGCTGACGAGAGTAGCTGTGTGATGGTTGTTAAGTCTTTTTGGGAACCATTGCTGAGGACTTTTTTCGTATTGTAGTAGGCGCATATTATGCCAAAGCTAACTAAGAATATAAGCCATAAACGGCCTAATTTTGAAGAGCAGAGAGGAGCTGCGTTGATAAAGAATGGCGCAAGGAGGGGAAGGGCGTAATGTACTGCAAAACTACCGAAGATGAAGAATCCTAGAAATGCGGCACAGGCCCAGCCTAGAATAAAGATACGAAGTGCATTATTAGGGCGGGCTTTAAGAAGTAGAAAACGCAACCCTATAGTGCTTATAAAAAGAAAACCCAGAATGATGCCCCAATGAGTCCAATGCCAGAATGAACTAAGGGTGTTATGGGGGGGATCTTGTTTTAGGAAAATAGAGATTACATTAGCGAACCACCATTCTGAGATATGTCCTAAATAAGCATAAGTGGCGATGACGCATAATGATGGCAGAAGAGCTGTGATACTCCAGCCTAGAGCTGTCAGAAAGAGATTAAGAAGCTTTACATTATCTTTATATAAGATGAATAAAAGGAATAGAGCAACATATATACCTTCAAAAGCGACGGTGGGTTTTATTTGGATGGAAAGACCAAATAAAACCATACTGATCCAACCTGCTGTTTTTAAACTTTTGGCGTTTCCTTTTTGGAGGCCTTGGAGTGTAATAAGAATAGCGCCGGTGATGAATGTGTTATAGAAAATAGGGGATTGACCCCCCATTCCACCAAAGCCAACAGCCCATATGAGATAGCAGCAGCTTGCACAAAAAGCACCACTAATGGGGGCGATGAAGCGGGCAATTTTAAAGCAAAAAATGGAGGTCAACCACGCGCTAAGGAGTGCGCCTATTTGGTAAGCCCAGATGCGATAGGGACCAAAAAGATGAAAGAACTCATAGATAAGGAAAATGCCGATGGGTTTTCTGTCCCAGATATCGACATAAGGGAGATCGCCATGGAGCATGCGTCCCCCAACGAAAAGGTAAAATTCTTCGTCGAAAAATATAAAAGGGCTGCCTAAAACGGTCGCGCGGGATAAATATGCAATGGAAAGTAGACTAAGATAGATAAGATACGACCTGGTTAACGATTTTTTAAATAAATTACTATCTAAAAAGAAGCGCATAATGATCTGATTCTTTATAGGGGTGTTACATGTCGACAAATTTAGTCGGCGCTGGGTATATCATGTAGAGGGAATATGATAAAGCGCAAAACAAGGAATATGGGATAGTAGGTAGATATCTGATGATTGGATTGGAAAGAAAAAAGCGTATTTTAGGGGCATGGTGCTGGGTGTGGTGTGCGGTGTTTTTGCTCGCGTGTTTACGCACGGGGGCCGTGATGTTTCATCATGTTGGATTGGATTATAATGAAGGGTGGAATGCACAGTTAGCCAGTTGGCAGGCGGGGCAAGGTGACCATAGGCTTTATTCTTCTGAAAATGGGTTTGTTTTTAATAATTATCCTCCCTTGTCTTTTATAATATTTGGCTGGGTGGTGAAACAAGGAGGGGATGCTATTGTTGTAGGTAGGATAGTCTCTTGCCTATCTGTAATACTATCATCATGTCTAATTGCGCGTTTTGTAAAGATTGTAACACGGAGTGGGTTATCCGCATGGATGTCGGCATCTGTGTTTTTAATGACTGTTAATACGGCTTTTTATAGTTATTTTGGAATGAATGACCCGCAATGGTTGGCGCATCTTTTAATGTTGAGTGGGTTAAGTATTTTATTTTCATCACAGGGGGTTAGTTTTGCATGTTGGCGGCTTGCGTTAAGTGCGTTGCTCATTGTGTTGGCTGGTTTTGTAAAACATAATTTGGTTGCTTTACCTTTAGCGCTATGCGTGTGGATCTTCCTCTGCGATAAGAAGAAAGCTTTGCTCTGGGCAGGAATAGTATTGGTTTTAGTGGGGGGAGGATTTGATCTATGTTACAATTTATATGGCATGGGGTTTTTTTATGACGTATTTTTGCACAAACGAACTGTTTGGTTGGGGCGGATAGTACATGGGTTGGGCGCAGTTTTATTAATGGGTGGTATACTGAGTGTTGGTATTGGACTGTCCTACTACTATAGAAGAGAGGTAAAAAGAAAAGATAGTATTGTTTTGATCATTATATATCTTTTTGCGTCTCTTTTGTTTGGTTTGTTGGGAGCGATGGGGGCAGGTGTCGATTATAATATTATGTTTGATGTTTTGATTTCAGGAAGTATTTTATGTGGTGTATGTTTTTCAAAATTATTGGAGGATTCATGGCATGAGAACACGGTATTTGTTATGTGTTGTATTGTATCGCTTCCTTTATTGTTTCTTCTTCCTGCGAGGGGAGTATCTTTCTATCGTGATATAAAGAATATTCAAAGTAACGCGCAGATATGGGCAAAAAATATTGATACGCTGAAAACATACAAAAATGATACATTATGCACGGATATGACATTATGTTATTGGGCGCATGCTCCTTATTCCGTTGATATGTTTAATCTAGCACAAGCTTTGAAGATAGGCGGCCAGAAATTCCTTATACAGGAGGCAGTTATGATGCATAAATTCGCGTTTGTGCAGGTTTATGGTGCGCCTAAATTTTATCGCGGTAGAAGTGATATATTTAATAATTGGTTGAAAAAGGCAGGCTATCATCCTGTTTTTACGGGGCAGGGGGATATGATTCTGTTAGGGTACGGGCCGCAAGGGCGTTAAGGGGTTCTATAACCGTTGGGGTGGGCCAGTCGCCAGCGGAAGGCTGTTTCTATGATATCTTCAATTTTGGTGTAACGGGGCTGCCAGCCAAGTTCTGTGCGGATAAGCGTGGGGTCGGTGACCAAAATGGCGGGGTCTCCCTCACGGCGAGGGGCCCAATCCCAGGGTAACTCTCTTCCCGTCACAGTTTCGATTGCTTTGAGGACGTCTAAATTACTAAAGCCCTGCCCTGTACCGAGATTGTAAGTCACCGAGCCAGTATCAAGGCGATTGAGAGTGAGGATATGTGCCTCGGCTAAGTCGCTAACATGGACGTAATCGCGGATGCAGGTGCCATCTGGTGTTGGGTAGTCATTGCCAAAGAGTTTGAGAGGCGGGCGGCGGCCTAAGGCAGCATCTAAGGCGAGGGGGATGAGATGGGTTTCAGGCTGATGGTCCTCACCGAGGCGGCCTTTGGCATCTGCCCCGGCAGCGTTGAAGTAACGTAGGCAGCCATAGCGGAGACCGTGTATTCTCTCGGCCCAGCTAAGGGCGCGCTCAATGAGGAATTTGCTTTCCCCATAAGGGGAGCCGGGATTGATAGGAGATGTCTCGGAGAGCGGAGTGTTGCCTTGGTTGTTGAATAAGGCCGCTGTGGAGGAGAATAGAAAGCGTGGGACTTTGTGTTGGATGCAGGCTTCAATAAGATTGAGGGATGTTAACATATTTTGACGCAGATAATGGTACGGTGCAGCCATAGAAGCCCCGACCAAAGAAAGTGCGGCAAAATGTAACACGCCATCCCATGGGCCCTTTGCCAGGATGGTGTTAAGGCTATCGGTATCTAGCAGGTCTGCCTCGTGGAAATCTGCCCCTGTAGGAATGGCAGCGCGGTGCCCGGTGCTGAGATTATCTAAGATGGTGACATGGTGGCCTTGCTCTAAAAGAGCGAGCGCCACATGGCTGCCGACAAAACCAGCACCGCCTGTAACAAGATACCGCATATGGTTGAGTGTTCCTTCTTATGCGCAAAGTGTGGGTGTTATGTGGGCCATCATGTGTTGCATGGCAAGCTGAGATGGATTTGATAACAGGAAACAGAAAGGAATGGCTAGCTCCGTTTATTTATTTTTTAGAAAGCGGGCCGTTGGCTAGTGACTATAGCCGCATTTATCAATAAGCTGTTAACTTCTATAAGTTAGTGTGGATGTCCTCCTTTCATTTGAGAGACGGGTAGTGCGGTGCTGAGGCGACTAGGCGGCTGGGTCTTTCGTGTGGAGGGGTGAGTTTTAAAGGATGGGACACAAGGAAAGGACATAATGAAGATTGTTGTGACAGGAGGGTGTGGTTTCATCGGGTCTGCCGTGATACGGCATCTCTTGAGTAAGACATCCCATCAGGTGCTGAATATTGATTGTATGACATATGCTGCCTCGGAAGAGACGATTGCCGAGGTTGCGTCAGAGTCTCGTTATGAACATGCACGTATTTCTATTAATGATCAGGCGGGGGTAGGGCGTAGTTTAGCGGCGTTTCAGCCAGATGCGATCATGCATTTGGCGGCAGAGAGCCATGTGGACCGCTCGATTGATGGGCCTGGGGCTTTTATTCAGACTAATATTGTTGGCACTTATTGTTTATTAGAGGCGGCGCGCCAGTATTGGTTAGGTTTAGAGGGTGCTAAAAAGGCGGGGTTTCGTTTCCTTCATATTTCAACAGATGAAGTGTTTGGCCATTTGGAGCCTGAGGCCCCTCCCTTTACGGAGGAGACAGCCTATGACCCGCGTAGCCCCTATTCAGCCAGCAAGGCGGCATCGGATCATCTAGTGCGGGCATGGCATCATACTTATGGCTTCCCAGCTTTTGTGACCAATACGACCAATAATTACGGGCCATGGCACTTCCCAGAGAAGCTCATCCCCTTGATGATTATTAATGCATTAGAGGGACGGCCTTTGCCGGTTTATGGCAAGGGGGAGAATATTCGGGATTGGTTGTTTGTGGAGGACCATGCTGCGGCGTTGGTGCGGGCTGTGGAGCGTGGCAAACCGGGGGAGACTTACGCTATTGGTGCCCGCCAGCCGCGTAAGAATCTCGATGTTGTGCGACAAATATGCGCTATTTTGGATGAGCTTGCGCCAGACCTAGCCGGACCACGAGAACGGTTGATTTCTTTTGTGAGTGACCGGCCGGGGCATGATTTCCGCTATGAGATTGATCCAAGCCATGCCGAGACCTGTTTGGAATGGAAGGCCGAGCATGATTTTGAGACCGGGCTACGTCGGACAATCCAGTGGTATTTAGAGCATAAAGCCTGGTGGCAGCGTTTGCGCGAGCAGCGTTATGACGGGCAGCGGCTGGGAGTACAAAAATGAGACACACACAGGCTGACCCTAAAAAGCAGCATGTTACAAAAGGGATTTTGCTTTCTGGTGGTTCTGGGACGCGCTTATACCCAATGACTTTGGCGGCCTCTAAGCAGCTCTTGCCTGTTTATGATAAGCCGATGATTTATTACCCGCTTACGACCCTGATTTTAGCGGGGATACGGGAGATTATGATCATCACAACGCCGGAGGACCAAGCGCAGTTTCAGCGTCTATTGGGCAGTGGTGAGCAATTTGGGGTGAGCTTTACCTATCGTATTCAGCCTAAGCCGGAAGGGATTGCACAGGCATTTCAGATTGCTGAGGATTGGATTGCAGGCTCACCTTGTGCGTTGATTCTTGGTGATAATCTGATTTTTGCAGATGGGTTGGAGCATATGTTGCGGGATGCGGCGTGCCGTCCGCATGGGGCAACGGTGTTTTCTTATCAAGTACGGGACCCAGAGCGGTATGGCGTTGTCTCCTTTGATGAGACAGGCCGTGCGGTGGATATTGTAGAAAAGCCGATTCATCCGCCATCTCATTGGGCGGTGACGGGGCTTTATTTCTATGATGAGCGGGTTTGTGAGTTTGCACGTCAGGTGAAACCAAGTGCCCGTGGTGAGTTGGAAATTACGGACCTGAACCGCATCTATCTAGCAGAAGGGACGCTAGAGGTGGACCGGCTAGCCCGTGGTTGTGCGTGGTTGGATGCGGGAACGCCTGATAGTTTGATGCAAGCGGGGACGTTTGTGCAGGCGATTCAATCCCGCCAAGGCTTACTGGTAGGCTCGCCAACAGAGGCGGCTTATCGGATGGATTTCATCCCGCGTGAGAGATTGATCGCCACAGGGCAGAAAATGGCTAAGACGCCCTTAGGGCAAACGTTGCTGCATGTTGCGGCAGAATATGGACCATCAACCCTTTAAGGGTGGCATGAATAAGGTAAATGAGGAGCAATGTGATGAAGGTTGAGGCATTATCCCTCCCCGGTATTTTGAAAGTAACCCCCGCGCGCTTTGGGGATCATCGAGGGTTTTTCTCGGAGACATATAACCAAAAGGCTATGGCAGAGGCGGGGATTCCTGAGGTTTTTGTGCAGGATAATCAGAGCCTTTCACGCCAGAAAGGTGTTGTGCGGGGGTTGCATTGTCAATTAGAGCCTTATGGGCAGGGTAAATTAGTGCGTGTAACGCGCGGGGCGATTTGGGATGTCGCGGTGGATGCACGCACAGGCTCGCCGACTTATGGGCAATGGGTCGGGGCGGAGCTTTCCGCTGAGAATTGGGCACAGCTTTGGTTACCCGTTGGGTTTTTGCACGGTTTTGTCACGCTCGAGGAGAATACAGAGGTGCAATATAAATGCACCGGCTTTTACGATAAGGCCTCTGAGCGGTCTGTTCGGTGGGATTGTGAGCAGATTGGTATTGAATGGCCGGTAGAGCGTGGGGCGGCTGTATTGTCCGAAAAGGATGAGCAAGCCCCGGCGTTTGAAGCCGCGAAGGGCTGGTTTTCCTACAAATAATGGCAGCGGAGGAGCGGATTATGGCTAAGCCTTCTATTCTTGTCATTGGTCGTACGGGCCAGTTGGCGACCTCTTTGCAGAAGCTGGGAGGAGAGTGTGTTGTTGCGGTGGGTCGGCCAGAGGCGGATTTGCAGCAGCCAGAGAGCCTAGCGCAGGTAATTGACGCGCATAAACCGGCCTTCATCGTCAATGCAGCGGCGTGGACGGCGGTGGACCTTGCCGAGAGTGAGCAAGAGGCGGCTAAGCAGGGCAACCATACAGGGCCTGCGCGTTTGGCCGAGGAGGCCGCAAAACGGGGTATCCCGTTGATTCATGTTTCAACGGATTATGTGTTTGATGGCACAAAAGGGGCCCCGTATAAAGAGAGTGATCCGATTCATCCTGTAACGGCTTATGGGCGGACCAAGGCCGAGGGAGAGGCTGCCGTGTTGCAGGCCCAACCGCGTAGCATTATTTTGCGGACGGCATGGGTGTATTCCGACCATGGGAAGAACTTTGTAAAAACGATGCTCAATGCGGGAGCAAAGGCTCCTCATCTGCGCGTTGTGGGGGACCAGAGGGGGAATCCAACATCATCGGATGATTTAGCGGCCGTTATTTTAGAGATTCTACGCAAAATTGAAGAGACAGGTTGGCAGGATGCTTATGCGGGTATCTTCCATGCGAGTGGGGCTGGTGAGGCTACATGGTATGAGCTGGCTCATTATGCGCTAGAGCAAGCGGTACAATATGGTCAGCCTATGCCGGGGATGGAGGCTATCACAACAGCAGATTGGCCAACTCCGGCGGCACGTCCTGCGGATTCACGGCTGGATAATAGCAAGCTTCAGCGTGTTTTTGGGGTGCGTTTGCCGCATTGGCAGGAGAGCGTGGCGCGCGTGGTGAAGGCGTTGTTGTATAAGCCTGCCTAAGCGCGTGGTTGGTTTATGAGGATGATGAATGGCGGCAGTGGGTGCATAGAGCTTTAAGCCCCACTGCTATGCCAAGCCCGGCTAAGCCTATGGCCCCATAAGCGAGGGCGGGGCGGCGGCGGAAGCTATTCTTAGCCAGGTTTTGCGCAAAAATGAACATGACGCTGGAATCCAGTTTGCTCTCCCCATGAGCGCGATTGCGGAATGTCATGGGGACTTCGTGAACGCGGAGCGGCTCTTTCTGCGCAATCATGAGGTCTAGCAGGATTTTAAAGCCATGGCCATCGAGGAAAGGGGCACGTTGTGTAAAGACCGTGCGCTTGACGGCGAAAAAGCCGCTCATCGGGTCGGTGAGGGGGACGTTTAGGAGCCATTGTGCTGCCCAGATGCCCGCATTGGAGAGGAAACGCCGCCACCCGTTGGAGAGGCCCTCATTACTTCCCCCTTTGATATGACGGCTAGCAACCGCAATGTCGGCACGGTCGGTTTGGAGGGCCGTGATCATCTCACGCAAGCAGGTTTCATCATGCTGGAGGTCGCCATCCATCACAGCGATGATGGGGGCGGAGGCACTTAAAGCCCCTTCAATCACAGCGGAGGACAGCCCGCGCCGCCCAATGCGCAGGATGCCACGCACATAAGGTTTCGTTTCTGCTAGCTTGCGGACGGCCTTCATCGTGCCATCGGGGGAGTTATCATCAACAAAAACAACTTCCCACGCCACATCTGTTAGAACGCCCTCAAGAGCCTCTACCAGAGGAGCGACATTCTCGACCTCATTATAGCAAGGGATGATGATGCTGATATCTGGGGCGTTCATGCTGGGGTCCATAAAGGGGGAGATGCCCCCCTCTTAGGGAGTCTATCTGGGGAGTGCAAGGTTAGAGGCGTGTTTTCTGCAAAGATGTAGCCCCCATGCGGCGGTACATAAAGTGTTGCGTGTCGGTTTTTTCAGCTTCGGCAATGGCGTCATCAATGAGATGACGGTGGGGGGAGAGGGTGCAAACAGGGTCGGTTTGTGTGGCATCGCCGAGCAGGGCGAGGGCTTGGCAGCGGCAGCCGCCCCAGTCAATCTCTTTGCGTGCGCAAGAGGCGCAGGGCTCTGGCATCCATGCTGTGCCACGAAAGAGGGTAAAAGCGCGGGAGTGATACCAAATATCGCTAAGGGACCGCTCCCGCACGGAGTCAAATTGGAGGGCGGGGATGGTCTCTGCTGCATGGCAGGGTAGGACATGGCCAGAGGGTGAAATATTGAGGAAGCGTTGCCCCCAACCGCCCATGCAGGGTTTGGGGCGGTCGGCATAATAATCGGGTGTGACGTAGTCAATGGCTAAGCCGCCTTTGGCCTCCTCCTGCGCGACATAACGTGCGGCTTCCTCTAGCTGTGCGCGGGAGGGGAGCAAGGCGGCGCGGTTTTTGAGAGCCCAACCGTAATATTGCGTATGAGCCATCTCCACCCGTTGGGCATCAAGCTGGCGGGCAAGGGCAAACATGGCAGGAATACGGGAAATATTAGCTTTTTGGAGGACGAAGTTCAGCGTAAGGGGAATCCCCGCCGCCCTGATAAGTTGGGCGGCTTCCAGTTTACGGGGTTGGACTTGGGGGAAGTCACTGAGCCGGTCGGCCTCTGCATGGTCGGTGTCTTGGAAGGAGAGTTGGACATGGTCTAGCCCGCTTTCATCAAGCTGCTTCATGCTTTGAGCGGTGATGAGGACGCCAGAGGTAATGAGGTTGGTATAGAGATTAAGCTTATGCGCATGGGCGATGAGCGTATAAAGGTCTGGGCGGGCCATAGGCTCCCCGCCAGAAAAATGGACCTGCAACACCCCCATAGCGGCGGCTTCTTCTAAAATGCGGAGCCAGTCTTGCGTCTCAAGCTCTTGCGCTTTGCGTTCAAGCTCGAGGGGGTTGGAGCAATAAGGGCAGGAGAGCGGGCAGCGATGGGTCAGCTCTGCCAGTAAGCTCATCGGGGCAGGGGGGCGAGGTGTACTCACAGGCGGAGAATCCGCTTTTCAGTTAGGTCGGATAAAAGGGTGAGAACATCGGCTGCAATCTGCGCACGTGGGGCTTGATAGCGTTCGGCGAGGCGGTCGATGATGGTGCTGATGGAGGTATGGCCATCAAGTTCTTGGAGGATGGCCACAGCGATTGCATCGGCAAGGAAGGCCCGCTCTGGGGCCTGAATGACCCATTGCTCCCGCACTTTATCATGTTGGAGGCGATACCCACGGCTGAAACCGGGGCACGAGTCTTCAGTCACGATGGGGGGAGATGCGGGGTTAGGCATAGGGGTCTTTCAGGCGGTTGGGGATGTTAGGGGATGTCTGGCACAAAGGCACCGGGGGGGATGTTGCCTTCTACATAAGCGTGGTCCAGCGCATCCAGAAGTTGCCAGAGGATAGCGCATTTAAACTCTAATGCGTGGAGGACTTCTTGCTGTTGCTCTGGCGTGCGGGCATGGGTTTTGACGTAATTAAGCGCGAAGGTGGAATCCTGCGGGGCTTGGGTGAGACGCGGCTTGAAATAGGCCAAAGTCTCCTCCGAGATATAAGAATAATTACGGAGCATCCCCTCCATACGCTCTCCAATGATGGTGGGGGAGAAAAGCTCCGTTAAGGAGGAGGCAATGGCAGCGAGTATGGAGCGGTCGCGCACAAAGGCTACATAAGCATCTACCGCAAAGAGTGTTGCTGGTAGGAGGCCCTCAAGGCTTTCTACATAAGCATCATCCAGCCCTAATCCGCTCGTCAGCTTTAGCCAGCGTGCAATCCCGCCGGGGCTGGAGGCGGTGCCGTCATGGTCTTCAATACGGCGTCGCCATTCCCGGCGGAGTTCAGTCGTGGGGAGGCGAGCGAGGAGGGTTGCGTCTTTTTTGGGAATCTGCGCTTGGTAATAATAGCGGTTTAAGGCCCAGGCTTGGAGCTGCCCTTTGGTCAGCTTGCCTTCATACATCGCTTTATGGAGCGGATGTTGGCGGTGATAGCGTTCTGCCCCGATGGCACGGAGGCGGGCTTCAAGTTCATCTGGTGTGAGGAGAGTGCTCATGATTCGGCCTTTAGTTGAAAGCGCATCCCATCTTCCCCCACAATCCAGCCAGCTTGTTTAGCAGCGTGATGTTGGGGGCTATCATCTAGTAAGATGGGGTTGGAGTTATTGATATGGATGAAGACCTTCTGCGGCTTCGTGCAATGGGCAAATTGCGCGAGGGGGCCATCGGCTTCATTTACAGAGACATGGCCCATGCGATGCCCGCTTTTGGGGCTTAGCCCGGCGCGAATCATCTCATCATCATGCCAGAGTGTGCCATCAAAAAAGAGAAGGTCTGCATGGCTGACACGCTCTTTAAGGGCGGGGGTGATTTCCGCACAGCCGGGGATGAAAAGCATCGTTTTCTGCCCATCAGAGAGGGCAAGGCCAAGCGTATCATCGGGTTTTGTGCCTTCATGCTCCACATAAAGCGGGGCTTTGCCCGGCACGGTAAAGACTTCCAGCATCAAACCAGAAGGAGAACCATCTTTCAGCAAGAGCGGCACAGGTGCGTCCTCGGTGAGGGGGAGGCGGGGGATGATGCTGCGATCTAGGGCTTCAAAAATGGGGTTGCGGTCGAGTTGAGCGAGAGTGGAAGGGCTGCCCATAAGGGTGAAAGGTTCACGCTCGCGGAGGGTGAGCAGCCCGGTAATGGCATCAATTTCCGCCCCAGCAAGGATGACCCCCTGGATGGGGGTACCGCGCATAGCCCCTGTTTGATGTAAAGCCGGGGTAGCGAGAATTTGCTGGCGGAGGTCTGGTGAGGCATTGAGGAGGAACCAATGCTGCCCATCCCCGCTTACGGCGAGGGAGGCTTGCGTGCGGGCTTTGGCCTTTTTGCCTTCTCTGGCGAGGAGGCAGCCTTTTGCGGCGGAGTTCCATTGTGGGAAACCTCCCCCCGCACCGGCCCCTAAAATAATGACATCAAGCATGAAGATGGCCTCATACGGTTATGTCCACCTATGCGCCGATACCGTTTTGAGCCTGTATTATGATTATGCAGGTTGGGGGAGGCGCATGGATAGGGTGGCAGGCTGTAAAAAGGAGCCTCCCACCCTAAACGCATGGCTGCGGAGAGGTTATTTCGTCTCGCCGCAGACATAAGAGTTGATTTCGCCGCCCAAGGGGATTTCGGTTACTTTCGGTGTGTTCCATGCCATGATGGTACTCCTTATGTAGCGTGACTTGTGCAAGGCTGCACAAGGGTGAGCGTGTCCCTTCTTTAGGGAAGCTCCCCATTGGGAGGATAAAGCAAACTTAACCAAAAAGGCCAGTAGAAACCGCAGCGTAACGTAAAACTATCGTGTTTAGCCTGATAAAGGGGTTGCTGGTCATGGGGCTTTTTTTCTGGCACATGAGGCGGATTATAAAATATCAAGCGAGGGGATGTTATGGCAAAGCCATCACGGCGGGGTGTGTGTTTGGTTATTTCTGCGCCTTCAGGGGCGGGAAAATCCACCATAGCGCAAGCTCTGCGTGAGGCCGACCCGACCATCTTTACCTCTATTTCTGTCACAACGCGTGCACCTCGCCCCGGTGAGGAAGAAGGGGTGCATTATTACTTCCGCGATATGCCAACCTTCCGCCGCATGGCCGAAGCGGGGGAGTTGCTGGAATGGGCAGAAGTGTTTGGCCGTGGCTATGGCACTCCCCGTGCCCCGTTAGAAGCTGCTCTTGCCGCTGGGCGGGATGTGATTTTGGATATTGATTGGCAAGGCCATCGTCTGATGCGTCAGGCCATGGCAGGTGATGTAGTGGGGTTGTTTGTTCTACCGCCCTCTTTGGAGGAATTAGAAGCCCGTTTACGGGGGCGTAAGACCGATGGCGATGCGGAAATTGCCGCCCGCATGAAGGCCGCTATGGGCGAGATGTCTCATTGGCCAGAGTTTGATTATGTGTTGGTCAATGATGATTTGGATAAAGCTGTTGCGGAGGCACGGTCTGTCCTTGTGGCGAATCGGCTAGCCCGTGCCCGCAGGAAGGACCTGGAGGCTCTCTGGCCTGTAGCGGGGTAGGCAGGGCTTTGCTAAGCTGGGGGGGTTATGTGAGCAGGAGCGTAAATGATGAGTGAAACGCAGGTAAAAACGCCGCTTATTCTGGCCCTCCCAAAGGGGCGGATTCTTAAAGCTTTGCGCCCTGTGTTGCATCATACAGGCTTTGAACCAGCAAAAGATTGCCTTGATGAGAGCAGCCGCCGTTTGCGTTTTCCGACCTCTAGCCCGGATTTGGATGTCGTGCGGGTGCGGTCTTTTGATGTTGCTACCTTTGTGGCTTATGGCGGGGCGGATATTGGCGTCTGCGGGGCTGATGTGCTGATGGAGTTTGACTACCCCGACCTTTATGCCCCGCTAGACCTTGGGATAGGCGGGTGTCGTATCGCTGTTGCGCGGCCTAAAGGGAGTGGGGAGGATGAGCCGCCAGAGGGGCGGTCCCGCTTGCGTGTGGCTACAAAATATCCGGCCATTGCGCGGCGTCATTTTGCCTCGCGCGCGGTGAATGCGGAGATTGTGCATCTCCATGGGGCGATGGAGCTTGCCCCGGCCCTTGATATGGCTGATGTGATTGTGGACCTTGTCGATACCGGCTCGACCTTGCGGGCCAATGGGTTGGAGGAGGTTGAGACGATTGCGCATATTACAAGCCGGTTGATTGTAAATCGCATCGCCTTAAAGACGCGACCGGAGGAAGTCGGGCTTTTGATTGAGCGTTTCCGGGCGGCTGTGGCGCAATCTATGCAGCAAGGGGAGTGTGCTTGATGAAGCGTCTTGATACCGCATCGCCAGAGTTTAAGGCGCATTTAAAGGCGGTTCTGGCTCGCCGGGGAGAGCAAAGCGGCTCTGTCGCAGAGCCTGTGCGTGCGATTCTGGCAGATGTGCAAAAGCGGGGTGATGAGGCCCTTTGTGCTTATACAGCGCGGTTTGACCGCCTCACATTGGAGGCAGGGCAGCTACGCATCAGTGAGGCAGAGATTGCCGAAACCGCTGCGCGTGTTGCGCCGGAGACAAAGGAGGCTCTGGCCTTTGCAGCAAAGCGGATTCGGGCCTTTCATGAAGCGCAGCTCCCTAAAGACCTTGATTATACGGATGAGGCAGGCTTGCGTTTGGGGATGCGCTGGACACCGCTCGATGCGGCAGGGCTTTATGTCCCCGGTGGGAAGGCGGCTTATCCCTCCTCTGTGTTGATGAATGCTCTACCAGCGCATGTTGCGGGGGTGAAGCGGTTGGCGATGTGTGTGCCAACGCCAGATGGCGTGCTGAATCCGCTCGTGATGGAGGCCGCGCGCCTTTGTGGTGTGACGGAGATTTACCGTGTTGGCGGGGCGCAAGCGGTAGGGGCTTTGGCCTATGGCACGCAGAGCATCGCCCCGGTGGACCGTATCGTAGGGCCGGGTAATGCGTTTGTAGCAGAGGCGAAGCGGCAAGTTTTTGGCCATGTGGGGATTGATAGCATCGCCGGGCCATCCGAGGTTGTGGTGGTCGCGGATGGGAAGAATGACCCGCGCCTTGTCGCGATTGACCTCCTCGCCCAAGCTGAACATGATGAGCAGGCACAATCAGTGCTGATTACGCAGGATGAAGCCTTTGCTGATAAGGTCATCGCTGCGGTTGAGGCGGAGTTAAAGACCCTTCCCCGTGCAGATATCGCGCGGAAAAGTTGGGCAGATTGCGGGGCTGTGGTGATTGTCCATAGCGAAGATGAGGCTGCTGATGTGGTGAATGAGTTCGCCCCAGAGCATTTGGAGGTGCTGTTGGATGAACCACGGGCCTTTAGCCAGAAGGTTCGCCATGCAGGGGCTATCTTTATGGGGCGGTTCTGCCCGGAGGCCGTAGGGGATTATGTTGGTGGGCCGAATCATGTTCTGCCGACAAGTCGCACGGCCCGTTTTGCCTCTGGCCTTTCGGTTTATGACTTCCTTAAACGGACAACCTCTATCGAGACAGATATGGAAGGGTTGAGACAGGTCGGCCCTGCTGGGGTGATTTTGGCACGGGAGGAAGGGTTAGATGCCCACGCCCTCAGCCTCTCTGAGCGTTTAAAGAAGGGCTGATGTTAAAAAGGGCCGCTCCTTTGATGAGGGCGGCCTTTTTTGATGGGGTTACCCGCGGAAGAAGTCCAACATCATGGCGTTAAAGCTGGGGGCATCTTCCACATGCAGCCAATGGCCGGTATTGGGGATGGTCTTGACCTCCGCTTTGGGGAAGTAATCCTGAATGACAGCATGATGATGGGGCTTGATGTAAGGTGAATCCCCGCCACGGATAAAGAGGGCAGGGCCGTCCCATGTTTTGCCGCTAAAGGCTTCGACTGGCCATTCCTGAATCACGGGGAAGCTAGCGACAATATCCGTCACACCGATATTCCATTGGGCAGGGTCACCGGGGGTGATGTGCTGGGCAATGAGCTCGCCTACGGAGGGGTCATCGGTGAGGTCATGAAGGAACTTGCGGATTTCGGCATGGCTGCTGAGGGCAGGAAGCGGCGTATGATAAAGCTGTTGGGCAAGGTCATGCTGGCCATGAATCATCGTATCGGGGGCGATGTCGGCGATGAGCAGCTTTTCAATACGTTCCGGGGCGGTCAGCGTGGTGGCCATGGCTGTTTTCCCGCCCATGGAATGGCCTACGAGATGGGCTTTCTCAATACCGAGTGCATCCATGCTTTCAAGTACATCTTTGGCCATTTCCGGGTAGGAGATGGGGGCGTGGTCGCTCTCGCCATGGCAACGGAGGTCAAAAGCAACCGTGTTAAAATAAGGGCTAAGGGCCCGTTGTAGGATGCCCAAGTTACGCGCCCGCCCAAAAACACCATGAAGCAGAACGACCGTTGGCGCATTATCAAGGCCTGTTTCATTGCGAATAAGGGAAGCGAGCTGCATGACTGTAACCCTCTAACGGACTGAAATTATAAGAAGAACCGCCGCTTATAGAGTTATTATGGATAAAATCAATCCTATATTCCCTATGAGAGCTATTACAACGAGTTTAGGTTTTGGAGATTATTTTAAAAAGGTAACATATTAGGTGTTCTTATGTCTTTCAAAGAGGGTCATCGGCAGGGGGTAGTTGTGCTGATGGGGTATAATATGTCCTAAAGGGATAAAGTCCGTTTTGCTTGTTCGTCTTATGGATGAGATAGTACCGAGGAGGCCCCCATGGCACGCACTACATATCACCCCGAAACATTAGCCCTGCATGCTGGTTGGCGGGCTGACCCGGTGACGGGGTCTGTCGTGCCACCTATCCATCAGACGACCTCTTATCAATTTGAGAGCAGCCAGCAAGCGGCGGACCGGTTTGCGTTGAAGGATGTGGGGATGATTTATTCCCGCCTGACAAACCCAACAGTTGATGTGTTTGAAAAACGCATGGCCGCGTTAGAGGGGGCAGCAGCGGCTGTAGCGGTGGCGTCTGGTCAGGCGGCATCGGCTGTAGCGGTGCAAAATCTCGCGGAGGTTGGGGATAATATCGTCAGCGGGACAGACTTATATGGGGGGACGTGGAATCTCTTTGCCCATACCCTCAAGATGATGGGTATAGAGGTGCGTTTTGTGGACCCATCTGACCCGGCAGCCTTTGAAGCGGCAAGTGATGAGCGGACGCGGGCATGGTATGTAGAAACTTTGCCGAACCCTAAATTGATTGTCGCTCCCATGGCAGCGATTGCCAAAGCGGGGCGCGCCTTGGGGATCCCTCTGATTGTTGATAATACGGCCGCCCCGTTATTGGCACGTCCCTTAGCGCATGGTGCGGCGATTGTGGTGTATTCGGCGACCAAATATATTGGCGGGCATGGGACCTCTATTGGTGGGTTAGTGATTGATGGTGGGCAGTTTGAATGGGGGCAGCGTCACCCGCTGCTCACACAGCCAGACCCAAGCTATCATGGGGCGGTTTGGACGGAGGCTGCTCGTCCTTTAGGGCCAGTTGCATATGCGCTGCGGGCAAGAGCGGTATTGCTGCGCGATGGTGGGGCGGCTCTTTCGCCTTTTAATGCCTTCCAGCTTTTGCAAGGGGTGGAGACCTTACCATTACGGATGCCGCGCCATTGCGAGAATGCGCTAAAAGTGGCGCAGTTTTTGCAGGGGCGTCCTGACGTGCAGCGCGTTATCTATCCCGCCTTGCAGGAGGGTGAGGTACGGCAGCGTGCGGAAGCTGTTTTGCAGGGGGGCTTTGGCGGGCTTGTCGGCTTTGAGCTTTCTGGCGGGCGTGAGGCAGGCCAGCGTTTTATTGATGCGTTGGAGCTGTTTTATCATGTCGCCAATATTGGTGATGCGCGGAGCCTTGCGATTCATCCTGCCTCTACAACCCATGCGCAGTTGAGCGAGGCGGAGCAAAAGGCGGCAGGGGTCTCCCCCGGCTATGTGCGGTTGTCGATTGGGTTGGAGCATCCAGAGGATATTTTGGCAGACTTAACGCAGGCTTTGGGACGTGCTGCCGGGTAAGGGGGGATTTCTTGCTTTGTTCCTCTTGGCAAGCGAGGCTTTACAGCGCAGGGTATGTTAGGCTCATGTCATGAGCGCGATAAGAAGAAAGGAAGAATACTATGTCCACACCGGCAAATCGTCTTGCAGCTTTAAATATTGAGCTCCCTGTTGCCGCTGCCCCTGTGGCGAATTACCTCCCCGTTGTGCGGACGGGTAATTTGCTGGTTGTCTCTGGGCAATTGCCGTTAGTGGATGGTAAATTGTTGATTACTGGTAAGCTGGGTGGTGAGGTCTCTAATCAAGCGGGTGTAGCGTGCGCGCGAGCATGTTTTATCAATATCCTGGCTCAGCTTAATACGGCTTTGGGGGGTGACCTCTCCCGTGTGAGGCAGATTGTGCGTCTTGGTGGTTTTATGGCCTGCACGCCTGATTTTACCGATCATGCTGCCGTGATGAATGGGGCTTCTGACCTTGCTGCTGCGGTGTTTGTTGGGGCAATAGGCCAACATGCCCGCTCGACCGTTGGTGTGCCGAGCTTACCGCTGAATGCCCCGGTGGAAGTTGAAGCGATGTTTGAAGTCGCTTAAAGAGGGCTTCCTTTTGGTGTGTGATCTTCCAGAATGATTTGTTGAATTTTAGTGAAAGGATAACTGATTCGATGAGTGATACATTACCTGATCGCCTCTCCATCTACCCTGATAGCCCTTATTATAATGAGGAGATATTGGGCCGCGGCATTGGTGTGCGCTTTAAAGGGGAAGAAAAGACCAATGTTGAGGAATATTGCGTAAGTGAGGGGTGGATTCGTGTCTCTGTAGGGCGGTCTTTAGACCGGCGGGGCCGGCCGATGACGTTAAAGCTGAATGGCCCTGTTGAAGTCTGGTTTAAAGGTGAGGCGGCGTCCTGATTAGCCCCTCTAACGTAAAGGATTAAAGCGTGCCTAAGGCAGACTATATGCCTGTTGAGGATGCTGCACGTGGTGCTGTGGCTGTACCGGCGCGGGCAAGCTTCTGGCTGAGGCGGTTTTTAGCCTTTATTGGCCCCGGCTATATGGTTGCCGTGGGGTATATGGACCCCGGTAATTGGGCTACAGACCTACAAGGTGGGGCACGGTTTGGGTATCGCTTACTATCGGTCATTTTGCTGGCCAATATTATGGCGGTCCTGCTCCAAGCCCTTGCGGCACGGTTGGGGATTGTAACAGGGCGTGACCTTGCCCAAGCCTGCCGCGACTGGTTACCACGTTGGGCAAACATCCCCCTGTGGCTGACTTGTGAAGTCGCCATCATTGCGTGTGATTTGGCCGAAGTTATCGGCACGGCTGTTGCGCTGAACTTATTGTTTGGCCTTTCTATTATGGTCGGGACGTTAATTTCCGTTTTGGATGTTTTTCTTGTCTTATTGCTCATGCAGCGTGGGATGCGCGCGCTGGAAGCTTTTGTGATAACCCTTTTGGGGATTATTGCCGTGTGCTTTGGCATACAGCTTGTGGCGGCATCCCCGTCTATTGGGGGGATTTTAAAAGGCTTTGTGCCATCGCCACATATTTTGACGAACCCCGATATGCTGTATGTGGCGATTGGGATTATTGGGGCTACAGTTATGCCTCATAATCTTTATCTCCATTCCTCTTTGGTAAAAAGCCGCTCTTACCCGCGTACGGAGGAAGGGCGGCGGGATGCGCTGCGCTGGGCGACATGGGATAGCACATTGGCCTTAACGCTGGCTTTGTTCATTAATGCTGCGATTTTAATTGTGGCTGCTGCGGCGTTCCATGGCACGAAATATCAAAATGTGGCTGAGATTAGCGATGCGTGGCGTCTGCTTTCGCCCGTGTTGGGCTTTGGGCTGGCCTCGACCTTATTTGCCGTAGCGTTGCTTGCTGCGGGCACAAACTCCACCGTTACGGGGACGTTAGCAGGGCAAATCGTGATGGAAGGCTTTCTTCACTTACGGTTGCCTTATTGGCTGCGGCGACTCATCACCCGTGGCATAGCCGTGTTGCCCGTTATTGTTATTGTCGCTCTTTATGGGCAGGGGAAGGTGGGGGACTTGCTCGTATTGAGTCAGATCGTCCTTTCCATGCAGTTACCCTTTGCGATGATTCCGCTCGTTTGGTTTGTCTCAAGCCGGCGGAAGATGGGGGCGTTTCGTCTTGCGCCTTTATGGGCTGTTTTGGCGTGGCTTGTGGTGCTGGTGATTGTCGGGCTGAATGTAAAATTACTAAGCGATGCCCTGTTTTAGGCACGTGTCGGTAGGTGATGGAAGGCCCGGTCAAACCATGTTAGCCCGTGGCGTGTCCCATCATCTATTGTGATGGCATGCACTCGGCAGATGAGAACGTCATGCGTGCCGATGGCGTGCATATCCTCTATCGTACAATCAAGTGTGGCCAGTGCCCCGTCTAATAAGGGGGAGCCGAGCGGGCCGGGATGCCATGGACCGTGAGCGAAACGTTCTGCCGCGGTGAGTTGGCTATTGGCAAAGGCGTAGGCAAGATCATCGTGGCCTTTGCCGAGGATGCTAATCCCAAGGCGTTTATTGCTTAAAAAGGCCTCATGGGAATGATTGGCACGATTTAGGCAGATCAGCACAGTGGGGGGAGCATCTGTGACGCTGGTAATGGCAGAGACTGTTAACCCCTGACGGCCTGCTGGCCCGTCCGTTGTCACTAAGACGACAGGGGAGCCAAGGCGGCTCATAGCGTTGCGAAAGACAGCCTGCATGGGAAAGACTTTCAGGGTAGATTAAATAGGATAATGGCGGGGCGGATAATGGACTCATTGGGGTTACAATGTAAATGCTGGGGATAAAAAGGGCTTTATCCCCGCACATTTAAGCGGGGATGAGGAAAGGATTTAGTAAGTTAATGTTAGAGAAGATTGGTAATAGGTGGCATCATGTGCGCCAGCTTGGTGCATGGCGTGGGATGTAAGGAAGCGGACGACGTGATGATCCCATGTTAAATGTGGACCAAGGCGTAGGCTGGCAGCCATTTGTGGAGCAATGCCGACGAAAGAATCGCGGTTATAGGCACTATACATCCCAGAGATAAATTGCCGTTGGAAGATGTTACGCCCATAGATGGAGTATGTATCATCCCCTGTGCTGTAACGCCAATAAATAGGTAGTTTGAGCTGGAAGGTCAGATAGTTGGTGGGGGAGAAGCTCGCCTTTGGGGCAAAGTCGATCAAGTTTTGCCCGGTGAGGTAATTGGTGGGGTCCAGATAATTCGTGTTTACACCGAAGGGTTCGATGTAGGTGTTCACACTGCCTGTCGTCCCGCGTGCGCCACCGCCGGAATAAGCATCGCCCTGCACACCGATGGTAGGATGCCACATAACATGGCGGAAATGGTAATCTACTGTGCCATTCATGGACCACGCATTTACATGGCGGTTCATTTTATCATAATGGTTTGCGGCGTTATAAGATTGATAGAACCGCCCCTGCTGATACGCTCCCCCAAAGGAGAAGCTGATAGGCCCGGCCTCCCCATGCCACCGCATGCCAAAATTATTGCGTTTGGTGTGGCCTAAGGCGGAGGCATTATACATCACTGTTTGCTGGGCAGGCCCGCCGTTAAGCTCATAGCCATAATAGAAGATGTTGATGAAGGAATATCCTGCCTCCCCAAGGAAGTGGAAATCCGGCGGCGCATAGGTGATGTTGGCCCCATAAAGGCGGGTTTTATAATCAAGTGTGTCGTGGAAAAGGGAGTTCCCCCCACGGAAGCTATCTGTATGGTTGTTCTTTGTATTGATGAAATAAAAACCATCAAACCGGACGCGGTTCCAATGCTCGTAAATGCGGAACCCATCCCAGCTGAGTGGGACGTTCAGCACATCGCGATTGCCGATCATATAGTCAGGCGCATCAAGGAATTGTTGCCGCCCAAAGATGAAGCCGCCATGCCCTCCAACAGCATTGCCGCTAAGCTCTACAAACGCTTGTTGAAGGTCTAAGTTTTTACGGAAGGTGCCATCATAGCTATAGCCGCGCCACCCACCAGCATCAGCGTTAATAAGTTGGCCAAAGAAGCGTACATGCTGGCCAAAATGGAGGTCCGCACTCCAAAGATTACGGACAGCAAAGCGGCCAGAGTTAAAGGGGCGGGCCTTCATGGAGGTGGTAGGGTCAATCGCTGCACCAAAGACAGGCCGTCTATCGTACCAGTTATTCAGCCGTGTTTCCCCAGCAAGGCTAAGCCAGATGGAGCCGCTATCATTAAGCTTCATGTGCTTATAGCTATCAAAAGGGTCGCCACGGTCACAAAGGCCGGTTTTAGGCTGGCTGATGCTATCCATCCCCGCTGGGGTACCATATTGGGAGACGGGGCCGAAGCCTGTCTCACTCCCATCCCCACGGGCCCAAATGCCATAAGGGTTGGGTTGGGGGGCTTCAGCTGGGCAGCCGCCCGGTGCTGTGTGCATGATGCGGTCGAGAATGCTGCGTTTTGGCTGTGAAGAATCGGTATTAGCGGGAGTTGTGCTGCTTGGTTCAGCACGAGCAGGTGACAGTGTGGTGCCCAGGCCAGCTGTCAGGAGCGTGGTGTAAAGGACGATATGGGGAAAGGGTCTTTTGGGCATCGCTTGGGACCTCGTTATGATTTTTCGGTCCCACAAGATGATTAAAAAGATGTTAGAACATTGATCTAACGCAAAAGAGGCGCAAAGAGGCTCATTAAATAAACCTCTAACAGAGATATGGAGAATCGATTAATAAAAAGAGATGTGGAAAATCCTTTATAATCAGCCGGTTTTTTTAAAAGACGTTCACTGTGAGGTCCCTTTTTTCCCCGGTAAGAGGGCGGGGATAAAGAAAAGTGAGCAGATGAGCGTGCAGGTGAGGGAGAGGAGCAAAAGCCGCCCCATACTAGCGGTGCCCGGATGAATAGAGGCCGCCAAAGAGCCAAAGGCGGAACCAGTTGTCAGGGCAGAGAATAAAACCGCTCGTGCTGTGGGGGAGGAAAGGGGATTATGCAACCCTGCACGCCAGTTCATGACGAAATAGATGTTAAAGGACACCCCGACCCCTAGCAAAAGGGGTAAGGCGATGATGTTCGCGTAATTGAGTTGCTCTGGCACCGTGATGACGAGAATCACCGTGAGGAGTGAGGAGAGGAGCAAGGGCAACAGCACGAGGAGGCTATCGAGCACGCGGCGCAATGTGATGAGTAAAATCAGCGCAATGGCGATAATGGCGCAGATAGCTGCGGTAATAAAGGCGTGTGTGATGGTCTGGGCACTGGCGATAATCTCCAAAGCTGGGCCGGAAATATCAGGGGTGACCGTCTCTAGCTCATTGACGAAGCGATGGAGCGTTTTAGTCTCGGACATCTGCCCTTTGGGGTGAATGACCAAACGATAGGCCCCGTTAGAGGCAATATAGTCGGCACGGATATGGGCCGGGATGCTCTGCATCGTAATGGACGGTGGGGGGACTAGGAGCGTTTTAAGCTGGTTAAGCTCTGCGGGGAGGAAGTGGGTGAGGGCCTCATTGGTGGAGAGCAATGTGGCATCAGGGGCGGTAGAGAGGCGTAAAAGCGCATTATGTAAAGCAGCGAGGGCGGGGGTTAATTTACCGTCTAACCCATCAAAAGAATGAGCGGCTTTAAGGGCTGCTTGGCGGAGTTCCGCGGCGGAAGGGGGCGGGGCTGGGTGGTTAACATCTAAGGTAGGGAGGATGATGTCGCCTGCATCATGGATGAGCTGGATTTTAGCGTCTTGGTCATCGGGGACGAGGGCCCCAAGCCAGAGGACATCATGCACGCTTTCGAGCTTGTTAAAGGCCGCCGCTTGGCGTGCAGCGGTAGCGATGTCTGGGGTGAGGACTTGGGCATTATACGGGGTTGTGAGGGGGTTTTCCTCCAGCAGATTAAGGGCCTTCATGCCCTCTGTGTCAGGCTTTTTGGTATGGAGGGGGTCGGCATCAAAGCTTAGGCGTGGGATGAGGCAAAGCCCGATAAGGCCGAGCACCCCAAAAATGCTCAGAACAGGGGTGCGATAACGCTGTAAAGCGCGGTCTATCGGCAGGAGAGATGTAAAGCCCGTGCTGCTCGCCCCCGGTTTGGCGCGGAAGGCCATCAGCAAAGCGGGTAGAAGAGTCAGGGTGCAGAAGAAGGCGATGATCATCCCGCCCCCAGCAATAAGCCCTAATTGGGCAACCCCTACAAAATTCGTGGGTGTGAAAGCGAGGAAGCCCGCCGCTGTTGCTAGGGAGGCAACAAAGATTTGCGGGCCACTTTCTTTGCCGGTGCGCTCTAAGGCTGCAAGGGGGGCGAGGGGTTGGTTCTGCTCATCCTTTTGGCAGCGGAAGCGCACACCAAATTGAATGGCGAAATCGACCGCAATCCCAACGAATAAGATGGCAAAGGCGACCGAAATCATATTCAAGGTGCCGACAATTAAGGCTGCAAACCCTGTTGTGAGCAACAAGCCAATGATGAGCGTCAGGAGGATGGGGATAGCAACGCGCAATGTCCGCACGGCAAGGATGAGCCAAAGCGCAACAAGGGCGAAAGAAATGATAAGGCCGATGACCATCCCTTGGGCAACAGTGGAGAACTCCTCATCACTGAGTTTCGCTTCCCCGGTGATGAGCGCATGGGTCCGTCCTGCTTTGACGCTGGGCAGTGTGTTTAAGGCCGCACGCATGGTTTTTGTGGCGGCCTCTGAGGGCTCGAAGGAGGAGAAATCAGGTCGTGGATGGGTGACGACAAATTGGTAATGCCCGCCAAGGTCGCTCAAACCACCGGAGAGTAATTTCTCCCAAGAGAGGGGGGCGGCTTGGCCTGTCATGCCTTGCTCTAAGGTATGGGTTAGGCCATCAAGAGCGGTATTGAAGCTAGTAGGGATGGGTTGGCCAGTTTTAAGGGCTGTTGCCATAAGGCCGAATGTGCCAAAGAGGCCGCGCGCAGAAGGGTCGGCAGCTAAGGTGCCGAGGAATGGTTGTGCGGCGATGATGGAATCGAGCAGGGGTTCTAGCTCTTTTGTATCGATAAAGAGGAAGGCATTACGGGTATAGAAAGGGTCAGCATCAGGTTGGCTGACTTTATCGAAATGCTCATGGTCTTGTGCGAGGATGGCGGCAAGATCGTGCGCTGCCTCGCGCCCTTCTTCAGGCGTAGCGGAGTTGATGATGGCGACGAGGGTGTTCTTCTCGCCGGGGAAAAGTTCTTCTAATTGATGGTTTTTTTGCTTCCAAGGGAGGGTATCGGCAAAGAGCTTATCGGTCTCGGTTGTGATGCCGAGATGGTTAAGGCTAAGCCATGCCGAGCCAGCACATAACAAGGTAAAAATGGTTAATACAAGGGCAACATGACGACCACAAAACGCATTGAGACGGTTTGTCAGCGTGGAAAGCATGGCAGTGTGATCCTCTTTTACCCTTGTGTAATAGGCTGGATATTGTCCCATTCTAGCCTTGTGGATGAAGGCAGTAGTAGCGCGATAGGGCGGGATTTTCCATAGCGTGCTTTTGGCCTTTAAGAGGAAAAGGCCTTTCTCATGTGAGAGGGAAGCAAAAGCAGCCTATAGTGTGGCTTGGCGGGCACAGCCTTTCTAGGGCAGAATGAGCGTATGACTTGGACATTAGACGGCATAGCCGAGCATGAAACGATTATTCGCCATAGTGTGTTCCGCGCTATGGCCGCCCCTGTGGAGGATGAAGCCGGAGCGATGGCCTTTCTGGCCCAAGTGGCTGTGCCAGAGGCAACGCATAATTGCTGGGCGTTTCGTGTTGGGGGGCGGTACCGTGTTTATGATGATGGGGAACCCTCTGGCACGGCAGGGCGGCCTATCCTCTCCGCGATAGAAGGGCAGGATTTTGAGGGGGTTATGGTCGTTGTCACCCGCTGGTTTGGGGGGGTGAAGCTTGGGGCTGGGGGGCTGGTGCGGGCCTATGGTGGGGCAGCAGCAGCTTGTTTGCGCGAGGCAGCAAAGAGTGAGTGGGTCGAGCGGGTTCGGCTAGGCTTCCACTGTCCTTTCCCGATTTATGCGGAGGTAGAAGCCAAATTACCGGGATGGCGTGTGGAGGTGCGCGATTGTACTTTTGGTGCGGCAGGGGCCGTGATGGAGCTGGCTGTCCCCGTGCAAGCGCGTGAGGAGGTTGAGGCATGGCTGAGGGACCTCACACGCGGGCAAGAGCCTATCCGTGTATTGGATGATGAGCCGGACTAAGGGGTGTCTTGTTGAGCAGCCTCTTTTTTATTCTC
The DNA here is from genome assembly GCF_002592045.1 of Parasaccharibacter apium. Lineage (GTDB taxonomy): Bacteria > Pseudomonadota > Alphaproteobacteria > Acetobacterales > Acetobacteraceae > Bombella > Bombella saccharophila. Next base: position 251,224 of record NZ_MEJG01000002.1, on the reverse strand, counting down.
ACGTTTTAACTCGTCAGGTGAAGGGCCTTTGGCCTCCGGGGCGGAATAGCGGGGTACGCGGCCATGATGGCCAAAATTGACGATGCGTGCCTCCCGCAGGCCATGATGAGAGACGAGGAAGCGGGCGAGTTGCAACGCAATAGCCGCCCCCATAAAAGGCCCGACAAGATATATCCATATCCCATGGAGGTTATGGGCTAAGGTATCGGGGGCTAAGGTCCGCATAAAATTGGTGCTATTGCCAGAAAAGCCGGAGATAAACGGGTTGGTAATCGCAAAATAAAGTGCGCACATCCATGTAGTAAGATGCTGAAGGCGTGGGCGTGATGCGGTGAAATAAATGACGAGAATCAACCCTGCGGTGGCGATGCCTTCCATCAAAGCGACAAAGCCAAGGCTATAATGGGAAGCGGGGAAGGTCCCTGCATAATGGATTTGTGTCACAAGAGGCTGCCAGAAGGGCAGGAGGATGCTCAGCCCAAGGCTTGCGAGGAGCGTCCCTGTAAAAGCCCCAATAAGCTGGGCAAATATGTAACCAAGAGCATCTAACCAACGGATTTTCTTGCTCAGGAAGAATGCCAGCGTCACAGAGGGGTTGAGATGCGCCCCGCTGACTTTCCCAAAGGGGGAGAGTGTGGCAATCGTCCCCGCTAGGCCGAAGAAGAGGCCAATAAGGGCAGAGCGAAGAATGGGGTAAGGGGCCAGAAAAGCCGCCACGGGGGAGCCATCGGCGGCTAAAATTGTGGTGACGGTAATGCCAAGAAGCAGCATGATGGCCGTCGCGATGGCCTCCATGGCATAAAGCTTCCAATGGAAGGGTTGGTCTGGGTGGGGTTTGCCTTCTAGGGGGCGGTCTGTCAGCTCTCTGCGGGAAAAGCGAATATGCGGCAGACGAATATGAGGGTAGCGAACATGCCGGGCTGTGTAGGTTTTTTTGCGGTCAGTCATGGGAGAATGAACCCAGTGTTAAGACAAGATCATATTGTGGTGGCCATTAGTGTTTCGGGAAGATTGGGGAAAGGTCAAGGGCTGTAAGAGGTTTTTAATGTTTCCCGATTTCATGACCCCTCAGCGGGGGAGAAGCGGCGGACAAGGTCGCTGAGATGGCCTGTTTCGGCAATGGTGAGGGTGGCTGGACCTTTGGGGCGGGCTGTGGCTGTACCTACATGGCGCGGTATGACAGCTTGTTTGAAGCCGAGTTTGGAGATTTCTTTCAGCCGGACTGCTGTTTGGCTGACCTGCCGCACTTCGCCAGAGAGGCCAATCTCCCCAAAATAAGCCTCATGCGGGGCGGTTGGTTGGCCTGTTGCGGCAGAGATGAGGGCTGCTGCAACGGCGAGGTCGGCAGCGGGCTCGTTAATCTTCAGCCCGCCTGTGATGTTGAGATGGACGTCCATACTCCCAAGCTTTAACCCGCAGCGTGCCTCTAACACTGCGAGAATCATACTCAGGCGGGAGCTATCCCAGCCCAGCACGGCCCGCCGTGGGGCCCCATCGCTGCTTTTGGCGGAGAGAAGGACTTGTACCTCCAGCAAAATAGGGCGTGTGCCTTCTAACCCAGCAAAGACGGCAGAGCCTGCGATATTGCCATGCCGCTCCGCAAGGAAAAGGGCGGAGGGGTTGGGGACTTCCCGCAAGCCTGTATCGGTCATGGCGAATACGCCGATTTCATCCGTTGCACCAAAGCGGTTTTTAGCCGCACGGAGAATACGGAATTGATGGCCGCGATCGCCCTCAAAATACAGCACCGCATCAACCATATGTTCCAAAACGCGCGGGCCGGCTAAGGCTCCCTCTTTTGTCACATGCCCGATGAGGATGAGGGCAAAGCCAAGCGTTTTAGCAAGGCGGATAAGCTCAAAAGCACAATTACGCACTTGGGAGACCGAGCCGGGCGCGCTGGCGACACTCTCTAGCCACATGGTTTGGATGGAGTCGATGACTACGACATGGAGGCTGCGATTCTCCTCCAAAGTTGTGGCGATGTCATTGACATTGATAGAGGCTGCAAGGTCTAGCTGGTCTAGGGCTTTAGGGTCTTTATCCAGCTCTAACCGTTGGGCACGGAGGCGGATTTGGTCTATCGCCTCCTCCCCGGAGACATAAAGAACATTATGGTGCGCTTTGGCTAAAGCGCAGGTCATTTGGAGCATGAGGGTGGATTTGCCAATGCCGGGGTCCCCCCCACCAGCACGACCGAGCCGGGGACAAGCCCACCACCAAGGACGCGGTTTAATTCTGCCATGCTGGTATTAAGGCGCGGTGGGGGCGTTGCTGTGCCATCAAGCCGCGTGGTTTTTAGCCCCGTACCGCGTTTGCCTGGTTGGGCTTTGCTGGGGGTTAGGGTGCTGGCTTCTTCCTCTAGGCTATTCCATTCCCCGCATTGGTCGCATCGGCCTGTCCATTTTGGATAACGGGCATGGCAATTTTGGCAGATAAAGATGCTGGTGGGCTTTTTGGCCATATTAGCCCCCTATTGCTGGTTGGTCCGTCATCGTGGTGGTGATGGGGCCTTCCCGCCGTCCATGCGTGAATTGATCAACAATCGGGTTGCCACTATTTATGAGGTCCGAGGCGGGGCCTTGCCAGATAATCTTTCCCCCATACAGCATGGCGGCATGGTCCCCAATGCGGCGGGCGGAGGTCATATCATGGGTAATGGTTAGGGCTGTGGAGCCTCGTTGGGTCACACAATCGCTGATTAAACCATCAATCACGGCGGACATGATGGGGTCTAGCCCTGTGGTGGGTTCATCAAAAAAGAGAATATCGGGCTGCCCTGCTAAGGCACGAGCAAGACCAACGCGCTTTTGCATCCCGCCGGAGAGTTCTGCCGGGTTGAGGGGGGCGACATTGGGGCCAAGACCGACTTGAGCTAGGAGGTGGAAGGCCTCTTGCTCCAACTCTGTACGGTGGGGGAGGGCAGTACGGCTATGACGTTTGGCTTTGAGGCCAAAGAGGATATTTTCCATCACACTCATACTATCAAAGAGCGCAGCGTTTTGGAAAAGCATCCCAATGCGTCTTAGCAGTGCATCGCGGCGTGTGGTGGAAGCCCGGAGGATGTCCTCGCCATCAATCTCGATGATGCCTTCATCAGGCTCAATCAAGCCGAGGATGCAGCGCAGCATGAGGGACTTCCCGTTGCCAGAGCCGCCAATAATGACGGTAGAGGCCCCAGCGGGGATGTCTAGGTCAATCCCATTGAGAATGGTGCGGTTGCCGAAGGATTTCTTTAAGCCACGGATGCGGATGCAAGGCTGTTGGGTCATCATGTCCTGTCGGGGCGGGGGTGAGGTAAGGCGCGTCATGCGGTGAAAAAGAGGTCGGTTAAGAGGTAATCAAAAGCGAGGATGAGGATAGAGGCTGCCACAACCGTTGCGGTTGCAGCCCGGCCCACACCTTCTGCCCCGCCGCGGCTATTATACCCCTCGTAGCAGCCCAGCAGAGCGATGAGAAACCCAAAGACAGCCGCTTTTAAAAGCCCGACTAAGACATCATGCGCATGGAGGGCATTATAGGCTGTGTTGATAAAGAGGGCCGGGCTGAAATCCAGCTTGCCTACAGCGACAATAAACCCGCCAGAGACGCCTAAAATATCGGCAATCAATACAAGGAAGGGCAGAGCCAACAAGCCTGCGAGCAAGCGGGGTGTGACGAGATATTTGATAGGGTTTGTTGCTAATGTGCTGAGGGCATCTATTTGGTCGGTAACGCGCATCGCCCCAATTTGGGCGGCAATGGCAGCCCCGATGCGTCCAGCAACCATAAGCCCCGCTAAGACCGGTCCCAACTCCCGCGTGATGGAGAGGACGACGATCCCCGCAATGGCGTTTTGAGCATGATATTGGCTAAAGCCACTATAAGATTGCAGCGCAATCACTGCACCGGAGAAAATGGCGGTTAAGGCTACAACAGGGAGGGAGAGAAAGCCAATCTCTAACAAACAGGAGAGGATAATCCGCCCATAAAAAGGTGGACGAAACGCCCCAGCGAGGCCACGCAGAGCAAATAAGCTCAAGGCCCCAGCATGGTGCAATGCTTTTAAAATATAACGCCCAAGGAAGATGAAAGGGAGGGTGAATAGTCTCACAAAATTGCCTCTATATTATGCCGACCCTGTGGAGGCGGCGGGTCATTTCGCCATTTGCCCTTGTGGCGTTGGTGTTGGTGTCGCTTGTGGGGCTGTTTGTGGTTGTGTGCCGTTATCAGCCGGTGTTGTGGGAGACGTCATTTTGGGTGGTGTTGCGGGGGGCTGTGCTGCGTTGATAGGCTGTGCCGGTGCAGTGCTGGGAGGTGTGGCTTCGTGGGGGGAGAGCGATGCTTTTGGTGTAGCTGTAGGCGTAGGGGCAGGCGTTACATGCGGTAGGGTAGGATTATTCAGCCCCTGAGCTTGGCCATCGGGCTGTAGTGTTGGTGTTGGTTTGGGAGATGGTTGTGTTGCAGGCTCTGCCGGTGTGGTGTGGGAGATGTGTTTTGTTCCCCCATCTTGCACAGTGCCCGTTACTTTATTGAGAGTAACATGAGCGGCATCATTCGTTATAATATTGGCATTATTGACAGTCGCCATGATGGAGGCTTCCGCCTGTTGAGAGCCTGTCAGCGTTACGTTATCAATTTGCCCCTGCGCGATGGAAAGCTGGCTATTATCGGAGAGCTGGGCCGATAGGGCTGAGAGAAGCGCGTTATCAACATCTAGCCGCGCAGCCCCTGTAGCGTTGATTTGCGCGGCACGAGCAAGCTGGAAAATATGGGCCTGCGTCGTGCCAGAGATGGAGAGGTCTAGGGATTCGACATGATCAACATCCAGGGAGGCATCATCTAGATTGCTCTCCAGCGTTGTGAGAGTCCCGCTGATGGTAATGTGCGCTTGAGGGCTGTCATGGAGGGTAAGAGCCGTATCACCAGAGAGGCGCAAGGCCATAACCCCGCCTTTTTGGCAGGCCTTGAGTGCAATATGGAGGTGGCTTTCTGTCCCATCTTTAACGGTTTGGATGGCAGGGGAGAGGCCAGAAGCTGTCTCTAATACCATGCTGTTTTTAAGGGCAGGGTCCACCTTGATACGCACTTGCGCACAAGGGACGCTGAGGTCCAGCTCATCAGCACGGAGAACGGTATGGGTCGCTTCTGTTGCAAAGCTGCTAGCGGCAAAGAGGCCACCGCCCAGCACAGCTCCAACGCAAAGAGCGCGTTTTAGGAACAGAGATAAACAAACCCGGACGTTATGCGTACTCACACAGGGACTCCCGATTGGTAAAATAGCGGCACCGGCCGCTTAAAATAGCTGAGCAGATGATAGGGCAATATAGACCTATCCGTCACCTTTTATCCTGCTGTATTATAAGCAGCCCTTTTGTATGAAGATAGCCTCGTTTAAAAAAGATGTAAGATTTGCCCGTGAGACCCCTGCGCGATAGGGGTCATCGTGGCTCCTCCGCTATTTTATAGCCAAGCCCGTGATAGTTGAATCCCGCTTTTTGCCAGTCATTTTGGTGCCATATCTGCCGATAATCCACAATGAGCCTCCCTTTTATGGTGGGGGCAATATCGGCAGGGCTAAGGGCTGCAAACTCTGGCCATTCTGTTAGGACAAGCAGCATATCGGCTCCCTCTGCGGCGTGGAGGGCGTTACGCGCGTAGCGGATATCGTGGGGGAGGAGCGGGCGTGCGGCGTTCATCGCCTGGGGGTCATAAACGCGGAGTGTTGCGCCAGCTTCATGCAATAAAGGGAGGATGGTTAAAGCGGGGGCTTGGCGTATATCATCAGTATGGGCCTTAAAGCTTAGGCCAAGCACGGCGATTGTGTAATGGGTGATGTTATGGCCTGCGAGGGCGATGATGCGCTCCGCAAGGCGGCGTTTGCGGGCCTCATTAGCGGCGATGGTGGTCTCGATAAGCTGAGTGGGGGCCCCCGCTTGGCGGGCCGATGTGGCCAAAGCTTGCGTATCTTTGGGAAAGCACGAGCCTCCATAGCCGGGCCCCGGTGTTAAAAAAGCAGGGCCAATGCGGGGGTCTAGCCCCATGCCGCGTGTTACATCGGCAATATGACCACCTGTGGCCTCGCAGAGATCGGCCATTTCATTAGCGAAGGTCACCTTCATCGCGAGGAAGGCATTGGCTGCATATTTTGTGAGTTCTGCACTTTCAATGCCCATAAAAATGAGGCGATTTTGCGGGGTGTGTAAGGGGGCGTAGAGGGCCTCTAGCAGGGTGCGGGCATGGGAGGCGGTTTGTGTCTCATCTTCTAACCCGATGATGACGCGATCAGGCTGCATGAAGTCGTTAATCGCATGGCCTTCGCGGAGGAACTCTGGGTTGGAGGCGATATGAAACGTAAGGTCAGGCCGGGTGGTGCGGAGGATATGCGCGACCTGCCGCCCTGTTCCCACTGGCACGGTGGATTTGGTGACGACAAGTAGATTATCGGGCGCATGAGCTGCAATCATGCGCGCTGCGGCATAAACATAGCTTAAATCAGCATGGCCACTCCCCCGCCGTGTGGGGGTGCCCACGGCAATAAACACCGCCTGACTGTCGCGCAGGGCCGGGGCTAAATCCTGTGTGAAGGTGAGCCGCCCGGCTTGTTGCTGTTGGGTAATGAGGGCCTCTAACCCCGGCTCATAAAGTGGGACTTGCCCAGCTTGGAGACAGTCTAGCCGTTGGATGTCACGCTCTATGATGGTTACATTCGCCCCAAAGGCCGCCAAACACGCCCCTGATACAAGCCCGACATACCCGCCGCCAATCATGGTAATGTGCATGGGGGGGTGTTTGAGGGATGCATATGGAAGAGTGGATGATGGAGCCATGGTGTGCTAAATTTGTCAGGGTATTTCTTCTTTAATGGTTCTGTTTTATTGTGTCCAGGATATGTTTTCTGGAGGTAGAGATGGGCGCAATTGAATCAAGAGATGTAAGTATCAAAGATCTTTTTCAAAATTTTTATGTTATTCCAAAATATCAACGCGAGTATGTTTGGACAAAAGTTCAGGTGTCGCAGTTTCTTGATGATATCAGGTCTGAGCAATTAGATGGGGATAGTTCAGAGTATTTCATTGGCTCGATAGTTGTTTGTCCAAGCCAGACCAGGGAGGGTGCTAGTGATTTAATAGATGGTCAACAACGTGTTACAACGCTTTTTATTATGCTTTGTGCTATTAGGGATAAACTTCAGAGTCTTGGAGACCTGAATCTTGAGAGTATAAAAAAATGTATAGTTGATGTTGATACGGATCAATATGGTAATGATTGTCGTCGTGCCCATTTAGAACCTCAGTATAAGGACGCAGGAGACGCGTTTCATGAGTTAATTGAAGGGAAAAAGATAGGGAAGAAGACGACTAGGTCTATAACGAATATAGCAAATGCCTATAATGTTGTGAGTGAGTTTTTAACCACTGATTTATGTTCTTCTCAAGAAGAAATTAGAAGATTCTTCGGTTATGTGATGAGAAGTGTGAAGATTATTAAAATATATACAGATAGTTTTGGAAGAGCCCTAAAAATATTTGAAACGATAAATGATCGTGGAATTGGACTAAATGCCATGGATTTATTAAAAAATCTTTTATTTATGAATGCGTATGAAGAAAATTTTGAATTATTACAGGATAGGTGGAAATTTATTGTAGATAAGCTTCATTCTATAGGGGAGAATCCACAACGCTTCTTAAGATATTTTATATTTTCTACCTGGGGTGTGCCAAGGCTCGCGCAGGATGAATTATATGAATGGTTTATGAAAAATGATGAAAAAGCAGGTTTGAGAGATAGACCAATTGAGTTTACTGAGAGATTGAGTGAAGCTTTGGAAGCATATGCTTATTTTATAGATAAAAAGGATGGAAGAGGCGATAGTAATAATATATTAGAAAACATATCGTTGCTTTATAAAAGAAGAAATTCTGGGAAACAGTATTTAGTTATTCTACTTGCTGGTCGCAAATTGCCTTCTGATATTTTTTCGGCGTTGTGTCGTGATGTAGAGTCATTTTTATTTGTTTGTGTGTTGGTGAAGGAAGAGATAAGAACATTTGAAGCGTTGTTTGCTCGTTGGTCTATTCGTTTGAGAGAAGTACGGACCATGGAGGATTATAGGGCCTTTGCGCGAGAAACGTTTTTTGAACAGAAAAAGAAGCACGCTTCTAAGTTTTATGTGATGTTTAAGGAGATGGATGACCGGTCATTGCCAAGATATCAACTTGATTATGCATTAGGGAAGTTGACGCAAGCAGTGGATAAAGAAGCGTATGGGGGAGAACATTCTCTTTCATATTATTGTAATTCAAAAGAAGTTCATTTGGAGCATATTTTACCTCTTCATCCTAATGGGGAGGTTTGTAAGGAATTTGGGCTTGGTGCTGATGACCCAAGATTGATTTGGTCTATTGGCAATCTGGCCTTGGTTGAAAAATCGATTAACATGTCTTTAGGTAATAAACCATTTTCTTATAAAAAACGTATTTATTCTGAATCCCGTTATTTGTTGACGAAGCTTATTTCTGGGAGACCTGACATTGGGCATACAGCTATTGATCGTGCTGTAGTAGGGTTGGGTATGCATCCATTTGAGGAGTGGAACCGTAGTGCTGTTCAGCGACGTGCTAGGTGGTTAGCTGACTTGGCTTGTACGGTGTGGGACGTACCTGTTGATAGCCACGGGCGGGGTTTTGAAAGTGATGTTTGAATGCACGCTCCCTAGTTAAAAGGTTGGTAGCGAAGGGACATAAAGACCATATCGGCATCGCTTTTGGGTTTGCCGCCAAGGCCGGAGAAGGCTTGTACATGGGTGTGCGAATATTGCCCGCCGACAAGGAGGGTGCCGTAATCACCCTTGGCGGCCGTGTACCAAAAGCCCCCTGTTGCTTGGGCGACTGTGTGGATATTGCCTGAGGCGGCGCAATTGGTTGCGAGTTCGGTAGAGCAGCCGCGCATGTCAAAGTTGCGATTGCCATAGCCGTAATGGTTGCTGCCTTCATCAAAAGCACGGCGGCTTAGGACGCTCTCCGCCCCAGCATAGGAGTAGAGCTTGAGGTTCTTCATAGGGTTGCCATAAAGGCCGAGGAGGATGTTGGCCTCTGGCAAGGCGGTTACACCACCTGTACGGTTATAGGTATAATCGGGCATATTGGTTGAGCCATAACGGCCCAGCCCTGTCCCGACTAAGCCAGAAGCTTGGAAATAGAGTTTTTTATCAATAAGAGGTAGGACCATCCCCCCACCACCGCCCCCGGCGATTGTGGTGTGGTTGGAGCCAGAGCCAACCGTGCTATTGCGGTCTCGGAAGAAGCGCATCACCCCTGTGAGTTCATAATGCCCCCAACCGGGGTCAGCTGCGACTTTGGCAATAAGGTCTGGCGCGGGGTCGCTGGTATAATAGGTGGAAGGGTTGTTGACATTTGTACCGGTGAGGCGGTCAGTCGTGGTGCAATGATGAGCCGCTGTGGAGCAAGGTGAGACACCAGCGGGGACAGAGCTTGGATTCTCGATGGAGAGACCAGCGGCGTAGCGTTCATGCGGACCAAAGGTTTTCACAACGCGGAATTGGGCGTTACGCGTCCAGTTAAAGCCAGGGACATATTGGGCTTCGATCACCATAGGGGTTTGTTCATCACGGGCGAACATGCCTTTGTTAAAGAGTGTGATGAGCGACCAGCTTTGCCCACCGAGGATGTACCAGCCATCAGCACTATCTTTTAGCTCCCCATACACAACGCGGGCACGCAGAACGTAAGAGTTGGATTGCCGCGAGTTGGAGGATGACCCCGCCCCTTGGAAGTCCGTCTCCACATACGCATCAGCTTCAAGCTTTTTGGTAAGCATCCCCTCCACCAAGGCAGCGAGACGGCTTTGCCGCTCTGTTTGGTGGAACTCGCTCATATGCGATGTAGGCTGGTTATGCCAAGGGATGGCATTATACGCACTGGCAATATCAGCTGCACTATTGCGGGACCGCCAAACCCCGGCGGCCTCCAAATACCCGCCTAATGTGAGACGAACGCCACCAATTTGTAATTGCCCCCGGCGCAGTGGGCTATAGAGGTCTGGGTGAGCAGGAGGGATAGCGGTCAGCTCCCCATAGGGAGTGCTGGCTGTGCGCGATGGTGTGATGATGGCGGAGGAGGCAAGGCCAAAAACATCATCATGGTCAGTCCCATTATGGGCGGCGACCCCGTAAGGGCCGGTTGTGTTCTGCCCAAGGAGATGCGCGCGAGAGGCGTAAGGGTCAGCCTCGATTAATTCTCGCTGGCGGGCTAGCTCGGCACGGATACGCCGATTCTCCGCTGCTTGTTTTTGCTTCATAGTGTTAAGTTGGGCCTGCATGGCATGTATCTGCTGCTCCATTAGTGCAATGGCATCATTGGTGCCTGTGGCATGAGCAGATGATATAGCATTAGGGATAATATATGACAGAAATGTTACTGTCATAAAACTGTAATAAAGAGAATATATATTACGACTATTCCCAGAATTCACGATATTTTCCTCTTTTGATCATCATATATTGTGAGTTTTTGCTTATTTTTGTCTAATTTAAAAGTCTTTTCTGCTCTTTTATGCACATTTTTATTGTTTGTCGTGCTGGTGCGGTTATAACGGCAAGGTATGCTAATTGAAGCAGTTTCGAGGGTTATATGCGTCTGACCATCAAATTCCTGCCACGTTTGGGAGTGTGTGCGTATGTGCAAGCTATTATGTTGCTCATGCCCGCAACGGTATTATATGCAGCGGCTGCACAGGCGGAGGAGGTCGGCATAACAGGGGCTGGCTCTAGCTTTGCCGCGCCTATTTATCAGAGCTGGAGTGTACCTGCGGGGGCGCAAACGGGTGTAGATGTCAATTATCAGACCGTTGGCTCCAGCGCAGGGCAGGACCAAGTGATTGAGCGTACGGTGGATTTTGGGGCATCTGATAAGCCGATGAGCGCTGAGCGTTTAGCTAAGACGCATCTTTATCAATTCCCCACCGTGATGAGCGGCGTGGTATTGGTGGTCAATCTGCCAGGTGTGCCAGAGGGGCAATTACGGTTGGATGGCCCAACGATTGCCGCGCTTTATGATGGGCGCATCACAGATTGGGATGACCCGCGCATTAAAGCCCTCAACCCTGATATTACATTGCCTGATATGGGGGTTGTGGCCATCCATCGCGCTGATGGTGCGGGGACGAGTTACGTTTTTACTTCTTATCTCTCTGAGGTGTCTCCACAATGGAAGGAGAAAATCGGGGCTGGTACATTGGTGGAATGGGCCGGTGGGGCCGGGGCGCGGGGGAATGATGGCATTGCGGCCCTTGTCCGTCAGACAGAGGGAAGCATTGGCTATGTGGAATATGCTTATGCGGCCCAAAATCACCTCGATATTGTGCAGCTAAAAACACATGATGGGGCGTTTATCGCGCCATCTTTGCAGAGCTTTGTTGCTGCCGCCGCTGCTGCACATTGGGAGGCGAAGGAGCAGTTCGCCGTTAATTTGCTCGATCGCCCCGGTGTGGGGAGTTGGCCTATTGTCTCGGCTACTTATGTGCTTGTGCCAGAAGATGCCGTGGACCAGCCAGAGGGCCGGGCGGTGAAGCAGTTCTTCCAATGGGGGTTTGCCCATGGGGGTGAGATTAACGCCCAGCTTGGTTATGTTGGCTTGCCCAAAGAGGTTAGTGATGCGGTTTTATCGGGTTGGCCTTCGAGCGCAGCAAAGCGGTAAGGAGGGAGACCTGCCCTTCATGCCGCAGCCCATGCCAGCTCAGGAGTGTATCGACCAAGAAGGCGAGCAGAGCTGCGACCGTGCAGCTTAGGGCGGAGCCAAAGAGGGCCAACAGCCACAGGGATGTTGTGGCATCGCCTAAAGAGCCGACAAATAGCGCAATGGCCGCCCCGCAGGTGAGTGCCCCGCCAAGGCCATTGAGGATAATGGCAAGGTCTAACACAACAATGCGGCGTGTGAGGCGTTTTTGGCGGATTTTTAGCCGTCGCGGTGTATCGTAGCTATATTGAGGCTCTTTTTCCGGCGGGGCTGCGAGGAGGCGGTTCACATTATCTAGATGGTCCGACACACGGGCGAGCCTTGTGTTGAAGATGTTGATGAGGGTGCCAATACCGGAGAGCATAAAGACCGGGGTTAGAGCCATCTGAATCACATGGGCGGCATCATCAAGTGTGTTCATTTGCTGGCTGAGGAAGGGGAGCGTATCGGTTAGGGGCATGGTCGGCCAGTTGCAGGCTATAGGGTTACAAGGCAAAGTCTTGCGGAGTGCGAATCGGCACTATCTGCTCTGGGGATGATGCATGAGGGACGCTGGATGAGCAACCGGGCTATGATGTGGTGGGGTGGTTTGCTAGCTTTTTTGGGCGTGGCGTTTTCTGCTCATGCGGAGGGGCGCGTGGCAGAAGCGCTCCCACCGGCTTGCCCACCGCCTGCCCAGCAGGTGGAGCTTGCGTGCCAAAGCTGGACGGAGCTTGATGCCGCCTTCAAGCAAGGGGTGATGACGGCCATTCTGCCCATAGGTGGGACGGAGCAGAGCGGGCCTTATATGACGGTGGGTAAACATAATGTGCGGGCGCAGAGCCTTGCTGATGTGATTGCCCGCACGCTTGGCCATACGATGGTTGCCCCTGTTGTGGCGTATGTTCCAGAAGGGGGAACACAGCCACGCACAGGCCATATGCGTTTTGCGGGGACGTTATCCATCCCATCCTCTGTATTTGCAGGTCTTATCGAAGGGGCTGTGGAGAGTTTACGCGCGCAGGGTTTTAGGACCATTGTGTTGCTAGGAGATCATGGAGGGTACCAAACCCAGCTAGAGGGTTTAGCCCGTAAGGTGAATAAACGCTGGGCGGCAGAGGGGCAGTTAGCGCGTGTATTATATGTGGGGGCTTATTATGATGCGATTGCCCAAGAGTACGCCCCTTATTTACGGCAGCATGGTTATGGTGTGGCTTTGGGGAAACATGCTGATATAAGTGATACGTCACTCATGCTTGCGGTGGACCCTTCCCTTGTGCGGGAGGGGCTTCTGAGGCAGGTTGGAAAACCAACGCCTGCTGATGGGGTCTATGGTGGGGACCCGCGGCAGGCAACGGCTGAACTTGGCCGGGTCGGCATAGCCATGCAGGTGCAGGCTGCTGTTAAGGCCATTTCTTCTTTTAACAGGAGGCACCCATGAGGCTTAAAGTTTCTTTCCTTACAATGGGGGCGTTGTTGATGGCCGGGGCAGCTTATGCCCAGCAAACAACACCTCAGCCAGACCCAGAAGATGACCCGATTGTTGCTGAGTCTCCCAAGCCGTTTTCTGATTCCACACCGCCAGCCGCCAAAGCCGCTGTACCTTCTACAACGGGTGAGGCTGTAAAGCCTGTTGCTTCTGCGGTGGAGACAATCCCCGGCATGCTGCCTGTGCCGGATGCGCATAATATCTATAGCGAGGCTAGCGGGCCGGATAAGATTTCACCCGCCATTGCGCAGGACCCGGAGCGCATTTATGTGCCGAATTTGCGGGGTAATAGCGTCTCGGTGATTGACCCTAAGACCTATAAAGTCGTGGATACCTTCCCCGTTGGGCGGTCCCCACAACATGTTGTGCCCTCATGGGATTTGCGGACCTTATGGGTGACGAATAATAGTGAAGGCCATACGGATGGCTCCCTCACCCCGATCGACCCACATACAGGCAAGCCCGGTAAGGCTGTCGCGGTGGATGACCCTTACAATATGTACTTCACTCCCGATGGGCAGAATGCCATTGTTGTGGCAGAGGCACATCGCCGGTTGGACTTCCGTGATCCCCATACAATGGCTCTTAAAGGCTCGGTTGAAGCCCCGCTTTGTGAGGGGATTAACCATGCGGCTTTCTCTGCTGATGGGCGTTATGCCATTTTTACATGTGAGTTCGGGCGGTATTTGGCGAAGGTCGATACGGTCAATCGTAAGCTTTTAGGGATGTTGAAGCTCTCTAAAGGCGGGATGCCGCAAGATGTGCTTGCTGCACCAGATGGGCATAAGTTCTATGTTGCTGATATGCATGCCGATGGTGTGTTCATCATTGATGGTGATAGCTTTAAAGAGAGAGGCTTCATCCCCACAGGGTTAGGGACGCATGGGCTGTACCCAAGCCGTGATGCTAAATTGCTTTATGTGGCGAACCGTGGGTCTCACATGGTTCATGGGCCGCGCCATAGCAAAGGGAGTGTCTCGGTTGTGGATGTCGCGACCGATAAAGTGTTAAAGACATGGCCCATCCCCGGCGGTGGTAGCCCCGATATGGGCAATGTGAGTGCTGATGGTAAGACATTATGGCTCTCTGGCCGGTTTGATGATGTCGTTTATGCGATTGATACCCAAACCGGGGCGATGAAAAGCATCCCTGTAGGGGCAGAGCCTCATGGCTTGACTGTCTGGCCACAGCCGGGCCGTTACAGCATCGGCCATACGGGCATTATGCGTTAATTGGCTGGAAGCTTATAAGGCATGTAAAAGGGGAAAGGGGGCTTCGGCTCCCTTTTTTCATCATAGCGCGCAGGGAGGGCATGATGAGGGTACGGCGTTTGACGGCAGTGTGGGGCAGTGTGATGGCCTATATGGGGCTATTATGCCTCATGGGGGTGATGGCATTATCGCAGGCTGATGCTGCTGAGAGTACGCCGGTTGTGACCTCCCATACACGCGCAAGCCTTGTAAGCGCGGTGGATGCTCTACCCAATGGGACGGCATCACAGCCTGATAAAACGGGTGCAGAGCTGTTATTAGGGTTGCGCCTTCAATTACAACCGGGATGGCACAGCTATTGGCAAAACCCCGGTGATGCGGGGGAGCCGACACATATTCACATCACCATCAGCGGGGCGCGCAGCGGGGTGGGGGAGCAAATAGAATGGCCCGTGCCAGAGCGTCTCTCCGAGGGTGAATTGATGGCCTATGGCTATCGGGGGGATGTGCTTCTTCCCGTTAAAGTGCCGTTAGAAGGGCAAGGCAATGGGGTGGTGCAGATAACCGCGCAGGCTGATTGGCTTGTTTGTGCTGATATTTGCATCCCCGAAAGAGGGCACTTCACCCTTACTTTGCCCGCGCGTGAGGCCGCTACAACGCCCCCAAGTGCTGAGGCAGATTTGTTCCGCAAGGCGGAGGCGGAATTGCCGCAGCCTTCTCCCTTTACGGCGTCTATCACAGCGGAAGGACGGCTTGTTCTGCACGGGGCGGGACTAGCGTCTGATACGGTGCGGCAAGCGTGGTTTTTGCCTTTAGAGGGCGGCGTTATCGCCCATGCCGCCACGCAGGCTGTGACGGTTGAGTCGGGTTATGTGCAGATTCAACTAAAGCCAGATGCGTATGCGCAGCCGCCTTTTTGGCAGAAGTCTTTGGCAGGCGTGGTTGTGTTGGTGGATGGGGCAGGTAATCGCTCTGCTATACATATTACAGCCATGCCGTCCCCTCATGATGTAGGGCAGAAGGCGGGGCAGAGCGTCTTTGGGGTGTTGCTCGCAGCCTTTTTAGGTGGGATGATTTTAAACCTCATGCCATGTGTGTTTCCTGTCTTGGCGATGAAGATTGTCTCTTTTGCCGCAATGGGTGGAGTAGAATGGCGCAGCCGTGTGCAGAGTGCCACATGGTATGGCCTCGGTGTTATGGGCAGTTTTGTGGCCTTTGGCATAGGGATGATGGCTCTACGCTATGGGGGAGCTACGCTGGGATGGGGCTTTCAGTTTCAATCCCCGGCCTTTGTGGTGGGGATGGGATGGCTCTTATTTCTTATGGCTCTGACCTTAGGGGGCGTATTTCACATTACAGGGGGGCGGTTGGTCGGGATGGCTGGCCAAAGGATGGCAGGGCATGGCCCGGTGAGGGAGCTGCTCACAGGTTTATTAGCCGTCATTGTGGCAACGCCTTGCACGGCCCCTTTTATGGGGGTGGCGATTGCAGCGGCCTTTAATGGGCCTGTTTGGATGGGAGGGGTCATCTTCCTCATGCTGGGGGCGGGGTTGGCCCTGCCCTATGTTATGTTGGCTCTTATGCCGGGGGTGGCAGGTTATATTCCGCGCCCTGGCCCGTGGATGGAGCGGGTAAAGCAAGGGTTGGCGTTCCCCCTTTTTGCAAGTTTTGTGTGGTTATTATGGGTCGCTGTGCAGCAAAGCGGGCCAGATATAGTGGTCGTTATGGGGGGCGGGGCTGTGTTGCTCGGCTTAGGCGGCTGGTTTTATGGCCTTGCCCAACAGGCCGCTATGACCAGCCGTACGCCGCGTTTTATGTGGTTCTGCCGTGGGGTGGCGATTTTATGCCTGTTATTATGTGCGCTGGGCCTGATGCAGGTGAGGACGCACGCCCGTGATGTTGCGCAAAAAAATGCCCCTTCCTTTATAGAGCCATTCTCTGAAAAACGCTTGGCAGCCTTACGCGCAGCAGGGCGGCCTGTTTTTGTGGATATGACCGCCTCATGGTGCATCACATGCATGGTAAATGAGCGTGTGGCGTTAGATGTCCCCTCTGTTCAGCAGGCTTTTCATGAGCATGGTGTGACGTTATTGCGGGGGGATTGGACGCAGCATGATGAGGCGATAACGGCCTTCCTTCGTGCGCATGGGCGTGAGGGCGTGCCTTTTTATCTCTACCTTTCCCCACAGGGGAAAGAGGTGCTTTTGCCACAGATATTAACGCCGACCCTCGTGCGGGATGTGCTGCGGCAATAATATGATGTGGTAGTATTTTCTTTTTACTTTGTGTTAATAAAGACGCCATAATTTTGCTGGCCGAAGTGATTATCCGACCAAGCTAGGGATGGCCTGTCAGCGGGGCAGGGGAGGCTGCCTTGTTGTGGGGATATAAGCACGTTGTAAAGGGAACGATCATTATATGCTGGACCGTTTTGTAGCTTATAATGCTCGTCACAATGGTGCGGATATTGCTTTTGGCAGCATGGCACGCCAGCAAAGCTATGCGCAGCTAGAGGCGATTGTGAGTCGGCTCGCTCGTGCGTTGGAGGGGTTGCGAGATTTAGCCCCACGTCGTGTAGCAGTGCAATGTGCTGATACGTGGCGGCATTGGGCATTAACGCTTGCATTAGGGCGGTTGGGTTTAGCCTCAGCTTCTTTACTCAATGGTGATGTCTCAGAGGAGGATTTAACCCTCCTGCACCCAGAGATTATTATTATCCATGGTACAGGGGGTTTGCCTGCTGGCGAGGGACGGTTGATCCTTGATGAGGCATGGTTTGAGCGTGTGTTGGAAGGGGTAGAGGAGGATGACGCCTCTAACTATTACCCGCCTGTACCGGTAGAGCCTTCTGCACCGTGCCGGGCTGCGTTGGTGAGTGGGACAGACCGTAACACGCATTTGCTAGAGCTAAGTTTTACAGAGTTAGAAGCAGAGCTTCATCGCTTTATTTATCATGATATGGTGGAGTTTTTCTTACGGAAAGGGCGAGATACACAGCTTGTAGGGAATAAACCACATTTACTATGTTCTATTGGTCCGCAATCGTTAAGCGGCTTCCTTATGGCTGGGGCGGCCTTGGCAGCGGGCACAACAGTGCATAGTAGCGATGCCCAAAATATCGCTACAGAGATGATGCAGGCTTCAGAGATATTATTGGTTTTGACCCCGGCTCATTTAGGTTATGTGCTTAAAGCCCTTCCCCCTACAACGCAGCTTATGAGCCATATTCACTTGCGTGTTGTAGGGGCTGGATTATCTCAACAATTATTAGAGCAAACGAGAGAGCGTTTTACCCCTCATGTGCAGATTGTTTATGGCACGGACGAGACGGGGATTGTTACGGCTATTTCTGCGGAAAAACGGCAAAATGAAGAGAGTGTTGGCATGCCTCTCCCTTGGGTGGAGGTGGAGGTTGTAGATGCTAAGGGACAGCGATGCCCAATTGGTGAGGTAGGTCATATCCGTATTCGGAGTGGTAGTGTGCGGGGCTATAGGGATGGTCGTCCTACCAGTGGGGCACGCTTTCATGAGGGGTGGTTTTACCCGGGGGATCGCGGTGCCATCTCAATAACAGGGGAGGTGCATCTCCATGGCCGGGCCGATGCGTTGATAAATGTGGGTGGAGCGAAGTTTGACCTCGGTGTTGTTGAGGAGATTCTTCTTACAGAGCCACGCATTAAAGAGGCAGGCGTATTCATGCTGGAGGACCGCCAGGGTGTAGAGCGGTGCTATGCTGCGATTGTCTCGACTGAACCATTTGATGAGCAAGCCCTTTCCGTCAAATTACGGCAGCGTTATGCCGCTTTGCCCCCTGTGACGATGATTTGGGTGCCAGAAATCCCACGCACAACGGAAGGCCATGTGGAGAGAGAGCGGCTACGGGCCATGTTGAAGGATTATATCCAGCATAAGTTAGAGCGGTGATGGGGCCTATGTATCGCGCGGATGAGATAGCCATTATTGGCACGGGCTGCATATTGCCAGCGGGCCTTGCGGATATGGAGGGGTTGTGGCGGTTTTTACTTGATCGCCGCGATGGTTGTGTTGCTGTGCCGGAGGACCGTTGGGGGCGGCGGCGTTTTTATGACCCGGTGGACCACACTCCGGGTAAGACGACCATGCAATATGGCCATTTTCTCACCTTAGAGGAGCATCAGTTTGAGCCCCTCTTTTTTGGTATTTCCCCGCGTGAGGGGACATTGATGGATGTCCCCCAGCGTTTGCTTTTAAGCGTGGCATGGCATGCTATGGAGAGTGCCAATATAAAAGCTAGCGCGTTGGAGGGAACGCGGACGGGTGTTTTTGTGGGGAGCTTTACGCAAGATCAGCTCATTCATTGCGGCAGCCCGTTTATGCAGTCGCAAATTCGCGACCAATTTGCGGCTTTATCCTCCGTTATGACAATGCATGCGGCCCGGTTGGCTCATGTTTATGGGTTAAAAGGCCCGACCATTGCGATGGATACGGCGTGTTCTTCCTCTCTTGTGGCGGTGCATCAAGCCTGTAACAGCCTTCGCCTTGGGGAATGTGACGTAGCTTTAGCCGGTGGGGTAAATTGTATTTTCGCCCCGCAAACCGCCATGCTGATGACAAAAGGACGCTTCTTAGCCAAGGATGGGCGGTCTAAATCCTTTGCGGCCGATGCTGATGGGTATGGGCGTGGGGAAGGCTGCGTCATATTGATGCTCAAACGCCTTAAAGATGCTGTGCGCGATGGTAATGAGATTCGCGGTGTGATTTGCAGCTCTGGGGTGAATCAGGATGGTTATACGCCTGTTCTCACCATGCCAGATGCAGAGGCCCAAGAGCGCTTGATGCGTGAGGTCTTGGGTAAGGCTAAGGTTGCCCCGCGCGATGTTGCTTATGTGGAGGCTCATGGGACGGGCACACCGGTCGGTGACCCGATTGAGGCTAAGGCGATTGGGCAAGCCATTGGGCAGTATCAGGATGAGGGGGAGCCTGTCCTTGTTGGGTCGGTAAAGGCGAATCTGGGCCATTTGGAGGCTGCGGCAGGGGCAGCGGCAGTGTTGAAGGCTATGCTGTGCTTGGAGCATGGCATGGTTCCCGGCCAAGCGAATTTAAAAGAGCTTAACCCGGCTATCCCGTTTGATGAGTATGGCATTAAGGTGGCTCAAGGTGAGCCAAGCCCTCTGCCCCAACGCGATAAGCTTTATGCGGTGGTAAACTCCTTTGGGTATGGCGGGACCAATGCCGTAGCTTTGCTGCGGCGGCCTACAGAGGCGGAGAAAAATGCCGCCCGTAAGAAGGCTATGCGCGAGCATCGGCTTAAAGGGGTGCGGCCAGCAGGTTTTATGGGGCGGACGCCTTTGCTGCTGAGTGCATTTTCTGAGGCGTCGCTCAAGCGGATGGGTCATGTTTATGCCGCTCAACTAGGGGATGAGGCGGATAAGCGTCTGTGGGATGGGCTGTGTTTTGCCGCAGCGCGATATAGGGCACGCTTCCGCCAACGGGCCCTTATCCTCCCAGAGCGTGGGGCAGATGCGTATGTGCAAGCGCGTGAGGCGTTGGAGGCCTTGGCGGTGGACCGTAATCACCCAGCCCTCTTTACGGGTAAAGCGGTGGTGGACCAGCCGGTAAAGCCTGTCTTTTTATGCTCTGGTATGGGGCCACAATGGTGGGGGATGGGGCGTTACTTGCTGCGTAAGGCCCCGGCTGAAGTGCGCGCTCTTGCCCAGCAATGTGATGTGCTTTTTCAGGAGCTAGCAGGTTGGTCTTTACGGGATGCGTTGTTGCAGCCAGAGCGTAAGTCCCGCGTGCAGGAAACAGAGGTTGCACAGCCTGCCATCTTTATGGTGCAGATATGCCTTGCGGCATTTTTTGCTCATTATGGCATTACGCCGGGGGCTGTGGTTGGCCATAGTGTTGGGGAAGTGGCAGCAGCCTATATAAGTGGCGCGCTGGAGCTTAAAGACGCCGTTACGGTTATTTACCATCGCAGCCAGTTGCAGGGCCGTCTTGCTGGGCGTGGAACGATGCTGGCCGTTGGGTTAGGGCGCGAGATGTTGGCCAAACGGTTGGAAGGCCGCTTTGGCGAGCAGATTAGCATTGCGGCGGTTAATAGTGGGGAGTCTTGCACAGTCGCAGGGCCGCAAGAGCCTCTTGCAGAGCTAGAGCAAGCATGTCGCAAGGAAGGTGTGTTTGCCCGTTTCCTCAAGGTTGAAGTCCCTTATCATAGCCCAGAGATGGCCGCTATTGAGCACGATATGCTCATAGCCTTGGCGCAGATTCAGCCTAAAAAACCGGTGATTCCGCTTTATTCCACCGTGACGGGTCGAGCATGGCGGGATGAGGAGCGTCATGATGGCGCATATTGGTATGCAAACGCGCGTGAGCCGGTCTTATTTTATGAGGCTATGCACCATCTGTTGCAGGATGGTCATGCCGTCTTTTTAGAGGTTGCGTCACATCCGGTTTTGGGGGCCTCTGTGACGCATTGTGCGGAGGAAGGGCGATATGAGGTCGCCGTCATCCCCACTCTGCGCCGTCATCATGATGATGCAGAAGGGCTATTGCGTGCTTTAGTACGCCTAACCTTGAGTGGGGCGGAGCCGGATTGGCGTTATATCCTTCGGGCCGAGCGGATGGATTTACCCTTCTATCGGTGGGTTGAAAAATTAGTCCCCTCTTTGGAGACAGAAGCCGCGCGGCGTGACCGGTTGGATGAGCAGGTTCATCCTGTTTTAGGGACACCGAGCCTATTGGAAGGGCGTGCGTGGCGGGCGGATATTAGTGTCGTCGTGATGGAGTGGCTGATGGACCATAAGGTGCATCAGATGGTGCTGTTCCCCGCTGCGGCTTATATTGAGGCCGCTTTGGCGGCTCATGCACAGTTGGAGGCCAAAGCCCCCGCTGTGATTGAGGATGTGACCCTCAATACCCCCCTTGTTGTGCAAGAGGGGCAAGTGCCCGTTATGATGTGGCGGTTTAACACAACAACGCGGCGTTTAAGCTTTGAGAGTGAAAGCTTTGCATGGAATGGGGATTGGCAAACTCATGGTCATGCTACGGTGTTGCAAGCGGCTCCGTGGTGTGCGACTGCGGAGCGGAATCAGGGGTTCGATTTTACGGCTCTTTGCCAAGGGACCACATGTTTTGAAGGGGCAGAGGTCTATCAGGCTTTTGCCACGATCGGGCTGGCATATGGCCCTGCCTTCCAAACATTGCGAAGCTTGCATCGTGGGGCGGGCTATGTCGTGGCAGAGATTGCCCTTGCTGATGACCAAGCTGCCACAATAGGCGAGTATTTGCTGCACCCAGCATTGCTCGATGGGGCTATGCACGCGCTTATCGGGGCCTTCCCCTTTGAGGAGCAAAAGGAGGTATACGTCCCTGCATCAATCGAGCGGGTGAGTTATCTGGGGCAGAAGGTTGCGCGGCTTTATGTAAAGGTCACACCGACCCAACGGACGGAGCGGAAGATTGTTGCGGATATGCAGCTCTTTACCCCAGAGGGAGAGTTGGTGTGCGAGTTATTAGGGCTATGTTGCCGCCGTATGGCCCGCCGTGGGGGAGAGCGTTCCACAGGTGCGCATCTTATTTACGCACCGGAATGGATTCATGCAGAGCAGCAGCTTTTGTTAAGTGAGCCTTTGGCGATTACGTTTTGCCATGCGGAAAATGACGCTCTTGCAGAGGCTGTAGCGGAGATGCTGCATCAAAATGGGGCAGATATAACCCATGCTGCCTCTCTTAACGGGGCGGATTTAGCGGAACGCTTGGCGCATGAGTCCTTTTTAAGCAAACAGCGTGCGCTTGTGTTGTTCCCGCGAGATGGTGCGGATTATCAACACTGCCTTGATGATGTGATGGCGTGTATTGAGGTCATCCAGCATATCCCACAACGGCGGCGGAAGCATCGCCTTGCGGTCATCCTCATCACGCGTGGGGCTTATGCGGAGCATGGGCAGGCTGTGGCGATGCAGCGTGTGTTCCATGGTTTGTTACGCGCTGTGGAGGCAGAGAGAACAGACCTAGCCATACGTTGTGTGGATGTCCCCGCTATTGGGGCGGACCAGCTAGTAGAGGATATCGCTGCCGAGCTGGTGTTGGAGGGGTGTGCTGAGGATAGTGTCTGGTTGCGCCCGAGTGATGAGGGTGTGCAGCGGCTTGTTCAGCGGTTAGTCTCCCCATCTCTCAAGCCAGAGCCGCAACCTGTCTCATGGGGTGAGATTATCAGCTCTCATGATGAGGGGAGTTGCAGTGTGCGGCTAGAAGGAGGGCGCGCGAACACGGTGGAGACCATCCGCTGGCAGGCTTATACCGTGCCAGAGCCGGGGCCGGGTGAAGTCAAGCTGCGGACATTAACAGCTAGCCTTAACTTTAAGGATGTTCTTAAAGCCCTTGGTCTCCTCCCGGAGAGCGTGATTGAGGGGACCTTTAACGGCGAAAGCCTCGGTCTTGAGGCCGTGGTGGAGGTTGAAGCCGTTGGTGAGGGTGTTGAGGATATGGCACCGGGTGATCGGCTCGTTGTGGCTTATCCTGATAGCTTTGCTTATCGCCGTGTGTTGAAGGTAAGTGCGCTGGCAGGCTGTGCCTTTAAGCTTTCGGCTGATCTAACGCATGAGGCTTTAGAGCAGCTTGCAGGTGTGCCCGTGGCCTTTATGACGGCCTATTACACCTTAGTGAAGTTAGCACATCTTGCCGAAGGGGAGAGTGTGCTGATTCATGCTGGGACAGGTGGTGTAGGGCAGGCAGCAATTCACATTGCAAAAATGCGTGGGGCTGTCATTTACACCACAGCGGGCAACCCGGAGAAGCGGGACTATCTACGCCAACAAGGCTGTGCCGGTGTGTGGGATTCCCGTACGTTAGAGTTTGTCGATGGTATCCGTGAGGCTACCGGGGGCCGCGGGGTAGATGTGGTGTTGAACTCCCTCCCCGGTGAGGCGATGGTTCATAGCCTTAAACTTGTCGCGCCGATGGGCCGGTTTGTGGAGATTGGCAAGCGCGATATTGTCGAGCATCGGGCGTTGGATCTGAGGCCGTTTAATGAGAATCTGACCTATATCTCCTTCGATATGGACCGGATGATGCCGCATGAGGCGTTGTTTGGGATTATGGATGAGATTTTGACGCTCAGCCGGGAGGGTAAGCTTGCTCCCTTGCCGATAAAAACCTTCCCTGCGGCTGAGGCGGCGGAAGCCTTCCGCTATATGATGGCCTCGCGGCATATTGGGAAGGTGCTGCTCTCTTATGAGGATATGAGCGGCCTAAAGGCACGGCCTATTGCGCGCCCCTTACCGGGCTTTAAGCGGGATGGCTCGTACCTCATTACCGGGGGGATGGGCGGCTTTGGCCTCAAAACGGCGGAATATCTGCTCTTACAAGGGGCGGGGGCTGTGCATCTGGCTGGGCGGACCTTACCGCAAGACCCGGAGCGTCAACATGCTATCGCTCAGCTTAGCAAGCTTGCTGCGGCGCATGGCGGGCAGGTTGTAACGCATCGGCTGGATGTCACCCAACCTCATGCGGTGAAGGCATTCGTGCGGAAGCTCGCTCAAGATGAGCGGCCATTGCGCGGGGTGTTCCATGCGGCTGGGGTGGTGGAAGACCAGCTTATTGAATCGATGGATGATTCGCGCAGCATCGCCCGTGTTATGGCCCCCAAAATTGTGGGGGCGCAGGCTTTGGATGAAGCAACGCGTGGCCTGAAGTTGGATCATTTTGTCCTTTATTCCTCCTTTACGGCAGAGTTGGGGAATGTGGGGCAGAGCAGCTATATCGCGGCTAATAGTTACCTTAACGCTCTGGCAGAACATCGTCGCCAGCAGGGCTTACCGGCTCTTGCTGTAGGGTGGGGAGCGATTGGTGATGTCGGCATGGTGACAGAGAGTGCGGGGGCGGGCCGTCTTTTTGAGGCTGCGGGTATTAAGACCATGAAAGCGGCGGATTCTTTGGCCCTTTTACCGGTTCTTTATGGTGTGGAGCGCAGTGAAGTCTCTGTGGTGGAGATTGATTGGCGGCAGGCTTTTGGGGCTCTCACATGGCTGAAAAACTCGGCACGTTTTGCGCTCTTGCAGCAAGAGAGCCAAAGCGGTGGCGTTTCTGATTCCGTGCAGCTTTTAATGAGCATGCCTGAGGGGGAGCGACTAGATTATGTGCTGACACGGTTAAAGCAGCAATTAGGGACGGTCCTCCAAGTCGACCCGCAGAGCATTGCTGACAGCGCGCGTCTCTCTGAATTGGGGATTGATTCCCTCGCCGGGGTGGAGCTGCAAACGGCTATCAATGTGGAGTTTGGTGTGGATGCGACCTTAACGCTCCTTGCACGGAGTGAAACCATCATCGAGATGGCGCGGAGCCTGCTGCAACAAGCCGTGATGATGGTGCAGCAAGGCGGTGCCATCACGGTGGAAGGGGCAGATCTATGAGGAGGGTTTCCTATAGGACGATTCAACAGCATGGTTATGTGGTTGATTTTTATGAAAATACGCTTGCTGTTCTAAATAAAGATAAAAACCGGCTGGATGAGATGCTTAGCTTCCGGGCGGTGGAAAACCCCGATAAGGTCCGCTTCTTCTTACTTGATGAGGAAGGGGAGATTGAGGAGAGTGCGACCTTCCAGCAAATGCATGATTGGGCATGTCGGATTGCCGGATTGGTGGATCGCTTCATGCCAGAGCGGTCCCGGGTTGTTTTATGTTTTGAGAATGGAACAGCCTCTGTAGCGGGCTTTTTTGGCTGCCTTTATGCGAATATGGAGCCTGTCTCTGGTGTGTATCCGGCTATGTTGGGCAGCGCAGACCGGCTTTTTGAGATTGTGGAGGATTGTGGGGCGGTTGCGGTGCTCGGCACGCGCGAGACGCTTATGGGCTTTAGGCGGCAGGCTGATGGGCGGGCTGCGGGCCTGAAATGGATCCCCATAGAAGGTGCCGAGCAGGCCAAACCGCTTCATCGCCGTCATGCTGCAGCGTTGGATGATATTGCCTATGTGCAATATACGTCTGGCTCTACGGGGCATCCGCGCGGTGTGAAGATTACGCACCGCAATGTGGGGGCGAACCTCCAACAATTGATGCTCCGCGGCAATTTATGGGCGGGGGAGAGTGGGCTTATTTGGCTCCCCCTCTCGCATGACCTTGGTTTGGTGAGTGTGCTTTATTGCATCGGGGCTGGTGGGGCCTTGTGGTTGATGCGGCCAGAGCATTTTATCGCCAAGCCGGAGCGATGGGTGCAGGCGATCGACCGGTATCGCCTCAGCTTTTCCGCTGGGCCTAATTTTGCTTATGAGCTTTTGGCGCATCGGGTACCAGATACTGCTTTGGAGGGGTTAGACCTCTCTTGCTGGGCATGGTCTTTCATCGGGGCGGAGATGATAGAGCAGGATACGGTGGAGAGGCTTTTTCAGCGCTATATGCCTTTAGGGTTGAAAAAATCTGTCCTTAGGCCCGGCTATGGGATGGCAGAAACCACCTTGATGATCGCTAGCGGTGAGGGTGATGGCAAAGAGGTTGTGTCTTTTGAGATTGTGTCGCGCTATGCTTTGGCAGAGGGGCGCGTTGCCCCCCCGCAGACGGCGTATGATAAGCGGGCCGTGGCGAATTGTGGGCGTGTGATTGAAGGGCATGCCATCCTTGTGGTGGACCCGGAGAGCGAAACCTGCTTGCCAGAAGGTCAGGTGGGGGAATTATGGTTGAGCGGGCCGTCTGTCACGCCGGGCTATGTGAATTGTGAGGTCGAAAATCGCGAGCGTTTCATTATAGGCGATGATGGCCGCCGGTGGTTCCGTAGCCGTGACCTAGGGTTCATGCAGCAGGGGTGTTTGTTTGTCTCTGGGCGGTTGGATAATGGTGTACTGATTGATGGTCAGCGTTATGATCCTGCGGATTTAGCCCAAGCCGTGCGGCAGGCTTGCCCACTTTTTCACAGCCGTGGCGTAGCGGTGTTTCGTTACGAAGGCCTATTATGCGTCATGGGGGAACTTTCTTTAACGCATATTCGTCAGACCGAGGGGCACAAGGATGTGCTGGCGGCTATGGCGCGGGCTATGAGACGGGTTTGCCCAGTCAAGCACATACGCTGCGTATTGGTGCGTCAAGGGGGCATATGGCGGACCCCCAGTGGAAAAGTGCGTCTTTCTGCGACATGTGCAGCCTATGCTGAGGGACGAGTGCCCATTGTGCAGGAGCAACGTTTCGGCCCTGAATTTTTAGAGCGTATCGAGGTTTTGGCCTGGGGAGAGCGGCCTTTATGAGTGAGCATAAAACGATTGTACTAACGCAAATTGGCCCCGAAGGTATCCGGTATGATTTTAATGATGGATGCCGTGTTTGGGTGCCAGAAGGGGCAACATGGTTAGTCCGTTTGCGGGATATGGAGACCGATACGGTTTTGTTCATGCAGGAGATTGCAGGCTCTGGCATGGTGCAGAGCTTTAAACGTTATTATATTCAGTTTGAGATTTGTATCTGGAAGAATAGCGAACTTATTTTCACGCATGTGTGTGATTTACGGAATCGTGAAGTTCTTATTACGATGAATTTGGGTGGACTTGGGGATCATATTGCCTGGATTGGTCACGCTATTGCGTTTGTTGAAAAACACGATTGTAAGGCGACGTTCTTCATTAATCCATTATTGATACCACTATTCGAGGATGAATATCCGCATATTCGTTTTATTGGTGAATCTGATATGCAGGATAGACAATATTACGCACATTACAGCGTGCTTGTTTTTTTTGAGGACCATCAGCGCATCTGTCAGCCTAATGATTATCGCCAGAGTGGCCTTGCCCATATGGGCGCGTATATTTTGGGGCTTCCACCGCAAGATCGAAGGCCGCGTGTCTCGGCTGATCAAGAGGGGCGTCCGATAGTGGAGCCCTATGTATGCATAGCCGCCCAAGCATCAGGCCTTAGTAAATATTGGAACAACCCGCGTGGGTGGTATGACCTTGTGCGCTTTCTTAAAGAAAAAGGCTATAAAGTTGTATGTATTGATAAAGACAGGATGGGAGGGCCTATTGCGGCGTTACGCCCTATTCCACATGGGACGCAAGATGAAACAGGCCCCCGCCCCTTAACAGAGCGTGTGCGTTGGTTAAAACATGCAGCATTTTTTGTGGGGACGTCATCGGGGTTATCTTGGTTAGCTTGGGCGGCAGGGACACCAGTGGTGATGATAAGTGGTTATACCGAGCCCTATAATGAGTTCATGACGCCGTATCGCATCATTAATCGGAATGTTTGTAATGGTTGTGCGAATGATGTGAATATTGATCTGCGTGCTGAAGATGCCTTTTTTTGCCCTCGGCATAAAGGTACGGACCGTATGTTCGAATGTTCTATTGGGATTTCTTTTACGCAGGTGAAAGCGGTTATTGAGACGATTCCGGGTTTTGGGGAGTTGGATTAATGACAGAGCAACAGGATCAATCCACCCAAGACACTCACAAGAAGGAGCGTATCTTACAAGATATTGCCATGTTACGCCCTGCCTCTTCATCCTCGGAGTTATTAGTAGCGGGGGGCACGGTTTCTACTATGGGCGAAGAAGGTGCAGCAGAGCCGATTCAGTCTGATAAGGCGTCCTCTGCCTCTACGACGGACCATCATGTAAAAGACGATGATATTGAGCGCATCCCTGGTGCTATATTCCCTGCCCCAGCGACTATACTTACGCAGGAAGGGCCACATGGGCTGCGTTATGACTTTAATCTAGGGATACGCGTTAAGCTTCCAGAAGGGGAGCAATGGCGGCTACGCTTTTGGGATGGGCAGACCGATACATGCCTTTATGACCAGAAGAAGGGCGGGGAGGTGATATATTCCCGCAAGAAATACTTTCTCCAAGGTGTGATAGAGCTTTTTGAGGATGAAAAGCTCATCTGGACGCATCATTATAATGCGCGGGGGAAGAAGGTCGCCATTATCATGCCTGCGGGGACATTGGGCGACCCCCTTGGGTGGATGCCCTATGCAGAGCGTTTTAGCCAAGTGCATGGCTGTACGCTCACCGTTGTGGTGAGTGAAATGATCCGCGATCTCATGGCACCGGTTTATCCAGAAATTCGCTTCATGGTGGATAAAGAGTTTGGTGCTGTTCGTGATGAGTTTTACGCCACGTATTATCTCGGGCTTTTCTTCCATGATGAGGATCAGGAATGGCAACCGCGGGATTTCCGCGCGGTGGGGTTGCATCGGACGGCAGGATGGATTTTGGGTGTGGACCCGACCGAGAGCCGCCCGAGAGTGGCGATTGAGAAACCTGATACCCGCCCGATAGAGGAACCCTATGTTGTTATTGCGGTGCAGGCCTCTTGCGCGTGTAAAATGTGGCATCACCCTATTGGGTGGTTAGATACGGTAAAATACCTCAAAAAGATGGGGTATCGTGTTATTTGTATCGATAAAGACCCTGTGGTTGGGATGGGGTGTTATTGGAACGCCCTGCCTCATGGTGTGGAGGATGAAACAGGCGAGCGTCCCTTGGCAGAGCGTGCGCGTTGGTTAAAACATGCAGAGTTCTTTGTGGGGTTATCTTCTGGTCTATCTTGGTTAGCATGGGCGGTTGAGACGCCTGTTGTGATGATTAGCGGTTTTACAGACCCGATGAATGAGTTCACTACGCCGTATCGGGTCTTTAGTACGCATGGTTGTAATAGCTGTTGGCATGATGTTCGCACGCCTTTCCAGCATAATGATTATCTCTTTTGCCCCCGTCATAAAGGGACAGACCGCGCTTTTGAATGTACGCGCATCATCGGGACAGCGTATGTGATTGATACGATTAAGCGTCTCTGCCGGGACCACGGCTATGTTCCACCGGCTGTTGCAGCAGGGGAGCCTTGGCCTGATGATAAAGAGCGTGCCGAGGGCGCGACCAAACAGGAAGGTTACGAGCATCGGCATGAGGTCTATTGGACGCTCTAAGAGCATGAAGGAACCTTGACGTCCCTTACTCTGGGGACGTGCCTTTCTAAAGGTAGGCTGCTAGAAGGGGGGAAGGTTCCTTCTTTGCGAGATGGGTGACTAATGACAGAAACATCTTTGCCGGTTTGTGTAGCCGCGCTTTATCATTTTACAGCCTTTGATAATTATGAGGCTCTCCGCCAACCGCTATTGGATATGTGCCAGCGGGAGGGAGTAAAGGGCAGCCTCCTTTTGGCCCGTGAGGGGATTAACGGCACGATTGCCGGCTCTGATGCTGGGATTGATGCAGTATTGGCCCATATTAATAACCTGCCCGGTTGTGCGGGGTTTGATTATAAAAAATCCCGCGCCAAGACGATGCCTTTTTTGCGGATGAAAGTCCGGTTGAAGAAAGAAATCGTCACCATGGGGCAGCCTGATATTGACCCGCTCGTCTGCGTTGGGCGGTATGTTGAGCCAAAGGATTGGAACGCCCTTATCTCCGACCCTGATACGGTGGTGATGGATACACGCAATGATTATGAGGTAGCGATTGGGACCTTCCGGGGGGCGGTGGACCCGGACCTCAAGACCTTCCGTGCGTTTCCAGAATGGTTCCGTAAGTGGCGCAAGGAGGTAGAGGCCCAAGGCCGCACACCTAAAATTGCGATGTTCTGCACGGGGGGCATACGCTGTGAAAAATCCACCGCCTTTGCGCGGCAAGAAGGGGTGGAGGATGTGTATCACCTCAAAGGTGGCATTTTAAAATATCTGGAGGAAATCCCGGAGGAGGAAAGCCTGTGGGAGGGTGAATGTTTCGTCTTTGACCAACGTGTGTCCGTTGGGCATGGGTTAAAGCTGGGCCAATATGACCTTTGCCATGCGTGCCGCGCGCCTATTAGTGCAGAGGATAAGCAGTCCCCTCATTATGAGGAGGGGGTAAGTTGTCCTCATTGCTATAACCAACGCACAGAGGCCCAACGGCATCGTTACCGTGAGCGGCAACGCCAAGCCGCTCTGGCAGAAAAACGCGGCCAGACCCATCTTGGTGATGGCGCGCAGGGGTAAGGCCCTTTCCCTTCACAAAGAAAGGCGTCCCCCTGCACTGTGGAGACGCCTTTTGTTTTTAGAAATGCTCCCGTAGGGTCAGATTAACAGAGCGACCCATGCCTAACACGGGGCCGGGTGGACTGCCTGCGGTGCTGACAGCACGGCCACCAAGAGGGAGGGCGTAGCGTTGGTTCAGCAAGTTATCGAGGCTTACATCAAGCTGTAGATATTTGGACCAATGATACCCTGCTCCCAGATTCAGCAGCGCGTAGCCGGGGGTGCGGGGCTCATTACGCACCCAATCGACTGTATGCTTAGCTTTGACAAGAACAATCTCGGCCATGCCGTGCCAGGGGCCAAAATGCTCATGGAGGCGGATGCTCCCATTAAGCGGCATTTGTTGATAAAGGCCGGAATGGGTTTTGAAGTCCTGCCCCTTTACCCAATTCAGCTGGGTGGAAATCTCCCCCGTGCCCCATTTATCGCCATCCCATAAGGTGGCGCGGCCAGAGGCGTTAATGCCGTAGCTTTGGGCATTATGATTCTCAAATTGTAAGAGGTTAAACCCGCGGGAGAGGGCCCCAATCCGCACGACATTAATGTAATTATGCGTATAGGTATAAAAGGGTTGGACCATTGCCTCCCATTGATGATCCGCCGCATCATGGAGGCGGAAGGTAACACTCGCTGTATTAGCGACTTCTGGCTTGAGGTTGAGATTGCCGACATAGCCATTGCCATCGCCAAACCAGTTAATCATCCGTGCGGTCATGCTTTCCCGGCTCCAGCCATAGCGTTCATAGAGGTTGGGAGAACGTGTTTTGCGAGCATAGCCGCCTTCGATATTCAGATAGGCGTTGGCTTTATAACGTAGTAAGGCCGTGACATCGAAATTATCATCCGTCCGTCCCCGGCGTGCTTTGTTGAAGGCACGGGCGGCCTCTTGGTTGGTGCTGCCCATACTCATACCACTCATGCCCATGTTGGACATATCCATACCGGCCATGCCGCCCATACCCATCATGCTTCCCCCCATATTCATCCCCATATCACTCATGGAGGAGAGGCCCTGATAAGGGGAGACTGTGCCAGTATTCATCATGATGACATCGCTACGCATCCCAAGCTCGCTAGACCAACGTGGGGACCATTGAGCATCCCATTGGATGAAATGGCCAAGATGGTCGCGATGGGCGTGGTTAAGGCTATGGAAGGCCTCTGGCCCCATCATCATGCTGCCCTCTAAAGGGGGCCACCAATCATTAAGGCCATCATGGCTAAACGCGCTGCCTAGTTTAAGTTGATGGCTCCGGCTCAAGGGGAGG
Source organism: Parasaccharibacter apium (assembly GCF_002592045.1). Taxonomy (GTDB): domain Bacteria; phylum Pseudomonadota; class Alphaproteobacteria; order Acetobacterales; family Acetobacteraceae; genus Bombella; species Bombella saccharophila. Next base: position 219,559 of record NZ_MEJG01000002.1, on the reverse strand, counting down.
GTGGCTACAAGGCTATAACCGGCTGTGCGTCCATCACTATTCATCGGCATACCGGTGGTAGCACTATGGCCGCCTTTATCGGCTAGCATATTCATGGCGTGGGTCACATGTTGCCAATAGCCACGAGCCTCTAACGTACCCCAGTTGAATGTTCCTAGATATTTGCCATTAACGAAGGTGGAGCGGTTATTTGTTTCATCCATATATTGGTTGGGGAAGCCCTCATAAGGGGTATTTTGTTGCCCAAATGTGAGGCTAAAGAGGTGGTTCTTTAGCTTTAGCCCTGCCGTGATATCATGGTTGAAGCTGAGATAATTGGAGGATAAAACCCGCCCGCCGCGTCCCCCGGCGGTATAATCGCTCGCATGGGTGTAGGAGCCACTATAGCGAAGGCTGAGCATATCGTTTGCAATAGTGAGGGAGCCCCCTGCGCCAGAGCCGCCGCCATTACTGCGCCAATCTTCTCGTCCATCACCGGTGATGAGGACTTTGCCCTCTTTGGCAAATTGTGGGTCTTTGCGCTCCACAGAGATGGTCCCACCGGTGCTATCACCGCCGAGGCTAACAGGGGTGATCCCCGCAATCGCAACGCTATGGGCGACCTCATCTAGGCTGATTTGAGAGAGGGCGGGGTTCATATGGTTAGGGCAATCGGCCATAAGGGGCATGCCATCCACAAAGGTGGCTACCCGGTCATCGGCCATACCATTTAAGACGGGGAGGCTGGCAATCCCGCCCGTTTTATAGCTGCTAAAACCTGGTACATCGCGGAATAACGCTGCGGTGTCCGCGGCCTGTGTGAAAGGCCGCCGCGTGCCTATCACGCTGATTTGCTCCACCGGGTGGGGGATGGGCGTGGCGGAGGCTACGGCATCAGATGCGGATGTGGGCAGCGTATTTTGAGGGGGTGTTTGAGCGAGCAGGGGCGTAAGCGGTAAAGCAAAACCACCCAGCACTAAGAGACGGCGCGTTAGGCCCCGCCCCAGACGATATGAGGGAAAAAACAAAATCAATCCATCCTGAAAACAACATGCAGAAAAGGCCGATGCACAGCCTTTTAAGCTGGCTCGGTCAGGCGAATGTTTGGTTTAGAAAGAGGCGAGGCGGCCCACGGCTTGGCGGGCGTTGGCGTGTGGGTTCTGGTGGGGCTTGTGCGGGGGGACTCGCCTGCCAAAGCTGCCGGGAAAGCCGGATGCAACTTAACAGCACGAACAGGCTGGTAAGGGTAAAGAGGATGTGCCCTAAAAGCGGGCAAAGGGGGCAGTCCACCCCGTGATGATGGCCCCCATGATGGGTCATTTTATCATGCTGGGCTGTGTGATGAGGAGTAGTCATCCCCATAGCGTCATGCATGGTAGGACCAGCGTGAGGCTCTGGGCATGAGAGGGCAGGGCCTGTTGGCGGCGGTGCGGGTGCAATATCGAGATGCGTTAGACGTAAAATAGCCGCTCTGGGGCTTTCCTCTGGTAAGCTCGTAGCTGTGAGGAGGAGTTGCCCACTAAATGCTACGAGCATGATGAGCATCATCAAGCCGCGTAATATGTGGCGTTGTAAGAGAGTGGCCCTCATAGCGTTAGTGCCGTACCCCGCCAGAGAGGCAGGCGAGTAACGTGCCAAGCATGATGAGCCCAACCCCTAGATAAGCGGTGAGGTTTAAGGGCTGGCGGAAGACAGTCAGCCCGATAACCACAATGCAGACAATCCCCACCCCGCACCATACCGCATAAGCAATGCCGAGGGGGATGCATTTTAGGGCTTGGGCCAAGCAGAAAAAGGCCGCCCCATAAAAGAGGAGCGCGCCTATGGTCGGTAGGGGCTTGCGAAACCCGTTAGAGATATTAAGCAGGCTGGTGGCCATAACCTCTAACAAGATGGCCCCTAAGAGGAATAACCAAGCAAAAAAGGGCGTCATAAGAGGTGCTTATCAGTTTTTGCGTGGTTTGGCATCCTTCTTTGTATGAGAGGGCGGGCCTTTGGCAGCGAGCATCGGGGCGAGGAATCGCCCTGTATGGCTGGCTTTACAGGCGGCAATATCCTCCGGTGTGCCGGTGGCTACAACCTCGCCCCCGCCTGCGCCGCCCTCTGGGCCAATATCAATGACCCAATCCGCTGTTTTGATGAGGTCCAGATTATGCTCAATAACCAGCACCGTATTGCCTTGCTCTACGAGTGCATGCAGGACGTTGAGGAGCTTATGCACATCCTCTGTATGCAGCCCAGTTGTGGGTTCATCCAGTACATAGAGGGTTCGGCCTGTAGCGCGGCGGGCGAGTTCTTTCGCGAGCTTTACACGCTGGGCCTCACCACCGGAGAGGGTGGTGGCTTGCTGGCCCAGGGCGACATAGCCTAGCCCCACTTGTTGAAGGATGGCGAGGCGGTCGGCAATGCGTGGTACCGCATTGAAGAAGGGCACAGCCTCATCCACCGTCATGGCCAGAATATCGGCAATGGATTTACCTTTAAACTTAATCTCCAGCGTTTCCCGATTATAGCGCGCACCTTTGCAGCTATCGCAGGTTACGAACACATCCGGTAGGAAGTGCATCTCAATCTTCAATACACCATCACCTTGGCAGGCCTCGCAACGTCCCCCTTTGACATTGAAGGAGAAACGCCCCGGCTTATAACCCCGCGCTTTGGATTCTGGCAGTTCGGCAAACCAATCCCGAATAGGAGCAAAGAGGTCCGTATAAGTAGCAGGGTTGGAGCGGGGCGTGCGCCCGATGGGGGATTGGTCAATCTCGATGATTTTATCGAGCTGCTCTGTGCCTTCTAGCCGTCCATAAGGGAGGGGGACGGCGGCCGATTTCATAATCTGCCGGGCTAGGCCTTTATAGAAGGTATCGGTAATGAGAGTGGATTTCCCACTGCCAGAGACCCCGGTGATGGCAATAAAGGTCCCTAAAGGGAACTTTACGTTGATATTTTTGAGGTTATTACCCTTTGCTCCATGGATGCTTACCCAGCGTTTGCTTTTGCGGCGGGTGGTGGGCACGGGGATGCCCCGGCGGCCTGCGAGCCATGCGCCGGTGAGGCTATCGGGATTTTGGGCGACTTCTTCTGGCGTGCCATAGGCGATGACGCGCCCGCCTTGGGTCCCGGCCCCCGGTCCCATATCAATGAGGTAATCAGCTTGGCGGATGGCATCTTCATCATGCTCCACAACAAGGACGGTATTGCCGAGATTGCGCAGCCGCTCCAGCATGGTGAGTAAACGGGCATTATCGCGCTGATGCAGCCCGATGGAGGGTTCATCTAACACATAGAGGACGCCCGTTAGGCCGGAGCCAATTTGCGAAGCCAGCCGGATGCGCTGGCTCTCCCCACCTGAGAGCGTGCCAGAGCTGCGGGAGAGGGTGAGATAATCTAGCCCCACACGGTCGAGGAAATGCAGCCGCTCGGTAATTTCTTTGAGAATGCGCCGCGCAATCTCGGCCCGCTGGGGGGTGAGGCTGGCCTCCACAGTCTTAAACCATGCAAGAGCTTCCTGAATGGTAAGCTCTGAGGCTTCGGCGATATTGCTGTTATTGACCTTCACACACAGGGCTTCTGGCCGCAATCGTGCCCCGTGGCAGGCAGGGCAGGGCATAGCGGATTGATACCGGCCAAGGGCCTCGCGCACATGGATGCTGCTGCTCTGGGCAAGGCGGCGTTGTAGATGGCTGATGATGCCCTCAAAGGGGCGGTGGATGGTGTGTGTTTTGCCCTTACCATCCTGATAAGGGATGCTGACAGCCTCCGCCCCGCCATGGAGAAGGAACTGGCGGGATGTCTCTTTCAGCTTGCTCCATGGTGTATCAAGAGTTTCCTCGCAATGGCGGGCGAGGGCGGCGAGGGTTTGGTCAAAGAGCGGGTCTTGCTCATTACGCCACGGTGCAATGGCGCCTTCTCGCAGGGTTAGGCTATCATCAGGGATGATGAGATTGGGGTCAAAATGCGTTTCTGTACCCAACCCATCACAGGTTGGGCAGGCCCCCATTGGCGCGTTGAAGGAGAAAAGGCGCGGCTCCACACTCTCTAGCATAAAGCCAGATTCTGGGCAGGAATAGCGGGAGGAGAAGGAGGCTTTAAGCGGCTCCCGCTCTTCCCCGCTGCGGAGGACTTCCTCAACAGAGGCCAAACCGTCTGAGAGTTCCAAAGCGGTTTCAAAACTATCGGCTAGTCGGGTTTCTATCCCCTCTTTTAGGACGATGCGATCGACCACAACATCGACATTATGGCGTGTTTTGCGGTTGAGTTTGGGGGCATCGGTGATTTCATAAAGTGTGCCATCAATCCGCACGCGCGCAAAGCCACGGCGGGTCAGCTCGGCGAGTTCTTTCGCACAATCGCCTTTGCGGTCCCGCACGATGGGGGCGAGCAGCATAAGCCGCGTGCCCGCGGGCATGGCCATAACACGGTCCACCATTTGGCTGATGCTCTGCGCCTCAATCGGTAGGCCCGTAGTAGGGGAGTAAGGCACCCCCGCCCGCGCCCAGAGCAAGCGCATATAATCGTGAATCTCGGTGATGGTCCCAATGGTAGAGCGTGGATTGCGCGAGGTGGTTTTTTGCTCGATGGAAATAGCGGGGGACAGCCCCTCGATGGACTCTACATCTGGCTTGCCCATGAGCTCCAAAAATTGCCGCGCATAGGCAGAGAGGCTCTCCACATAACGGCGTTGGCCTTCGGCATAGATGGTATCAAAGGCGAGGGAGGATTTACCAGAGCCAGAAAGCCCCGTCATGACCGTAAGCTTATCGCGTGGGATCGTGACGTTGACATTTTTTAGATTATGCGTGCGGGCACCACGGACAATGATATGGCTGGTGCCGGTAGGTGTGGGTGTGTCTGTCACGCTATGTCCTCTTGATGGTCTTTATGGCAGGGTGGATGCATGGGCGATTGTTCTGTGCAATATAAGCAATAAGGGCACATGGTGCCAGAATCGAACCGTAAGAGTGCAAACAGCTTCTTAAGAGAGATGGGGATTATACATGGCTGGTAGTGTAAATAAGGTTATTCTCGTAGGTAATTTGGGGCGTGATCCAGAAACGCGCAATACGCAGTCCGGCAGTAAGATTGTCAATCTCGCCATTGCGACTAGTGATACATGGAATGACCGCAATAGCGGTGAGCGGCGCGAGCGGACTGAATGGCACCGTGTTGTGATTTTTAATGAGCGCGTGGGGGAGGTTGCTGAGCGATATCTGCGGAAGGGCCGGAAAGTCTATATTGAGGGCGAATTGCGTACGCGTAAATGGACGGACCAACAAGGGGTAGAGAAATACACTACCGAGGTGGTGATTGACCGCTTCCGTGGCAATCTTGTGCTGCTTGATGGCCAGCGCAGCGGTGGTGATGATGGTGGTTATAATGATGGCGGCTATAATGACGGGGGAAGTAATTTTGGGGGACAACAGGCCGGTCCTGCAAACCGTGGGGGCAATAATGGCGGTATGGGGGGCGGCAATGGCTGGGATAGCTCTGCTGGCCACGACCAGGGCTTGGATGATGAAATCCCCTTCTAACTATGGCTGCGAATCAACAGGTCATACAGCCTAGGTGGGCTGGGGTCCTTGCTGTGATGGCGGGGGTAATGCTGGCGGGCTGTACCACAACCCCGCCCCAGCATCCTGATGATTTATGCTCAATTTATCGGGAGAAGCGTAGCTGGTATCACACTGCGATGCGGCAGGAGGAGAAATGGCACATCCCTTCTGCCATCCCGATGGCGATTATGAATCAGGAATCGAGCTTTCGGGCTAATGCGCGGACGCGGCGAACTTATATCCTATGGGTGATTCCGTGGGGGCATATTAGTACCGCCTACGGTTATGCACAGGCGAAAAATGAAATCTGGCGGGATTATCAACGCCAGACCGAGGCCGGGGGTAGCCGGACAAACTACGCTGATGCGTTGAATTTTGTGAATTGGTATCTCACCAATAGCCATAAAATTGATGGGATTCCCCTCACTAATGCAACACGGCAATATCTTGCGTATCATGAAGGTTGGGGTGGCTACCGCAAGCGGAGTTACGAGGCAAAGCCGTGGTTGGTCACTGTTGCGCGTAAAGTGGGGCGGCGTGCCCAGCAATATCAAAAGCAATATAATGCATGTAAAGATGAGCTAAAGGGTAGTTGGTGGGAGCGTTTTTGGAATAGTATTTTCTAATAGCAATGAACATAACCTGCCAGAGCCCAACGACTCTGGCAGGTATTAACAGAGAGGTAATTAAGCTTTATTATCCTCTGATGTGGTTTTTTGATCTTTATCCTCAGAGTTAGCTTTATCCTTTGCTTTGGCTTCTTCGGCTTCAGCCTCGGCTTTTTTCTGAGCAGCTTCTTCAGCCCGTTTTTTAGCAGCTTCCTCTTCGCGGTCTTTACGAGGGTGCGGGACGACGAGACCGTTCATTAAGACGTAGTGGAATTGTTTGTCTTTAAGCTCGGCCATAAAGACATCTTCTAGCTTTTCGATGCCTCTACGTTTCATATCTTCTTTGAAGTCATCGGCAGAAAGACCAACGTCTTTGAGGTCATCCTCGCGGATAACACCATCATAATAGACGATGAGAGCAGGAAGTTTCTTTTTATCCGTAATAGCTGTCAGCGCACCGCTTGGCTCAACTTGGGCGAAATACACTTCATCAAACGAATAAATACCCTGAATATTAAGCTGAGATGCAATATTGAGCATATCAATTTTATTATTCTTATTACGGATATTTTCCATCAAGAAGCGTCCATCTTTCATGATGGTGATCTGCCGACCAATAGCGACGTTTCTGAACATATTAATCTTCCGGCAGAAGCGCGTAATGGTTAGCAAAATACCCACCCCGATGAGGAGGGCGATGACATATTCGTGGAAGGAAATATTGGTCGTGTAGAGAACACCGCCAACAAGCCCACCGAGGATGAAGTTACCAACAAGGTCGATGGCATTCATCTGGGAGACTTGGCTACGGCCAGAGATGTTGAGATAACCGATGATGATAGCAAAGCCAGTGACGAGCTTTAGAAACATCCATATATTAAGAGACAAATTCGGAAAAATTTGGTGGAGCATGAAAGAAAACCTTAACGTGGTTAAGCAGGTAGTATGCCCCGGCGGGTTAACTCATTGTAATATCCCGCGTAGGCGCAGGGGATGAAGCCCTTGCATCAGAATGCTATAAGCTTCTTTAATAAGTTTTCAAGGTGTTGCGATCTTTTCTTGTCCTGTTACTCTCAGGGGTAGGCTGTCGCAAAGCGTGTAAGAGAGCAAAATCAGGTAAGGTAAATAAGGAGTGATCATGAGCAAGCACACGAATTTCCCGATTCCCGACCAAGCCCCTGCTGCTATATTGCCTACAGGGCGTTTGGAAATGATCATTTTTGATTGTGACGGCGTGTTGGTAGGCGGGGAGCATCTCTCTACCGCGTTGATGGCTGAAGATGCCCGCCATCATGGGTGGGATATTAGTGATGAAGAAGGCAATAAGCTTTTTGGCGGGGGTGAACTTGCCAAAATTGGCGAGATGATTGCCGAGAAAACAGGCGATAAATTGCCTGATGACTGGGATATGATCATGCAGAATCGCATCGTTGAGATGATGCGGAAGAAGGCTAAAGAGGTCCCCGGTGCCACTAAGATGCTGCATGATGTTGTTAATGAAATTGGCTTGCCGATTCGTGTAGGGTCTAACTCCTCTGAGGCGGAGATGGAGGCTAAGTTTGCAAGTACAGGGCTGGATAAGATCCTTAAGGAGGATCGCATTCATTCAGGCCGGGATTTGAATATGCCTAAGCCTCGCCCGGATATTTATCTTTATGGGGCTAAGCAGGAGGGAGTTGACCCAGCACATTGCCTTGTGTTGGAGGATTCTGATGCTGGGGTAGAGGCTGCTCACCGGGCAGGGATGGCTTGCGTGCTGCTGCGGGATTTAAACAAGCCTGCTCCATCTTGGCCGGGTTTATTGCGTATTGAGCATCTAGATGAATTTGTCCCCTTGTTAAAGAAGATCATCGCTGCGCAGAAAGACCATCACAAAGGCTGAGTTTCTTCATAGTCGTAACCGTTTTTTGGAGACATGTTATGCTGACATATGAAGGTTTAAAAACATTACCGAAGAATGTCGCTGGCCCTTCTTACGATGTGCGTAAGGTTACATCGGGCATTGTACATTTTGGTGTGGGCAATTTCTTCCGTGCCCATCTGGGGTATTATGTGGACCGTGTGTTGGCTTTGCCTGGTCATGAAGGGTGGGGCATTACCGGGGTAGGGCTGCGCTCTGGTGATCGCTCGGAGAAAAAGGCGGAGGAGTTTCGTGCGCAGGAGGGGCTTTACTCCCTGACGGAAATCGCCGCTAGTGGTGCGACGCAAATCCGCGTAATGGGCGGGTTACGGGATTATCTCCAAGCCCCTGATGAGCCGGAGAAAGTGCTGGCTCTGTTGGCTGATAAAGCTACGAAGATTATCTCCATGACCATCACCGAGGGTGGTTATAATATTGACGAAACAACTGGGGAGTTTCGTCTTACACATCCAGAGGTGAAGGAAGACCTTGCAGACCCGCAACATCCTAAGACAGTCTTTGGCTATGTGGTGGAGGGCTTACGCCGCCGCCGTGAGGCTGGCCATGGGGGCTTGACGGTAATGTCCTGCGATAATTTGCGCCATAATGGGGATGTATCCCGCAAAGCATTTGTCGGTTATGCGCGCGCTGTGGATGCCGAGCTTGCCCAGTGGATTGAGCAGAATGTGACCTTCCCCAACGCGATGGTGGACCGTATTACGCCATCTGTCTCCTCCGAGGGGAAAGCGAAGCTGAATGAGCGTAGCGGGTTGGATGACCTCCAGCCATTAATCTCGGAGGATTTTATCCAGTGGGTGATAGAGGATAAATTTGCCGCAGGCCGTCCCGCTTTTGAGAAGGTGGGGGTAGAGTTTAGCGACCAAGTAAGCGCGTATGAGCATGCGAAGATTCGTATGCTGAACTCCAGCCATCTCATCCTTAGTGCTGCGGGGATGCTCTTGGGCCTGAAGTTGGTGGACCAAGTGTTAGCAGAGCAGCGTGTGCATAAATTTGTAGATTTAGTGTTGGAAAAAGACGTTATCCCAACATTAAAGGCCCCTCCTGGTGTGGATCTGCACAAATATAAAGCTACGTTGTTAAGCCGCTTTTCTAACAAAGCGATGGCAGACCAAGTTGCGCGTATTGCCTCCGATGCGACCTCTAAAGCACAGGTCTTCTGGACGGAGACTGTCCGTGCTGTCTTAGGTGAGGGGCGCGACCGTAGCCGGCTTGTATATTGTATGGCGTTATTGTTGGAGCTCTTGCGGGGTAAGACCGAAAAGGGAGAGACAATTAAGTTAGAAGAGCCTTTCTTGAATGCCGAGCAGTTAAAAATTGCTGCCTCTGATGATGTTAAGGCGTCTATTAGCTTGCCGGCGTTTGATACATGGCGTGATTTGCTTACGCCAGAGATTGAGCAGGAGATTGCACAGGCGCGCGACGTTATTCGCCAAAAAGGTGTATTGGCGAGCCTACCTGTGTAACGCGTCGCACGGTTGATAGAAGGCTTAGTGAAAGAGGAGAGGGGAAACCTTCTCCTCTTTTTTATGGGATGGATGTAGGAGGTAGAAAATTGAGAAAAAGCTTGTAAGGAAAAGGATATTAAATTTATATTTAAGTTGGTACGGCCTTTGACATATGAATTATGTTTATAATACAAGTAGTTCTAGGAAGTATGTTCCCCGCCCTCGCGGGGATGAACCGTCAATATCCGATTTCAGTAGAAACAGATAAAAATGTTCCCCGCCCTCGCGGGGATGAACCGAAATCTTTGGGCTTCTTTTAAATCGTATCGCGATGTTCCCCGCCCTCGCGGGGATGAACCGCCGTAAATTATAGTGTAGCAGGCGCATCTAGCATGTTCCCCGCCCTCGCGGGGATGAACCGCTCAACGAAACCCCAAACTTTTCTTCCACATCATGTTCCCCGCCCTCGCGGGGATGAACCGCTCTTTCAGACTTGAAACAAACATTTCAGAAAATGTTCCCCGCCCTCGCGGGGATGAACCTCTGCGTGGCCTCGCTGGGGCGTTTCGTCCACCATGTTCCCCGCCCTCGCGGGGATGAACCGAGATTGATGCGGTTGCTCGTTTTATTGAGAACATGTTCCCCGCCCTCGCGGGGATGAACCGCGATTTTTCCTCATTGTCGCCGTAATTGGCCTATGTTCCCCGCCCTCGCGGGGATGAACCGGCCTCACCTCGAAATAATTCTTGACAACGCGTATGTTCCCCGCCCTCGCGGGGATGAACCGTGAGGATATTTATGCTGCTGATTTTGAATGTGATGTTCCCCGCCCTCGCGGGGATGAACCGGCTTTCATCTGTCAAGTCGGGGATGGGGATAAATGTTCCCCGCCCTCGCGGGGATGAACCGGATTGAAAAAATGGGTTTTCAAACAACTGTTAATGTTCCCCGCCCTCGCGGGGATGAACCGAACGGACTTCCCAGACCCCGGCTCACCAAAAAATGTTCCCCGCCCTCGCGGGGATGAACCGGAATTTGAGAATAGCTAAAAAGCATTTCTCTTATGTTCCCCGCCCTCGCGGGGATGAACCGTTACGCTAATCTGCTTGCGGGTGAATGACAGGATGTTCCCCGCCCTCGCGGGGATGAACTGTACGGACCGTTCGTCCAACAGCTCCCCACCGTATGTTCCCCGCCCTCGCGGGGATGAACCGTGGGCCGCTATCTTCGCAGATCAGGCAGATGCATGTTCCCCGCCCTCGCGGGGATGAACCGCGGAACCTATTTTTCATAATTCGCCTCATAATATGTTCCCCGCCCTCGCGGGGATGAACCGCCTATAAGACCCCGCCTCTATTAAAAAAATACATGTTCCCCGCCCTCGCGGGGATGAACCGGTGCCGAGGACGTGACCATCGTTCCTCTTAGTATGTTCCCCGCCCTCGCGGGGATGAACCGAAGAACCATATTGATAAAAAGAAGCACGTAATATGTTCCCCGCCCTCGCGGGGATGAACCGAATACAATAATTCTAACAATCCTGAGGTGAGGATGTTCCCCGCCCTCGCGGGGATGAACCGTGCGCTCTTTTGAAACGTTTGGTGAGGCTACTATGTTCCCCGCCCTCGCGGGGATGAACCGAATCGTCAACAGCATGAAAATGGGCGCCGCATATGTTCCCCGCCCTCGCGGGGATGAACCGCCCTTAGACACAGGACACCAAGTGGTGAAGGAATGTTCCCCGCCCTCGCGGGGATGAACCGATATGGGAGTTCCCTTACTCATGTGAGCATCCATGTTCCCCGCCCTCGCGGGGATGAACCGTAGCCGGTGGTCATCAGCCTCCCGCACCTATTATGTTCCCCGCCCTCGCGGGGATGAACCGAATAGCTGCACTAACCCCTGGCCTGATTGGAGATGTTCCCCGCCCTCGCGGGGATGAACCGAGCCTCATCATAACGTCTTTCATGTTCTATTAATGTTCCCCGCCCTCGCGGGGATGAACCGGGACACCACCCCAACCTTTCTGAAACCCTATAATGTTCCCCGCCCTCGCGGGGATGAACCGATAACGGCCATGCCCTGCCTTGATGCTGCCCCATGTTCCCCGCCCTCGCGGGGATGAACCGGCCTAAAACTGTGCTCATTGTTGATGCTACAGATGTTCCCCGCCCTCGCGGGGATGAACCGGCGCAAAGAGCGTCAACCGCGTTCAAAATGTTATGTTCCCCGCCCTCGCGGGGATGAACCGAATATCCCGGCGCATCCTTAAACAAACCGGGTATGTTCCCCGCCCTCGCGGGGATGAACCGTTTCAGCGCATGACCTTTACAGCCGCCTCAATATGTTCCCCGCCCTCGCGGGGATGAACCGAAATGGCGGTCATTTCACGGCGTGTCTGGCGTATGTTCCCCGCCCTCGCGGGGATGAACCGGCCGATACTCCACGTTGCGCTACCGCCGTTTGATGTTCCCCGCCCTCGCGGGGATGAACCGCTTTTGAGCATCCCCTTTTTTCTTATGCAATAATGTTCCCCGCCCTCGCGGGGATGAACCGTGCCCTCGCCATGACGTTCCATCAACGGGCGCATGTTCCCCGCCCTCGCGGGGATGAACCGATATTGCTCGCCTTGGGGGTGTTCCTTGTTCTATGTTCCCCGCCCTCGCGGGGATGAACCGCCGACCCCGGCTGAGTTACTCGAATTGGCCGAATGTTCCCCGCCCTCGCGGGGATGAACCGGGGGATACCGCAAACGCTCTGAGAACAGTTTTATGTTCCCCGCCCTCGCGGGGATGAACCGTTTTTGTTGCGAGCCATTACCGAGCCTCTTTCATGTTCCCCGCCCTCGCGGGGATGAACCGGCCGTTCTATGAATTTGTCGGCTTGTGTATCCATGTTCCCCGCCCTCGCGGGGATGAACCGGCTGGGTGAATTAATTTTCATAACTTCCTCATATGTTCCCCGCCCTCGCGGGGATGAACCGGCCAGTTTTACCACAGGATGAGAGGGCAGGGCATGTTCCCCGCCCTCGCGGGGATGAACCGACGTTTAGCCGGAAAGTAAGCAACGATCCCCAATGTTCCCCGCCCTCGCGGGGATGAACCGGCGACTCAATCAACACGTCCGGTGCTCAGTGGATGTTCCCCGCCCTCGCGGGGATGAACCGTATGCAGGGCGTTTGCCCCCCTCCTGAATAAAATGTTCCCCGCCCTCGCGGGGATGAACCGTTAGGCATTGAATATGATACAGAAGCCCATGCATGTTCCCCGCCCTCGCGGGGATGAACCCCCGTCTGCGCAAGGCCTAAAAGGTCTCGTCCCATGTTCCCCGCCCTCGCGGGGATGAACCCCACGCATTGACGCCAGTTACAAAGCCGAGATCATGTTCCCCGCCCTCGCGGGGATGAACCGGCCAACGGGACACCATGGTTTTATAGCCCCAAATGTTCCCCGCCCTCGCGGGGATGAACCGCGATTCGGGCTCGCTCCTGCAGTTCTGGGCTAATGTTCCCCGCCCTCGCGGGGATGAACCGTGATCAGGTCGGTGGGGCTATAGCTTATAAGAATGTTCCCCGCCCTCGCGGGGATGAACCGTTCTTGATCCGCCCACACCTTCAAGAGGTAATATGTTCCCCGCCCTCGCGGGGATGAACCGCCATCAGCCGTTGGCTGCCATGCATCAAGGGCATGTTCCCCGCCCTCGCGGGGATGAACCGGTGACAACCTCTATTCTGTATTGCAGCAATGGATGTTCCCCGCCCTCGCGGGGATGAACCGGCGTTGCCGCGCTTTTTAAATCAGATGCCAACATGTTCCCCGCCCTCGCGGGGATGAACCGTTCTGGGGCGATAATGGAGGGTTTTTCTGATGATGTTCCCCGCCCTCGCGGGGATGAACCGCAGAACGGCAGAAGCGGGAAGAGGCGGTAGCAATTGGTAACTTTCAGAGGAAGAATAGGCATAAAAACAACTAAAATTCATCGTTATTAAAAAAACAACAAAATAATGAGTTGATTTTTGCACCAGATTTGACATGCTCCCTGCATGACGATGAAGCCCTTCTCTTATCTGCCGATTATGATGCGGACAGGCCAACGCGATGCCCTTCTCATTGGGGGGGGGCAGGTGGCGGTGCAGAAGATGCGCTTGCTTAAAGGGCGGTGCCGGCGGCTTCATATTTGGGCGGAGAGCGTGCATCCTGAGCTAGAGGCTCTCATTGCGCAGGGGCAGGCGGTGTTTCGGCAAGGGCGTGTTGAGGAGCAAGCCCTGCGGGAGATATTGCCGGAGATGGCTGTAGTCTTTGCCGCTACGGATGATGAGGCTGTTAATGAGATGGTGTCGCGGCAGGCTCATGCGTTGCGTGTGCCTGTATGCGTGGTGGATAATCAAGAGCTTTCCAGCTTTATTACCCCGGCGTTGGTGGATCGCTCCCCCGTGCAGGTGGCGATTACCACGGGGGGAGCCTCTCCCGTTTTAGCGCGCCGGGTGCGGCAGATGGTCGAGGCTATGCTCCCGGCTAGATTGGGTGAGGCCGCACGGTTTATGCAGCAACAGCGCGGTTGGCTGAAGGCCCGCCTCCCGCATGTGAAGCAGCGGCAACGTGTGTGGGAATCCTTTGTGGATGGCCCTGCTTATGAGGCCGCTTTGGCGGGGGAGGAGGCTTCAGCCCGTCATCAGCTAGAGCAGCTTGTCGAGGCAGCGGAGGGAGTCGCCACGCGCCCGCAAGGGGAGGTGTGGCTTGTGGGGGCTGGGCCGGGGAATCCCGATTGGTTGACCCTTGCCGCCCTCCGTTTGATGCAAAATGCTGATAGTGTTTTATATGATAACCTCGTGGCTCCAGAGGTTCTGGACCGCGTGCGGCGGGATGCGGAGCGTGTGTATGTTGGCAAAAAGCGTAGCCATCATACGTTGCCGCAACGTGATATAGAATCCGAGCTTTTGCGCCGTGCCCAGCGGGGGGAACGCGTCCTACGGTTAAAAGGGGGAGACCCGTTTGTTTTTGGCCGTGGGGGTGAGGAGATGGAGAGTTTGCTCGCCGCGCATGTGCCGGTGCGGGTTGTCCCTGGCATTACGGCGGCGAATGGTTGTGCGGTAGCGGCGGGGATTCCGCTCACACATCGGGATTGTGCCCAAAGCTGCATTATGGTGACGGGTCATGCGCGCGCAGATGGTATGTTAAATCTGCATTGGCCCAGCCTTGCCCGTAAAGGGCAAACGGTGGTGATTTATATGGGGTTAAGCTCTATAGGGGAGCTATGCCAGCAAATGCAGGGGCATGGTCTGCCCGCCCATTGGCCTGTTGCGGTGATTTATCGTGGCTCCTGCCCGGATCAACGATGCGTCAAGGGTACGTTGGGCACAATTACCGCGCTTGTGCAGCAGCAGGGGTTGGAAAGCCCAGTCTTAATTATTGTGGGGGAAGTGGTGCATCATCGTGGTGCGGTGGAGCCGCCGGCTGCTTCCAGTGAGAGCACATCAAAGGAGCGTGCGTGATGAAACGTCTATCCCGCCCGGGAGAGGGGGAAGTCCTATTGCTGACGGCAAATCGCTTGCTGGATGGCCGTATTGTTTGGCTTGGCGAGGGAGAGCGTTGGCGTGAATCCATTGCTGAGGCAAAACGCTTTAGCTATGAGGAGGCAGGCCCTGCCTTAGAGCGTGCTTTGGCCGCAGCGGCGCAAAAAGAGGTTGTGGCGATTTATGAAGTTGTCGCCCATGATACACAGCCGCCAGAGCCTGTAACAGCACGCGAAGTGATTCGTGCTCACGGGCCGAGTGTTCACCCTGATTTTTCGTATGACGATGCCCTAGCGCGGACCCCAGCGCAGGAGAAGGAGCGTGCGCAATGACTCAATCTAACTCACATTCTGTTGGGCATTATCAATATGAGGAGCGGGACCGGGCCTTTCTTCAAGAGCGGATTAATGAGTTTGAAGGCCAAGTGCGCCGCCGTCTTGCTGGCGAATTAAGCGAGGAGGAGTTTAAGCCGTTCCGTTTGATGAATGGCGTTTATCTTCAGCTTCATGCCTATATGTTACGCGTGGCGATTCCGTATGGTGTGTTAGATAGCCGCCAGCTGCATAAGCTTGCTGATGTTGCTGCGAAATATGACCGCAATTACGGCCATTTCACCACCCGGCAGAATATTCAGTTTAATTGGATTGCGTTGCAGGATATGCCAGCCATCCTGCGGGAATTGGCCGAGGTGGATATGCACGCCATCCAAACAAGTGGTAATTGCATCCGTAATGTCACCTCTGATGAGTTCGCTGGGGCGGCTAAGGATGAGCTGATGGACCCGCGCATCTATGCTGAGATTGTGCGGCAATGGTCCACTTTGCATCCTGAGTTCACCTTCCTGCCCCGTAAGTTTAAAATCGCGATTTCTGGTAGCCCAGAGGACCGTGTAGCGGCGCGCTTTCATGATATTGGCTTGCTGGCACGCCCTAGCGAACATGGCCCGCTCTTTCGCCTTTTTGTGGGGGGTGGTTTAGGGCGGACGCCCGTTGTTGGGCAGGAATTGTTCGATTCCGTGAGGGAAGAAGACCTCATCGCCACGCTAGAGGCGGTGTTGCGCGTTTATAATGCGTTTGGTCGGCGAGATAATCTCTATAAAGCGCGTATCAAGATTTTGGTGCAGACCATTGGGTTAGAGGCTTTCCGCAAAGCTGTGGAGGAGGAGCTTAGCCGCATGGACTGTGCGGCTTACCGCTTGACGCCGGAGCATGTTGCACAGATTCGGGCGCGTTTTGCTGTGCCGGACCTTCAAGCCCCAGCGGATGCGGCCTCTCTCTTTGAGCAGCATAAGCAGGCAGACCCAGCCTTTGCCCGCTGGGTGGCAAGCAATACGCACCCTCATCATCATGACAGCTATATTTGTGCGGTTATTTCCCTCAAAACGCCGGGGGCTATCCCCGGTGATGTGACGGCAGAGCAAATGCACGGTCTGGCAGATTTATCCGCTCGTTATGCCTTTGGGGAAGTGCGGGTGACGCATTTGCAGAATCTGGTGTTTGGTCATGTGCGTAAGGACCAGCTTTATGATGTGTGGCAGGGCTTGCAGAAGCTTGACCTTGCCGCGCCGAATGTTGGGCTGATTAGCGATATTGTGAGCTGCCCCGGTTTGGATTATTGCAATCTGGCCAATGCGCGCTCCCTCCCTTTGGCGCAGAAATTGGGGGCACGTTTTGGGGATGCAGCGTTGCAGGCTGAGATTGGGGCGTTGAGCATCCATATGTCTGGCTGCATTAATGCGTGCGGGCATCATCATGTGGGTAATATCGGCCTGTTGGGTGTTGATAAGCGCGGGGCCGAGACGTACCAGATTCTCCTTGGGGGGGATGGGGGAGAGAATGCTGCCATTGGCGGGATTTTAGGCCCTTCCTTTGCAGAGGATGAAGCCGTAGAGGCCGTAGCGCGGATTGTGGAGTTCTATCTCGCACAGCGGCAGAAGGGGGAAAGCTTTGCTGCTATGCTGAAGCGGTGCGGGCTGAAGGCCTTTAAGGAGGTGGCTTATGAAACT
This sequence comes from Parasaccharibacter apium, assembly GCF_002592045.1. Lineage (GTDB taxonomy): Bacteria > Pseudomonadota > Alphaproteobacteria > Acetobacterales > Acetobacteraceae > Bombella > Bombella saccharophila. The sequence goes on along the minus strand of NZ_MEJG01000002.1, from coordinate 202,537 downwards.
GTTTAATCTCAGCGGGCGTAAGACGTTAGAGGAAGCCTCCCCTGTGGCTTTTGCAGATTGGAAGGACGCTCCCCACGGTACAGCTATCTCTCTGCCTCAGGATGTCGAGGTGGAGGATTTACGCTCTCATCTCAACGAGCTGACCTTGATTGTGTTGGAGTTCCCCATTTTCCGGGATGGGCGGGCTTTTACGCAGGCGCGCTCTCTGCGGGAATATGAGGGGTATAAAGGGGAAATCCGGGCCTCTGGTCATCTTTTGCCAGACCAAGCGATTCACCTTAAACGCTGCGGGTTTGATAGTGTGGCCTTACCAGAGGAAGCCAATACGCAGGACTGGGACGAGCAGTTGAGCCGTTATCAGTTTTATTATCAGAATACTGCTGTTAGCCCGGTATAAGGGGGCATATTGCCCCCCTAAGATTTATTGGTTGGGGTGCGCGTTCCGCCGATGAAGCTTGCACATATTAGCACGAGAATGACCGCTAAGGAGAGCAATGCATCTCCCCGTGCAGCGGGTAGAATGAGAAGAATAGCCCCTAAAATGGGGATGAGCAGGATTAATCCACGCGCCACGGGCATGGCGGTGGCTGTTTGTGATTGTCGGCCCCACAGCCAATAAGCAATGGCGATGATGAAATAGATAAAGAGGATTAACCCACCTGATGAGCCAAGCAGGACGGGGTAGAGTGTTTCTGGCGAGCTAATGGCCGAGGCAATGACGAGCAACTCCAACAAAGTTGTAAGCCGTAATGACCAAAGCGGTACATGGCGAGCGGTCTCAAGGGTTAGCTTTTGTGGGGCTAAGCGCAGGCTTGCGAGCTCTTTTAATGTACGCGAGACAACATAAACCGCCGAATTTAAGCAGGAGAGAACCGCCACAAGTGTTACCGCAATTGCCGCATAGCGTGCCAAGGGGACCTTGAGATATTCCAACACGCTGAGGAAGGGTGATTGCCCGACATGCACGTCACTCCACGGCAGAAGGGCGATAATGACCAAAACCGACCCAGCGTAGAAGAACAGCACCTGCAAAGGCAGTCGCCGCATAGTCCGTGCAATAGCTCGTAGAGGGCGGTCACTGTCGGTTGCGGCAATGATGGCAATTTCGCAGCCGGTGAAGGTCTGTATAATCATGGGCACAGCCCCGATGACAGCCCATCCCCCTTTAGGGAAGACCCCACCATGAGCAGTAATGTTCTGGAAGGCTATTGCAAAGGGATGGCCCGAAAGGGCTAGCCACCCTAAGCCAAGGGCAATAAACCCACCTAGAAAGAGTAGCTTAAAAATGGAGAGGCCTGTCTCTGCCTGTCCATAATGGCGGAGTGAAAGACGGTTAATAGACCAAGCGATGGCTACAAGGACGAGCGCACCCCATAAAGGGGCAATATGAGCCAGCCGCCCGATAATCATACCTCCGGCCACAGCTTGTGCCCCAGCGGTCACAGCCCAGAGGAAGGCATAGCTCCAACCTGTAATAAAGGCGGTGCGTGGGCCGATATGGGTGGCAATATGGGTAATAAAGGACCCTTGCCCGCGTGCGGTAATGGCCAAGCCGCCCAAAAGACGCATCACCAGCCAGACCACTAACCCTGCTGCAAGGTAGGAGAGCAGCACCGCAGGGCCTGCCGCAGCGATGGTGGCAGAGGTGCCAACAAATAGTCCTGCCCCGATGATCCCACCGATAGAGATCATCGCGACATGGATGCCTTTAAAGCGGTTGGTACTTGGAGGATGTGTCGTCGAGGATGCCGCGGGGGACTGGGCCATCGGGCTTTAACCTTCCTGATGTCCGGGGCCAAAGGGACGATCCCCGATGATGGTAACGCGGTTCATAATACGCCGGGCAGGAAGGTAGTCATTAACAGCATAATGCTGCGTGACACGATTATCCCAAAAAGCGACATCCCCTTCTTCCCACCGCCAGCGGATGGAAAACTCGGGCTTTGTGGCATGGCGGGTGAGATAAGCCAAGAGGGAGGCGCTTTCCTCTGGGTCAATGTCGTTGATCTCAGATGTAAAGCCCTCATTGACGAAAAGGGCTTTTTGCCCCGTCTCTGGGTGGACGCGGACAACAGGATGGGTCACTGGGGGATAAGCATCGCGTGTTTCGGCCCATTTTTTCCGTTCCGCTTCTGTCCGTCCATAACGGGAGATAGGGAAAGAGCGGAGGAAGTCATGCTGGGCGGTGAGGGGGTCGATTCTCTGTTTTAATCCTTCAGAAAGCGCATCATAAGCGGCAGTGCCACTGGCCCAAAGCGTATCGCCACCGCCTGTCTCTGGTAAGAGACGGCTTGTGAGGACAGCCCCTAAAGGTGGGTTTTGCTGGAAGGTGACATCTGTATGCCAAAGGGCATTATCGCGCAGGTCGTTTTTAGCGGTATCAAGCACAATGGCTTCTGGCACATCGGGTACAGTTGGGAAGATGGGATGGAGATGAAGCTCGCCAAAATTACGGGCAAAGTCCCGTTGTTGGGTTGGGCTAATGGTTTGTTTACGGAAGAACAGCACTTGATAGCGTAAAAGTAGCTGATGGAGGGTGTCTCTTTGCTCTGCGGAGAGAGGGTGGGAGAGGTTAACCCCTTCAATAATCGCTCCGATAGCGGGGCTGAGGGGAGTCGCTTTAATATCCGCATTAGCGGGTGAGGGAAAAGATGGGGCAAAAGCTGTAGCGGTGGCAACCATGATGGGCACTCCTAAAAGCGATCATATATCGTTATTAAGTAAAACAACGATTTATATAAACATAATGATATAAATAATCATTTTGAAAAGTGAAAATTAGCAAAAAAGCGATTATTTTTTATAACTCATTGTTTTATAAACCTAAATCAGGAGATGAAAATGAGGATTTTTGTACGATTTAGGGCAAGAGAATCATCTAAAAATTTTTAAATAACGAATCATTTTAGTATTAATAACGCTTGGAGGATGGATTATAGCTAATTGCTCTAATCGGTTTGCTCTATAGGCATGGAAGATATGCAGCTTAGGGCGAAGGTGCCCATTAAGGGCTGAAAATGGCGGTTCATGGCTTTGCGCACCCTCTAAAACCAGTGCGATGAGCCAATATGCGGGTGTTATTTTTATGTAAGTTCAGATGGTTTTATGCAAAGACGGTTATGTGACACAGACCCTTTATCTGAGGAGATAACAGATGGGACGGATTTCTGGAAAGATCGCATTAGTCACCGGTGGTGGTAGCGGTATTGGTAAAGGCATCGCCGTACTTTTGGCTAAAGAAGGGGCGAAGGTTATTGTCGCGGACCTCAACCCAAAAGGTGGTGAAGAGGTCGTAGAGGAGATTCGTAAAGCTGGTGGCAAAGCATGCTTCTTACCGCTGAATGTGGCGAAAGAAGATGAGTGGAAAAAGACGATGGCCGCCATCAAAGAGCATGATGGCCGTCTGGATATTGTCGTCAATAACGCTGGTATCGCTTTTGATGGTACGATTGAGAGCACCTCTTTGGAGGAATGGCGGCGTGTGCAGTCCATCAATTTGGATGGTGTCTTTCTCGGTGTGAAATATGCCGTTGCTGCGATGCGTGAGCTTAATGGTGGGGATGGCGGGTCCATCGTCAATATGTGTTCCAGCTCGGCTCTGGTAGGGATTCCCAACCTCGCTGCTTATGGTTCCTCCAAGGGTGGGGTGAAGATGCTGACCAAGTCCGCTGCGCTGCATTGTGCGCGTAAGGGCTATAAGATCCGCGTCAATAACGTCTGCCCTGGTTATATTCAAACACCGCTGGTGGATGAGTTAACACATACGGACAAAGCTGCTTATCAGCATCTTGTGGATATTCACCCTGTTGGTCATCTGGGGACGCCAGAAGATGTGGCCTATGGTGTGCTGTATCTGGCCTCTGATGAATCCAAATTCGTCACCGCTACCGAGCTGGTGATTGATGGTGGTTACACCTCAGAGTGAGGTAAAGCGCGCTTAGGGTGCGTTATTAAAAAAGGCCTGCTCCCTTGGGGGCAGGCCTTTCCTTTTAGGTAGGTTACCTCTTTTACAGGCTCGTCTTACAAGCCAGAGAAGAGAGCTGTTGAGAGGTAGCGTTCGGCAAAATCAGGAATGACGGCAACAATGGTTTTGCCTGCCCATTCATCTTGTTTTGCAAGCTCCATCGCCGCAAAGAGGGACGCCCCGGAGGAAATGCCAATAGGTAGCCCTTCTACCTTGGCGCAGAGGCGCGCTGTGGTAAGAGCGTCATGCTCAGCAACAGGGATGACTTTATCGATAGCGCGGATGTCTAACGTCTCAGGCTTAAAGCCCGGGCCAAGGCCCTGAATCCCGTGTGGGCCGGGGTCATCCCCATTGAGAATAGCACTCTCTGATGGCTCTAACCCAAAGACTTTCAGTCCTTCTTTGCGTGGTTTAAGCGCATGGGCAATGCCAGAGGCCGTCCCACCTGTACCTAACCCAGCCACAATAGCATCCACCTGCCCTGCTGTATCAGTCCAAATTTCCTCAGCGGTGGTGTTCTCATGCACGCGTGGATTCGCAGGGTTTGTAAACTGGCTTGGCATCCATGCGTCTTTAGTCTGTTTGAGGATCTCTTCAGCTTTGTTGATGGCCCCTTTCATCCCTTGTTGAGCGGGGGTTAGTTCCAACGTGACACCGAGGAGCGCCATCATTTTACGCCGCTCTAGCGAGGCACTTTCGGGCATCGTGACGATGAGCTTATAGCCCATAGAGGCCGCAGCGAAGGCTAGGCCAATCCCTGTATTGCCAGAGGTCGGCTCTACAAGGACGGATTTGCCCGGTGTGATGAGGCCCTTCTCTTGTGCATCACGCAGCATCGCCACGCCGATACGATCTTTGACGGAGGAGAGAGGGTTAAAGAATTCCAATTTTAGGAGCAGATGAGCTTTAAGATGCTCTTTTTTGGTCAGATTCGGGATGGCTACCAGCGGTGTGCCGCCCACAACTTCTAAAAAAGAAGGATAAACATGCCCACGCGGTTGCGCAAAAGCAGTTTTTGAAAGGGGAAATGGAACGTGTGAGGATGATCCTGACATTTAAGTGGTACTCCCTGTCATGGTATAAAGGACCTCGTCCATAGGACTTGTGTGGTACTTACTGCTATAGCTTAAACGATTGTAAGGGGAATACGCAAAGAGATGATGTTAAAATTATAAATCCCTTTTTTCTACCGTAAAATGAGGTAAAAAGAAGGGGCATATTTTGATGCTTAAAGGATGTTAGGCATGTATCTTAAAACTGACCGTATTTTAACAGCTCTATCTATTATGTTAGATGTCGCCTTCCATGCGGGGCGTTCTGGAGTAGTGAGTGGGGCCGACATTGCCCAGCGGAGCGGCCTTTTACGACGGGGGATAGAGCCAGTCTTACAAGCCCTTTCGCGGGCTGGGTTGTTAGATAGTGTAAGAGGCCCTAAGGGAGGGTATCGCTTAGGGCGTTCACCTCGTGTCATGAATTTGCATGAGATCGCCTGTGCTGTGGGCGCAGGAGGGCGTGAGCCTAATGAGGCGACATCCACCGCGGGAGAGAGAGACAATCCCCTTCAAAATATAGTGATGGAGCCTTTGTGGCGCGAGCTTAATGATGGGGTAAAAGATAAGCTGAGTAACGTTACATTGGCAGATCTGCTACAACAAGCAGAACGTTGTGGTTTGGAACGACCAAGGCAAGTACCTATTTCTTTTACAATCTAAACTTAAACAAAAATTAGGGAATCTAGTAAAGAGTACGTCCCAATTTTTACTAAATTTTAATATTTTTTATGACCTTTCTTTATAAGATTAATCTATCTTATATAAAATTTTATCTGATCTTATTATTTTTTTTAGGAAAAAATAGTTTTCTTTTCAGCGTTGTTTTAGTATTCCTTATAAACGGTGAAAAATTTCATCACTAATTAATCTGTATTGATATAATGTTAACTCTTAGTTATCCTGGTTTCCAAGAATTTTCTGTTTTGGCGATTCGAACTTTCAAAGGGTCCACAGTTTAAGGTGGGATTCCTAGGCGCGGGGAGGGAATATGCGCAACAAACTCTTGTTTACAGCGGCTTTGTTCTGCGTGGAAATGACGCCTTTTGGGCGCGTTTATACGTCTGCCCGCGCCGCTGATGCTTATGATGCTGCGGTAACTGGCTTGGACGACTCCGGCATTACGGGTGTCTATAATGCTAATGGTGACCTTGCGGGGGGGGCGGATCACCCTACCGATGCAGTCGCGTCGCAAATTTTAGAGCGTGAGAAGGCGGGTCTTCCCACGGGGCCTAATGGGGTGCAGTCCAATTTTTTTGGTCGGGGCACGGCATATGCAACCGATCAAAACAACAATAAGCTTCCTATTGTTACCCAATCTGCTGGACTGATTGTTGGTCTCGGTTCTAATGACACTGCGACTGATAAGATGAACATTCTTCCGCTTAAGGCTAAGGCTGAGTATGACGGTTATACGTTGGTGCGCGGCAATGGTAGCCTGATCCTACAGGATGGGGGGTCTATTAACTCTCAGGGTGTGACGGAAGTCGGTAACCGGACTGTTGATGCGGCTCATATGATTGTGGATCGTGGTAGTTCCTTGACGCTGAATGGGGATGCATCAGGTCAGACACCTAATGCGGTGATTGGCACGCTGATTGTTGGCAATAATGATCCGACCCCAGATAATCTAGGGACGGTTGAGAGCGAAGGTAATAATAACCTTACTGTGCAGAACGGGGGGACAGTCTCTGCCCGGACAGTCTCTATCGCCAATAATGTGGGTAACAATGGCGGTGTTATTTACGTTACGGGTGATGGGTCACAGCTTGTTGCTGGTGATGGTGGGATCACCGTTAATGAAGGCAAAGGTATTGTCCTCGTAGATCGCAGCGGTGTTATTGAGAGTAAGGGTGTTATTTCCTTTGGGGACGTTCACGCTGTTAGCACAACAGGTACAGCGCAGAATAGTAATGGTAATACCTCAGATAATGCTTATGACACAGTCCAGGGTAATCTGATTGTCGGGCGGCGTGGTACGCTTATTGCGGGGGATAGCAATGTTGCGGCCAATAATACTGTCGTCGATGGTAGTAACGGCAATGGGTTGATTGTCCATCAAGCAAAGCTTTTTGATTATGGGCGTGTGGATGGGATTACGCGCAGCTACGGGCAGAATGCTGTAGTGTCGTCTAGCGCGTTGCATCCTAAAGAGGCACAATTTTCCATCATTGATGGGACATTGGCTAACCGCACAGATAGCGGCTCTGATGGTAAGCAGGCCGACCCATTGCATACGAATATGAATATCGGCATCGCTGGTACGGCAACCTTTAGGGCCACAAATGCGGCGGTGAATTCTTCCACGCCATTGGATCCTATTAGTAATAAGCAGGATGCAACAGGGATTACCGTTGCTGGTAATATCTCTAATTATAAAGATACGTCCGGCAATAGTTATACAGGTAACCTGAATAAAACGGGTTCTGGTACACTAACCTTGTTGGGGAATAACACCTACACAGGTGTGACGACCGTAGAAGATGGTACGTTGCAGTTGGGGGGGATTGTTGGTTCGGCTACGCCATCAACGCCTTATGATCAAAGATTGGCAGCACGGCTCTTGGAGGAGAATACCAATGGGTCTGCACAATCTTACAAAGGGAGTGATGCGTATAATAACGACCTCCAGACAGCTTATAATCAAGCCGGTAAGATTGATCCCTCAAGTGCTATAACATTAGGCAAAACAGGTACATTAAACCTCGCTTGGGCTACAAATACCTTAGCTGATACGCCTAATAACCCCAATCATTCGCCTAATAGTGCAGCGCGGGAAAATTATCGTGTCTTTTCAAACGATATTTCCGGTCAGGGGCAATTATTGCGTGATGCTACCGATGGCGTCATCAATGAGTCGGCAGATACATTGGATCAAGCGAATAGCTTTACCCATTTGACAGGCCAGACAAACTTAACCCACGTAGATGGTAGCCCCGATACAGCACTATTGTTGCGTAAAGGCAACTTGGCTGTAGATTCTTATGCCGGGAAAACAGGGAGTGTTACCATCACTGGCGGTGGGAACATTGTTGTTGGTAGTGACCTTGGTGGGCAAAAAGATCATACCAATGATAAAGCTGCCATGTTGGAGGACAATAATAGGCTTGTTGTACAAAATGGTGGTAGCATCACCAGTGATGGCGACATGACTATTGGGGACAAGGCCTCTGGTGCTGGTGCTGTGATTGTCTCTGGCAAGGATGTAACGGGTGATTTGCCTGCTGATAAAATCACGACTGGTGCTACCTCTAGCATTACGCTGAAGAATGCAGGGAAGACCGGTAATATCGTTGTTGGTAATGCTGGGGCTGGCTTCTTGAATGTAGATGAGCGTGCTTCAGTAACGGCTGGTGGTAATTTGACCATCGGTAACGAAGCTGGGGGATATGGTAAGGTTGTAGTTGGGGATGGACGGTACGGTCTGCCAGATACTGGCGTAACGTCCCATCTGGACCTTACAGGGACTGGGACGTCCGGCAATATCATTGTTGGTCAACAGGGTTATGGTAATCTGAGCATCCAAAAAGGTGGTGAGGTTACCGCTTATGGTGTGTCTGTTGGTGGGACGCCGGGGAGTTCGCTCAATGTCGGGGCTTATCCGCCTGGCGTAGCAACAGATGCAAATGCCTTGGATGGTGGCCAGTTGACCATTGGTAAAGGCGGTTTAACCATTGGTAATGATAAACAGGATCAAACTCTTTATGCGGTTGGGGTGACCCATGGTGGTACCATCAACAGTGAGGGGCAGGTCCACATTACACGTGATGGCTTCTTGAAGGTCGGCGATGGTGATGCCTCCTTTGAATCAGGTAAGAAGGGGACGTTGATCGCAGGTGATTTGGATGGCAACCCTGGCATTCTGAGCACTTCTACGCAGGCGAACGCCTTTACCTTGTTTGGTAATGGTGTCATCCAGAATCGGCAGGGAGCTGACCTGCATATTGTTTCAGATATTTACCTCTCGGATGGGCATTATGGCTCTGACGTGCGTCGTGGGACGTTCGACACGAATGGCCAGAACACCTATGTTCAAGGTAACCTGCTTGACCGTGGGCAAGGTGGTATTGAGAAAACAGGTGATGGCACCCTGTATCTGACGGGTCATGACAGTAATTACACGGGTGAGACACTCGTTAAGCAGGGTACGCTGGCATTGGCATCGGATTATGGTGTGGAATCTGATGCGAATATTGCTACCTCTTCTGGCCTAACAGTTGCTGATGGGGCGCGCCTAACTGGGTACACGAAGCAAGATGCGAATGACTACGGTGCTGCACCTGTTACGACTGTAGAGGGTGGCGGTACGATTGAGGCAAACTGGAGCCGTCCTACAGGGACATTGAATGTTGGTGCATTGAACCATACTGGTACAGCACTGACGATGAATGGCACCGCTGGGCATCAGTCTGTCTTATCCGTTGGTGTTGGCTCGGCTGCGACAAATAACTACATCAATCTTGATAATGCTACGGAGTATAGCCGCGCGAATGGCGCTATCGATACAACGGGTAAGACTGTAAGTGGTCGTTATCGGCAGTTGAGCGGTGGGCAGATTCACGTCAATGGTGATGCTGTCCTTAATAGCGCGACGATTAATATCCAAGGCGGCGAGACAGGTCGGGTCTTCGCAGGGGATGGCTATCGTATCTTGACGGCGACAGGCTCGGTAAGCGCGAATCATGATAACGCGTTGACGGGTGATTTGACGAATGGCTCGCTGTTCGTTGCGCCTTACCTGGTTTTTGAAAATCAGGCCGTGGATGTACTCTATGACCGGAATGATCGCTCTTTCGAGAGTGTAGGTCAGACACATAATGAGCGTGAGACCGGCCACGGGCTGGATGGCTTACCGGGAAGCAGTGACATCGTAAAAGCGATGACGGGCGCGACATCGGGTAAGGAAGCACGCCGGGCGCTGAATAATCTTTCTGGTGAAATTCATGCGTCTGCACGCACGGCTCTGATCCAAGATAGCTATTTGATTGAGCAAGCTGTGCTGGATAGACTCTCTGATGCTGGCTGCCATGGTCACGATGGTGATTATGTATCGTCTCAGGGGCGTTATGACTTCTATACGCGTCGTAAAGAGTCACGTTGCTATAGTGACCACGCTATCATGTGGGGCCAAGCTTATGGTAGCTTGGGTCATAATGGTGGTGCGGGCAATGCAGATAGACTCCACCATCAGACGGCTGGTTTTGTCATGGGGGCAGATGCTCCGGTGGGTGACCGCTGGCGCCTTGGTGGTATGATTGCTTATGGCCATTCCATGTTTAACACGAATGGGGCGAGTAACTCTTCTGGGAATAGTAACAATGTAAGCTTAGGTGCTTATGCTGGGTCTCATTGGGGTGGGTTCAATCTACGTTTGGGCGCCTTCTATACATGGAACTTGATGAACATGCGGCGTCATGTTGATGTGTTCGGCTTTGGCGGACGGCAGACGAGCCATTACCGTAATGGTACGGGTCGTGCCTTTACGGAGCTGAGCTATACGATGCATGCTGGTCAGTTCCAGTTTGAGCCTTTCCTTGAAGGGGCTTATGTGAACCAGTATGCGGGCCACTTCAATGAGCGTGGAGCGGCGGCTCTTTATAGCCAGTCGAAGAACCGTAGCGTAGGCTTCACCAGCTTTGGGTTCCGTACGGCGCGTGACTTCCGGATTGGTGATCTGCGTTTGCATGCTCATGTGATGGCAGCTTATCGGCGTGCTTACGGGTCGCTGCATTCTAGCCGTCAGGAGCGTTTCTACGGCAGTGCGAATGATATGGATGTCACAGGTGTGCTGCTCTCCCGTGATGCTGCTGTAACGAAGGCCGGTGTTTCTGCTAAGGTGACGGACCGTATTGATCTTGACTTGTCCTATATCGGTCAGTACGGCAACCACTCTATTGATAGTGGGGCCACAGGGTCTATTAAGGTTGCCTTCTAATGAGAAAGCCCCCGGGGTTTATCCGGGGGCGCTTTTAGAAAGCTTTTATGTAAAAGGACGGATCACCATCTCGGTGATCCGTTTTTTTATGTCTTTATGGATTGGGTAAAGCGGCGTGGTAGATAAGTGTACCCGCTAAAGTCAGCATGATGAGAGCTGTTAACCCGTCTAATATGCGCCATGAGAGAGGGTTGCTGAAGACAGGTTTCAGTATGGCGGCACCATAGCCAAGTAGGGGAAACCAAACGAAACTTGCCATTATGGCCCCTAGCCCAAAATAAGGACGACTGGCCTCTGGTTGGGTTAAGCTGACAGAGCCCATAAGGAGTACTGTATCTAAGTATAAATGGGGGTTGAGCAGTGTGAAGCCGCAGGTCATCATCATAACCTTTTTAAGGCTTTGGGGCGGTTGGTCCTCTAGGGTAAGGTGGTTGTGGCTCATCATATGGCGTAGGGCTTGTAGCCCCTGCCAGAGCAGAAAAGCAGCGCCTCCGTAGGTCAGAGCTGTTGTAAGATACGGGACGGTTTGCACAACATGTCCAACCCCTAGGACAGAAAGGGTAATCATCACCGCATCCACCCCAGCACAGAGCAGGATGATAGGCAGGACATGCTCTCGTTTTAGGCCCTGCCGTAGGATGAAAACATTTTGGGCGCCGATGGCGATGATAGCCGAAGCTCCCAAACAAAAACCAGTGAAGACGGGTGTGAAGATTGTATGCATCATTAAAGGGAGTGGTTGGTGGTGGAGCCGTGCATAGTTATTTATGCAGGGCGTAAACATTTTTATTAAAGTCCAGATGAGTGCTTAAAGCGTTTTGCAAGCCCGAAGATTACTGTAAAAGCGCGGAAGGGAAGCATAACCCGCCATGAAGGGGCAAAATTTCCCGCTAAGAGGGCAATGATAGCATCGCGCATTCTAAGAGGTTTGTTTTTAGGGCGCATGAAGAAATAGCGTAACAGCGGGTCATTGATGCGATAGACGAGCCAGCTAATTAGTTGCATTTCTTGGCGTGTTTGACGCTCAGCCTTACGGGCGGCTTTGCGGCCCCATTGGGGGTTAAGTAACCATTGGGAGGCAACATGAGCCCCACGGAGGGCCCCTTTCATGGCTAGCATGACGCCGGAGGAAAAGACGGGGTCCAAAAAGCCGAACGCATCTCCAATGATGAAATAACGCTCCCCCCATGCTTTGTCGCCTTTATAGGAATAATTGCCCGTGGTGGAGAGGGGGGCGAGGGCTTCGGCTTTGGCCATACGGGCTTGTACGCTAGGGCTTGCTTGCACATGCTTCCAGAAGAGTGCGTCGAGAGAGCCACCATGATGTTTAAAGCTTTCATGGTCGCCTACAAAACCAACACTCATGACATTATCTGGCAGGGGGATCATCCAAAACCAACCGCCCTGGACAAGATGGACGGAGATATAGCCCTCCATCCCTTCGCCTTCAGCGCGTGGGACATTGCGGAAATGGCTGAAGATTGCCGCTTTATTATTGCGAAGGTCGCTATATTTCTGCCCATGTTGGCGGAGCATGAGCGTATCTCTCCCAGAGGCATCAAGGAGGAAACGAGGGGCAAAGAGGCGCATCTCGCCCGTTTCCGTTCTGGCTTCGATTAAAAGGGTTGCGGTGGGTGTGAAAGATACTTTTGTAACGCGTGTTTTCTCTAGCGTTGTGGCCCCAGCTTTTGCGGCATGACGGAAGAGTATTTCATCAAATTCAGCCCGTCGAACCTGGAAGGCATGGTCCGCTTGTGCATCAATGGCGTAACGAAAAGGGAAGGACATGCGCCCCTCTCCTGTGTCGGTAACAAATTCTGCACCAGGTTTGTACACGCCTATAGCGGCAACATCGTCCAAGACGCCCAGCTCTTTTAGAATGGGTATATTGCAGGCGAGCAAGGATTCCCCGATGTGAAAGCGGGGATGCTGCTCTTTTTCTATTATAACGACATCAAGTCCTTGTCGTGCCAAGGTGATTGCCGCTGTGCTGCCTGCTGGCCCACCGCCGATAATGAGCACATCACAAGGGAGGGGAGAGTTGTTGGTCATAACAGTTATCCAGTTGGTAACATGACAGTCCCCGTCCCGCTCAGCAGGAGCGTGGTAGAAGGGCTCAAGAGGGAGAAATCATAAATCATGCCATTATGGCTCTGATGTTTCTGCGTGACGGTAATGGTCAGCCTATCCCAATGGGGGATATCCAGCTTATCGCAATGGATGTGAACATCACGCACGCTTGTTAGCCAGCCTTGGCGGGCTTCATGGGCGGTTAGTGCTCCATGAAGGGCCGCTGCTTGCATGGCTATCTCTACCCCTGTGATGGGTGGGAGATGGTCTGCGATACGGTAAGGATTCGCGGGGTCATTATGGCATAATATCTGGGCTGTTAGCTGTGTTGCATCCCAGTGGGTGGCACGGTCTAACAAACAGCTTACCCCTTGGTGAGGAATAAGGGTGAGTATGTCATCACGAGTTAGCATGAGCGAGGGCGAGTCTAAGATGGTTCGCCCCGTAAGGCAAGGTGAGCGTGCAGTCCCGTTTATGGGCTATGGCATAGAGTAGCGGGAGAACATGCCCTGCTGGGTTATGACGTAGAATGTTCATCATCACGTCTGGGAGAGGCGGTGGCGGAGTGGCCTCACCTTTCCCCTCTTGGAAGGATAATGTGAGCGATAGGGCTCCGTTTGCACCAGGTGTGAGGATGAACGCACAACTAAATGCGTGGTCTGTGCGGCGTGCTGTGCCTAAAGAGCCGGGGACGGGCGCATCATAAATGCAGAATAGAACGGAGCGCTGCTCTATATGTGCTTCAATAGCGGCTTTGAGGAGTGCGGCGGGGAGGGTTTCATCATGAAGGCCGAGTGAAACAGCTGGCTGGTGGCTGTGATGGCCGATCATCCAATAACCTGCTGGTGCATTATGGACGGAATTATGAAAGAGCGAGGGAGATACCGCCCCTCCCGGTGTGGTGAGGGATTCTAAAATCCGGTTGATGATAAAGCCATCTCCATTAGAGCTTGCAAAAATAACGGGGAGGTCCTCCGGCTTATAGGGGGTTTGTTGGCAGGCTTCTTCAGCGCAGAGCACGGCAAGACGGATAATCTGGCTTGCTCGGCGTTGTTCATTCATCGGGAGGCTCGTAGGAGCGGGAAGTTTTAGCGATTCAGCACATAAAGAGGCTTCACCACGAAGGATGTTTTGTACGGTTGGCCAACCATGCAGCCCCTCTCCCCAACAGCCAATGGCTTCGATTGTGACGATCATGCAAACCTCCCTAGAATGAGGCTGCTATTAGTCCCGCCAAAGCCAAAGGCATTATTCATTACATAATCAGAGCGGCTATGACGGGCGGTAAGGAGAATATCGCTGCGAAAGGTAGGGTCAGTTGTGTGGCTATTCATGCAAGGGGGGAGGTGATGAGTATTGAGTACAATAGCGCAGATCATCGTCTCTAAAATACCAGAAGCTCCTAGCGTATGGCCTGACCATCCTTTGGTAGAAGAGCATGGCACGCGAGACCCAAAGAGTGCGTAAATCGCACTATCCTCCATTTTATCATTTGCGCGGGTGCCGGTACCATGCATGTTGATATAGCCAATCGCCTTGGCGGGGAGGTGTGCGTGTTCTAATGCGCGTTGCATAGCGCGTATGGCCCCTGCCCCAGTGGGATCGGGAGAGGACATATGGTAGCCATCACTACTCGCCCCATAGCCGACAAGCCGCGCTCTATAACTTGATGTTTCGAGGGGAAGAGGGCGGGCGTTAGCACGCTCTAATAAAGCAAAACCGGCGGCCTCCCCAATGGAAATGCCATCACGCTCGGCATCACATGGGCGAGCAGGGTGAGGGGAGATGAGCTCTAGTGAAGTAAAACCTTGGAGGGTCATCCGGCATAGGCTATCGGCCCCGCCAACAATAGCGGCATCACATACGCCGCTCGTAATAAGATGAGCGGCATCTATAAAAGCCCGTGTGGAGGAGGCGCAAGCGTTGGAAATGGTCAGCAAAGGCCCGCTAACACCGAGGCGTGCAGCGACATAACGGGGGAGGGAAGAGAGGTCTTGCGTGTTGGTGTAATGAAAGCTCTTCGGTAGCGTCGGGTCACCGGGCGTACGGGCTGCGTATGCCTCTTCTGCACTGAGAATACCGGATGTGCTTGTACCCATAATGACCGCAATGCGATGAGGGCCATAATGCGCAGATGCGGTTTTTACAGTTTCTATGAAGCCATCTGTCATTAAGGCCATATCGGCCAGTCGGTTATTCCGGCAGTCAAATTGTGCGAGATGAGGGGGGATGACATGCTCCTCCACCCCGACGACTCGGCCTATATAACCATGCCCTGTTGGTTGAAACTGGTCAGGTTGGAGGGTGTGTTGCTTATTTTGTAAACAACGCTGCGTTGCCTCTATGCCGCGCCCCATAGCACTAATAGCGGTCCCTGCGGTGATGATAAGCTCTGTCATAGCTTCGCTCTCATTGATGCTTTGGGAGGCATGGCCCCCATAAGGAGGAAGCTAAAGATCAACGCCAATAAGGCCCCGCAGGAGATGGTGAGGCCAATTTCTCGCAAGAGGGGCGTTTGGCAGCTGGCGAGGATAGCAAAGGAAGAAACGGTCATCAGGTTACAGGTCAAGAGTGTGCGTAGGGTACGGGTGCGTTCGGCATCATCTAATTGAGGTCGTCCAAAAAAAAGAGCGTAATCTATGTTTACACCTAGCACAAAGGCGAGGGCGACAATATGGATGATTGAAAAAACAGGGTTATGAAGGCGTAATAAGGCTAATGTACTTAGGCCGGTGAGCGTTAAGGTGAGGGCCACACGGCCAACGCGCCCTGGGCTTTTAAGGCAGAAAAAGAGGGTTATGAGGGCAAAACCTATCCCGATGATGAGCCATAAGGCCGCTTGTTGAACATAAGGGTGAAGCAGGTCGCCTACGGCTGTCCTCATATTCACCAGCAATATTGCAGGGTCGTGCTGAGCATCACGACGCAACCATTCGGCTGCTTCTGGCGTGCGGGGGATAAGCAGGCCGTACCAACTGCCATGACGGGGAAAGAGTAGGAGTGCAAGGCGATAAGCGAGCGTGGTGTTAGTGAGGTCTTCTATTCCTAGGGATGGTTGTTGTTGTGCGGAGGCAACGTCCCGGGGGATAGTGGCGAAGGCATCAGCCGAGAAGGGAGAGCCTTGTAACGCTGTATGTAGATTAGCTGTGATAAGTTTTTCTGGCGGGAGGCTCTCCACCCTGTGTTGCTGGCGGGCTTTGCTGGGGAGTAGTAACGCAGCAGCTTCTATATCATGTGAGGGGGGGAGACGCTCTAGAATGGCTTCTTCCCGCTGAAGGACAGTTTCACTATCAGCGGCGTGGATAACACCTAACAGGCCTGCTTGGGGGGCTCCAAGTTGTTGACGGAGTTGGCGGTCCGTTTCGAGCATGGAAGGGGGTATGGGGTTGAGGATTTGGCCTTGGCGTTCGATTTGAAAAGGATGAAGCCAGAGGAGGGCCAAAGCTAAGGGGGCAGCAAGAAGGCAGAGCATACGATAATGCCGTAATTTTTCCCAGCGTAAGAGCGAGCGGGAAATGCCTTGATGATAGGCTGCTAAGTCGGCCTGGGTGATGAGATGGGGCAGCACCCAGATGGTCAAGCATGCGGCGGTGAGGATGCCGATGGCTGAGAACAAACCGAGTTGCATAAGCCCCGGCAAGCCGCAGAAGATCATACTTAATAGGCCGATGATGGCTGTCAGAGCGGCTAATTTCAGGCTTGTACCGATACGGCCTAAGACAATGGGGATGGCCTCGCCTTTATCACGATGGCCGAGGAGGAGAACGGGATAATCTAACGAAACCCCCAGCATAGTCATGCCAAACCCTAGGGCAATGCCATGTACCCAGCCAAAGAGGAGGTGTAGCCCGAGCATAGCGAGCGAGAGAGACAGCAAAAACGGCACACCAATGGCGGCTAGGACCCAAAGGGAGCGAAACCGCCAATATAGGATTATAATAACGAGTGAGAGAGAGAGTAGGGCCAGGCGGTCCATATCATGCCGCAGGGATTGTGTGGCAAAAAAAGAGAAAGCTGGTGTGCCTGTAAGGGTGAGCGTGTAGCCTTTATGCCCGTCTACACTTTGGGCAAAGGCTTGCATAATGGTGTGATGAAGTTGCGTGAGCTGGGCGGTATCAAGGCTGGGATGGCGGAGATGGAGCAGCATCAATGTGGCGTGATGGTCCGTTGTGAGCCATAAACCATCTTTGCCCTGAGGTGGGTTTACTTCATTGAGACTTGCCAAGTAATCCCCATAAGCCCCTGTAGGGTCATGTAGGCCGACATCTTCCACCACGGGGGCTGCCATAGATTGTAGGAGGTCGTAAAGCTGGTTTAGGTCGGCTCTGAGAGCCGTTGGGGTGAAGAGGCGGGTATGGTCATGAGGGGCAAGACCATAACGATGAGTAAAAAGAAGGGGCTGGTCCTTTTGCCATGAGAGGGCGGTCGGGCCATCAAGAATAAGGTTGAACTGCCCTCCCGCGACTAAAGCGTCATGAAAGCGATGACCTATGTTGAGGAGAGTGGCTTCATCATCGCCTTTGATAGAGGCGAGCATAAGGGATTGCGTCGTCCCGTTATTAAGCTCGTCAAGCAGGAACTGAGATGTATCGTCATGGGGCCGGGGGAGGAAGGCCCGCATATCCATGCGTAAAGGGATGCAGGAGAATGTACCTATGGCTACGGCGATGGCGCAAAAAACTGCGAGTAGGAGGGGGAGGCGGCGTCTCATTGCGGGGTGATGATGGTCTCGGTGCTATCGCCATTTGCTTGGATGAGGCGTGTACGTTCTAGCACGTTATTGCGCCCCTCTAGTTGGACGCGTTGGATAATCTGCGCAACCTCTGATGTGCGGGGGGTGAGGAGGAGCGTCCAACGTCCCATATCGCCTTGTGCACTGAGATTATAGTAGGTTTGTAACAAAGTTACGTCACCTTGGAGGGGGCCGCGGATTGTTGCTGCCATAATTTGCATAGTTGGGTTTATGTGCAGGGGGATGCTCCGCATAGGGCTTTGCCCATGTTGGAGCTGCACCATATCGCCTTCCAAAATAAAGTGATCTTGCACAGGGGTGAGGGTGTATTTCTCTATATGGTCAGGGGGTACGAAGCGGAGCAGCCCTTCGCTATGGAGGGGTTGCTTTAACGCATGGAGCTGGCGTGTTTCACGAAAGTGATTATCCCGTTGGGAGACCAGCCCAATATGGTGAATGATCTCTACGGCTAGGGCCTCATTAGATGTGGAGGAGGCTATAGGGGCGTGGTCTTGCCTGTAGAGGGGCTGGGCTAGAGCAGGGCTGAAGGTAAGGCAGCAGAGAAGAAGAGAGAGATATTTCATAAGGTCAGAGACCTTCTTCCCAGAAGTCGAAAAAATTGAACCAAGCATAAGGGTTTTGCTCACATAAATCTTCCATCCAGCGGGCATAGGCGAGGATGTGCGGATGTAAAGTGGACTGTGTTTCCCCTTGTGAGAGAGTATCAGTAAGGCGGCGGCATGCAATATGGTAAGAGCCATTTTTCTGCCGAATGGCTGAGACAAGCACAACCGGGGCGCCTGTACGGGCAGCAAGTTGATGCGGCCCTGCGGGAAGGCGGGCGGTTTGCCCAAGAAATGTCACAGGGACAGAGCGGCTATCATCATGAGCGCGGTCGGCTAATATGCCCACTACCTCCCCTTGTTTAAGGGCGTTGAAGGTTGTGAGCATACTATCTGCATGGCCAAGCTCAATGAGGTCGGCTTGAAAGGTCGGGGCAAGGGTTTCAATCAAACGTGAGGTTTCCCCTAGGAACCGTCGATACATCAACATGCGAAAGCGGACAGGGGCATCTATGCCGAAATAACGGAGGACATCAAAAGAGCCAATATGTGCCCCCATGATGATGCAGCCTTTTTGTTGTTTTAGGGCGTCTAAGAGGTAGTCGCGCCCATGGATATGGATTTTATGGGGTGGGAAACGTCCACTGAGAAGATAAATGCGGTCTAAAATATTGGTGCTGTAAGCATAAATATGTGCAAGGACCATACCATAATGGGGCTGTTGACCTCGCCCAACATTATGGAGATGAGTAAGATAGCGCCATGAGGCACGGCGCACCGAAGGATAAAAGGTGGCGTAATAAAGGGTTGCAGGCCAGCGGAATAACGCTGTGATGTGGTACCCCAAATGCAGTGCAACCCAAATGAGCAGCCGGCCGATTACTAGATTACCCTTTTCTGGGCGGAGCCATGTGTTGGCGCTCATAAGGATGGGCCTTTAGCCGTACCACGGAGGATGGTGCTTGTGGTGGTATGGCCGTCATGATGATGCAAACTAAAGCGGATCCGGCCATCGCCTAAAGCACTGGAGAGAAGATGGAGTGGTTCCTCCGGGCGGACAATAGAGAGAAATTTTACATTTTCGATAAAATGGGGTTTGAGCTTTAAGCGTGTAAAGACTTCCTCCAGCAGGACAATGCCTGGCACAGTAGGATTCTGGGGAAAATGGCCAGGGAGGGCAGGGTGTGTAGCTGGGATGGAAAAAGGTGGATAGGAGCGTTTTTCAGCATAATCGCGGATGAGGCTCTCCCAAGCGTGCCGTGTAAGTTTGCCAATGGCATTGCGTGGTAAATGCGGCAGGCGGACAAGCCGGCGTGGCATAAAGGCGGGGTCAATATAATGGCGCAGGGCCCGCATAAGAGCAGTAGTATCGTCTATTGAGCTGACAATAAAGGCTTGCAAGCGCGTGGGTTCTGGCTTGTCGTTTTGGAGCTCTGCTTCACTAAAGAGGGGGGCGAAGCAGCCATCTAAGACCCCGTCTAGTTGGAGGAGTGCTTTGTTAAGGGCTCCATAAGAGGTGCGTTTTCCCGCGATTTTGAGGAGGTCCCCTTTGCGGCTCATGAGCGTGAAATGGCGTGGCCCTTTTTGGGTGATAATGTCATTAAGGGGGTGAGGTGTTGCATAGGGAGCGGTGCAGATATAGGCCTCTGCATCTGTTGAGGTTGGGTCTGCAGTTAGGGTTACCCCGTCGTAAAGTTGCCATGGGTCGGGGTTTATTGTGCGGCGGCTAGCAATGGAGCCTGTCTCGGTAGAGCCATAAATCTCCATCACTGGGGCGTGGAAAAGGGTTTCTGCCTCAAGAGCGAGGTCATGGGGCAGGGGAGCAGAGGCGGAGATAATGCGCCTTACTTCTGGCAGGGCGATACGTGCTGTGGTGAGGGAGCGTAGATGCACTGGCGTTGTGATGAGCGTATGTTCTGTGGGTATGTGAGCGGCTAGTTTTTCGACATCGCGGGGGAAGAAGGAAGGGCCGCTTGCTGTGGCTGTGTGGGTATGGAGGCTTTGGAGGATGAGTGTCTCAAACCCGTACATATGGTAGGGCGGTACCGTACCTAGCATAGTCGTAGTGGTGGGATGATGTGGGGCGAGGAGGGGTAGGGCTGCGTGACTGCGAGCGACAAGCTCCCCCCAATATTTAATATGCATTTTAGCTTGGCCCGTACTGCCTGAGGTAAAGACGTAGGCCGCTTTATAGTCCACAGCAAGGTGGGGATTATCTGATTGTGTTGCCTTGAGTGTGGCCAGAGGTGGGAGGGACAGATTCACCAGCTCTTCTGGCAACGCTGTAGGGCTGCTGCAAAGGGCGTTATGTTCCTTTTGTAAGGTCAGTAATTGCGAAGCTGCGTGATTGCTGGAGAGTATGCAATATTGTCCCTTTAGCAGGCTTGCTAAAAAGACGATGGTAAAGTGTAGAGGGTCGGTATGGAGGTTGATAATGGGGCGTTCTGGCCAATGATCAGCCAAGGCCCATGCGAAGGAGAGAAGTTGCTCACCGCTAATAGGCCCGGCCATCGTGTAAAAAATAGGGCGTGCTGGTGCGGTGATGAGGGATAGATCAAAAGAGGCGTGCATGGATGAGGCAAATCGCGTTACGATGGACGATGAGCCTCAATATAATGTGCAAGGGAGCGTAATGAGTGGAATATCTCACGATTGTTATCATCATGTGATTCCAGCTTGATGCCGTACTGTGTGTTGACCATCAGAGCAATTTCAAGCACATCAATGGAATCGAGCCCCAACCCTTCCCCAAAAAGGGGCGTCTCTGGGTCGATGTCGTGGGGGTCCATATCAAGCTGCACGGCGTCCACAAGATGTGTTGCAACCTCGTGCTCAAAGGGGGTTTGTTCATGCAAAGGGGCAGTGGCTGTCACTGAAAGAGGCATCCATTTATATGAAGGGCAAAAGCTGTGACCTCTTAACACCGGGTGTAGCAGGCAGCAAGAGCCGTAGGGCTTGGCTTTGGCGGATTGTCATATTTGCTAGTGGTGTAGGAGTGGTGAATCTGACAATCGGAGGGCCTCAGTGGCAGGCAGTATGTGTCGGGTTGGGTATGATGATGCAGCTTGTGATGTTGCTGCCATACCGGGTGTGTTGGGGTTATGGATTATTATTGTGTATAGGGGTAGCCGGTGGGTTATGGCCGGGCTTTGTGCGGCTGGGGGACCAGCTCTTACTTTATGCGCTGGCTTTGCTGGGGCCGTTTATGATGTTTGTACGCTCCTTACGGCGGGGGCAGACGGCGTTTATCACACAATTAGCTGAGGCAGTACACGGGCCTTTGCGCCAGGATATACGGCGTTACACGATCATCCTAACATGGGTGTGGAGCGGCTTTTTTATGATCGCCTTGGGGGCCCCGGTTATTTTGTGGCTCTATGCGCCACAGCAAGGATGGTGGCATATCCCCATACGCGGCGGTACGTTGGGCGTGGCATTGCTTTTATTTTGTGGTGAGATGCCTCTGCGGCGGGTGATTATCCGTCACTATCAACATGCCACATTAAAGCAAAATATTATGGCAAGCCGTGTTGTTTTTATGAGAAAGAACTCTCTATTCTGATAGGTCTTAAATAGTTCACTCATATGTGATGAAATAGGCCATGTCTGATAGTACATTTTCTTCACAACGCTCATCGTCTTTTGTGCCTGGGGACATGCGGGAGGGCATTATGGCGCGTGGTTTATTTGATGACGTGGCAATATATTATGATCGGATAAATAGCTTATTTTCTCTAGGGACGGGTCGTTGGTATCGTCGTCGTATGCTCAGGCGTGCGGGGTTGCAGCCGGGGCAAACTGTTTTGGATGTGGCTATTGGCACAGGCCTCATCGCGCGGGAGGAGGTAGCTATTATAGGGGCGGAGCATGTTATAGGGGTGGATGTAAGTTGGGGTATGCTCCAGCAATGCCAACGCGCTTTGCCTATTTCGCTTGTGCAGGGGGATGTGATGTCCCTTCCTTTTGGCGATGAGAGTATTGACTTCCTTAGTCTAGGTTATGCGTTGCGTTTGATGGAAGATTTGACTCAAACCTTCGCTGCTTGCCGCCGTGTGTTAAAACCGGGCGGGCGGATTTTGGTCCTGGAGATTGGGCGGGCGGAGAGCCGTCTATTGCATAAATTATTGCATATTTATCTAGGACGGGTTGTTCCATTTTTATCGGGGCAAGCGGCGTATCGGGCGAGTCGCGGCCTGATGAATTATTATTGGGATACGCTAGAGAGCTGTGTATTTCGCCACGATGTGATCGCAGCGATGGAGCGTGCGGGGTTTCATAATATACGGTGCGAGGTCTCTTGTGGTGTGTTTCACGCATATATGGGGTGTGTGTAAGAGGGATAGTAGATGCATTTATTGTCGGATGTGCTAAGGAGGCGGCATGTCTAATTCTCCTAAATCTCCTCATCCTGTTTTATCGCGCTTTTATACACATCGTGAAGAACGCGAAGAATTCGTTAGTGGTTTGTTTGATGAAACAGCCAGCCATTATGACCGTATCAACGCTTTGTTTTCGTTAGGGACGGGTGGTCGTTATCGCCGGCAAATGTTGCACAAGGCGGGGTTAAGGGCAGGCCAAAATGTTTTAGATGTCGCGGTGGGGACGGGCCTTGTTGCGCGCGAGGCAATGGCCATTGTGGGCGCAGAAAAGGTGACCGGGCTGGATATGAGCTTTGGGATGCTCCAGCAATGCCGTCATTCTTTACCTATTTCTCTTGTGCAAGGGAATGCGATGTCATTGCCTTTTGCTGATGGGAGTATCGATTTCCTCAGCATGGGCTATGCGTTGCGGCATGTAGCGGATTTACGGCAAACGTTTGCCTCTTACCATCGTGTGTTGAAGCCTGGCGGTCGTGTTTTGATTTTGGAGATCAGCCGGGCAGAGCATAAAATCGTTCAAAAGCTTTTGCAGTTTTATTTAGGGCGTGTTGTGCCGTTTCTCTCTGGTGTGGCGGCCTCGCGGGCTAGTCGTCGTTTGATGGATTATTATTGGGATACGATAGATCATTGTGTGTCTTATCAGGAGATTATGGCCGCGATGGAAGCTGCGGGGTTTCAGGATGTGCGCTGTGATGTCGCGTTGGGGATTTTCCGTGCTTATATGGGGCGCGTCTAAGCTGTGACATCGTCTTTTAAGCGGCGGGTATTGGTGCCCCATTATGCGAGGGGTACGCCTGTTGAGACAGCGCATAACCCTCTGGCTTGCGTGCGTTATGGGGGCGATGAAGCTGGGGTAGAGGTCGCACAGGGATGTGTTTTTATGACCCTTCCCGGCCCTTCGCCTGTTCTTTATGAAACATGGCATCCTATGCAGATAGGAGAACAACAGGCTGAGGGTACAGCGTCTATTATACCGCGTATGGTCGGTAAGGAATCTGGCATAGGTTGGAGCTGCGAAGGTGATGTGTTGTTTGCAGCTTTTTGGGTGCAAGACCAGCCAGAATTATGCGATGCAGTACAAACACATTATGAGCGTTTGATCACATTAAGCCGGCAGAAGGGCTTCCCCCATATTTATCGGATGTGGAATTATTTAGGGGCGATCAATCAGGATAATGAGTATGGGGAGGAGCGCTATCGCGATTTCTGCCGCGGGCGAGCGCAGGCATTCGATGCGCTGGGGGTAGAGCTTACGGCCCTACCTGCTGCGACAGGGATTGGGTTGCCCGCGGGAGGAGTGGCTGTTTATCTTATTGCTCATCGTGTCATGCAGGGCGTGAATGTAGAAAACCCATCTCAGTTGCCTGCTTATCATTATCCACCACGTTATGGGCGGCGGTCCCCGTCTTTTGCACGGGCTACAGTGATGGAGGGTGAGAGCCAGACAGTCCTTTACCTTTCTGGCACGGCTAGTATTCGTGGGCATGAATCGGTTGGTCATACGCTTGATGAGCAACTTGCCATTACAATTGAGACAATCCATAGCCTGCGTGCGGCAGCAGAGAAACGCTTTCCGTGTCTTCAGGCTGGTCGGTTTGAGAGCATGAAGCTCTATGTGCGTCATCCTAAGGATGTGTCTGCTGTGCAAGCGGCAATAGAGCGTGCTTTTCCGTGTCCTGCTGGTCAAGCCCCGCTCTTGGTGGCAGATATTTGCCGAGCGGAGCTGTTGGTAGAGGTAGAGGGTATTCTCTTAGCGCGTCATTAGCAGGTCCTCACCGAGATAATGACCTTTACGATAGCCGGGGCAGGCAAACAGACCGCTGCCAATATGGGTTGTGTATTGGTTCATCATATCGAACTTTGCCATACGCTCAAAAATGCGGGTGAAGGCTTTGCGTGGGTCTTGCTGATAGGCAAGGAACATCAAGCCAGTATCAAACTCATTGCCCTGTCGCCACGGGGGCCAACGCTCTGCGATGTAGCTTAGGCCATTATCGTAGGAGTAAGCGCGCCTTAAAAACTCGGCTCCGCCATTCTCTTCTGGGGCGGCAAGGCGTGCATGGGAAGCCTCCGCCGTGATGGGATTACCGTATTTATCGGTTTGCTTGAGAGTGAGGGGCTCAAACTCATGATGCCCCCCAATAGGGGCTCCGCTGCGTTTTTGCCGCCCCATTGTTTCCTCTTGGAAGCTGGTTTTCGTGCGGTCCCAGTGCTCTAGGGCAATGCGGATAATCCGGGCAACGAGATAGGTCCCACCCGTCATCCATGCTTTATCATCATCTGCGGCCCAGAGGACGCGCTTAGCAACAGCAGGGTCGGCAATATTGGGCTGCATGGTCCCATCTTTAAAGCCCATAAGATTGCGGCCCGTTTGGTGCGGCCCAAAATCGGGGAGGAAGCCCGTTTGTGCCCAACGTGGTGTGGCGATGCCATCAGCAAGGCGGGTGAGGATGCGGATGGCATGAAAAGCCGTTTGCGGATTATCGGCACAGCTTTGGATGCACAAATCGCCCCCCGTATGGGCGGGGACAAGCTGGTCCCCTGTAAAGCGGGGGAGGTCGGCTAAGGGGGCGGGCCGTTGGGTAGCGAGGCCGAACCTATCTTTCCCCTCTTTGGTAAAAAGGGTGGGGCCAAAGCCAAAGGTCAGCGTTAAGGCCTGATGAGGCAGGCCGTATGTCTCATCAGAATCAACAAGGCCGGGGATGGGCTTCCCTGCCATAAGAGCCGCTGCGGCGTCCGTCCATCGTTGCATAAGCTGGGCAACATCATGGCGGTTCTCGGTCGTGATATCCAGCGTGAGGAAATAGAGAAAAGGCAGTTGTGGCAGGGTAATACCTGGTTGATGGAGGAACTCTGCGGGGGATGTCGCCCAGGCATGGCGCGGGGCGAGGCAGCCCAGCCCAGCCATACCAAGAGCAGTGCCTAGAGCTTTACGGCGTGTGAGGAGATGAGCCATGGCTTTCACCCTTATGGTAGGCTGACATTGAGGGTATTCATATCGTCTTCGACATAATAAAAACCCTTATTATCTGGTGTCATAGCAAGGCCAAAGAGGTCGCCATTACCGGGTGGTTGCTGGGCTTGGTCATTATCTACCCATTGGGCGTAAAGCTGTTTTTTCGCCACCGGGTCAATCTCTACCACTTGTCCATTACGGCCATTGGCAACAAGCAAATGATGGCCGGGGACCCAAATCATCGCTAAAGGCCAGTTGAGCAATTTGCCTTTGGTGATAAT
Organism: Parasaccharibacter apium; assembly: GCF_002592045.1. Taxonomy (GTDB): domain Bacteria; phylum Pseudomonadota; class Alphaproteobacteria; order Acetobacterales; family Acetobacteraceae; genus Bombella; species Bombella saccharophila. Next base: position 176,608 of record NZ_MEJG01000002.1, on the reverse strand, counting down.
GCGTCCAACAGCATCATTTTGGCGTGTTACAGGCTCGGTGCGGGTGAGGGCGTTATCAATAGCGGTGACTTCCTCATCATAGCCATCGGTGACGTATAATGTGCCATCAGTATCTAGGGCTAAGCCTGTGGGGCCAAAGAGGAAGTTATCGCGGTCCGCACGCCCAGCAAAACCACTGGCAATGACGGTTTGTTGGGCGATAACAGGGGGCTTGCCTGCGGGGATGTCGAGGTTAAAGCGTACCACTGTCGCATTATGTAAGATGGGGGGATAATGGGTGACAGGGTCGCTCACATAAGGGCTGGGCAAGCCCGCTGCGGCCATGGAGATAAAAAGCACTGCCTTATCGCCATTATCGACGCTGGCAATATTGCCCCATGGGCCAGTGATGAGCGGGCCTTTCCATGCTGTGGTAAAGGTGCCGTTTGCATCAAAGACGAGCAAGCAACCATCGCCCTTTGTGCCGGTTGTGCCATCTTTGCTGGGGGTGCTGCCGACAATCACCCAGCCGGATTTGAGCACTGTGAGAGCCGTAGTAAAGCCTATACCACCGGGGCAGGCGGCGAGATGAGCGGGCGCGCTGGCAAAGAGGCGTACGGTTTTCGTTACGGGAGAGTAAGCAACAATGGTTGTGCCTGTACCTTGCAGATTATTGACGTTGTTAAAATTAGTAACAAGTACCTCATCTTTCTTCAGGCTCCCCATATCTTGGGGGACAACATAAATTGCATAAGGGTTGAGGTCGCCATTACCGGGGCTAGTGGAAGCGAGCATGGCATGGCGGTGGATGGTCTCTAAAAACCCTTTTGGGGCAGCCTGAGCCTGCGTGGAGGAGAGCTGCCAGCCTAGCAAGAAGCCGAGAGTAAGGAGGGTAAAAGGGCGAGAGGAGAGTGGTTTAATGCGCATGATGTCTATCCTTACAGAGCAATGATGGCGCGCAGCCCAAGGACGGCAATATCTTTAATGCGCCGTGTGGGATGGAGTGGGTTGGGGATGCCCCCAGAGGGGTTAAAGAGATATTGGAAGTCCGGCTGAAGTTGGAGCCAGCCTGTCATCTGGCATTGATACATCAGCTCCATATAGGTCTCGCCGGTTTGGGTAGGGTTATAGGTGCCAGAATAGTTCCGCACGGCGCGATCATATTTTGCCAGGGCGTGGCTAACATGGGTGTAGCCCATCCCGAGGCCTAACGTATCATCTTGGCGGTAGGGGAGAGGGTCTTTTAAGGTGAAGCCAAAATTCATGCTGAAATCAATCGGCACGCGGTGTGATTGCGGCGTTCCCATAACGCGGGCAAACATATTGAAGGTGCGGTTAGGGTCGAAGTGACTATGCCAGAGCATTTGGTCAACCACGGCATAGAGGCTAAAGGCCCCTCTATGCCTGCGTGGGGCTCCATTACTATCGGGGGAGGCGAGGGATGTGCCACTTGTATCCCAATATTGGTCGGCAAAAGGCTCGGAATTATACCAGCCTCCGATGCGATAAACGCGGGAGAGGGCGTCAGCATCATCGGGGGAGACCATAGCCCCAAGGCCCGGATAGACATATTGGAGCTCCATAATCGCCATCACCCCACGGTCGAGTGTAAAGCTTGTGCCAGAGCGATTATGTTGTTGGGGGTCGCCTGTACGGTTATGGACGGGGTTGCCGCTAAACACGCCTCCTTGAATATAAAGCGGCGTGGCAGCCCAATAGCGTGCGCGTACCCCAAGGCTGGAGAGCGGATAGGCCGGGCCGCCGCCGGGGAGGTCGGCAGAGGGGAGCATCGGCCAGCCGAACATCGTATTGGCAAAGACGAGGGCGTTATTGCTGACCATCCATTCTTGGTCCAAGCTTTGTTGGCCAATTTTAATATCAAGAGCCTGTTGGTCGAGGAATTTTTGGTCAAACCACATTTCCCATAAGCGGGTGGAGCGGTCGGCCTCAATCCCGCTGACAGTTTGATACACACCAAGATTATCAGCACTTAAACTACGGCCATGGATTTGTTCCATACTGATTTGGAAGGTCCCGCCATACCAGCCAAAAGCGCGTTGTGTGTTCATTTGCAGGACGGCCGTTGTTAGCCCATCATAAGCAGGGCCTTTATGAAACCCACCAGAGACATTGGCAAAAAGCTCCGATGTTTCTTGAATAGCAAGGACAAGCCCGGCCTTGCCCATCTCTGTGCGTAAGCCCCACATATTGCCAAGCAGGTTGGCATCGCGCTTCCAGTTGGAGAGGAAGCCAAACACACCATCTGATGATTCATCACCCGCAGCGGCCGCATTGCCGATATTGACCATCGGCGCACGGGCATAAGCTATATGTCCAGCTAAGAGGAGGGCACTCGCCCCTGCGAGATTCATTGCTTTTAGGAAACGTTTTAGGGGTGATTGTCTATCCAGCAGAGCGGTGTGAGGAGGGGTCATGATGATGTCCAACTCATGGGTAATATTTATTACAGATATAAAAAAGCTTTTCTAAAAGTCAACGATTCTAATAATCATTCGCAACAAAATAGTAACGCTATCTTCTGTCACTCCATTTTGACGTAGGATGGGGCATTATGGAGTATATTTGTTTTTATAACGTAATGTTTGCGCGCAGCCCAAAGACGGCGGTATTTTTAATACGCCGTGTGGGATGGAGCGGATTAGGGATGCCCCCAGAGGGGTTGAAGATATATTGAAAATCCGGCTGGAGTTGGAGCCAACCTGTCATTTGGCCGAGATACATTAGCTCTATAAAGGTTTCGCTGCCTTGAGCAGGGCTATAGCGATTTGTATGTGTTTGTACAGCGCGGTCATATTGGGCAAGGCTATGGCTTGTATGGGTGTAGCCCATGCCAAGGCCCAGCACATCATAAGGATGAGCGGGGAGAGGGGCTTTGAGGGTGAGGCCAGCATTCATGCTGAAATCAATCGGCACACGGTCTGATTGTGGGGTGCCCATTACACGGGCAAAGAGAGCCAGAGCGCGGCTTAAATTGTGATGGCTGTGCCAGAGTGTTTGGTCCATCACAGCATAGAGGCTAAAGGCCCCACGATGGAGGCGTGCCCTACCGGTACTTTGGGGGGAGCTTAGGGCGATGCCATGTTCATCCCCATATTGGTCAGCAAAGGGCTCGGAATCATACCAACCGCCTAGACGATAGACATAGGGCAGGGTTGTGGCTTCCTCAGGTGAGGCGATATGTTTTAGCTCGCCACGCGCATATTGGAGTTCTGCAATAGCAAATATACCGCGATTGAGGACAAAGCTTGTGCCGGAGCGGTTGCTCTTTTGGGCATCGCCAGTGCGGGCATAAGCGGGGCTACCACTAAAGATGCCTGCTTGGATGTAGAGTGGCTTTACGACATGATACCGGGCACGTCCCCCAAGGCTGGCAAGAGGAGAGGCTGGGCCACCACCGGGGAGGTCGGCTGAAGGGAGCATCGGCCAGCCGAACATCGTATTGGCAAAGAGCAGCGCATTATTGCTGATCATCCATTCTTGGTCCAAGCTTTGCTGGCCGATTTTGATGTCGAGCGTGTGATGGGGGAGGAATTTTTGGTCAAACCATAACTCCCATAAACGGGTGGAGCGGTCGGCCTCAATCCCGCTGATAGTTTGATACACACCAAGATTATCCGCACTGAGATTACGGCCGTGTATTTGCTCCATACTGACTTGGAATGTCCCGCCCGACCATCCAAAAGCGCGTTGTGTGTTGAGTTGAAGGACGGCTGTTGTCATGCCGTCATAAGCTGCCCCGCGACGGAACCCACCAGAGATATTGCCAAAAAGTTCTGATGTTTCTTGAACGGCTAGAACAAGGCCGATTTTGGCCATTTGGGTCCGCAGCCCCCCCATTGCGCCGAGGAGGGTGAGGTGATTGCTCCAACTCGGGAAAGGGGAGAGCAGGCTATAAAGGCTGCCTAAAGGCGATATATCGAAGATGTTGTGGGAAAGGTTATCAAAGATGGCCGTGGAGGAGTCCTCCCCCGCTGCAGTGGCATTGCCGAGATTCACCAATGGCGCACGCGCATAAGCGGGAAGGACAATAAGAGGCAGGGCTAACCCTGTTATAGCGATGCGGGGAAGATGGCGCTTTAATAAAGATAATATGTTGGATAGGGAGGCAAGAGAGGGCATGCAAGCCTCCAAATGAAAAGGGAAGGCTGCATCACTATAGGAGTAACGTTAAAGGTTAGAAAATTGTTTTTTGAATGAAACTGAGCCGCTTTATTTTCAATTATACTGAAAATGGCGTCCCGTACGGGATTCGAACCCGTGTTGCCGCCGTGAAAGGGCGGTGTCCTAGGCCTCTAGACGAACGGGACTAAAGGCGTGAGGGGTTAATAGGCAGGATGGGGCGTGGCGTCAAGCCAGTGCGGCGTCAAAAATGAAAAAAGTAAGATTTTCCCGCTCTTGCCAACGCTCTAGCCGTAAGTGCCCAGCAATATGGAGGAGGGGATGGCTCTTATCCTCTAAGAGGGGAGTAAAACGCTTTTCCCCAGCGCGAAAAAGCAACCCTTTAAGGCGGTTACGGCCATCGCTATCTTGGAGAATCACCCGTAACGTATTGCCATCTTGGCCGATGCGATCAGCTTTAACACAGCGGATATCGCGGATGGCTAATAATGGCTCCTCATTTCCCGGTCCAAAAGGGGCGAGTTGAGCGATATGTTGGGCAAGGGTAGGTGTAGCCCCTTGAATATTCACCACGCCATCCAAGAGCAAATCATCTTGCGGGGGGAGAGTGCGGGCCTCACTGAGCATATCGTCTAGGAAGGCGTGAAAAGCGGGGCATTGTTCCTCAGTAAGGGAGAAGCCAGCCGCCATAGCATGCCCCCCACCGGTTAAGAGCAACCCGGATTGTTGGGCCTGAATAATGGCTGCCCCCATATCCAACCCTGTGACGGAGCGGGCAGAGCCTTTCACTATCCCTTCCTGCAAGGCCCCGACAAGGGCAGGGCGGTTAAAGCGTTCTTTCAACCGGCCTGCGACAATGCCCACCACACCGGGATGCCAATCCGCCCCGTGGAGGAAGATAACCGCATGGCCAGCCTCGAGCTGCGTTTGGGCTTGCTCTATAGCTGCATCAAGAATATGGCTTTCAACGGTTTGTCTTTTGCGGTTGATCTCATCTAGGGTTTCGGCAATGGGGCGGGCATCGTTCTCAGTCGGGCTGAGGAGGAGCTGCAAACCTTGCCCAGCTTTACTAATACGTCCCCCAGCATTAATGCGCGGGCCTAGGGCAAAGCCGCAGCTCATTGCGGTGGCATCGGCCTTTACCCCGGCAATATCAGCCAGTGCGGCTAAGCCGGGGCGTTGACGGCGATTCATGATTTTGAGGCCTTGGGCAACAAGAGCGCGATTAAGCCCCTGTAAGGGCATCACATCACAAATGGTTGCTAAAGCTGTGAGGTCTAGCAGAGCCATAAGGTCAGGCTCTGGATGGTGGTTGAACCACCCTTGCTGGCGGAGTGTGCGTTGGAGGGCTATGATGGTGAGGAACGCAACAGATGTGGCACAAAGCTGCCCAAGGCCGGACTCACAATCAAGACGATTCGGGTTGACGACCAACCCTTTGGGTAAGCGCATACCATCGGGCTTGTGATGGTCTAGTACGATGCGGTCTGCCCTGCCCTCAAAATGGTCGAGTGTTTCAACCGCGGCGGTACCGCAATCCACACATACGAGCAGTGTCGCCCCTTGTTGGAGGAGCCCTTCTAAAGCGGGGATGTTGGGGCCATAGCCTTCGGCAATGCGGTCAGGGATGTGGGTAAAAACCTGGCAGCCTAAAGCAGTGAGTGTGGAGCAGAGCAGGGCCGTCCCACAAGCTCCATCAACATCATAATCCCCTAAGATGCCGATTGTCTCATGGTGTGTCACAGCATTTGCCAAACGGGCTGCTGTGGCGTCCATATCTTTGAGGCAAGAAGGGTTTGGCAGCGCATCGCGCAAACGGGGCTGGAGGTAAGATTCCACCGTCTCCACCGTGATGCCACGCCCTGCAAGGATGCGTGCTGTAAGCTCGGACATATCCAGCTTCTGGGCAAGGGCGAGGGCCAGCCTGTTATCTGCTTGGGCAAGGAGGGGATGCCGCCATACCCAGCGGCGTAGCCCTGCACTGCGTTGTATATTTAAAACAAGGTCCGGCGTAGTGGGGGGAGTGGTGGTAGAAGGCGAGGTGGCACGCATGAAAGGGGTAAAAGGTCCTTAAGCGAGATGAGGGTCGAAATGGTGATAAGCATCCATATAGCGGATTGTGCCACTCTCTGAGCGCATCATGACGGAATGGGTGCGGATATAATGCGGGTTGGGATATTCCACCCCTTTGAGCAAATCACCAGAGGTCACCCCTGTAGCGCAGAAAAAGACAGGACCGGCCGCCATATCGGCCAAGGTAAGGGCCTGTGTAGGGTCGAGGTCAGAGCGAATCATGCTGTGTGTGCGTGTAATTTGGGCCTCGTTCTCAAAAAGGAGGCGGCCTTGCATCTGGCCATTCAGGCACCGTATTGCCGCGGCGGCTAATACACCTTCCGGTGCGCCACCGCTGCCTGCATAAATATCGACCCCGCTATTGGGCAAGCATGTGGCGATGACGGCGGCTACATCACCATCACTGATGAGCCGGACACGCGCTCCGGCTTCGCGTGCTTTGGCCACAAGCTCATTATGGCGTTCCCGCTCTAGCGCACAGAGGGTGAGGTCGCTGACATCGCAGTGTTTGGCGCGTGCTAGATTAGCGAGATTTTGGCCTATAGAGGCATCAATCTCTATCACGCCGTCCGGCAGGCCGGGGCCTACAGCGAGCTTTTGCATATAAATATCTGGCGCGTGGAGGAAGCAGCCTTTTTGGGCGAGGGCTACAACAGTGATGGCATTGGGCAGGCTACGGGCGCAGAGATTGGTTCCCTCCAGCGGGTCCACAGCAATATCCATCTCTGGGCCGCCGCGGCCTACTTTTTCGCCAATATAGAGCATGGGGGCTTCATCCATTTCCCCCTCACCAATGGTCACTGTGCCGCTGATGGCAACAGTGTCAAAGGCTGTACGCATTGCTGCAACAGCGGCCGCATCCGCAGCGTTTTTATCGCCACGGCCTGTCCAACGGGCAGAGGCAATGGCAGCGGCCTCGGTCACACGGGCGAGGTCAAGGCCCAGATTCCGCCCTGTTACACGGTACGCATGAGGTGTGATGCTGGAGGGCTGGGAACTCATGGTAAATCCTCCAGCTTGAGGGCAAGCGGTGTGCCGTTGATAAAGGCGACTTCCTCTAAAATGGGGAGGAGGCGGTTAATCTCGGCCAAGCTTGTGGTGCCGGTGAGGAAGATAAGCTGGGCAGCATCACCCTCCATATGGTGATGGCCGCTCTCTACCGGGAGAGCTTCATTCTCTAAAATGGTGCGGACCTCACGCAGGGCCGTAGTAGCATCTGGTACCGCATCTGATGGGGTTTTGAGCGTGATGCGGAGATAGAACCGGCTGGGCAAGTCTTCAATCGGCTCGCACGCGATGGGGGCTTGCTCTGCCATACGGCCCCAGAGAGGGAGGGTATGACCACGGGCGAGGTCGATAATATCGGCCATGACCGCATTTGCTGTAGGGCCTTCCCCCGCCCCTTGGCCGGAGATGGTAATCGGCCCGCTGAAAGGCCCTTCCGTTGTGAGGGCATTATACACGCCATTAACCTGCGCGAGGCCCGATTGCGCGGGGATGAGGCAGGGTTGCACCCATGCTTCTACGCGGTCATCGGCAAGGCGGCGGGCAACACCGAGCATTTTGATGGCATAACCCAGCTTACGAGCTTGATGAATATCGCTTGTTGTGATGCGGCGCATCCCGCTGACGGCAAGACTATCAAAGAGAATCGGGCGGAAGGCAATGGCCGTGAGGATGCTTAGCTTATGGGCGGCATCCCAGCCATCAATATCAGCGGAGGGGTCAGCCTCGGCATAGCCTTTCTCTTGGGCTTCCTTCAATACATCATCAAAAGCGCGGCCTGTTTCTGCCATCTCGGTGAGGATGAAGTTGCTTGTCCCATTGAGGATGCCGCCTAAGCGTGTGAGGGCATCTGGGGCGACCCCTTCGCGCACCATTTTGATAGCGGGGATGCCCCCTGCCACGGCTGCTTCAAACAAAAGCGGGGCGTCATGTTTATGGCTGAGACGCGCGAGCGTTTGGGCATGACGAGCTACAAGGGCCTTATTAGCTGTGACGACAGCTTTGCCCGCCTTTAAGGCGGCTTCTACCAAAGCACGGGCCGCGCCATCTGCCCCGCCCATAAGCTCTACCACCACATCAATATCAGGGGCGGCAGCAAGGGCGATGGGGTTGTCGTACCATTGCAGGGCGGAGAGGTCGATCCCCCGGTCGCGTGTGCGATTGCGGGCACTGACGGCAATAACCTCAATCTGACGGCCTGTACGGCTTTGGAGCAAAGCCATATGAGTGCGCAATAGGCGAATAACGCCCGTCCCCACTGTCCCAAGGCCTGCAATACCTAACCGAAGCGGCGGAAGGGCGGGAGATGATACAGTGTTGCGATGGGCAGTCGTCATGAGCGCTGGCTTTCGTCTGATGGTACAAGCCCCGAGAGGGGGAGTGAGTTATGATTTAACGGCGTTATGGTGGTTCATAAAGGCTTTAATAGAGCGTGTGGCTTGGCGGAGGCGTTGGTTATTTTCCACCAGCCCGATACGGACGAACCCATCTCCATGTTCACCAAAGCCTAACCCTGGAGCAACGGCGACTTTTGCTTCCTTCAATAAGAGCTTGGAGAAAGCCACACTGCCCATATGAGCAAAGTGAGGCGGAATGGGTGCCCATGCGAACATCGACCCCTCCGGTGTGGGGACATCCCACCCCGCAGCATGGAGGCCGCGGATAAGAACATCGCGCCTATCTTTATAAAGTAGGCGCATATCTTCCACATAATCTTGTGGGCCATTAAGAGCGGCCGTGGCAGCAACCTGCACAGGGGTAAAAGCCCCATAATCAAGGTAGGATTTAATGCGTGTGAGGGCCTGAATTAAACGCGGGTTGCCCGCTGCAAAGCCAATGCGCCAACCCGCCATGGAGTAGGTCTTGGACATGGAGGTGAACTCCACAGCGATGTCCTTTGCGCCCTCAATAGAGAGGATGGAAGGAGGAGGCTCATCACCAAAATAGATTTCCGAATAGGCGAGGTCGGAGAGGACCCAGATATTCTCCTTCCGCGCGAAGGTGACGATCTCTTTATAAAATTCCTTAGAGGCGAGATAGGCTGTCGGATTGGAGGGGAAATTGATGATGAGGGCCGTTGGCTTGGGGACGGAGTGACGAACAGCCCGGTGGAGCGCACGCAGCATCGTCTCATCAGGTGAGGCAGGGACAGAGCGGACAGAGGCCCCAGCAATGATGAAGCCGAATTGATGGATAGGATAAGAAGGGTTAGGCACCAAGATGGTATCGCCGGGGCTAGTGATGGCTGAGGCGAGGTTCGCTAAGCCTTCTTTAGAGCCGATGGTGGCGATAATCTCCGTCTCTGGGTCCAACTTCACACCAAAGCGGCGGTCATAATAAGCGGCTTGGGCTTTACGTAAACCGGGGATGCCACGGCTGACAGAATAACCATGTACACGCGGGTTACGCAGTGTCTCGGTTAATTTATCAATAACATGCTGCGGGGGTGGGCTATCTGGGTTGCCCATGCCGAGATCCACAATATCCTCCCCGGCGGCGCGTGCGGCGGCCTTGGCTTTGTTGACTTCAGCAAAGACATAAGGCGGCAGGCGGCGGATTTTGTGGAATTCTTCAGTCATGACACTCAATCAATCAACAGGCGGGGCAATAGGGCAGGGCCTAAAGCCTCAAAAAACGAACGCCCCATGTTTCATGAGGGCGGGGCGTTCGACAAGGGTTTTTCGCGCAGATGAGGCGATTTTTATTTCACAGGAGTGCGATGGCAGCCCGTTAGCGTTGGGCTGTTGGGGTGGGTTTGATGTTTAGCTCGTAAGAGACGCGCACCCCATCGCCGATAGGCTCACCTGTTAGGCGTATATCGTTTGCTGAAACACCCATGAGGGTTAATTGCTGCGCGACTGCTCGGGCGCGTAGGAGGGCGAGGGCAATCTCATTGGCTTGCTCTGTAGGAGAGAGGCCCGCTTGTGCAGTAAGGGTGGTGCCGAAGCCACGGATGACAAGCCGATGATGGCGGCGATGGGCGATAATCTCGTTAAAACGATCAGTCTGATTTTCTACCATCCGGTCTGTACCAGATTGAAAGCGGATGAGCGTCCCTGTTGGGGTGGTGGTATCAAAATTAGGGATGAGAGAGCGGGCCGTATCTGGCAGCGTGAAGCCGGGGAAAAGTACCGGTTTGGGAGGGTGCCCGGGGTCTGGCAGATAAGTAGGCATTTTGTGGGAGATGGGTTGATAGATGAGCGTTGAGCCAGAGCTAGAGATTCGTGCAGGAGGAGGCGCGGGTGTGTCCTCCAATGCGGGAGGCTGGCTTGAGCTGTTTAAGGTTGTTGCCCCGCCATGTTGAGTGCGTGGGGGAAGGGGATTGACCATACCAATTGGCAATGCACCCCCTGATGCGCCGACATGTTGGGTGAGATTACGGTCTTGCTCTAGCCGAGTCGTAATCATGGCGCGGTTTTCTGGGCTGGGGAATTCGGGAATGGTGGTGGGGGTAAAGGCGATGTTAGGGGCAGGTGTATTATAACCTGGTGTAAGGGGGTGCAGTTTTTTAATCTCGCCGCCCATGAGGTCATGCGAGAGGTCGCGCGTTATTTCCACCGGGCCGCGATGTTGGCAAGCTGTAAGGGGTAATATTACAACCAACAGGCATGCTGCCCTATCGCTTTTTATGGAGGCGATGTGGGATAGGGCGTTGTAAGTAAGGCGGGAGAGGTGATCAAAAAAGCTGCGTGTCATAATCCGGGCGTAAGATGGGGGCAAAGGGACAGGGCCCAAAAAGAAAGCCCCAAAGGAATTTATGGGGGCAGAATATGTATCTCTGCTGTTTGACGCAATTCCTTATCTGCATAGGAAAGGGAGAAAAAGAGTCCTAATTTTATCTTAGGAAATAATGAAAAAGCGACCCAGAAGTGCGTTTTTATGACTTGGCAGAGAGACAAAGCGGGAGCAGGATAGCACGCATGATGACATATGACGAACGCGATACACATACCGTAGCCCATCGGCTTGCTCGTACTTCTGTTTCAGAGAGGGTGCCCTCTCATATGGAGGAGCAGAAGGATAGATCGGAGGAGGAGAAAAAGGCCGCTCCCGCCCCGGAGGTAGAACGCCATCTCTTTGAGCAGCGCAAAGTGCTGATCTTTGGGGAGGTGAATGACCGCATGGCCCGCGAGATTACCGGCCGCCTTCTCGCTCTTGCTGGAGAGTCGGATAAGCCGATTGAGGTTTACGTGAACTCTCCTGGTGGCCATGTAGAGAGTGGCGATACCATCCATGACATGATTCGCTTTGTGGATTCTATTGCCCCTGTGACGATGATCGGCACAGGCTGGGTGGCCTCGGCTGGGGCATTGATCTTTGCTGCGGGGCAAGCAGCGCGGCGTGTATGTCTTCCCAATACCCGGTTCCTTTTGCATCAGCCGATGGGCGGTGTGCGGGGGCCGGCGACCGATATTGATATCGAGGCCCGCGAGATCATTAAAATGCGTGAACGCCTCAACCGGCTTTTCGCGCGGGAAACAGGGCAGCCTTACGAGAAAGTGGCCCGTGATACGGACCGCAATTATTGGATGTCGGCGAAGGAGGCGGTTGAATACGGGCTTGTTGACCGCATCATTTCGTCCGCGGCTGATCTTAAGAAGGTCTGATGCCCAGTTAAAGAAAGGAGCCTATCGATGAGTGACGTGAAGAATTCAGCTGGTAAAAGCTCTTTGGCGGATATTTACTCCCATCTGCCAGATAGCCCGTCTGAAAAAACGTTGGAGCAGGTGGATTACGATGCCCGCCATTGGAGCAGCCCCATTAAGGGACCGCTGAAGCCGGGTACACCGGAGCATAAAAAGGCAATGGCTGATATGTTCCGTGAGACGTTTAACCCGTACAAGCCTTCCGTCATTCCTTGGCCAAAGTTGGACCCAGAGACGATGCAGCGCATCACTTCCTTGCCTATCTGGGATATTGCGGTGCAGACAGAGGGTAAGGCGCGCCTGCGTATGGCTGCCTATGCCGAGATGCTGGATGACCCGGATGTGAAAGATGCTATCGCGCGTAATGCGTGGGAGGAGAATCGCCATAAAGAGGTGCTCGCCCGCATGGTCGAGCATTACGGCATCCCGCTGGCCCCGGAAGAGCCATATATCGAGCCACGCGATACGGAATGGGCTTATCTGGTAACGGGTTTCTCTGAATGTTGGGATAGCTTCTTTGCATTTGGGCTGTTCTCTCTTGCTGAGAAGGCAGGCCTCTTCCCGATGGAGCTGATTGAGACGTTTGAGCCAGTGATGCAGGAAGAATGTCGCCATATTCTGCTCTTTGCAAACTGGCTGGCTTATCATCGTGCGGTTATGCCGCTTTGGCGTCGCCCATGGTTTGAGATGCGCGTTATTGGTGTTCTGTTCTTCCTACTTTATGAGCGTCTGAGCCTGGTGCGTAGCTTTGATGATAATGGCGTGGAGCATACGCAGGATAACAACTTCACCGTTACAGGTGCAAAGAGCATGACGGACAAGCAGGTCGATTTTGTCGAGCTGATGGAGTTGTGCCTCCGTGAGAATGAGCGTCGCTTTGCTGGGTATGATTCCCGTCTCGTACGGCCTCAGATGGCACCATTTGCTGCGCGTTTAGCTTTAGGTGGTGTAAAGCTGTGGCGGCGTTTTACGGGCCAGGATAATACAGCACGGCATGCGGCCTAAAAAACAAGGGAGCTCAGCCTAAGGGTGGAGCTAAGTTTTGTCCCGTCTCGTTTAAAACGAGGCGGGATTTTTTTATGTCGTTATTTTTTAGGTAATCATTTTCATAGCAAGATAATAAAAGGTTGCTCAGTAGGATATGAGCTGAATTACTAGGGCCAAGGATAGTATGGTTTCTATATCAGGATATGCGGAATTTGTTATACCGCCAGATAGGAAGGTGATTGTCCCTTCAGCAGCGATTGAATGGAACGAGGTCGTTACGCAGACACGTGGAGTGGAAACAGCGACGCGTCATTCTGGTCGGTTTGCGATTGAAGGCGCAGGAGAAGCTTCTTTAGAGGTTTATGAATATTCAAAAGGCGTTTTTAGTTATCGTAATGTCAATCTGCCTGATGGATGTGAATGTGTGAGTATGTTTAATATCGAGGCGTAAAATAATATTAGGGGTGTGGTCCTATGAAGATACCCTCCATAGGACCAAAGGATTTTAGCTTTTACGTTTTGAGGGGGCGTTATCCAGGGGGAGTTCTTCCCCTGTAAGGTCGGTGTCGTCCTCTTGTTCTCCCGTCATCATATCATCAGCGATGAGGCCAGCACTCTGGCGGACGCGTTTTTCAATCTCATCGGCCATTTCAGGATGTTCGCGTAGATATTGCTTGGCATTTTCCCGCCCTTGGCCAATGCGCGTGCTATCGTATGAGAACCACGCGCCGGATTTCTCCACCACATTTGCTTTAACGCCGAGATCCAGCAATTCACCCATTTTGCTGACCCCCTCACCATACATGATGTCAAATTCGACCTGACGGAAGGGCGGGGCCATTTTGTTCTTCACCACCTTAACGCGTGTCTGGTTCCCCACCACCTCGTCTTTATCTTTGACCGAGCCGATACGGCGGATATCCAGCCGAACAGAGGCATAGAATTTCAGCGCATTACCGCCTGTTGTGGTCTCTGGGTTGCCGAACATTACCCCAATCTTCATACGGATTTGGTTGAGGAAGATGATGGTGGTGTTAGAGCGGGAGACAGAGCCGGTAAGTTTGCGTAAAGCTTGGCTCATAAGGCGGGCATGGAGGCCGACATGGCTATCGCCCATTTCGCCTTCCAATTCAGCCTTGGGGACGAGAGCGGCCACAGAGTCCACTACCAGAATATCAATCGCCCCAGAGCGGACGAGTGTGTCGGCAATCTCTAAAGCTTGCTCACCTGCATCAGGTTGGCTGAGGAGGAGGTTATCAATATCCACACCCAGCTTGCGGGCATAGATGGGGTCGAGCGCATGCTCGGCATCAATAAACGCAGCCGTGCCGCCCTTTTTTTGCGCTTCAGCAACGGCATGGAGGGCTAAGGTCGTTTTACCAGAGCTTTCAGGCCCGTAAATCTCGATGATGCGCCCTCGTGGCAGCCCCCCAATCCCAAGGCCAATATCTAAGCCGAGCGAACCGGTGGAGATAACATCCACCTGTTCCTTGGGGCGTTGGCCCAACCGCATGATGGAGCCTTTACCAAAGGAGCGTTCAATTTGGCTGAGAGCGCCGTCTAAGGCTTTGCTTTTTTCGGCGTTTTTATCTGCTGACATGAAGAAACCTCGTTATGATGCGTTGTCGCGTAGGAAGAGATGGGATTAGTGATGTGGTAGGGTCTGCGCGCTCAGGCCTTTACCATTGGCAGCGGCGTGACCTGTGCAATTTGTGCCTGTGCAGGTAATGCTATTAAGCACGCCAGAGCCGCTTGTAGTGGTCGCAGCCATGTGGTTTTGGGTGATGTTGCGTAGCCCATCAGCCACGGCTTGGGCAGCGTCATTTTGACCAGAAGCCGCAAGGATAGCCTGCATGTGGGTACGCGACGAACTGATAAAGGCGGCACTGAGGAGCGGGGCGGGGTAGTAGCGTGGTGCCCCACCGAGGACAACGCCTGTGCTGCCAGCTAGTCGCCCCGTACCGAAGAGGTTATTTTCCGTCAGGACACAACCGACGCTTAGACCCTTGCCGTCGCGCACCACAAAGGAGGTTGAGGCAGGGAGCGGGGGTAAGCCTGTGGCATCACTCTGGCCAGAGGTAATAAAGCTTTGTGCGTCCCGAAGGCTGTTGTGCGAGCCAGAATGCCGCCAGGCATTAACGACATTTTCTGCTGGTAGACCACGGCTGAAGGCCGCCGCACTGCCGATCCCACCATCAGCGGGAGGAGCTAGGAAATTGAGACTATATTGCCCATCAGAGAGGGAGAGGGCTTTGGTCCATCCGGGTATGGCGTGGCGAAGGTCATCACGCGTGAGGGCCGCTCCCGCTTGGTTAGCTTGTGAGACAAATACGTCAGAGAGCGCACCTGTATAGAGGTCACCAACCCCTACAAGTTTGAGGCGGGAGAGGAAGGAGGTCAGGCGCGGTTGGGTGAGCTGGTCTCCCTCGCTCACAGCCGTGCCGGTGGCATCTTTGCTTAAAAGAGCGCGCATGCCTTCATTGGAAAAGAGCGGTGCTTTGACAGCAGCGATATCGTCCGAAAGGAGACGGCTGACAGTAATGCCCTGTTGGCCAAGGGTAATGGCGGGGTCGATCGTCTCGCCAAACTGGACAGAGCCATAACGTAGATGCAGGAGGAACAACCCGCGTGCGACCATCGGGACGGAGGCCGGGCGATCGCCTGTTGGGCCACTGCCATTAACAGGGACAAAGGTGATGCTCTCGGCCGCTTTGCCAGGGCGGACGACAAGGCAGGCCCCACCCCCACCAAGAGAGGCCCGTGAGGGCAGCGTGACGGAGAGCGCAAAGGCTGTGGCTGTTGCAGCATCGGCGGCATTACCCCCTCGGGCGAGGACATCCCGCCCAATTAGCGCGGCTTGGGGTTCATCAGCGACAACAATACCGCTATTAGGTGCGTTTGTTGGGCCAAAGAGATGATGTTTAAGGCTCTTACCGCTGGAGCATGCACTAAGTGTACCACCTAAAAGGCTGACAGAGGCCAGTAAGGCACAATGGCGGACCCACCGGCGGGTTGGTCTTTTAGACAGGCAGGAGGATGAGGGTGTCTGGCTGTCATGCTGTGGCACGGTGGCGGCTCTCCAGTATTTTGCGGTCACGTTTAAGTTAGGTGGTCATTCAGACTGTGGAAAGCTATGGTGAGCTTCCAGAAAAGCTATCATAGCGTTAAAGCGGTCGGCAGGGAAAGAGCAAGCTCTTTTCATGGGAATTGTGATGGTTGGACCGTTTTGTGTAAAAGGAGCGGCCTGAGGGCCATATTATTGAAGGTATTGGAAGGCATGAGCATGAAGAATTATGTAGCAGCATGTGCATTAGCGTTATGTATTGGCCTACCTGTAGGGGGAGGGGCTTTTTTGCAGCAAGCCCATGCGGCCGGAACAGATGTTTTTAACCCCCAACAACGTGCTGCTATTATAGAGATTGTCCGTAATGCCTTAAAGACGGACCCGACTATCCTCTCTGATGCGATTCAGTCTATCCGTCAACAAGCGACAGCGCAGCAGGATGCCCAAGCAAAAGCGGCTGTACGGGCGAATTGGGCGGCTCTTTCCACCGCGCCTTCTTATGCGGTGCGGGGTAATCCACAAGGGCAAGTTACGGTTGTGGAGTTCCTCGACCCTCGTTGTGGTTATTGCCGTAAGGCGGCCCCGCTGGTGGATCAATTCCTTACAAAACATCCTGATGTGCGCTTGGTGGAAAAGGTCATCCCTGTATTGGGTGAAGCTAGTATTTTGGAAGCGCGGGCGATTTATGCGGCGGCTTTTCAAGGGCAATATGATGCGATGCGCCGCCGTTTGATGGAAGATAATGCTAAACCAAGCATGGAGCGTATTCGTGATATTGCGAAGGGTTTAAAGCTGGACCTAACACGGTTTGAAAAAGATATGGCAAGCCCGGCTGTTATGGGCCTGCTCGCTACGAATTTACATCAAGCGCAAATGGTTGGTGTGCAAGGGACGCCGACCTTCCTATTTGGCCAAGCTGCAATTGCCCCCGGTGCGTTGGATATGGCGCAAATGGAGCAGTTCTTGACCCTTGCGCAGAAGGGTTAGGCGTGCCGATGCCTTGTATGTAAGGTGGTGCGGATAGATGAAACCTACCCTTGTTGAACAGATTGCGGCTTATGGTCCGTCTGACCTCACATCGCCGGGACGGTGTCCTCTCATTATGGGGATTGTGAATGTCACGCCGGATTCATTCTCCGATGGGGGGCAGTTTTTCACCCCGGAGGCGGCACTCCAGCAAGCGCGTCTATTACGCGCCCAAGGGGCTGATGTTTTGGACCTTGGGGCGGAATCTACAAGGCCGGGTTTTACCCCTGTGGAGGCGGATGAGGAATGGATACGTCTAGCCTCTGTCATTCCTCCTTTAGTGGATGAGGGGGCGGTATTGTCTATCGATACCACTAAAGCCTCTGTTGCACGCCGGGCGTTAAAAGCTGGGGCGCAGATGATTAATGATGTGTGGGGGTTGCAGGCGGACCCGGCTATGGCCTCTGTCGTGGCGGAAGGCGGGGCGGTTGTTGCAGTGATGCATAACCGACAAGAGGTTACTCCGCAGTTGGATTTATGGGATGAGTGGCAACGTTTTTTTGACCATTCCCTTACGTTGGCTGAGCAAGCGGGTATTGCGCGGGAGAAGATTATGCTGGACCCCGGCATTGGCTTTGGCAAAACAGTAGAGCAAAATCTATGGGCAATACGGCATATGCGCGCATTAGGGGCGTATTATGAGCGGCCTATTCTGCTCGGTGTGTCGCGTAAGTCGCTTTTTGGGAAGTTGCTTGGCCGAGAGGTGGAGGCCCGCTTGCCTGCAACCCTAGCGACGCATCTTTATGGGGCCGCAGAGGGGGCTTGTATGGTGCGTGTGCATGATGTTCAAGCGCATAAAGATGCCCTTACAATGGCGGCATTATTGGCTGGGCGCGATGAGGGGGCGGCTTGTGCTATGGTGGGAGAGACAGCGTGATTACTGCTCCTTTATCGCATGTGCGTGTGCATGATCTTTGCCTTTTTGGCCCTCATGGTGTGCATGGGGAGGAGCAACGCCTTGGCCAGCGTTTTTATATCTCAATAGATGTGCAGGCGGATCTTTCTGCTGCGACAAGCGCGGATGATTACGAAAAGGCCGTCTGTTATGGCCAGCTATGTCAGATTGCTGAGGCGGTGTTCCATGATACGACCTATCATTTGATAGAGACGTTAGCCGCGCAGATTGGTCATGCTGTGTTGGCGGCTCATGCTGTGGTGGAGCGGGTTTCTGTAACGGTGCGTAAACCGTCTGCCCCTGTACCGCATCCGGTGGAAGATGTCTCTGTGACGGTGGCGCAGCAGCGAGCGCATGAAGTGGGTTTTTCTTTAGGGGCGAATTTGGGGGAGCGCGAGGCGGTGTTACGCGCTGCGGTGGAATCGCTCGGCCATTATGAGGGGATGGAGATAGAGGCTGTTTCCTCCTTTTATGATAGTGCCCCGTGGGGGGTGGAGGACCAACCGCCTTTTGTAAATATCGCAGCCCTAGGGCGTACGACCCTGCCCCCGCAAGCGGTATTGCGTTTATGCAAAGAGATTGAGCAGCGTTTGGGCCGCATGCCGGGGCGTCGCTGGGGTGAGCGTGCTGTGGATATTGACCTTCTTTTCTATGGGGAGCGTGTTATCGAGCATCCTGCGCTGAGCGTGCCGCACTCCCATCTGTTTGAGCGCGCTTTTGTGTTAGAACCGCTTGTGGAAATCGCACCAAAGCTTGAGATTGCTGGACGTTCCATCGCGGAGGCGTTAGCAGGGATGGAGCGTATAGCCGGGGATGTAACACGGCGATAATGGGGCTATGTGGTGATGGGGAGTGTTGAATGGCGCGTAAGACGATAAAGGCAGTAACAGAGGCAAAACCCACGCCAGAGGGCGCAGCCGGGGCTATCATTCAGCCAGAGGACGCGTTGGAGCGCATTGCCGGTGGCGTGCGAGAGCTTCTACTCGCTATAGGGGAGGACCCTAGCCGTGAGGGGCTACGCGATACGCCAGAGCGTGTAGCCAAGATGTATTTGGAGGTTTTCTCCGGCTTGTATGAGGACCCGCGCGACCATCTCAAAAAGCAATTCAGTGCGGATCATCATAGTGGGATGGTGTTGGTGAAGGATATTCGCTTCCATTCTACATGCGAGCATCATCTCTTGCCGGTTATCGGGCGGGCGCATGTGGCGTATCTGCCAGAGGGCGGGCGTTTGACGGGCCTAAGCAAGTTAGCCCGTGTTGTGGAGGGCTATGCACGCCGCCCGCAATTACAAGAACGACTAACGGACCAGATTGTCCAAGCCCTTGTGGAGATATTGGAGCCTAAAGCTGTGTTGGTCATGATAGAGGCGGAGCATATGTGCATGAGCCTCCGTGGTGTGCGTAGCCCCGGTGCTACGACCGTCACGACAGGGTCTTACGGCTTATGGGCTGAAGATGCCCAAGCGCGGCAGGAAGTCATGGGGTTGATGCGCGATTGACGTGGTTGTGCGTGCGGGTTTAATCGCGCGTACTGTCATCAGCCCGGTGCCACCAGCATTGCTCTGCGGGGCGGTCCATTAATGGGAGATAGAGGGTCGGCTCGCCATGCAGGCGTACCGTGTTGGTGGGTGTTTCTTTAATCTCTAAACTTGCAGGGGCAAGTAGCCCGCCTTGGGCGGTGAGGAAGGCTTGCAGTTTGCTCATCAGTAGGGCAGCGAGCAGCTCCGTTGTTGGGTCACCCGGTGTAACGACGATTCGCTCTAGGCGTTGGGGTTCATGTGTTGTGAACCATTGTAAGAGCGGGTCGGATGCGGAAAGCTGAAAGCTATGGTCCATCCGCTCATCAATAAAGCGATGCCAACGGCCTTTGGCCTCTGCAAAGGGCAGCATCATATTATGGTGCCCATCAAGCCTCTGACCCTGTGGGGCGTTAGGGCCGGGGATGAGCGTGACGGTGACATATTCATTATGCCCATGTGGGATGGCACAACGCTCGCTACAGCCAGAGATAAGCCGATGCCCCATGCAGAAACGCCGGGTAAAAACGAGTTCTGTGCGGGTGATGTCGCTCATAACCCCTCCTGATAGTGCCGCCACCCTTCAGCACGCAAGGCGCAAGCGGGGCAATCCCCACAGCCAAAGCCCCATGGATGCTCATGGGAGCGTTCCCCTTTATAGCAAGAATGGCTCTCATGGCGGATGATGTCCACAAGGCTATCCCCGCCAAGCTCGTGGCAGAGTTGCCATGTCTGCGCTTTATTGATCCACATAAGCGGTGTGTGGAGGACAAAGCGTTGCTCCATGCCGAGATTAAGGGCGACTTGCAAGGCTTTGATGGTATCATCGCGGCAATCAGGATAGCCGGAATAATCCGTCTCACACACGCCGGTGACAATATGGCGGAGGCTACGGCGAAAGGCTAAGGCTGCCGCAAAGGTGAGGAAGATGAGATTACGCCCCGGCACAAAGGTGTTGGGTAGGCCATTCTCCCCCATGCTGATTTCAGCATCACGGGTGAGGGCTGTGTCGGAGAGGGCCCCAAGGCTGGCGAGGTCAATCATATGGTCCTCCCCCAGCTTTTTTGCCCAAAGAGGGTTCTGCTCTGTTAGGCCGTGGCGAAGGGTATTGCGGCATTCCAGCTCGATGGCGTGGCGTTGGCCATAGGCAAAGCCGACCGTCTCGACATGCTCAAAATGCTGCAACGCCCATGCGAGGCATGTTGCAGAATCCTGCCCGCCGGAGAACAGGACAAGCGCACGGCGATTCTGCGCGGCTTGATGGCTGGCGGAAAGGGGAGCATTGGGCATAATCAGGCAATCCCGATGAGTTTATGAGTTTGCAGGCTAAGACGCCATTGTGGATGCGCTTGGCAATACTGCACAGCGCGCCTTGTGTTAGCGATGCGCTCTGGCCCATCCATAGGTTGGAGCCAGAAATGTTGGAAGGCTAGCCCCGCAAATTGCTCTGGTGTGAGGCTTGGTTGGGGATAGACGAGTTTAAGCTCATGACCATGGGTTTGTACGAGCGACTGGCCCGGTTTGGGGCTAACGCATATCCAATCAAGCCCCGCAGGGGCGGGGAGTGTCCCATTAGTTTCCACGGCGAGGGTAAAGCCGCGGGCCTTTGTGGCTTTGATGAGGGCATCATCAAGCTGAAGCAAAGGCTCCCCCCCTGTAAAGACGACATAGCGATGCGCTGCGTCATCTGTATGGGCGCGCCAGCATGATTCTAGGGCCTCTGCAAGGGAATCGGCATGTGCAAAACGGCCTCCACCGGGGCCATTCGTGCCGATAAAATCCGTATCGCAGAAGTTGCATTGGGCTTTATGGCGGTCCTCTTCCCGGCCAGACCAGAGGTTACAGCCTGCAAACCGGCAGAAGATAGCCGCACGGCCCGCATGGGCTCCCTCACCCTGCAATGTGGCGAATAATTCCTTGATGATATAAGCCATGAGCAGAGATGTCGGGCAGTAGCGCGTTGGATGCAAGTAATTTCTTACCGCATGGGGTGAGTTTTTTATTTTTGGGTAAGAAGGAGGCTACAAAAAACGCCACCCTTTTAAAGTAAGGAGTGGCGCGAGTGACGGGGCTCGAACCCGCGACCTCCGGCGTGACAGGCCGGCGCTCTAACCAACTGAGCTACACCCGCAGTCTCAACGACCCTACAAAAAGGTCTGTCCCGTGGGATGGCGTCTGTTTAGCGGGATAGAGCAGGGCTGGCAATAGTGAAAAATGATTTTTTCACTTTTTCTGCGGAGGGTTTGCCTCATGAGCGGTTTGGACAAATACGGCACCTTCCGGTCCTGCGGAGAGCCATAGGTGATGATGCATCAGCCAATCTGCCCCAAGGAGCATATCAGCTTGTTCATGCAGGGATGTCACCGTAAGGACTGGGTGCAGCTGGGTTTGCCCCCCCAAGGTGAGGCGGCCAAAATGGTGCCAATGGTAGCGATGTTCTTTATCGCCAATACCTGCACTAATACCGCCGGGGTCTTGGGCGAGTGCTTCTTCTGTAATGCCGAGTTTATAGACGAACTCTTTGCTGATGATGTGCGAGCGTGCTCCACTATCAATTAAGGCCACACCATCTTGGCCGTCTAAGGTAAAGGGGATGAAGAATCGCCCTCTCACCCGCCCCGCGGTGAGCCTCTGGCTCTGATACGGCCAAAAGGGAGGTTGTTGGCAGAGCATAGAGCGCGCATGAACGTCCCAAAGGCTTAATTTATGATGAGGGAGGTCGAGGTCTATATCGTAATGGCCGAGTAAATCCATCCCAATTAACCCCAATACGGGCGGTTGAATCGCGGGGAAGGCGGGTAAGGCCCCTAAAGGCATAATCGGTTGATGGAAGGTCACATGGCCGAGTGTGAGGGAGGCCAGCTCAATAGTGGGGACAACATGACCATGCCCATCCGCCCCGGAGATGATGGTGGCTTCTTCTGCATTGGGTGTGAGATGTAATTGGCTAATAGCCTCTGGTGTGAGCAAGCTCCCCTCCGAGCCTGTATCAATAATCATGGAGAGGGACCGGCCATGAATCTGTGCTACAGAGGTTAGATAATAGCCTGTCTCTTGCAAGGTGATGGTGGTGAGATGCCTCTGCCGACAAGCAGCCCCCGGCTCGCTCGCATAAGCTATGGGCAGGATGAGGTTCAAGAGAGCCATCATCATGGTTGGGATTATCACTTTGAGAGCGCGGGGGAAGGTCATCATCAGCCATTTATGTTGGTTAGGGGGATGTATCAGCACGGGGATGGGCTTTCTGCCATACATCCATGAGGTGTTGTTCATCAGCAAGGGTGTAGATTTGCGTGCTAGAGAGGCTGGCATGGCCCAATAGCTCCTGAATCGTGCGAAGGTCGGCCCCATTTTGCAGGAGATGAGAGGCAAAAGCATGGCGTAAGGCATGCGGTGTTGCAGAATCGGGCAGTCCCTCCATCATGCGCCATTGGCGCATGGCCCGTTGTGCGATGGCCGGATTCAGTCGTCCCCCTCGTACCCCACAAAAGAAGGGAGCCTCTGCATGGCGGTAAGGATGTGCTGCTAACCAACGCTCCAAGGCTTGCTTAACAGGTGGTAGAATCGGCACGGCGCGCTCTTTACCGCCCTTACCGGTGATGAACAGCATATCATCACTGAGGCGTTCTATATCCCCGATAGAGAGGGAGAGAGCCTCGCTGATTCGCAAACCTGCACCATAGAGCAAGGTAAAGAGGGCTTCATCACGTGCAGCAAAATGAGGATTAACGGTTTGCTCTGCAATGCCTTCTGGGGCGAGGCGTGCAGCGTCTGGCGTAAGGGGGCGTGGCAAGCGGGTTTTTAACCGTGGGCTACGAAGGAGGGTTAAAGCAGGGTTGGTGAGGTGATGTTCTTTTTCTAAATAACGGTAAAAAGAGCGTAGAGCGGAGATGCGGCGGGCGCGGCTGCGGGCATGGCCATCTTGTGTATGGCGGCTATGGGGATGGCGACGGGCGTTTTGCTCGGCACGTGTTGTCTCATGGGCCAGCCATGAGCGGAAGTCGGTTAAAGAGAGGCGAGCAAGAGCGTGTAGAGGCAGCTCCCCTCCAAAATGACGGCTGAAGAATCCTAAAGCGAGGGCAACATCATGTTGATAGGCTGTGCAGGTCGCTTTACTGGCGCGTTTTTCGTAGAGGAGCCATTCTTGCCACGCGGTGAGGGCCTCTTGCGCGGTATGTAGCGTAAGCGATGAAGGCGTGCGCGTTGGTAGATGGCTCATGGTATTTCCCCGCCGGAGAGGGTAAGGTGATGTGATATGGCAGAACAACGCCTCTCCCTCCATAGCAGGAGACGGGAAGCCGGTCATCGTCTTTCCGTCCTTGTGCCACGTCCTTTTACGGGGCCGTTGGATTATAAGTTCGATACGCCTTTGGCACCGGGCACGGTGGTGCGCGTCCCCTTGGGGCGGCAGGAGGTCATAGGCTGTGTGTGGGAGGCCGAGCCAACACATTTGCCGGTGGACCTTCGCCCGCCACGCTCTAGCCGGCATGTGGCATTTGGCTCTTTACGTGCGATTATTAGTGTGGAGACGCGCATCCCCGCCTTACCGGAGACGTTACGGCATTTTATCGACTGGGTAGCTGCTTATGGGCTGAGTGCGCCGGGTATGGTGCTCGCCATTGCGCTGCGCGTGCCTGCCCAAGGGGGAGGGATGAAGCCGAAGCTTGGGTGGGCCCGTAAAGCTGGTCCCTTGCCAGAGTCTTTACGGCTTACCCCCGCGCGTAACGCGGTTTTAGCCGCGTTGGCGGCTCATGGCCCGGCCAGTACAGCGGCATTAAGCGCGCAAAGTGGGGCGAGCGCGGCGGTGATTCGCGGCTTAGCACATGCCGGTGTGCTGGAGGAGAGCGTGCTGGAAGGCTCCCCCATGAGTGCCACGCCGCCTGAGCCTGATTACGCCCCGCCCACTTTATCAGCCGAGCAAGCTGAGGCTGCTCATGCTTTGATAGAAGCAGTGGAGGAACGCGCTTTTAATGTAACCTTGCTAGAGGGGGTAACGGGCTCTGGCAAAACGGAAGTGTATTTCGAGGCTGTGGCGGCGGCTCTGCGGCACGGGCGGCAAGTGCTGGTTTTGGTGCCAGAGATTGCCCTAACAACCCAATGGACGGAGCGTTTTGCCAAGCGTTTCGGCACTATTCCGGCGATTTGGCATTCCGATTTAGGGCAGAAAGCCCGGCGGGAGACGTGGCGTGCGGTGGCAGATGGGCAGCAGCGCGTGGTTGTGGGCGCGCGCTCGGCCTTGTTTCTTCCCTTTGCTGCGTTAGGGCTTGTTGTGGTCGATGAGGAGCATGAGAGCACCTACAAGCAGGAGGAAGGGGTGCTGTATCATGGGCGGGATATGGCCATTGTGCGAGCGCGCCTTGCCGGGGCTGCGGCGATTTTGGTTTCAGCAACGCCCTCTATGGAAACATTAGTGAATGTACAGAAGGGCCGCTTCCGTCATGAGGTGCTCGAATCGCGGCACGGGCCAGCCTGTATGCCAGAGATTAGCCTGATTGATATGCGTGACCACGGGCCGGAGCGTGGCTTGTTTCTCTCCCCTTTATTATGTGAAAGCATTGAGGATGGCATGAAGGCGGGGGAGCAAAGCATGTTGTTCCTCAACCGGCGTGGCTATGCCCCGCTGACTTTATGCCGGGCTTGTGGGCATCGCATCCAGTGCCCGCATTGTGCGGCATGGATGGTGGAGCATCGGCGGCGGCGGATTTTAGCGTGCCATCATTGCGACTATACCCAACCTTTAATGAAAGCCTGCCCCGCTTGTGAGGCGGAAGATAGCCTTGTGCCCATTGGCCCGGGGATAGAGCGGATTCATGAGGAGGTACAAGCGCGCTTCCCGGAGGCCCGGTTGCTGGTTATGGCCTCTGATACCTTAACCTCTCCCGCTGCGATGGAGGAGGCAGTCCGTAAAATCGCCCAAAAGGAGGTGGACCTCATCATCGGGACGCAAATTGTCGCGAAGGGCTGGCACTTCCCCGACCTCACCCTTGTAGGGGTTGTGGATGCGGACCTTGGCCTAGGCGGGGGGGATTTACGAGCGGCTGAACGGACGATGCAGCTTCTTCATCAAGTGGCAGGGCGGGCAGGGCGTGGCTCAAAGCCCGGCCGTGTGATGCTGCAAAGCTATGTGGGGGATCACCCCGTTATGCAGGCTCTTATAGAGAATGATTTTATCCGTTTTATGGAGCAGGAGGCCGCCCAACGCCGCCCCGGCTTTTGGCCCCCCTATGGGCGGTTAGCAGCTGTGATTGTCAGTGCTCCTAAGGAGACGCACGCCGAGGCCCTTGCCCGCCATCTAGCCCTTAATGGCCCGCATGGGGAGGGGATGGAGATTTTAGGCCCGGCCCCTGCGCCTTTAGCGTTGCTACGCGGGCGGTATCGCTTCCGCCTCCTTTTGCGAACACGGCGTGACATCGCCCTCCAACCCGTTTTGCACCATTGGCTCGCAGGGGTGACTTGCAAGAATGACGCGCGCATTGATGTAGATGTGGACCCGGTATCTTTTATGTAAGGCGGATGGTTAATCCGGTGTGCCGTTTGCGCGTTGCTCTAGCTGTTGGTAGCGTTTTTGCCCATTGGGGAGGAGCGGGGCATGGGTGAGGGCCTCCGTATAAGCATGAAGGGTCTGATGAGGGTGATGGAGATGCTCTTGCGTGCGGGCGAGCAAATCCCAGCTTTGAGCATCACCGGGGTCATGCACAAGGGCGACTTGGAGGTCCTCTACCGTGCCGGTGAGGTCATTGCCGATAAAGCGAATCGCTGCGCGTTGGCGGCGGAGAAAGGCATTATCCGGCTGAAGGGTTAAAGCGGCAGAGAGGGCGCGTTCAGCCTCATCCGTATGGCCTTTTTGGATGGCCTCTTGCGCTTCGCTCAGCAGTAAACGGCCACTATTTTGCACAGTATAGAGGCGTAATGTTTCGGCCTTTTTCATCAAGGCTTGGGCTTTTTGGTCGTCTTGCTCTGTGGCGAGAGCCTGCTCGGTTTGGGTGATTTTCTCTTTTAAGCTGAGGCTATGAGCCTTAGGGGGGGCAGAGGCAGCAGGCGTGGGATGAGTCGGGGCTGCTGCATAGGCGAGCGGGGTAGTCGTAAAACAAAAAAAGCCCCCAGCCAGAAGGCAAGAGGCTTCCTCCCCTTATAAGGGGGCAGAGCATGAAGCACGCAGCACATCAAGCGGTGCGTCCCCATAAATCTGTTACTTAGCCCTGACGAGCCTTCATACGTGGGTTTTGTTTATTGATGACATAAACGCGGCCACGGCGGCGAACAACGCGGCAGTTTTTATCACGAATCTTAGCGGATTTCAGGCTATTACGAATCTTCATAATGTTCAGGCTCCCCGACCAAAAGATGCGCCTCCCCACCTTTTTGCAAGGTAGTGGCTCTCATAATGCAGGGCTAACACGCCCGCGAAACTTGGCGACCGCATAGCCTGTAATGGAGGGGTGAGTCAAGGTGATGTCGTGCAAAAGCCCCATTTCCCCTTCATGTTTTTCGGATTATGGTAGGGGAATGAGCCAGTTTTCTTTCTTCTTGTCCCGCCGGTCCCGCCTTTTAGGGGGGCTTTTGAGCCTTGTTTTTATGAGTTCGATGGGGGTGGCATGGGCTGATGGCTCTGCCCGTACGGATGATGATGACCCCGCAGTGAATGAAAAAGGCGTGGTCGTGAATAACATCCTCGCCGTTTTGCGCGACCATACGCGTGTCGTCAGCACAGCTTGTGTGAATAATCTGCATGAGATGCGAAAGGTGCAAAAGCAGCTCGATGTTGAGGAAACCGCACAACGTAGCTTTGACGTTGGGCTTGTCCGCGATGTTTTGGAATCGGACATGGAGAGCGTGATTAAAAGCTGCGGTAAAGATGCGCGCACAGCTTGCGGGGAGGGCGTGGGGCAGGGTGATTCCCGGCTAGGTAAGATTTGCTCCCAGCTTGCAGAGATGGATATGGATAGCGAGGGGGATGACCTCCAATAAGGCTCTCCCCCGCTTTAATGGAGGGGTTATGCGTTAGCGCGTTGGAGGCTCCATAGTGCGAAGGCTTGCACGAGGGCGACTTCCTTCAAACGTGCAAACCGCCCGGAGGAGCCGCCATGGCCTGCCTCCATATTGATATGACAGAGGAAAGGCCCGCCCTTGGCTTCCTCCCGCAAACGGGCAATCCATTTTGCTGGCTCCCAATAGGTGACGCGTGGGTCAGATAAACCCCCCATCGCCAGAATCGCCGGATAGGGGACAGGCCGGATGTTATCGTAAGGGGAATAGCTGGCGATGAGATCGTAAGCCTCTGGGTCGGTGAGAGGATTACCCCATTCTGGCCATTCCGGCGGGGTGAGGGGGAGGGAGATGTCCGACATTGTGTTGAGCATATCCACAAAGGGCACTTGGGCCGCAATCCCGGCAAAAAGCTCTGGGGCCATATTGGCAATCGCCCCCATAAGCAGCCCCCCAGCGGAGCCCCCATGGGCGACAATGCGGCGTGGTGCGGTATAGCCTTCATCAATCAAATAATGAGCAGAGCTGATGAAGTCGGTAAAGCTGTTCGTCTTTTTGGTGGCTCGCCCGTCTAGGAACCACCCCCATCCTTTCTCACTGCCACCACGTACATGGGCTATAGCGTAAATGACTCCACGATCCACCAAGCTTAGCGCAGTGGTGGAGAAGCTGGCCTCCATAGAGATACCATAAGAGCCATAGCCATAGAGCAACATGGGGTTCTTCCCATTTAGCTCCGTGCCTTTTTTCATCAAGAGGGTGATGGGGACCAACGCGCCATCTTGTGCTTTAGCAAAAAGGCGGCGTGTCTCATAAGCGGCAGGGTCATGCCCGGAGGGGACCTCCCGCACTTTGCGGAGGGTCTTTTGCCCCGTCTGCATATCGTAATCATACCAATGGGCCGGTGTGGTGGGGGATTGGTAAATATAACGCAGAATAGGCACGTCATATTCCAACACCCCGAGGAGGCTGAGCGTATAGGCTGGCTCATCCATGCTGATACGGCGTGCATGGGTGCGAATCGCCCCTTTATCAGCATCCTTATGGTCAAGGATGAAGATTTCCGTATTGCCATTGCGCCGTTCTATCCAAGCGAGATGCTCGCGCCCTGTACTAACACCGAGGAGGAAATGGCCTTCCTCATAAGGGAGGAAGTCCCGCCAATGGCTCCGGTCTGGCGTGGCTTCTGGTGCGGTCATGAGCTTGAAATCAACCGCCCCCCCTGCATTGGTGAGGATGATAAAACGGTCATTCCAATGGGTGAGGCTATAGCGTTCTCCCCGCACGAGGGGGGCGGCTAATTTTGGAGGGGCTGTTGGCTCCGCTGCGGGGATGAGGAGGGTCTCATTCGTATCATGGTCCCCGCGCTCGATGATAATCCATGCGCGAGAGGCACTTACCCCAATGCTGAGGAAGAAACCGGGGTCGGTCTCATCAAAGACGAGCGTATCATCCCCCCCACGCAGGGGGCGGCGATAAATACGGGAGGGGCGGCCATTATCATCGCGGTAAATCCAAAAGAGATATTGGCTATCCGGCGAGAGGGTGAAGCTGCCGGTACAGCTCTCCACCGCCGGGGCGCAGAGTGTCCCTGTGGAGAGGTCTTTGACCTGAATGCGATAGACCTCTGAGCCTTGTACATCCTCAGCATAGACGTAATAGCGGTGGTCTTCGGTATGGGCAGCTTGGGCGAGGCTGTAGAAGCTATGTTGAGCGGCAAGCTTGTTGACATCAAGTAGAATTTCTTCCGGCCCATCGGCCTCGTTAGTGCCAGCTTTGCGGGGGCGGCGGACATGGAGGGGATATTGGGCGTCTTTCTCAAAACGTAAGCTATATAGCCACGGGCCAGAGGGGAGCGGGACGGATTCTTCAGCAGGAGGAATCCGGCCGACCATCTCTTGAAAGAGGGCCTCTTGTAAGGGGACGGTCTCGGCCAGCATGGCCTTTGTATAGGCGTTTTCGTGCTCTAAATGGGTGCGGATATCATCGCGTAGAATGGAAGGGTCTCTTAGGACTTTCTGCCAGTTTTCATCTTTCATCCACGCGTAGGAATCCGTGCGGGTGCGGCCAAGCTGCTCTAGCACGATGGGGTTGCGCCGGGCGATGGGGGCCTTGGGCGTGGCGGTGGGAGCGGGGGTATGTGTATGTGCAGTCATGAGGCAGATGTGGCTGTTTGGGTGGGGGGATTCAAGATGGGATGGTCATAGAGGATGCGCCGTAACTCTGCGCTGCGCTCTGGCTGAGGTGGCAGCGCATGTTCCCCAATCGCGGCAATCGGGGTGAGGTTAAGGGCCGTGGCCAGCCATGCCCCTTGTAGAAGGGGAATGTCATTGTTGCTCAAAAGTTGCTCTTCACACATCCCAGCGGCGAGCAATCGTGCGCGCGTGATACCAGGGAGAATGCCGGTGGAGAGGGGAGGTGTTACTAATTGTCCGTCTATCAAAGCTAGGAAACTTGCCGCAGTGGCTTCGGTAATGGAGCCTTCATGGGTGAGCCAAAGCGCATCATCTGCCCCATGGTCTTGGGCTTCTAAACGGGCGAGGATGGCCGGTAATGCATTGAGTGATTTCACCCGATTCAACATAGAGTGAGGGTCCCGCCGCTGCGTGCTGATATGCAGGCGGACAGGCTGGGGTGGGTGTTGCAGTGGTGGGGCGGTTGTGATGAGCAAGGTCGGGCTTGGGTGAGCTGGTGGGGCTAAGCCCCGCGGGCCGGGGCCGCGTGTGAGCGTCAGGCGCACAGAGCCATGAGTGAGGTGGTTGGCCTCTATAAGTTGGTGGAGTGCCCTCTCAATAAGAGTGCGCTGAGGTGTGGGGATGTGCAATAGGCGGCAGCCTTCTTCTAGCCGGGTGAGGTGAGCCTCTAGTAAAGGCACGCGGTGATTATAAAGCTGCATGGTCTCAAAGAGCCCATCACCGAGGAGGTAGCCTCTGTCTTGGGCCATAATGGCCGGTTGGTCCGCTGGGTGGAGCGTGTCATTCAGCCAGAGATAAGGGGGGATGACCTTATGAGCCATAATGGCGAAGCACCTTTAAAAGAGGCGCGGCTTTGAGGCACATCTCCTCATATTCGCGCTCTGGGTGGGAGGGATATGTGATGCCCCCACCAGCCCCGACGGCAAGGGTTTTGGCTGTTACGCTGATACTGCGGATGATAACGGCACTATCAAGCGTGCCATCCCATCCGAGGCGGAAAAGCGTCCCACAATAGGCCCCGCGTGCGGAGGTCTCGACCTCATCAATAATCTCCATAGCCCGATATTTTGGGGCTCCGGTGACGGAGCCGGGCGGTATTGTGGCGGCGAGGAGGTCCGCTGCATCCAACCCCGGTCTGAGCCGCCCTTGCACGCTAGAGACAAGATGATGCACATGGGCAAACGCCTCGACCGCAAAAAGCTGCGGCACGGTGACGCTGCCAAGTTGGCAGACTTGCCCAATATCATGGCGCATCAGGTCGGTAATCATGAGGTTTTCCGCCCGTTCTTTCTCATCATGGCGGAGAGCCTCTTTGAAAGCGTCATTCTGTTGTGGGTCTGGGCTGATGGGGCAGGTGCCTTTAATGGGCCGTGTCTCAATCATACCCTCGGCATCAAGGGCGATAAACCGCTCAACTGAGGCACTGAGCAGCGTAAAATCCGGTGTATGAAACCACGCCCCAAAGGGGGCAGGGCATTGGGTGCGGAGTTGCTCATATAAAAGTGGGAGGTCCAACCCTGCGGGGTGGTCAGCATACCAGCGCATAGTGAGGTTCGCTTGGAAGATATCGCCGGCTGCAATGTAACGCCGCATAGTTTGTACAGCCTCTTGCCAGTGTGAGGCATTTTGCGTGGCATGAGGGGTGAGATGTGGTGTTAGGGCGGGTTTATGCGTTGGGGTGGGCATAGCGGGGGGAGGGAGCCCCTCCGCGCTGACCCACCATAATTTTTGTGCGCGCCGGTCAAAGAGGAAGAAATCCCGGCAGGCAAGGGCTGTTAAGGCGGGGCATTCTGTTTGATGGCGGGAGGTTAGACCTGCATAGCGCATACCCGCCTCATAGCTGAGCATACCAATCACCCCACCCAGAAAGGGCAGAGCGTCATCCATAGGCTCTAACGGTGTAGTGGGGGCATGAGTGGTGAGGAACTGGCGTAATATTTGGGGAAACTGGTGTATCTCTGCCAAAGGCAGGGTGAGATGAGCCACCGGGCGGGGGCAAAGCAAGCTCCAACGATGGCGGTCTTGTGTGGCAGGGCCGCCACTATCGAGAAAAACGGAATGTTCTGTCGTGCGGCAGAGGGGGAAAAATGCCGCAGGCGGCTGCCATGGGAGGGGTGTGATAAAGGGGGCAGCAGGGTGGCTCATAAGGGTAAAAAGAGCGCGATAAAAGAGGATGGACGGAACAAACTAGGAACTCTCGGTAGAATAGGCTATGCTAGGGAACCTAACCATTTATAGAAAATAGGTTGATTTGTCTTGAGCGAGCCGCACGATATTTTACCCTCCGACCGTCTCCCAGTAACGATTGAGGAGGAAATGCGCTCCTCTTACCTGGCTTATGCGATGTCGGTGATCGTCTCCCGCGCTTTGCCAGATGTGCGCGATGGGTTGAAGCCTGTGCATCGCCGTATTTTGTACGCTATGCGAGAGAGCGGCTTTACGGCGGATAAGCCTTATCGTAAATCGGCCCGCGCGGTCGGTGACGTGATGGGTAAATATCACCCTCATGGTGATAGCTCCATTTATGATGCTATGGTCCGCATGGCGCAATCATGGTCCATGCGTGTGCGGCTTGTGGATGGGCAGGGTAATTTTGGCTCTGTCGATGGGGATAGCCCTGCGGCTATGCGCTATACCGAGGCCCGCTTAGCAAAATCAGCCTCCTTTTTGCTGGATGATATTGACCGCGATACGGTTGCCTTCCAGCCTAATTATGATGAGAGCGAGCAAGAGCCGCAGGTTCTTCCGGCTGCCTTCCCGAATCTTTTAGTTAATGGGGCATCCGGTATTGCGGTGGGTATGGCGACGAACATCCCACCCCATAATCCGGGCGAGGTGATTGATGCTGTCCTAGCCCTTATTGCTAACCCGGATATGACGCTGGAAGACCTCATGCAGATTGTCCCGGGGCCGGACTTCCCAACGGGGGGAATTATTATGGGCCGCCGGGGTATCCGGCAGGCTTATGAGACAGGCCGTGGCTCCATCCCTGTGCGTGCCCGTGCTGAGATTGAGGAAATCCGTAAAGACCGTTTTGCCATTGTGGTGACGGAGATTCCTTATCAGGTCAATAAAGCGACGTTGCAGGAGAAGATTGCCGACCTTGTCCGCTCTAAGGATATTGAAGGCATTTCCGACATCCGCGATGAGAGTGATCGCTCCGGTATGAGGGTGGTGATTGAGCTAAAGCGTGATGCTACGCCGGAAGTGGTGTTGAATCAGCTTTATCGCTTTACGCAGCTTCAGACGAGTTTTAGCGTGAATATGCTGGCTCTGGATGAAGGCCGCCCCCGTACGATGGGGCTGCGCGATGTGTTGGATGCGTTTATTCGCTTCCGTGAGGATGTGATTCTCCGCCGGGCGCGGTTCGATTTGAATAAAGCGCGCGACCGTGGGCATTTGCTCGTTGGTCTGGTGCTGGCTGTGGCGAATATTGATGAGGTCATTGCCCTCATCCGCTCCGCACCAGATGCCGCTACAGCGCGTGAGCAGCTCATGACGCGTACATGGCCCGCTGCGGATGTAGAGCCGTTGCTGGAATTGATCCATGATGAAGGCAATGTGATTATTGATGGCCGCGTCCATCTTACCGAGGCACAGGCGCGCGGTATTTTGGAGCTGCGTCTCCAACGCTTAACAGGGCTTGAGCGGGAGAAGATTCAGGGTGAGTTGGCAGAGGTCAGCCAGCGCATTACGGAATTGTTGGAGATTATCGGCAGCCATGTCCGCCGTATGGAAGTCATGCGGGAGGAACTTCAGGCCGCACGCGCTGCTCTGGCAGACCCGCGTTGTACGGAAATCTCCGATGCGCTGGGTGATCAGTCCGATGAGAGCCTGATTGAGCCGGGCCAGATGGTTGTGACCATCACGCGCGATGGCTTTATTAAGCGGACCCCGCTTGATTTATTCCGTTCGCAGAATCGCGGTGGGCGTGGGCGTACGGCAGCAGGGCGGCGTGGTGATGATATCGTCATCCGCAGCTTTAATGCCCATACACATCAATGGGTGTTGTTCTTCTCCTCTGGCGGGAAGGCGTATCGGATGAAGGTCTGGCATTTGCCAGAGGCAGCCCCAACCGCTAAAGGCCGCGCTTTGGTGAATCTGCTGCCAGAATTGGGCGAGGATACTATCACTGCCGTGCTGCCGTTGCCGCAAGATGAGGAGCTGTGGGATGATTTGCATCTCGTCTTTGCCACAGCAAGCGGGAATGTGCGGCGTAACCGGTTAAGTGACTTCCGCAATATTCGTTCCTCTGGCCTTATCGCGATGAAGCTGGATGAAAATGACCAGCTCATTGGCGTGGCAACATGCCGGGAGGGGCAGGATGTCTTTCTTGCCACGCGTAATGCACGTGCGATTCGCTTCCATATCACCGATGATGTGCTGCGTGTTTTTGCAGGGCGTGGCAGCACCGGTGTGCGGGGTATTCGCCTCGCTGATGGGGATAAGGTGGTCTCTCTGGCCGTATTGAATCATGTTGAGGCAAGCGTGGAGGAGCGTGCTGCTTATCTCCGCGCCGCAAATGCACATCGCCGCGTCCTTGCCGCTCAGGCGGGGGATGAGACCCTTGAGGAGGATATTGATGAGAGCAGCGATGTCGCCTCTGATGAAGAAGGGCTAGAGGGGATTCTCGCTGATAGCCCACTGAGTGAGGAACGCTATGCCGCGCTTGAGGCGCAGGAGCAAATCCTTCTCACTGTGACAGATACAGGCTTCGGGCGGCGGTCCTCCGCGTATGATTATCGCGTCTCCGGCCGTGGGGGGCAGGGCATTAATAACATGACCTTCTCCAATGCGCGCCGTGGTCGCGAGGTGGTCGGCACGCTTGTAACGCTAGATGGTACAGATGTGATGATGGTGACCGATACAGGCCGTCTTATCCGTCTGCCAGTGGAGCAAGTGCGCGTGATGTCCCGTCAGGCAGGGGGGGTAACGCTCTTCCGTGTCGATGGGGATGAGCGCATCATCAGCGTCTTCCCCGTGATGGAGGAGGAGACTGAGGAGGCTGAATCGTCTGCCGAAGGTGAGGCCGAAACGGCTGAAGCCGCTACGGATGATAAAACGGATGACTAACCCGCGCATCGGTTTCTACCCCGGTACGTTCGACCCTATCACATTTGGGCATCTGGATGTGATTGACCGGGCGGCGGTGTTGTTCGATCATGTTGTGGTTGGTGTGGCGATTAACGATGCTAAGGCCCCGCTTTTAGGCTTTGAGGAGCGGCGCGGCCTTGTAGAGCAAGAGATTGCTAGCTTACCGCACCGGGATCGCATCTCTGTTACAGGCTTTGATACGCTCTTAGTTGATGCAGTTAGGCAAGCTGGGGCGGGGACGGTTATCCGTGGGTTGCGCTCTGCGGGGGATTTTGACTTTGAGACTCAGCTCTCTGGTGCGTTACGGCGTTTAGCCCCGGAGATTGAGACGGTCTTTTTGCTGGCCTCAGAGAATCACCGTACAACCGCAAGCCGGATTGTGAAGGAGATTGCCCGCCTAGGGGGGGATATTTCTCCCTTTGTCAGTGACAGGACAGCTCGTCACTTGCGGGGTAAATTAGCAGGAGGATAATGAGATGAAACGGCGGCATTTCGTCACCGCTTTAACAGCCTTATGCGCGGCTGGCGGAAGCTTGGCACAAGCTTGGGCTAGTGAGCAGGCTGATAGTGATAATTTAGGAGAGGGTACAACCATGACAGAGACAACAAGCGGGCATAAATTGGTTTTGGAATTAAAGGACGGCAAGGTTGTTATCGCGCTGCGTCCAGACCTCGCCCCTAAAGCGGTGGAGCGTTTGGAGACCTTGGCGAATGAGGGCTTTTATAATGGTGTGAAGTTCCACCGTGTGATTGAAGGCTTCATGGCGCAGACAGGCGACCCCACAGGGACGGGGACAGGCGGTAGCCAATATCCCGACCTGCCAGCAGAGTTTAGCCAAACGGCCGTGTTCGACCGTGGGACAGTGGGCATGGCCCGTACTATGGACCCGAACTCCGCTAACAGCCAGTTCTTCATCATGTTTGATCGCGTTCCGTCTTTGGATGGCCAATATACAATTGTTGGTCAGGTCATTGAGGGGATGGAGGCTGTCGATAAGGTCAAACGTGGGGCTGGTGCCTCTGGCATGGTGCAGAATCCGGACCACATCATTAAGGCTTATGTCGAGAAGTAAGCTGTAAGGTGGAATATGGCGTTTCTTCTCCTGTAAGGGGTATCCCCGTTTTAAGCAGGAGAAGAAAATTGCTGCGCTGGCGTCTTTCTCCCCTAAGCGGGGTTGACGCCCCCTAGGGGAGCGGGTAGATAGCCTCCTCAAGTGAACCGGTAGCTCAGTTGGTAGAGCATTCGACTTTTAATCGAATGGTCCTGGGTTCGAGTCCCAGCCGGTTCACCATGCGTGCAAATGGGTATGCCCAGATGGCGGAATTGGTAGACGCGCAGGCTTCAGGTGCCTGTGTCCGCAAGGACGTGGAAGTTCGAGTCTTCTTCTGGGCACCAATCTTGTGATGATGAGTGCTTTAAAAGCAATCATTATATGGTTTCCATAAAAGTGATTTATTGATGAGATGCAGCACCTAACTGAGGTGTTTTGACCTGTTCTATTCTAATAGAGATTAAGAACTTCTTTCAAGAAACGATTTATTAAGGCGATTGTGCAGTCTTTTTAGGTCTATTGCGAAGAGATTGTGCGATGCGTTTGCGGTATCGTGCATCTTATTGGAGTTTTTTTGTACTGTTTTTCTTGTAAAGATGTATGCTTTCTTCTATAAGAAAAAACCGGCAGAAAACAAATTGTTTTATAAGAGTTATTGAAAATAACGATTTACTTGCCTTACCCCTTCCCGATAATATAACTGTGCGATGTGTGACAGTGATGCATCTGCCATGCAACAGCTTGTTGTACGTGGTTTGTTGCCGTTACGCACTCTAGCGAGTCCTCATCCATGAATAGGGAAATTATCAGGATGAAATTGAAACAATTTGGGGCAGCTCTGCTGATTGCCAGCACGACACTGACCTCTTTTGCATCGGTTGCTATGGCCGCTGATGTCCCTTCACCGAACCAATATTACTGGCCGAAGGGTATGAATCTGGCCAAGCTGCGCGCTCATGATTCAGAATCTGACCCATATGGTGCAGATTATTACACGAACTATCATAAAAAGTTCGAGCAGCTGAATCTTCAGGAAGTCCGCAAGGATATTGAGAAGGTTATGCTGACCTCTCAGCCTTGGTGGCCGGCTGACTACGGCAATTATGGGCCGTTCTTCATCCGTATGGCATGGCATAATGCTGGTACATACCGCGCTATTGACGGCCGTGGTGGTGAGGAAGGCGCACAACAGCGTTTTGCTCAGCTGAATGACTGGCCCGATAACGCTAGCTTGGATAAAGCAAAGCGTTTGCTCTGGCCTGTTAAGAAGAAATACGGTGAGAAGCTCTCCTGGGGTGACCTTATCGTCCTGACAGGTGATGTCGCGCTGAACCAGATGGGCTTTAAGACCCTCGGCTTTGTCGGTGGTCGTCCTGATGACTGGCAGTCCGAGCTGATCTACTGGGGGCCGGGTACTACATTCTTCCCCAATAAGAGCTCCTTCCAGGTTGGTCAGAACGGTACCCTGAAGCACCCGCTGGCTGCTACGCACATGGGTCTTATCTATGTGAACCCAGAGGGGCCGAATGGCGATCCTGACCCTGTGAAGTCCGCTGCGATGATTCGTCTGGCCTTTGGCCGTATGGCGATGAATGATGAAGAGACTGTGGCTCTTATCGCTGGTGGTCATACCTTTGGTAAGGCACATGGTGCGCACCCGAACTCCTGCTTGAGCGGCCCGCCGGTTGCTAACGGTGTGGAGCATCAGGGTCTTGGCTGGGCTGACCACTGCATTAAGGGTAAGCAAACAGCTGATGATGCCTCCACCAGTGGTCTGGAAGGCTCTTGGTCTGCTGATCCGATCCACTTCACCACACAGTATATTGACAACCTGTTGAACAATGACTGGGTGTTGGGGACAAGCCCGACTGGTGCGCATCAGTGGCACACCAAGACGGACGACAAGATCGCTCCAGACCCGGCAAACCCGAACGATCCTTCCAAGATGCGTCCGATCATGATGTTCACAACGGACATCGCGCTGAAGACGGATCCGGCTTACCACAAGATCTTGGCTCGTTGGGCTGAGCATCCGAATGAGTTCGCTGATGCTTTTGCTCGTGCATGGTTCAAGCTGGTTGTGCGTGACATGGGTCCGAAGAGCCGTTACTTCGGTAGCGAAGTTCCTAAAGAGACCTTCGTATGGCAGGATCCGGTCAATATGCCGGCTAAGCCGATCAATCAGGCTGACGTTCGTGAGCTGAAGAAGATGATCGCTGCAAGCGGCTTGTCTGATCGTGATCTGATCAAGACAGCATGGGCTGCTGCGTCTTCTCATCGCGTGACCGATCACCGTGGTGG
Organism: Parasaccharibacter apium; assembly: GCF_002592045.1. Classification (GTDB taxonomy): domain Bacteria; phylum Pseudomonadota; class Alphaproteobacteria; order Acetobacterales; family Acetobacteraceae; genus Bombella; species Bombella saccharophila. The sequence goes on along the minus strand of NZ_MEJG01000002.1, from coordinate 138,646 downwards.
TGCTAATGGTGGCCGTCTGGCTCTGATGCCGCAGAATGGTTGGGCAGTGAATGATCCGCAGGATCTTCAGACCATCCTGCCAAAGCTGGAAGCCATCCGTGATAAGTTCAACGCTCACAGTGCCCGTAAGGTTGCTCTGGCTGATATCATTGTTCTTGGCGGTAGCGTCGGGATCGAGGATGCGGCTAAGAAAGCTGGCGTGAACATCCAGGTGCCGTTCGCTCCGGGTCGTGGTGATGCTACGCAAGAGCAGACAGATGTTAACTCCTTCAATTTGTTGGAGCCGACAGCTGATGCCTTCCGTAACTACTATCGTGCAGATGCCGATAACACACCGCCGCTTAACGCATTGGTGGATAAGGCTGATACGCTGGGTCTGACCATCCCTGAGATGACAGTCCTGCTTGGTGGTCTGCGTACTCTGGATATCAACACCAATCATTCTCAGAATGGTGTGTTGACAAAGAACCCAGGTGTCTTGACGCAAGACTTCTTCACCAACGTGTTGACGATGGATACACGCTGGCAGAAAGCTGCTGGTCAGGAAGACCTCTATGAGGGCTTTGACCGCGCAACAGGGCAGAAGCTGTGGACAGCCACGGATGTGGACTTGGTCTTCGGTGCGAACCCAGAGCTGCGCGCTGCGGCTGAGGTTTATGCTTCTGACGATGCTAAAGCGAAGTTCTATAACGACTTTGTGAAGGCTTGGACGAAGGTGATGAACCTAGACCGTTTTGACCTTCAGCGTTAATCTTTGTTCCTTCTTTTAAAGAAAGATCAGATAAAGCATTCCGCCGGGGTCTTTCCCCGGCGGTTTGTTAAGAAGTGGAGGATAGTATGTTTAAGTTTGCAGGTGGAGCTTTAGCTCTGTTCATGGCAACGGCCCTGTCCGCCACAGCGGCGACGGTCGATGTTAAAATGCTGACCCATGGTAGTGATGGCGCTTATGCTTTTGAGCCAGGCGTTGTGCGTATTCATTCTGGTGATAGTGTGCGCTTTATCCCTACCGATAAAGGCCATAATGTGCAGTCTATCCCAGGGATGATCCCTGAGGGGGCACAGTCTTTTAGCGTACCTTTTAGCCAAGAGCGGACAATTAAGTTCACAACGGCTGGTGTGTATGGCTATAAGTGCTTGCCGCATTACTCATTGGGGATGGTAGGGCTTGTTGTGGTGGATAACGCCAATAACGAGGCCCAAGCGCGTAAAGCCCCGATGTATGGTAAAGCTAAGGCTCGCTTTGAGCAGCTATTCCAGCAAGTGGACAGTGCTAGTAAGTAAAAAACAGCTGGTCTTAGAAAGGCCATAGAGTTGTTTATAATATCATCGGCCTTATCTCTGCACCCTGCGGGGAGAGGCCGATTTTTTATATAACTTTACGGAGACACACCATGTCTGAGAGGACGGAGACACAGGGCGGGCAACTGGCGCGTTATGACGTGGTTGCGATGCTCCTGCATTGGGTAATTGCCCTACTTATTCTTTTTTTGATAGCCCTTGGTTTATATATGGATCATGCCTCTGTGAGTGATCCAGTGGCGTTACATCAGCTGCATAAATCAGTTGGTATTATAACGATGCTGCTAATTGCAGTGCGGATTATATGGCGGCTGACGCATAAAGCCCCACCGCTTCCGCAAGGTATGTCTGGTATTCAACGTGTAATGGCGGGCAGCGTTGAGGGGATGTTGTATCTTTTTCAAATTCTCCTACCTGCAACAGGTTGGTTGATGGTCTCTGCCATGGCGATGCCGCTTGTATTGTTTGGTCTTGTGGCTTGGCCATTAATTCCCCTGCCGCAGAGTGTGATGGATAGTGGCTCCCTTGCAGAGATGATGCCAGGGCTGCATCAGTGGCTTGGGTGGATATTTGCTGGGTTTATTGCATTGCATGTGCTGGCGGCGTTGTATCATCGGTTTATTAAGAAAGACCATATTGTAGAGCGTATGGTGCCGGGTCATCGTTCTGACCGCTGAATGGTTCTTGCTGGAACACCCTTACTCGATTGGGAGTGAGGGTGTTTTTCTTTGGAGAATATGGTATCACTCAGCGTGATAGGTAGGATATAAAGCAAGCTATATATCCTGCTAGTGAAAGCCCGCGAAGGGAGAGCGCAATGGCGTCAGATCATAAAAAAACCCATATCGGCAACCATAAGCTGCATCCTGAGACGGAGATGCTGAATTACGGGTATGACCCAGCTCTTTCAGAAGGAGCGGTAAAGCCGCCGGTATTTTTAACCTCCACCTTTGTGTTCCCCACGGCGGAAGATGGGCGCGATTTTTTTGATTACGTCTCTGGTCGTAAAGAGCCACCGGAGGGCAAAGGGCAGGGGTTGGTTTATTCCCGCTTTAACCATCCCAATAGCGAGATTGTAGAGGACCGCTTGGCGGTTTATGAGGAGGCAGAGCGGGGCGTATTATTCTCCTCTGGCATGTCCGCGATTGCGACCACCTTATTGGCGTATGTGCGTCCGGGGGAGGTGATTCTCCACTCCCAGCCGCTTTATGGTGGGACGGAAACTTTATTGACCAAGACTATGACCTCTCTGGGGATGAAGTCCGTAGGGTTAGGCAGCAATGGTGTTGATGCTGGCTTAATGCGGAAGGCGGCAGAGCAAGCCATGGCAGAGGGCCATGTAGCGATGATTCTGGTCGAGACGCCTGCGAATCCAACAAATGGTCTGGTGGATTTAAAGCTGATTCGTCACATTGCAGAAGAGATTGAGGCGAAGCAGGGAAAGCGGCCTGTCATTGCGTGTGATAATACGCTCCTCGGCCCGCTTTATCAGCATCCGTTGAAGCATGGGGCAGATTTGTCGCTCTATTCTCTGACAAAATATGTGGGTGGTCATTCCGACCTTGTGGCAGGGGCTGTGCTGGGTAGTGAGGCGATGACCCGCCCGCTGCGTCAATTACGCGGGGCGATTGGGACGCATTTGGACCCGCATAGCTGCTGGATGCTTGGCCGTTCTTTGGAGACATTGAGCTTGCGGATGGAGCGGGCCACGAAGAATGCGGAGCGTGTGGCGACATTCTTAAACCATCATCCTAAGGTGCAGAAGGTGCACTTCCCGCCTTTTTATGAGGCTTCCTCAGCTGAGGGGCAGCTTTATGCCCGCCAATGCAGCGGTGCGGGATCAACTTTCTCGTTTGATATTGAGGGCGGTGAGGCTGCGGCCTTCCGCTTCCTCAATGCGTTGAAGATTATGAAGCTGGCTGTCAGTCTTGGCGGAACAGAATCTTTAGCGAGCCATCCCGCTACCATGACCCATTCTGGCGTGCCGAAAGAGGTGCGCGAGCGCATCGGGGTGACATCGTCCACCGTGCGTCTCTCCATCGGTGTGGAGCATGTTGATGACCTGCTGGTGGATGTTGAGCAAGCTCTTAATGTTGCCTGAGAGGGTGTGGCGTTAAGGTACAGTGTAGAAAAGCCCGTCCCCATTATGGAGGCGGGCTTTTTAAATGGGAGTGGAGGCGCGTTGCTTGCTAGTGCTTTAACCAACGAGCGAGCGCATTACCGAGAATCTGCATCACACTGACCATGATGATGAGGACCACCACCACACCGAACATCACAGTGGTGTTGAAACGTTGATACCCGTAGCGAATGGCCAAGTCGCCTAGCCCACCGGCCCCAATTACACCTGCCATAGCAGAGGCCCCCACCATGGAGATGAGCGTCACCGTCACCCCGGTAACGAGGCTCGGCATGGCCTCTGCAATCAAGACCGAGCGGATGATGGTTAGACGTGTCCCGCCCATAGCGCGTACGGCGTCTATCAAGCCGGAATCAACCTCCCGCAATGCCATCTCCGCAATACGGGCGAAGTAAGGAATCCCCGCAATGGAGAGTGGGACAATGGCGGCCTCGGTCCCTAAGGAGGTCCCTGCAACAAAGCGGGTAACAGGGATGAGCAGGACGAGCAAAATGATGAAGGGGACAGCCCGTACAGCATCAACAATCATACCAATAAGACGCGCTGCAAAAGGGAGGCGATAAAGCCCGCGCGGGCCTGTAGCAATCATAAATAGAGCAAGAGGCAGCCCCAATAAGACGGAAATCGCTGTGGAGGCGAGGACCATCTCCAGCGTTTGTTCTGTGGATTGGAGAATCAGCTTAAGGATGAGAGGGGACATAGCCCAAAACCTCCATGCTTTGTGTCGCTGTTTTGAGGAAGGCCAAGGCTTGCTCTATATGTTCTCCCTCTAAGCTGAGGATTATATCGCCGCTAAGGCGTTGGCTAATGGTCGTAACCCCACCTTGGAGTAAGGTCGCTTTAACGGCATAGTGTGCGTAAAGCATACTAAAGAGCGGGGTTGTAGCACTATCCCCACTCAAAACCAGCCGGATGATGGTTTTATGTGGCTCAGTTAGGGGGCTGGGGCTGAGGTTCTCAGCAATGAAGGCCGGGAGAGAAGGGCGAATATCGGCTAGCAATTTATGTAAGGTTTGGTTCTCCTGCCCATCGCGCAGGATGTCGAGCAAGGAGCCATCTTCCACGAGGCGGCCATGGTCAAGGACGAGAATCCGCTGGGCAAAGCGGCGGACAACCTCCATCTCATGTGTGATGAGGATAATCGTCAGGCCAAGTGTGCGGTTAATGTCGGCCAAGAGGGCCAATATGGAGTTTGTGGATTCCGGGTCTAGGGCGGAGGTCGCCTCATCACAAAGGAGCAATGTTGGCTCTGCGGCGAGGGCACGCGCAATGCCGACACGCTGCTTTTGCCCGCCAGAAAGTTGGGAGGGGTATTTATCCTCAAAGCCTTCCAACCCGACAAGGGCCAATAATTCGGCGATGCGTTTGGCATGGTCCTTACGGGGGCGGCCCGCGATTTGGAGGGGGAGGGCAATATTACCCGCCACCGTGCGCGAGGTAAGCAAATTAAAATGCTGAAAGACCAAGCCAATCTTGCGCCGCGCGCGGACAAGTTGCCGCTCGGTTTGGGTGGTGAGGTCCACCCCATCGAGCAAGATATGGCCTTGCTGTGGTCGCTCTAACGCGCAGAGGCAGCGCAAAAGGGTGGATTTCCCCGCCCCGGAGCGACCAATCAGCCCAACAACCTCTCCTTGCTTGATAGAGAAGGAAATATCATGCAGGGCGGTATGGTGGCCAAAAGCATGGGTTACATGCTGGATGTCGAGGATAGGCCTCATGACCACGCAGGAGTGACCGTACCGTGATAGAGGTCCAAAATCACCTGACGGACATTAGGTTGATGATAGCTCTCCACCAAGGGCTTAACCCATGGTGCATTAGCGTCATTCCCATTCACAGAGATGAAATTGACATAAGGGTTATTGGCCAAGCTTTCTACCCCAATGCGCTCTGTCTGCGGGATGCCAGCCTTACGCGCCCAGTCCATATTCACAACCGCGGCGTCTAAATCCGGCAGGGAGCGGCCAACAACACCAGCATCAAGTTCCTCAATAGAGAGGTCACGCGGGTTTTCGGCAATATCTAGCACAGTGGGGAAGAGCCCCGTATTGCTGGGAAGCTTAATGAGGCCAAGTGTCTCTAACACATGCAGGGCACGGCCCTCATTGCTGGGGTCATTAGGGATGCCAATGCGGGCCCCCTTAGGGATGTCCGCAGGGCTGTGCCATTTATGGGAGTACAGGCCAATCGGCTGGAAGTAAGTATCCCCTACAGGGACGATGTCATACCCATGGGCCTTCTTTTGCGCATCAAGGAACGGCTTGTGCTGGAAGGCATTTGCATCCACCTCATGCTCGGAGAGGGCTTCATTAGGGGTGTTATAATCGGAGAAGGTGATGATTTTGAGGCTCAAGCCACGCTGTGCCGCATTTTGGCTCACAACGCGCCAAATATCTTCATCCTCACCGGACATGATACCGATTTTGAGCGTACGCTCCTCCGCATGAGCTGCGGCAGAACCGAGAAGGCCAAGAGTCGCAGCCCCCGCTAGCCCTGTTGAAAGGCTAAGAAAACGACGCCGGGGGAGAGAAAAGGACCGGGACATGGGCATACCTTTCAACATTTAGGAGTGGATGGGTACTGTATTACAGACGTTTCCACCACAAGGAAAGAGGGACACGCACACCAATCATAGCGCGTGTGAGATGAGTTTTTAGCTGGTCGCTTTATTCTGTCAAGATAAAGATATGACCATATGAGCAGTTAATGATAAAGGAATATAAAGCTTCAGGAATATCATCCTTTAGGGGGAAAGGGTGCGTCTTATGGCGTTAAGAGATGGAGACCCGTCATGGGGCCTTGTTGGGTGAGAAGGCGTGCCTCTGCTGTGGTGAGGTTAATCTCGTAAAGCGCACCCTCTAAATTACTGACAAAAGCGCATCCTTTTGCTTCATCAATAGCGAGGCCGATGGCGTCTCCTAGGTCTCGGGCGATGATGCGATGGTCGTGTAGGCCCTGCTTATCTACATGGGCAACATTCAAGCTGCTGCCATTCGGGGGGCCGCCTCGGTCTGTCCACCATAAGGTGCGGCCATCGGAGGAGAGATGTAGGTCAATAGGTTCAGGCAGATGCGAAAGGAGGCAGTCTATATCTGTACGATGAGCGGGGTCCATGCCCTCTGGCTGCTCTAATGCCATACGGAAGATGCTGCCTGTGCCTCCTTTTGGGGGGCCTTTTTGGGTCCAATAGAGGTAATTATGATGTGTATCGAGGGCGATCCCAACGCAATGGAGGGTGCAATCTGTCATATCTGTGGGGAAGGTGCCTCTTTGGAGGAGAACTTCCGGATTGCTACCATCGCGGCGGCAGCGCATGATGCGCATCCCCTCTCGGTCGCACCAATAAAGATGCTCACAATGCGGGGCGGAGGTAAGCTGCTTGGGTGTTACGACAAGGCCGTGGCCTATGAGGGTTTTATGGTCACGTCCATCTAACCGGGCGGTGTTTATTGTGCCATCAGCAGCGGCGTAATCCTTGCCCATATTGGTCCAATAAAGGCGGCCCTCGGCTTTATCAATCCAGAGGCCATCAGGTGTGCCCCAACCGAGGTCAATATGGGAGAGCACCTGCCCTTCTTTGGGGGAGAGAATTATTATGCGTGGTGGTTCGGTTTCTAACGTGTAGAGAAGGGGCTGATGGGTCATGATGTTTCTTTACCATAGCTATAGAAGCCGCGGCCTGTTTTGATACCGAGCCGGTTTTCGGCAATCATTTCGCGGAGAAGCTGGCGTGGGGCCTCTGGCAGATGAGGGAATACCGCTGCGTAATGTTCCTCAATTTGTAAAACGATGTCCAACCCCACTTGGTCCATAAGCTGGAAGGGGCCTTGGGCGGTTCCTATAGTTTCGCGGTAAATGCGGTCGATCGTTTCAGGCTCGGTAATGCCTTCAGCCGCAACGCAGAGAGCTTCGCGTTTGATGGCCGCCCAAATACGATTTTGGATAAACCCCATGCTCTCTTTCTTTAGGAGATAAGGTGAGAGGCCAAGCTGGGTGAAGTAAGCCGCTAGCCCTTCCATAAGGCTAGGCTCTGTGGCCCCGCAGGACATAATCTCCACCGCGCGCTTATCCGGTGGCATCATAAAATGCGTGTTAAAGACGCGGTGCGTATCCTTCACATGGCCAATAATGTGACGAGAGGGGAAGGAGGATGAGGTCGTTGTAAGGAGGGCATCTTTAGGGGCGTATTGCTCTAATTGGCCAAAAATATCTATTTTAAGGTCCAATTTTTCCGGCAGGGCCTCAATCACAAGCCATGCGTCTTTTAAGGCATCGTCCAGAGCGGTGGTGATATGTACAGGCCCGGCTTTCCCCCCTTTTACGGTAGGGATGACCTGTGGAAGTGTGTGTTGAATATAAGCAAGTCCGCGTTGGGTGGCTTCCACGCTGCGGTCAAAAAGGCGTACCTCTCCCCCTTGTGTGGCGAGCATAAGGGCGATGCGCGTGCCCATCGTCCCTGCCCCAATAACAACGGCTGGCCTGTTACGGGCTTTTGTTAAGAGTGTATCGAGCATGATGGCCCCTTTATTGCGCTAGTGTTTTTAGCTCTGGGGCTGTTTTGGCGGCTGTGAACTCAATAAACCGATATTGCCCTACGCCAGAGGTCACAAAAGGGTCCTCCGCTAAGAGGGATTCAATCTTATCTAGGCTAATGCCATCGCGAATGATGAGGATGCCACCATCCTTGCTGGTTTTGGGACCAGAGGCCAGCAATAAGCGGCGGTCATATAATGTATCAAGGAAGGCGCGATGAGCAGGGCGTTGGGCTTGTACGTCTTCAGGTGAGGCGAGGTAGGAGACTTCAGCGATGATCATAGAAGAGGTCCTTTGGTGAGTATATGGAGGCGATTTAATCTAGCAGCCCCATAGGGAAGGAGAATAACACTTTCATAATATTGGCATTTTTTTTAAGGATGATAAGGTGTTCTTCCAAAAAGGGAGGAACGCTGTTTTTGCTACTGCCCTTTATGATAGGGAGGACTAATTATGATTCGTACATTGATAGCCTTTTTCATCCCCTGGCTGACCTTTTTTACCATTGGTCGCCCTTTTGCTGGGATTATTTGCCTTATCCTGCAAATCACCATTCTGGGTTGGATTCCGGCGGCCATTTGGGCTGTGTTGGCTTTGCAGAAATATGATGAGACGAACCGCTAAGACGCGGTAACGTCCGTTAAAAAGAAAGCCCCCTGATTGTAAGGTCAGGGGGCTTTTTTATGGGCTAGTGTTGTGGGGGTTGGGGGGTCTCCCCAGAAGGGGCAGCATTGGTGATAAATCTCTCCAACGCAGCACCCTGAATATCCACAACCTCGCGGGGATATTGGATGCCATGCTCCTCAAAGCGTTTCTTCATACGGCGATTAAACTCCCATTCCACCGTCCAACGGCCTGCATTGGTGGTGGGATAAACCCCCTTAACCGAGACAGAGGATGTGCCGATGGCCGAGACGCCCCAGAGGTCGAAATCAGCGAGGATGAGGTCTTTATAAGGGGCCTCATGACGCATCTCCTTCCCAATTTCGACCAGAATAGCCGCTACTTGGTCCGTATCGCTTTCAATATCCACAGTTGCGAGAATCATAGCGCGGGAGAAGTCGCGATTATAGTTGGTCACTTGGCTGAGTGAGCTAAAGGAGAAGATATTGATGGACCCATCATTTGCTCGTACATGCACCGAGCGCAGGGAGAGACGTTCAATCACCCCATATGTCCCGTTGAGTGTGACGGCATCACCAACGGTAAGGGCGTTCTCCAAAAGCAAGAAGATCCCGCTAATAAAGTCTTGGACGAGCTTTTGAGAGCCAAAACCCAAGGCCACACCGAAGATAGACGCACTGGCAATTAATGGGCCGGTATCAATGCCCAATTGGGAGAGAACCGTCAGCCCAATAATAACAGCCAAGATGAGGAGAAAGAGGATGCGGAACATCGGCGTTAATGTCTGCAGCCGTGCTACGCGGATTTTGGTATCGCGGTCCTCTTGTGCATCAAGGCGGCGGATATGATGCTCAATCGTCACATTGGCTACTTCCCAAGCAACCACACCGATGATCAAGGCTACGAGAATGGTGAGAGCGGCTTGGAAGATGCGCGGGCCAAGTGTGTTCTGCCCCATGAGCAGATAAACAGGGGCCCCCCATGCAATGGCAAGAGCCAAGATGGTGATAACGGCCATAATGATGCGAATAATCGCTGTAGCGGCCGGATAATAACGGCGGATGCGCGTTAGGGTTTCCTCATTAAGGTTCCAGTCATCCAAAGCGCGCATGAAGCGTTCTAACCCACCATAGATGAGGATGCTTACAACCCGGACAATGACTAACGCTACAATGGTGCGGACAAAGAGCTGGAGGATGAGTTGGTACCCCCCTGCAATATCAGCAGCCCAAACGAGCCACAACGCCACGTCAAAAAAGAGCGCAACAACCCACCACCCACGGGCGATGATTGTCATAAGCGATTGCAAATGGCGGTTTGCTGCTCCGATATGTTGGCAAGCCCGGCGGACAATCCCGCGTGAGCGAATGATCATCACTGCGAGGATGAGGTGAACCACCAAAAGAAGGAGTTTTTGCAACCCATGAATGACCGGGTCGGGGACGGTCATCATATTAATGACATCAAGTAGAGCAAGCCCCCATGCCAGGATAAACCCAACCTGGCGTAGATAATGGAAAATGAAGCTCGCAGTACGGTCATGCAGGATGCTGAGACGTAACCAAGGGGCTTCTGGGGCGAGGAAAATGCGGAGAACAATAACCCACACGCCTAGTCCGATACCGCCTAACCACGCAATACTCCATAAAGCATGGCTGCTTTGGGGGGTGCGTGCTGGGTCTAGTATCTCCATCAGTAACGCAACGAGGGGGAACATCACAATTGTGAGTAGCTCTAACGCAGCCCAGGCAAGCGCATAGGGTGCGCGACGCAGGCATAGCATAAGCTGTGTTAACGCCCCTTGATGGCGCAAGCTTTCCTCAATATTGGCTTGGAGCGCTTCGGCATCATCCGTGGTTTTAAGTTTACTTTCAGTTGTGGTTTCAGCTGCTGTTTTTTGGACGATACCTTCCGCCTCGGCATTAGCTTTGCGGAGTTTAAAAGCCTCGTCTTTGAGGACTTTCTTATTATGCTCCTTAGCCATGCGATTAAGACGCTGGCGGAGCGGACGCAGCAGAAGGCGCATACCATAAAATAGCACGAAACTGGCTACCAGCATGATGAGAACGCGCAGCGCAATCTGTGCAATGGTGGTTTGGAGGGCTGCATCCTGTAAGACGGTATGAAGCCAGGGGCTAATTGCGCCGAAATCAAGAATATTTTGATGAAGAACGTGCAATTGCTGGAGTGCGCGCGCCCCGAAGTCTGCAATATTGTCGCGCGCTATTGTGAGGAGCGAGACATGTTTTGTGCTTTGCTCTGCCGTGACAAGGTTTTGCAATGTTGTGAGAAATTGCTGCCGTTGGCTTTCATTATTTAAAACAGAAATAAGCTGTTGTGCTTGCTCTGCACTCAAGCCGGTTTTAGCGGGTGTATCCGCAGCTAGGGCAGGATGTAAACTGGCTACCCCAACGCTAAGCATCCCGCCTAAAAGGAGGGCTGGCAATATTGTAGAATGGAGGGCCCGCCGCATCATGGCAGAGAGCCGTATGGTTTTGAACATAGAGAGATGCCTCTTATGGGAGATCGATATAAAGCGAGTTAATCGCTCTTTTCTCAAAAGTTTCATATGGTTTTAAGGGCTAGTTTTATGAAGATCATGTCATTTCTCGGGGGAGGCGGCGTGTGAGGTGAGCTTTACAGCCCATAATTGTGCCAGATTATCGGCAGTTCCTTCACCATCTAGGCTGTTAAAGAGGGCAATAGCCTCGGTACGTTTGCCGCCATCCAGCAGGGCCATACCGAGGGTCAGACGGGCAAGGTCTGGTTGATGCGGGTGTTTTGCTAGGCCTTGTTGCATCAGGGCGATGCCTTGGTCCACCTGCCCATTGAGGACAAGATTATAACCCGCTGTGAGAGACAGCCCTGCATCTGGTGAGGTTTTGGCGTGTTCAACAGCAGCAGGAAGAGCCGCGCGTGTCTCGTTCGCGCGTTGGGCTACGAAGGCGCGGAAACGCGCTTGGGCTGCTGCTTGTGGCCCCGCACCGAGGAGATGACGGTTATAGCCTTCATCCAGCAAATTAAGCGCAAGCTGTGGTAGCCCCATTTGGACGGCACGCTCGGCCATATCTTGGAACTCCGCCGGGTTTGTAAGCAGCCCGGTTGCGAGGCGTAAGCGTTGGAGGTTAAAGACCATACGTGGGGTCAAGGTGCTGTCCGTCGTGAGGTCATGAATCAGCATCTGCCAATATTGTGGCCGTGCATAATATTTCACCAGCTTGACATAAATGCCCGTCTTATTGGTGATGTCATGCAGCTTATCATAAGCAGTCGCCAGCATTTGGAGCTGATTTTCCGCGGGAATGAGCTTGGCTTTTTGGTCCGCGGCGAGGATGGCTTTCCCAACCCCTGTTAGGCCCTTCCAATCTTGTTGGAGGTAATAACATTGCAGCAAGAGAGTTTGCATCGCAGGGTTAGGGCCAGCCTCACGCAGGTAGCGGCTGGCGGCACGGGCTGCGCTAGGGTAGTCATGCGCCCCATAAGCAAGGCTGGCTTGGGCCATGAGCATTTGATGGCGTGTTGCAGGGGCTGTGCGCTCATTAGTGATGAGTACATCATACGCTTTTAAAGCCGTTGGGACATCACCTGCTTGGCTTGCCGCTGCAGCGCGCATTTGGGCGATGACGTAGCTCTCATAAGCGGTTTTTGTCGGGACAGCATCCGCGCGTTTGATGAACTCTAACGCCTGGGCAGGGTGGTGAGCATCCAGAGCAGCTTGTGCTTGTTGGAGTGGCTTGCCAACCTCTTGCCCTAGCTCATCCTCTGCATAAGCGGTGCTGAAGGCGAAGGGGGTAAGAGGGGTGTGCGTTAGCCCTGCAACCCCGGTGGCAGAAAGACCAATTAGGGCTGTTAAAAGCCACGGGCGCGGCTGTTTGAGAGATGGGAACATCATGATTATTGGCCCTCCATCATTTGCTCTAACCCTACAATGCCGAGTTTGGTCACACCAAGGCGCTGGGCATCGGCAAGGACATGAGCCACGGTTTTATAATTCGCAAGGCGGTCGGGCCGGATATGGATTTCGGGCTGGTCCCCCGTTGCAGGATGTACGGCCTCGTTAATATGCGCTTGGAGAGCATCCTCAGAGGGGATGGGCATGTCATTCCAGCTCAATGAATTGTCGTAATTAATGCTAATCGTGACAATTTGTGGCTGTATTGCCGAGGGAGGCGGGTTGCCTTGGGGGAGGTCAATCGCCACGGAATGCGTTTGGAGGGGGATGGTGATGATGAGCATGATGAGCAACACCAACATGACGTCAATCAACGGGGTGGTGTTGATATCGACAATGGCTTCATCTTCATGAGTGCTGCTAGAGCCAATACCCATAGCCATGATGGACCTCCCAAAATGTTCGTCCGGTGTGGCCCCCAAAGAGGGGGCAGAAAATGGGGCCTCTGTTACAGATTAGGTAAATAGAGGGGGTTAGTCGTGTGGTTGCTCGGTGATGAAGTCCACATGTTGGATGCCAGCCTCTTGGCATGCCGCTACAATCCGACCGATGGGCATATATTGGACAGACCCATCGCCACGGATTTGGATTTGCGGTTGAGGCTGCTGGCGTGCTGCCTCCATAAGGCGGTTGAGGAGGTCCTTATGCCCGGTGAGGGGGGTGGTGTTCCAGTAGCTTTGCCCATCAGCGGTGACAGCCAACACAATATTGCCCGGTTTGGTCTTGGTTGGCTGGTTGCGGTCCACCGGTAGCTGAACCTTAACCGTATGGGTCGCTACCGGGATGGTGATGAGGAAGATGATAAGCAGCACCAGCATGACATCAACAAGCGGCGTGGTGTTGATAGCCGACACCACCTCGCCGTCATCATCTCCACCGTTACCGATGTTCATAGCCATGATGATTAGACTCGCGTGTTGGTGGTTGTCGTGGTGGGGCTATTATCCTTGACCTCTGCATTCAAAACATCTTCATGCCGATAACCGCCGAGCAGAATGGAGTGAAGGTCAGAGCCGAAATTACGGACGCGGTCCATCGCTCCTTTATTACGGCGCACCAAAAGGTTGTACCCCAACACAGCCGGGACAGCGGTAGCAAGACCGATAGCCGTCATGATGAGGGATTCACCAACAGGGCCAGCGACTTTATCAATGGAGGCTTGCCCTGCAATGCCGATGGCTGTCAGAGCATGGTAAATACCCCAAACCGTACCAAAAAGCCCGATAAAGGGCGATGTGGAGCCAACCGTACCGAGGAAGGCGAGACCCGCTTGCAAACGTGTATTGATAGTCTCTAACGCGCGCTGGATGGACATGGCTGTCCAAGATTGCAGGTCGATTGAATCCCGCATGGAGCCTTCATGATGCTGCGCGGCGATGATGCCTGTCTCCGCAATATAGCGGAAGGGCGAGGTGGGCTTGAGGGTTTTCGCCCCTTCTTGAATGGTCTTTTGTGTCCAGAAGGTCCGGTCTGCCGCTTTGGAGGCACTAAAGAGACGGGATTGCTCAATGAACTTGCTGACCATGATAATCCATGTCCCTAAGGACATCAGAGCCATAATCAGCAGGACGCCACGGGCGATGATGTCCCCATTCTTCCACAAGGCTTTCAACCCATAGGGATTGTCTTTTGAGGCATCATCAGCGGGTTTGTCGCTGACGGGGGTTGCTGTGACAGGGGCATTGCCCTCGGTCCCAGCGGGAGGCTGTGCGTCACTAGTTGCCCCTGCTGGCGGTTGAGCCGGAGCAGTTGTTGTAACGGGGGCTTGTGCGGGAGCTGTTGCCCCAGCGGGGGGCTGGGCTGGTGCGCTCGCCCCCGCGGGCGGTACAGCAGGGCTTGCCTCTTGAGCCAACGCCGCAGAGGAAAGCGGCATAGCTGCAAGGATTAAGGCTAAAGCCGTACCGTAGAATGGACGCGCTTTAGAGGCGGTATGTGTCAGGGGAAGGCGGAGCATTCTGGTCATGAATCTCATATCCTTGTCTATCAACGCAAGGTGCGTTTTCTTAACGGACCCTGTGGTCAGGGCAAATAAGCGGGTGATGGATGAGGTGATACTCATTCATCACCGAGGGTGAAGTCCACATGTAGGACGTGGTTATGTTCAATAACGGGTTGTCCGCCAGCCACAGCGGGTTGGTAGCGTACGGGGGAGCGTTCTAGGAAGTTGAGTGCGCTTTCGGCAAAATCATGCCCTCCTTTTACACTGAGCAACTTACAATTAGCAGGCTTACCATTGGTGAGAATATCGCACGAAGCCGTCACAGAGCCCTCCCGGCTCTCCTCTTGGGCTTCTTCAGGATATTCTGGCCGCACATTATTGATTGGCACAGCCCCAGCAGCATGGTCGCTATCGGAGGTGCTATCACCACTGCCACTACTGCTGCTGGACGCTGCCGAGGCCGATGTGGCAGCAGGCGCAACAGATGTAGGAGCCACCTTAGGTTGAGGCACTTTTTGCGCGCTATGATGGATAGGCGGCTTAGGCGGCGGTGGCAGCTTAATACGCGGAGGGGGGATATAAGGCGGCGGTGGCTGCACCATGACCGGATGAGGCGGCGGTGGCGGTGGTGGGGGAGGTGGTGCCTCTGCAATGATGACCGTTTGAATCGGCGGGTGTGTAGGCTCGGTCTTCTCTGCCTTATTGAGCGTGAGGGCATAGACCACCAACCCAATGGCAAGAAAAGCCACAACAGCGGCAACGATATAGTCAATCGGCCTACGTTGTAAGGCAGCGTAGCTTTTCATAGCAAAACTCTTTGCCCCTTTGGTTATCTTAGGGTCACACACTACCCCAACACGGGACCATTCCCGTCTGGTTTATTGTGTCAAAATGGCCTAAGCCGTCCCCGTTATGCAAGGGGTGATATGCGACTCTTTCGCAGAAAAGCCTGTGCATAACTCTTATATAAAATGTGGATAATTTTTAAAAAGATTAAAAAACGGCTATTATACAAGGGTTGTAGAGCCATACTCTCATTTTTGAGAGAGGGACCATTGTGTATAATTTTATACTAGACTTACTTATAAAAACGATAGGAGTAGCCCCTTTGGGGAGGGGGTGTTGTGCCCCCTCTTATGCTGATTATAGGGTTATTATTGTGCGGTTGCACTGGCTTCGGAGCGTGTTGCGCTTACACGTTGGGCGAGTGATGCGGCCATGAACTCATCTAAATCACCATCAAGAACGGCATCGGGATTGCCTTTCTCTATGTTCGTCCGCAAGTCCTTGACCAGCTGATAAGGTGCTAGAACGTAGGAGCGAATTTGGTGCCCCCAACCAATATCCGTCTTAGCCGCTTCTGCGGCGGAGGCTTCAGCTTCCCGCTTTTGCAGCTCAGCTTCGTAAAGGCGGGCACGCAGCATCTCCATCGCAGTGGCGCGGTTGCGGTGCTGGGAGCGGTCTGTCTGGCAGGCCACAACAATGCCGGTGGGGATGTGCGTAATACGGATAGCCGAATCCGTTTTGTTCACATGCTGGCCCCCCGCACCAGAAGCACGGAATGTATCGACTCGGAGGTCAGAATCGAGGACTTCAATCTCAATCGAATCATCCACAACGGGGGAGATATAGATGGAGGCGAAGGAGGTCTGACGGCGTGCAGCAGCGTCAAAGGGGGAGATGCGGACAAGCCGATGCACCCCGGCTTCGGTTTTCAGCCAGCCATACGCATTGGGGCCGCTTACGAGAATCGTAGCTGATTTTAGCCCCGTTTGCTCGCCTGCGCTGCTTTCCATCAGCGTGACTTTATAGCCATGTTGCTCGGCCCAACGCGTGTACATGCGCAGCAGCATCTCGGCCCAGTCTTGCGCCTCGGTCCCTCCCGCGCCGGAATTGACCTCAAGGTAACAATCATTCCCATCGGCCTCACCAGAGAGAAGGCTCTCCGTCTCACGCTGTTGGGCTTGGGCGGCTAAGGCACGCAGAGTGGTCAGGCCATCTTGGATGACAGCCTCGTCATTCTCCATCTCGGCAAGTTCGACAAGGTCGAGCGTGTCTTGCACTTCAGTCTCTAAGGCCTCGACCCCCTCAATCTGATTAGCGAGCATGGTGCGCTCGCGCATCATTTTTTGGGCAGCGTCTGGATTATTCCAAAGCTCCGGGTCCTCAGCGAGGTGGTTTAGCTCAGCAAGGCGTGTTTTGGCGGCATCCCAGTCAAAGATGCCTCCTCAGCAGTGCAACAGACTGCTTGATTTGCTCGGAGAGGGCTTCGGTCTCAGCCGACATGAGGCGTTCTCCTTATTCCTATGGTTAGTGATGCTGCCTTAGTATAGCCCCCCAACGCCAATGTCACCTCCCCCTGTGGTGTTTGGTGTCGTGTTGGCAGTGCTGGGGGTTGGCGTAGCTGCCATAGGTGTAGGGGGGGAAGGGGGACATCACTATTGGCAGGGTTAGCAGAACCGGATGTGTTGTTGGGGGTGCTGCTGGGCATATCGGTCTCAGAATCAGGAATCATATCCGCACCCGTATCGGCCGCAGTAAGGGTTTGTGTCCCATCGCCAAAGCCATGCAGTGGGACGGATGCTCCTGGAATCTGGTCCTGTTTAAACGCATCAATCGCCCGGATGCGCCCTGTGTCATATTCTGCCAAGGTCATGCCCTCTGGGGTGGGGAAGTCCAGCTTGGGGCGGGTGGCAAAAACGGCTTTCATGATGCCATTCCAGATAGGGCCGGAGAGATGGCCGCCTGTCTCGTTCTTACCGAGGCTGCGGGGGGTATCATAACCAATCCACACCACAGTGACGACATCGGGCGAGAAGCCCGCAAACCATGCGTCATGATAATCTTGGCTTGTCCCGGTTTTCCCGGCGATGGGGCGGTCAATCCCCACACCTGCGCGTACACCAGTCCCACGGGCAATGACATCGCGCATCATGGTGGTGATTTGATAAGCACTTTGCGGGGAGGCGAGGACAGGCCGGTCATCATGGATGACAGGCAGGCCATTCTCCGTTGTGACGGTACGGTGATTAGCCTGATTCCGCCAAATAATTGTCCCATCCGGGTTTTGGATATAGTCGATGAGGCTAGGGGTGATGCTATGGCCACCATTGGCGATAGCAGCATAGGCCCCAGCTTCTTTAAGGACGGTTGTCTCCACCGCACCGAGGGCAGCGGGCAGGTAAGGCGGCATATTGTTCACCATGCCAGAGCGTACCGCTATATCGCTAACAGCCTTCATCCCTAGATGCGCGGCAACGCGAATCGTGACGAGGTTACGGCTCTCCCGCAGGGCATCATGCAACGTGGTGGGGCCCCAATTATCATGCTCGTAATTTTGCGGCTTCCAATCCCCAAAGCTGATGGGGGAATCATCAAATGTTTCAGAGGGGGAAATATCCCGCTCCATCGCAGCAAGATAGACGAGCGGCTTAAAGGAGGACCCCGGTTGACGTTGGGCCTGTGTGGCACGGTTAAATTGGCTTTGCTGGAAGGACCAGCCCCCCACAAGGGCCAGCACACGGCCTGTATGGGCATCCAGCGTGACGGTAGCCCCTTCCACTTGGGGGATTTGCTCTAGTGCTGCGGAGCCATCGCTTTGCGGTTCAATCATCACGATTTGACCGGGGAGAAGTGGATGAGTGCGCCGGCTCCAGCTCTCATCAGCTTTGCGGAGTGTGGCGGTGTGGGCTGTATGGCCACTCACCCACCCAACATGCACTACTGGGGCTGGGGAGAGTATAACGGCTAACCGCCATGAGGAGAGCATCCCTGCGGGAGGCTTCTGGCTGGGGAGGTCATCTTGCCATGTTGTCAGGCTGGTTAGGTGCCCTACAGGGCCGTGCCAGCCCTCATGCGTGCGTGCATAATTGATGAGCCCTTCCCGTAATAAATGAGTGCTGACTTGCTGGAGGTGAGCATCCAAACTGGTATGGACATCCAACCCGCCCTCGGTGGTTTGTTCCTCACTATAGAGGGTGGTGAGCTGGCGGCGGACTTCTGCGGCGAACCATTCGGAATCCTGCAAGGGGCCGAAGCGCGTATAGCCTTGGGGGATGAGCGGGTCTTGCTTGGCTTGCTGGGCATCCTCTGGGGTGATGGCGCGTGTCTCGCTCATCCGGTCCAGCACCCAGTTGCGCCGCCACATCGCCGCTTTAGGGTGGAGGAAGGGATTATAATTGCTAGGGGATTTAGGCATGCTGGCCAGCATCGCAGCCTCGGCATTGCTAAGTTGGTCGAGCGTTTTATTAAAATAAGTCTGAGCGGCGGCTTCTACACCATAAGCCCCATTACCCAGATAAATCCCGTTAAGATAGATTTCTAAAATACGGTCTTTGGAGAGGGTGTGCTCAATACGCATCGCAAGCAGAGCTTCGCGTATTTTGCGGTCGATGGTCAGGCTGTTATTATTAAGCAGCATAACCTTAGCGACCTGTTGGGTAATGGTGGAGGCCCCGAGGGGACGCTTACCCTGATGGGTGAGGATGCTGATAATATCCGTCACCCCAGCACGCAGCATCGCTAAGGGGTCCACCCCGCCATGGGAATAGAAGTTTTGGTCCTCCGCAGCGAGGAAGGCGTTACGCACACGCGGGGGGATGGCCCGGATGGGCACATAAATACGCCGCTCGTGCGAGAGTTCGGCCATGAGTTGGTCATCAGCGGTGTATAGCCGGCTTACAACGGGGGGTTGGTAATGTTGCAAGCTCTCTACGCTGGGGAGATTAGCACTGAGATGGGCATATAAGCCCCAACCCACCAGCACAAGGGTGGCAAGGCCAAGCGTGCAAAGGCTAAGCGCAGCCCCTAGTAAGAACCGCCAACGGCGGAAACGGGGCTTCTGAAAAGGCGGTGGCGGGCTGTCTGGCAGCATAGAAGAACGCGTCATGCTGCCCTCTATAACATGGTCAATAAAAAAACGGGAGGCAGCCTCATAGGCTCTGTTTTATGGTACGGTGCTGGACGCCCATAGGATAAGCCTTATTGTGGGGCTTGTTTTAAAAAGAGTTAAGGATTCAGTTTTATGGTTACACGTCCCTCCGGTCGCGCTGCCGATGCCCTCCGTTCTGTTACAATCGAGACAGGCTTTGCTACTCATGCGGAAGGCTCTGCGCTGATTCGCGTAGGGGGGACGGAAGTGCTCTGCACGGCCTCGGTCGAGACACGGGTGCCACCTTTCCTGCGAGGGCAGGGCCAAGGGTGGGTAACGGCGGAATATGGCATGTTACCGCGCGCGACTCATACGCGTGGCTCCCGCGAGGCAGCACGGGGCAAGCAATCAGGCCGCACGCAGGAGATTCAGCGGCTCATTGGGCGGTCCCTTCGGGCTTGTGTGGACCTTAAAGCCCTTGGCGAATGTATGATTACGCTAGATTGTGACGTGCTGAATGCCGATGGCGGGACGCGTTGTGCCTCCATTACCGGGGCATGGGTTGCCCTGGCGCATGCGTTGGAGGGGATGGGCAAAAGCAAAGCTCTGACCGCACAAGTCGCAGCTGTATCGTGTGGTTTGACAGAGGCCGGGGCTGTGTTGGACCTTGATTATCAAGAAGATAGCAGCGCGCAGGCCGATACCAATTTTGTCCTCACAGCCGATGGCGGGATTGTGGAGATTCAAGGCACAGCGGAGGATCGCCCCTTCCGCCCGGAGGAGTTCCAACAGCTTTTTGACCTTGCACAGAAAGGCACACAGACCCTCTTTGCCGTGCAGAAAGAAGCTCTCACTCGTAAAAAGGGAGGCTAAGCTTTATGCCGCATTATGAAGATAAAATGCGCCGCCTAGCGCGGGGGAGTGAGCTTGTCCTCGCTAGCCATAATCAAGGCAAATTACGAGAGTTCTCTCTCTTATTGGCGGAGAGCGGCATTACAGTCCGCTCCGCAGCGGCATTAAATTTGTCAGAGCCAGAGGAAACCGCAGCGGATTTTGCCGGGAATGCGCTGATTAAGGCCGCGGCCGCAGCAAAAGCGACCGGCCTACCTGCTCTGGCAGATGATTCCGGTTTTTGCGTTGCAGCCCTTAACGGCAAGCCGGGTGTGTATTCCGCCCGCTGGGCTGGTCCGCAGCGTGATATGACCCTCGCGATGAACCGCGTATATGAGGCGATGCAGGCGAGTGGCTCTGCTGATAAAGGGGCCTCTTTTGTTGTGGTCTTATGTGTGGCGTGGCCTGATGGGGCGTATCGTATGGTAGAGGCGGCATGTCATGGCCATGTCGCATGGCCCCCGCGTGGGACGCATGGCCATGGTTATGACCCTATCTTTATCCCTGAAGGGGAGAGCCGCCGTTTTGCCGAAATGACCGAGGAGGAGAAAAACCGTTTCAGCCATCGTGGACAGGCCATGGCCCGCTTTTTGCAAGATTGTGTGGCGTAGAATCGGAAAAATAATCGTGGAATTATAATTTCACGACTTCACAAAGGGGATAAAAACGTATGTAATATATTGCACTATTACATAACGTATAAATGGATGCCCCATGCCCCCCGCCTCGTCATCACGCCATGCTCGTGCGTATATCATTGGTGATGTGCCAAAATGGGATGGCCCTGTATGGGCATCTATTGTGATGGTGGCATCGGCGTGCTTTGGCGGGGTAGGGCCGTTACAGGCAGAGGATAAGCCCCCGCCAGCGGTGGAGGTCATGCCGGGGGCGGGGGTGATTGGCCAACCACGCCGTGTCACGCTGGAGCAGAATCGTTCTAAAAAGCGACATCAGGGCGATTGGGGGGCTTTCAATTGGGGGAATGGGGAGTTCGCAGGTTTTGGCCCGGTGGGGGTTTATGGTGTGGCCCCATGGGCTGAGGATTGGAGCAGCAAAAAAGACCCGAAGAATTACACGGATTTTCTGGACCCTCTAAAAGCGATTCGTCTGAATGAATCAGGCAGTATTTGGCTGACCCTCTCCGGGGAATCACGGATTCGGAACTGGTATGAATCCAGCCCGATGCTTGGCACAGTGGGTAAGCGTCATTCTGGCCGGTTTACAGTGCGTAATTTGTTGGGGGCAGAGCTGCATCTCGGCACGCATTGGCAGATATTCGGGCAGCTTAATAATGGCGAGGCCGCAGGGTGGAATTATTACGGCTATAACGCGACATGGCGGCGTAGGCTTGGCTTGCAGCAGCTTTTTGTTCGTTACGAGCAGAAGCTTCTAGGTGCTAAAACAGGCGTAATGGTCGGGCGGCAGCAATTTTTGGATGCCCCTTCATGGCTGATTTACGCCCGTGAGACCCCTAATGTGCAACTCTCATGGAATGGCGCGCGAGGCTATGCCATGTGGGAGCGTGTGCGGGTTGATGTGTATAATTTTGTGGCAACACAAGTGACGCGAGATACCATCATGGGCGGCGGATTTGATGATGGAACGCGCCTTTATGGGGGCGATGTTACGGTCGCTCTGCCGCGTTTTTCTATCGCAGGACAGCAGGTTCATTCTTTTTTGGACCTATTTTGGATGGGTTTTCACTATGGGGGGAAGCCTGCCGCTATCGCCCAGCTTAAAGGAAGCGAGGCTGGCACGCAGACGCGCCAAAATGGCGGGTTCCGCTGGTATGGCTCGGCCCCCGCCTTTGAGTATGATGTTAGTGGCGTCTATCAGGCAGGGCGGTTCCATCCGAGCAAATCTGCTATCGGCAGCCGCCCAGTGAGCGCATGGGCTGTGCGTGGTGTGGCGGGCTGGCGTCATTCTTCCTCCTCCTTACATCCCTTCCTCGGTGTGCAGGCGGAGGCTTATAGCGGGGGGGATAATCGTCGCGCACATGGTACGGAGGGAACATTCTCGGCCCCTTTCTCCCCGCGTAATGCGACATTCGACCTCACACGGACGATAGCGCGGGCTAACCTTATTAGTGCAGGCCCACTCATGAGCATTGTGCCTCGCCCCTTTATGAATATTCGTATTCGTGTGCCGTATTTATGGCGAGAGAGCGTGCATGATGGGCTGTATAACTCCTCATCGCCTTTTTCCTTTTTAGCGGGGTCTCGTCTAAGGGCGGCAGGGCGTGCCGTGGGGTTACAACCGCAAGGACAGGTGCAATTTCAGCTTCAACAGCATGTGAATTGGCAGCTTGATGGTGGGGCTATTTTTCTTACCCATCGGATGCGGCAAGCGGGGGGAAAGAATGGGACTTATATGCTCTCTGCGTTGACCTTCCGCTTTTAAGGATGCTGCGAGAGAATAAACAACGAATATAAATAGTTTAATAAAAGCAAATATTTTGGCTGAATTTCTTTGTAAAGCTATCTTTATATCATCAAAAAATGATCATTTTTCATTTTTTATATAAAATACACATTGAAGTTAGTGGATTATGCAATTACTCTCTTTCTTATCGTATTAAAGATGCAGGAGCAGGGTACGTGGCAGTCTCGGAGGATGAATTTCAAACCCTCCCTCATCAGGGGGTTGTTGCTGCGTCAGAGGAGGAAACAGGGCGTGTGCTGGCCTCTGTTTTGGCACGTTTTCCCGGTCGCGTGGCGGTGATTTCTTCCTTTGGGGCGGAGTCCGCCGTATTACTCGCGCAGATTGCCGCGCAGGATAAAGCCGTGCCGGTTTTCTTCCTCGATACAGGGCGGCATTTCCCGGAGACTTTGGCCTATCGTGATGAGCTAAGCCAGCATTTGGGGTTGGAGGATGTCCGCACCCTCCAGCCTGCGCGTAAAGAGGTCGAGTATCGTGACCCGGAGGGCCAGCTTGTGGCTTTCGACCCTGATGCGTGTTGTGCCCTGCGTAAAGTAGAGCCTTTGGATGTTGTTCTGCCAGAGTTTGATATTTGGGTGACGGGGCGTAAGCGTATGCAAGCAGCCACGCGGGCAGCCCTCCCAGTGGCTGAGCGGCAGGCGGATGGCAGTGTAAAGCTTAACCCCCTTGCTGGGTGGAGTGAGGCGCAGATTGCTGACTTTATGAAGGAGA
This sequence comes from Parasaccharibacter apium, assembly GCF_002592045.1. GTDB lineage: Bacteria > Pseudomonadota > Alphaproteobacteria > Acetobacterales > Acetobacteraceae > Bombella > Bombella saccharophila. The sequence goes on along the minus strand of NZ_MEJG01000002.1, from coordinate 115,248 downwards.
AAGCCTTGCCTGCTCATCCTCTTGTTGCGCGTGGTTATCGCTCTATTGGGTGTGAGCCTTGCACAAGGCCCGTTGGTGCGGGTGAGGATAGCCGCGCAGGCCGCTGGGCTGGGCTTGCGAAAACGGAATGTGGCCTACACCGCCCTGTGCCTGTTACGCCGCCACCCGGTGCGGATAAGGAAGAGATCTCAGCCACGGCTTTATTAGCGGAACGGCCCGTAGAATGACGCCCGACTATCGGGTTTATCAGTAAGGAAAGGGAGCAGGCATGGCTCTGCAAGACGCACATATTATGGATGGTTTGGACCAATTAGAGGCCCAGAGCATCTTCATCCTGCGGGAGGCTTATCGCAAGCTGAAGCCTATGGCCCTGCTATGGTCTTTAGGCAAAGATAGCAATGTGATGGTCTGGCTCGCGCGTAAGGCGTTTATGGGCCATGTCCCTTTCCCAGTGATGCATGTGGATACGGGTAAGAAGTTCCCTGAGATGTATGCGTTTCGTGATGAATACGCCAAAAAATGGAACTTAGACCTTATTTTAGGGGAATGTCCCCCCGTGGAGGAGATGGACTCGTCTCTCCCCCCCGCTGCACGCTCTGCTGCGCGCAAGACGGTCGGGTTAGCGAATTTGATTGATAAGCATAAGTTCCGCGGTGTTGTGGCTGGTATCCGGCGGGATGAGCAGGCGACCCGTGCTAAAGAGCGCGTCTTTAGCCCGCGCGGGGCGAGCCATCAATGGGATGTGCGGAACCAACCGCCAGAGTTTTGGGACCAATATGCTACCCCTTATGAGGAGGGGATGCATGTGCGTGTTCATCCGCTGCTGGCATGGCGGGAGCTAGATATTTGGCGGTATATTGAGCGCGAAAATATTCCGTTAGTGGACCTCTATTTCGCAAAAGATGGCAAGCGTTATCGCTCGCTAGGCGACCAAGACATTACCAGCCCGATTGAGAGCCAAGCCTCCACCGTAGCGGAGGTTATTGCCGAGCTTGAGACAAGCCGCACGTCCGAGCGGGCGGGCCGCGCTATGGACCATGAATCAGAAGATGCGTTTGAGCGTCTCCGCGTTGCTGGCTATTTGTGAGGAGAGCTTTAACGATGACACAACCTCATTCATCTTCTACGCAGGTGCGTCACGGTGTTAGCACGCCGATTGTGATTGTTGGCCATGTGGACCATGGCAAATCCACCCTGATTGGCCGTTTGCTGTACGATACAGATAGCCTGCCTGATGGCCGCCTCGTCCAGATTGTCGAGAGTAGCCGTAAGCGTGGCCTTGCTGTGGAATGGAGCTTCCTGCTCGATTCCCTTCAGATTGAGCGGGACCAAGGCGTGACGGTGGATTCCACGCGCATCCCTTTCCAACTGAATGGGCGGGATTTTGTGATTGTCGATGCGCCGGGTCATCGGCAATTTTTACGGAATATGATTACCGGTGCGGCGGATGCAGAGGCTGCCGTGCTGGTGGTTGACGCAGCTGAGGGCGTGCGCGAGCAAACACGCCGCCATGCGATGTTGCTACGGCTCATCGGCATTAGTCATGTGATTGTGCTGCTTAATAAGGCTGATAGCATCAATTTTGATGAGGCAAAGCTTAAACAGGTCGAGGGCGATATTCGCCAGTTGTTAGCCCGGTTGGAGATTGATGTTAAGCAGGTCATTCCTGCTTCGGCACGGGATGGCGATAACATCGCTACCCGCTCGGAGAGGGCAGAATGGTATAAAGGCCCAACCTTGTTGGAGGCCCTAGCGCAGATTCAGCCGCCAGCCTCTCGTCATGCGCTGCCTTTGCGTATGCCTGTGCAAGATGTGTATCGTTTTGAGGGTGTGCGTTATGTCGCAGGCCGTATTGAGCGCGGCACAGTGCGGGAGGGGGACCGGCTGGTGATTGGCGGGCAAGGGCAGGAGGCCACCGTGGCGGAGGTCTGCCGTTGGCATGCCCCGCATGAGCCTGTTGCAGGTGCTGGTGAATCCATTGCTTTGCGCTTAGAGCCTGACCTCGTACCAGACCGTGGGGATTTGCTCTTTCCTGCGGGGGATGAGGCCGCTGCCCCATTGAAAGCGGCGCGTTTGACAACACGGCTCTTTTGGCTGCGTGGTGAACCGTTGCATGTGGGTGAAAGCTTCCGCCTACGTTTAGCCACAGCGGAATATGACGTGACGGTTGCGGCGATTGATGCGGTGGTGAATCTGGATGACCTCACCCTCAGCCCCGCTGATGAAGTCCCCCCCGATGGTTTTGCCGAGATTACGTTGGCGGTCGCACGGAATATCTTGTTCGATCCCTTTGCACCGGGGATGCCAGATGGGCGCGGTGTATTGGTGGACCGGCATCAGAAGATTGTCGGTGGGGCACCGCTTATCGGCCCAGCTGCGTTGGCAGATGGGGCGCATGCTATTCATCCTACGGCAAGCGGTGTGAGTGAGGCTGTTCGGGCAGGGTTGCGCGGGCATAAGCGTGCTGTGTTCTGGCTGACAGGCTTACCCGGTGCTGGCAAAAGCACCATCGCCCGCCATGCTGAGGAGGCTCTCAGCCATGAAGGGCTAAATGTCACAGTGTTAGATGGCGATACGGTGCGCTCCGGCTTGTGTAGCGACCTAGGCTTCTCCCCAGAGGATAGGCGGGAGAATATCCGCCGTGTCGCGCATGTGGCGCGGATTTTGGCAGAGAGCGGGCAGATTGTGTTGGTCGCTTTGGTGTCGCCTTTAGCGCAGGATCGTGCCATGGCGCGGGCGATTATCGGTGAGGATTGGCATGAGGTCTTTGTTGATACCGCACCAGAGCTTTGCCGCCAGCGTGACCCGAAGGGGCTTTATGCACAGGCTGAGGAGGGGCGGATTGCCTCCTTTACCGGTGTATCCGCTGCCTATGAGCCACCAGAGACGCCAGATGTCATCGTCCCCGGGGATGGGGATGTGGCCCGTAGCGTACGGCATTTAACAGACGCTGTGCATAAAGCCGTACGGTAAGCCGCTCAGGTCGTAAGGACTGTCTATTTAGGGAAAAGAAGCCCGGTTTTTGCCAAGGCAAAGGCCGGGACGGGAGGAGTTTACCCATTACGGTAAGCCCCACCTTTAAGGGAGGATAGGGTGATGCAGCATTTTGCTTATGTCATCTCCGGTGCGTTAGTGGGGTTTTTAGTGGGTATGACGGGCGTTGGCGGCGGCTCCCTCATGACCCCGCTGCTTATCCTCCTTTGTGGGATTCATCCTAAAGCAGCGGTGGGAACGGACCTCATCTATGCCGCGATGACGAAGTTGTTTGGCACGTTTTTACATAGGCGATGTGGGCCGGTGCGTTGGTCTATCGTGTTGTGGATGATGTCTGGCAGCCTTCCCGGTGTGGCAGTCGCGCTCCTTTGGCTGCGGCATATAGGCTCCCCGCAAGAAATGGCGCAGGTTATTCGTGTCTCATTGGGTATTTGCTTATTAATAACCGCCCCTGCCATTCTCTTTCGTCCCACCTTAAAAGCATGGGTCTTACGGCATCAGCTTGGTGGGCCGGTGCAATCGCGGGTGCTAACGGTTGTGCTAGGTTTTGTGCTGGGCTGCATGGTGAGCCTCTCCTCCGTGGGGGCCGGGGCGATTGGTATGGCCGTGCTGGTGATGCTCTACCCCACTTTGCCACTGCGTGAACTCGTAGCCATTGATATTGCTCATGCTATCCCCCTCACACTCATTGCCGGGGCAGGCCATTGGGTGGAGGGTGATGTTATTGTGCCAACATTGTTGCTGCTTTTAAGCGGCTCCTTGCCCGGTATTTGGCTTGGCACACATTGCGCAGGCCGCTGCCCAGAGCGATGGCAACGGCTCATTTTAGGAAGCTTATTGTTATTGATTGGCGTGAAGATGATTTGACCATGAGCCGGGCTATGTCCCGGCTTTTTTCACGATAAGGGTAAGAAGCATCTTCACAAATGTTATAGTATAACATAACATTCTTCACGAAGCAGGATGCGTGCGTGAAGGAGTGGAGAGTGGCATGGCGGTAAAGCGGTGGGGTGGGGGTGTTTATGTCGCCTTGGTTGTAGGCGGGATGTTACCGCCTACGATATGGGCACAAGAGAGCCGCCAGCCTGTGCAGCGTGATGCTAATAACGCAGCAGAGGGGCAAGAGGAGGCACATCCGCTTAGCGCGCAGGAGGAGCACATCCATGTGACAGCGCGGCGGTTGGACCAAGCGCGCCAAGCTTTGCAACCTGCCATTGGGGCCACGCAGACAAGTTTCTCCCGCAAAGCTATAGAGGCCAATCCCGGCGGGGATAATGCTGCCCTTAACAGCATCCTTTTGCAGGCCCCCGGTGTTACGCAGGATAGTTATGGGCAGATTCATATCCGGGGGGATCATAATAATGTTCAATTCCGGCTGGATGGTGTGGCCCTGCCAGAAGGGGTGAATGTGTTCGGGCAGGCTTTGATGACCCGCTTTGCCCATTCTATGAGCCTGACAACGGGCGTTCTGCCAGCGGAATATGGGTTTCGCCAAGCGGGGGTGATTGATATTCAAACCAAAAATGGTGTATCGGATGAAGGCGGAATGCTCTCCGGCTATGGCGGGGTGCGGGATTATGTGCAGCCTTCCCTCCAATATGGTGGGCATTGGGGCCAGTGGGATGGCTTTATCACCGCTGATATGATTCATGACCGGGTGGGGATAGAGAATACCACCCCCAGCTATAATGCGATTCACGATCTCTCACGTCAGCATCATATCCTAGGGCATGTGCGCTATACCCTCCGGCCAGAGACGCGCTTTAGTTTTACAGCGGGGATATCCAATGCGTGGTATCAGCTACCTAATAATCCCGGCCAACAACATCAATTTGCAACCCCGCTTTTTAAGGCAGATAACGTACTCTCTATGCAGGCAAACGCGCCTGATAGTAGCCATCTGGATGAGCATCAGCAGCAGATTACCGACTTCGCTATCCTCTCATGGCAAGAGGAGCATGAGACTGTTAGTGCTCAGACATCAGCCATTCTTCGCTATAGCTCTATGCGTTATTCGCCCGATTGGGTGGGGGACCTTGTTTATAACGGCATAGCACAGCAAGCGGCGCGGTCGGTCTTTTCTAGCGGGGTGCAAAGTGATGTAACATGGCGTCTTAACCATGCTCATACGCTGCGCGGTGGGGTGCAAGCCTATGGGGAGCGAGCGGTGAGTAAAAGCAACGCCTCGGTGTATCCCTTAGCAGAGGATGGAAGCATCATCCCTCAACCGATGAATGTGCATGATTCATCAGGCAAGACCGGGGCTCTATATGGGGCGTATATTCAAGATGAGTGGAAGATTACGCGTAAACTTACCCTCAATCTTGGTGCGCGGTTTGATGGTGTGGAGGAATATGTCCATGCTCATCAGCTTAGCCCGCGCATTTCTTTGGTGTGGACACCGTGGCGTGGTGGGCGGTTTCATGTTGGTTATGCGCGTTATTTAACCCCCCCACCTTTTGAGACCATCGGCACAACTAGCCTCAGCCGGTTTGCCAATACATCGGCCGCCCCAGCGCATTATCAAAATGACCGCGTGAAAGCAGAGCGGGATAATTATTACGATATTGGCTTTATCCAACGCCTTACCCCGCATTGGTCCATCGGGGTGGATGCTTATTGGAAGGATGCGAAAAATCTTCTGGATGAAGGGCAGTTTGGCGCGCCGGTGATTTTGACGGCCTATAATTACCGCCGGGGCCATGTGCGGGGGGTGGAGTTTACAACCGATTATGAGGCGGGGCCGTGGAGCTTATATGGCAATGTTGCCCTCTCCCGCGCGATGGGGAAGGATATTAACTCCGCGCAATGGAACTTTGATGAAGATGACCTCCAATATATGCGCCATCATTGGGTGCATTTAGACCATGATCAACGTGTAACGGCCTCAGCGGGGGCAGCTTATACGGCTTTTCGTAAAACGAATCACCCTTTGCACCTTTCTGGGACGATGGTTTATGGCAGCGGGTTACGGCAGGATAAAGAGACGGCAACTGGGGACATCCCCAACGGGGCGCATGTGCCGCGCTATGTGACCTTTAACCTCGCCCTGGTACAGCATATCTGTCATATCGCTGCATTAGGGGGGCATAACATGCAGCTACGCTTGGATGTTATCAACTTGTTTGATAAGCATTATATGCTACGCGATGGCAGCGGCATTGGGGTTGGTGCCCCACAATACGGGCTGCGGCGGAGTGTGATGGGGGGAGTGTCTTTCTCCCTCTAAGGCTGGTGCAGCCATGATTGATGTACCAAGGAGTGGGGTTTCATGCGGAAGGTACTCTTTACGTCTGGCATTGTGCTGGCTTTTATTGGGTATGCGTTCTTTTCCATCAGTGATGCTTGCTCCAAAGGGTTGGCAGGGGCGTTGGACCCTTTTGAGGTCGCCTTTTTTGGTGGTGTCTTTGGGTTTTTGATTGTCCCAACATTGCGGCGACCGCAGGAATCCTATAGCGCGCTGGTCCTCTCCAACCATCCATGGCTCTGGCTGTTACGAGCGGCGGCGGTGTTTGTGGCTACAGCAGCCAGTGTGGAAGCCTTTATGCTTCTACCCATGCCAGAGGCCCTCTCGCTCATGTTCCTTATGCCCTTCTTTGTGACGATTGTATCGGTCTTATTCCTTAAAGAGCAGGTGACGGGCTGGGCGTGGCTGTCTGTTCTGTTGGGGTTTGTTGGGGTGATGATTGTCCTGCGCCCCGGTATGAAGGCCCTTAATTTCGGCCATCTTTGTGCGGTCTTAGCCGCGATGTCCACCGCTGTGAGTGTGATTGCCTATCGCTTTGCGGGGAAGGAAGCGTCCCGCCTTACTTTGTTTGGCTCTAGCTTGTTTGGGCCGTTAGTGGGGGATGGGATTTTGATGGCGAAGCATTTCGTCATCCCTCATACGGTAGCGGAATGGCTACTGCTTTTTGGTTATGGCTTTTTGGCCGCTGCGGGGCAGTTGTTACTGATGTTGGCGGCCTCCATCGCCCCGGCTAACCGCGTAGCTTTGCCCCAATATAGTCAGATGGCTTGGATTGTGGCCTTTAGTTATTTCATCTTCCATCAACCTGTTGATGTGTGGGATGGGATTGGGATTCTGGTCGTTACCTTCTCTGGCATGCTGAATTGGTTGCGGCAGAAGATTCGCTTTGAGAAGATGATTCATCGTGGCTGGTGGTGGAAGCGTAAACCCTCCCCAGAGGTCATTGCGGCCACCCCAGCAGCAGTTATCACCCCGCCATTGCCGGAAACGCCTCATGATTAAGGGGCGGCTCGCAGCAATGTGAGGCGGTGGTTATTCGTGGAAGCTATCTAAATCCCCAAAGCGGGTGAACTCCCCTTCAAAATAGAGGGGGATGGTGCCTGTGGGGCCGTGGCGTTGCTTTTCCAAAATAAGCTCGGCTTTATTATGGACAAGCGACATTTTGCGCTGCCATTCCTCAAGCGCAAGCTGGTACTTCTCCGGGCTGGAATAAGTGGAATCTTTAGGTTTGCGCTGTTGGAGGTAATATTCCTCACGATAGACAAACATCACCGCATCCGCATCTTGCTCAATCGAGCCTGATTCACGTAGGTCGGAGAGCATGGGGCGTTTATCATCGCGTGATTCCACTTGGCGAGATAGCTGGGAGAGCGCAATCACGGGGACGTCTAGCTCTTTTGCGATGGCTTTAAGCCCTTGTGTAATCATGGAGATTTCCAGCACGCGGCTATCGGGCCGTGTCCCAATGGCAGGGCGCATAAGCTGGAGATAATCCACCACCACAAGGCTTAGCCCGTGTGTTCGCGCAAGGCGGCGGCAGCGCGTTCGCATCGCGGAGAGGGAGATGGCCGGTGTATCGTCAATATGCAGCGGTAGGCGTTGTAGCTCCGTTGCGACACGGACAAAGCGGTCAAAATCCTTCGAGCCAATATCGCCACGGCGGATGCGCTCGCCCGAAACCTCTGCTTGCTCGGAGAGGATACGCGTGGCTAATTGCTCGGAGGACATTTCAAGGGAGAAAATAGCGACACTTCCGCGCGGTCTCTCCAGCCCTTCGTCTTGGGCCTCTTGCATCAGTGCGCGTGCGGCGGAGAAGGCGATCTTTGTCGCAAGGGCCGTTTTCCCCATAGCAGGCCGACCAGCGAGGATGAGCAGATCGGAGGGATGCAATCCGCCTGTTTTTTTATCAAAATCGCGTAAGCCGGAGGTGAGGCCCACAATATCGCCCGTATGACGATAGGCTTGGTCGGCAATCTCTAGCGCGCTCTTTAGGGCTTGGGAGAAAACGAGAAAGCCACCTTCTTGGCCTTTATCGGTTGCGAGATTAAAGAGGGCTTCCTCCGAGGCGGAGATTTGCTCTGGTCCGTCAAGGTCAGGGCGTGCCCCAAAGGCGTTATTGACAATATCCGTTCCAATGCCAATGAGCTGGCGGCGCACCCAGCAATCATGGATGACCTTCCCATAATCGCGCGCATTGACAATCCCCACCATGGCATTGAGCAGCTTAGCAACATACTCCGTCCCGCCCGCAGCAGCGAGGGTGGCACTGGCCTCAAAATCCCCGCGCATGGTGATGATGTCCACCCCGCCTTTGCCGCCATTACGCTCAATTCGCCGGGTGATAAGCTCATAAAGATGAGCATTGACAGCATCAGCAAAATGAGAGGGGTGGAGAAAGTCCGACACGCTCTCATAGGCTTTGTTATTGGTCAGAATCGCCCCTAAGAGGGCTTGCTCTGCCTGCATATTGGCAGGGGGGACACGCTGTAAAAGGCTTTGTAACTCCCCGCCTTGGTCTGTGGTGGGGCTAGTTTGTGGAGTAGGGTTTTGGTCGCTCATGAGAGGGGTCTTACGATGCAAAGTGAGGGGCAGGTGGGTTAGTGCGGTGTAGCACCATCAAGGGCGAGGGCACAGCCTGCGAGATATAAGCTACCACAAATGAGGACACGCGCCGGGGGGCTGTGCGGGGGGGCATGGTTGGTCCGCAGATAGTGTAGGGCGGTGCGAATATCAGGCCCTGCTATAGCCTCTCCCCCCGCAGCACGGGCAGCGTTAAGAATGGTAGGGACAGGCATAGCCAAATGCTGACCCGGCTCTGCCACGGCTTGGAGTGTGGTTGCATAGGGGATGAGCGGGCGGAGAAAGCCCGTAACATCCTTGCTGTCTTTTAGCCCGACAATCAGATGGAGGGGGCGATCCTGCCAGTGGTGGAGGACTTTTGCCAAAGCCTCTCCCGCGCCGGGATTATGCCCGCCATCAAGGAGTAAGTCCCACCCGGTTGGGAGGGCGTGATGCAATGCCCCATGGAGGGGCTGTAAGCGAGCGGGCCATGTGGTTTTGGCAATGCCCGCAAAAGCATTTTGCGGCAGCGTAAGGCCCGCATGACGCAGGGCGGCAATGGCTAAGGCGGCATTATCGTATTGATGAGGGCCGTGGAGGGCCGGATAGGGTAGTGTGAGCGTGCCTTTATCATCGTGGTAAAGCAGCCCATCACGTTGCGTTGTGAGGGTGATGTCATGCCCTAACCGATAGAGCGGGGCCTGATGGGCGGTGGCGATGTCTGTGATGGCCTGCATGACGGCATCAGTCTGTGGTGCGACAAAGACAGGCACATTTTGCTTGATAATCCCCGCTTTTTCCCGCGCGATACCGGCGAGGTCATCCCCTAGAAAAGCTTGATGGTCGAGGCTGATAGAGGTGATGATGCAGGCGCGTGCTGTGGGGATGACATTTGTTGCATCAAACCGCCCGCCAAGGCCGACTTCAAGGATGAGAAGGTCCGCAGGGATACGGGAGAAGAGCAAAAACCCCGCTGCGGTGAGGACCTCAAAGACGGTGATGGGGGCCCCGTCATTGAGCCGTTCAATCTCCTCTAAAGTCGCGATGAGGTCATCTTCTGTTACAAGCTGCCCTGCAAGGCGAAAACGCTCTGTCACGCTGAGGAGATGCGGGCTGGTCATGACATGCACTTTTAAGCCTGCTGCTTCAGCAATGGCGCGGAGATTGGCGCATGTGCTGCCCTTACCATTTGTCCCAGCGACATGGATGGTAGGGGGTAAGTGCTGCTCTGGGTGGCCAAGGCGAGCGAGTAGCCGTTCTAGCCGCTCTAAGGAGAGGTCGATGAGCTTGGGGTGGAGTTCTTGAAGGCGGCGCACCACCTCCCCCGTCCGCCCGTGGAACTCACCAGAGGGGAGGTTGGTTTGCGGGCTTGTTGCCATAATCGCCTATCCGGGTTTCTCAGAAGGGGAGGGGTCATACCCGGCCGTTTAGTCAGGAAAGGGCCGGGGCAATGGAATGTTAGGATGCTTTTTGGGCGGGAGCGTCTTTTGTGGGGCTAAGCATCCCTACGAGTCGTCCCAAAAGAGCGGGGAGTTCATCACGCGTGGCGATGAGGTCCACCATCCCATGGTCTTTGAGATATTCAGAGCGTTGGAAGCCTTCAGGTAGCTCCTCACGCACTGTATCCCGAATTACACGCGGTCCTGCAAAGGCGATGAGCGCATTAGGCTCGGCAATATGGATGTCCCCTAACATGGCAAAGGAGGCCGACACCCCGCCTGTTGTAGGGTTGGTAAAGACAACAAGATAGGGCAAGCCGGCCTCGCGCAGCATCTCCACCCCGATGGTGGTGCGGGGCATTTGCATGAGGCTGACAACCCCTTCCTGCATCCGCGCCCCACCAGAGGCTGTAAAGATGATGAGCGGGGCTTTTTGCAAGATAGCGAGGCGACATGCCGCGAGGAAGGCTTCGCCTAACGCGCTGCCCATTGTCCCGGCCATGAACTCAAAAGCCATGACGGCAACAACGGCATCATGACCGCCAATTTTGCCATGTGCCACAAGGAGGGAATCCTCCAAGTTGGATTTAGAGCGTGCCGTTTTGAGGCGGTCTGTATAGCGTTTGGAATCGCGAAAATGCAGCGGGTCAGCAGGGACGGAGGGTAGCTCAATGGTGGTGTAATGGCCGTCATCAAAGGTCCATGCCATACGCTCATGCGCCCCGGCACGCATATGGTGCCCACAATGGGGGCAGACTTTCTTTTTGCGGGTAAGCTCCTTAGTGAGCATCATCTGCGAGCAAGATTCACAGTTGGTCCAGAGGTTATCTGGGACCTCCCTTTGTAGCAGGCTCCGTAATTTGGGACGGACATGTTCGGTCAGCCAGCTCATGGTATTCTGTTCACTCTCCAGCAATGGTGCATCATTAGGGCCTATAAAGGCTGGGGGACTTTATCCGGGCTTGGGAAAAGATGCCAGCTTTCTCTTTGCACAAGGCGTATTTCTACGTTTTTAGAGCGGTCTTGTTAGTCATTTGTTTGTGAAAAGAGGCATACAGGGCCGTGCGAAACACGGTATAAAGACCGCGAAGGCACAATGTGCGGATGATAATAGACGAGAGGGGAGTCGGACATGCGTATGTTGATAGGGGATTATCTCATTCGCCGTTTGGCAGAGGCAGGCATTAGCCATCTTTTTGGTGTGCCGGGGGATTTTAATCTTTCCTTCCTAGAGCAGGTAGAGGCGGCTCCCTCTGTTAGCTTCGTTGGTAATTGTAATGAGCTTAACGCAGCTTACGCGGCTGATGGCTATGCCCGCACAGCAGGGCTTTGTGGGTTGGTCACCACCCTTGGGGTGGGGGACCTTGGGGCTATTAGCGGCATCGCTGGGGCTTATGCAGAGCGTGTGCCTTTTGTACATATTACGGGGATTCCCCCCCTGCATGCGGTGGAAAGCCGTGCCTTATTGCATCACACATTGGCTGATGGGGGTTATGGTAATATTGGCCGCTGCATGGCTGAATATACAGTCGCACAAGCGCGCCTCACCCCAGCTAATGCTGTGGAGGAGATTGATCGTGTCCTCCAAGCTTGTTGGCGGGAGCGGCGGCCTGTCCATCTTCAACTTCCTTCGGACATTACCCATTTAAGCATTGAGGTGCCCGATGCACCGCTTGTCTTGGAGGATTCACAAGGCGATGCGGAGCAAGTGGCCCTCGCAGCTGAGCATATTGCCACACGCCTTGCCGCAGCGCGTCATCCTGTTATGATTCTTGATGCTGATGTGGATCGTTTCGGCACGGCCTCCTTGGTGGCAGACTTAGCCGAACGAGGCGTCATTGCTTGTGTGGCCACGGCCCCTGCCAAAGCTGTGTTGGATGAGACCGCCCCTTATTATCTAGGTGGGTATGTGGGGGCTGCGAGTCGTCTTGATATAAGGGAGCTTGTCAGTCAGTCCGATTGTGTGATTGGCCTTGGGCTACGCTTTACCGAGATTAATACGGGCTTTTTTACGCAGAAGATTCGGCCAGAGGCTTTTATTAATATCTTAGCCCATGAGGTAAGCCTTGCTGGGCGGTCTATCCCTGCTGCACCGATGGCAGCGGTGTTGAAGGCTTTATTAGCAAAACTCTCCCCTAGCACACGCACATTGCCCGCGCGCCCTGCGACAGGGGCAGCGAGTGCATCCGGGCAAGGGGATGATGCCCTCACCCATGCGGCTCTTTGGCCCCGTGTGGCGGCCTTCTTGCGGGAAGGAGACGTGATTATTGGTGAGGCCGGGACAAGCAATACTGCCCTTTTGGGGACAGCCTTCCCCCAAAAGACGCGTTATATCGCCCAGCCCATATGGGGGGCGATTGGCTATACACTCCCCGCTTTATTTGGCTCTTACATGGGAAGCCCGGAACGGCGGCATATTTTGTTCATCGGGGATGGGTCCTTTCAATTAACAGTGCAGGAGCTTTCTTCCATCCTCCGTCATGGGCAGAAGCCAATCATCTTCTTGCTTAATAACAAGGGTTATACGATTGAGCGTCTCATCCTTGGGGAGCGGTCACGGTATAACGATATTGCAAATTGGCGTTATGCGGCTTTGCCTCATGCCTTCGACCGTGAGGATAAAGCTCTCTCCCTCGTAGTGGAGCGTGTGAGTGAGTTAGAGGATGCGCTCAAACAAGCAGAGCAGGCCGATAAAGCTGTGTTTATTGAGCTGATTTTGCCAGAGATGGACGCGCCAGAGGCTCTCAAGAGGTTCGGCATAGCCGTGGCTGATTATGATTACGGCCCCACAGGCCCGCGCAATGCCAGCACGCAGACACACGCACAGAAAGGATGAGCCACGCTTATGTTTCACTCTGTTGAGCAATCGCCGGGAGACCCGATTCTTTCTCTTGTGGAAGATTTTAAGCGGGATAAGCGGGCGGAGAAGGTCAATCTCAGCATTGGGCTGTATTATGATGAGGTGGGGCAGGTCCCTCAATTAGCGTGCATCCGTAAAGCTTATGAGCGGTTGGCAAATACATGGGATAAGCCGGAGCTTTACCTCCCGATGGAGGGCCTCGCCTCTTATCGGCAGGCTGTGCAACATATGTTGTTCGGTGAGGAGAGCGAGGCCGTAAAAGCAGGGCGTATTGCCACAGTCCAAACTCTTGGCGGCTCTGGGGCGTTAAAAATTGGTGCGGATTTTTTGCATCGTTATTTTCCCCAAGCTGACCTATGGGTGAGCCGCCCTACATGGGAGAATCATATCGCCATCTTTGCTGGGGCGGGCTTTACAACGCATGAATATCCTTATTTCGACCCCAAAACAGGTGGGGTGGATTTTGAGGCGATGTGCGCATGTATCCGGCAGATTCCGGCTGGGGACGTGGTTTTGTTGCACCCTTGTTGCCATAACCCCACCGGTGCAGACCTTAGCGAGGCCCAATGGGATGCGCTGATTCCTTTGTTGAAGGAGCGGCGGTTAGTCCCTTTCCTCGACCTTGCTTACCAAGGGTTAGGCAGCACGTTAGAGGCAGATGTGTATGCTGCCCGGGCGATGGTGAAAGCTGGGATGACGTTTTTGCTGAGCAACTCATTCTCTAAAGTGTTTTCCCTTTATGGGGACCGGATTGGGGCTTTGTCGGTCGTCTGTCAGGATGAAGAAACGGCGGAGCGGGTGCTGAGCCAGCTAAAGGTAACGGTACGGCGTAATTATTCCAGCCCGCCAGTCCGAGGGGCGCAGCTTGTTAATATCGTGTTGAATGATAAAGAGCTGGCTCGCCTCTGGCGGGAGGAAGTTGCCGCTATGGGCGCGCGCATCCGCACAATGCGCCAGAGCTTACATACCCAGCTTTCCGCCCGTTTACCGGGGCAGGACTTCCAGTATCTTTTGGCGCAGCGTGGTATGTTTAGCATGATGAAGCTAACCCCCGCCCAAGCAGACCGTTTACGCGAGGAATATGGCGTTTACATCTTGCGGAGTGGCCGTGTCTGCATGGCCGGGCTGAATGAGCAGAACCTCCCGCCTGTGGTCAATGCCCTTGCGGCGGTTTTTTCCACCAGCGCGTAAAGCAAGTGCGTAAGGGAAAAGGGCCTCGTTAAAGAGGCCCTTTTTCAAAGGTTTTACGTTTGGATTTATGGGCCTGTTCGGGCAAGAAGGGTGGGGCGAAACGGAGCCGGATAGCGTTACCAAGAACAAACAGGCTAGAGAACGCCATGGCCCCCGCGGCGAAGGCTGGGGAGAGCATGATATGGGCCAGCGGATATAAGGCCCCGGCTGCGAGGGGAATAAGCACGATATTGTAAATAAAAGCCCAAAAGAGATTCTGCCGGATGACCTTCATGGTCGAGCGTGAGAGCGTGATGGCGTCAGGGACACTCATCAGGCTATCGCGGGTGAGGACGAGGTCAGCAGCCTCGATGGCGATGTCTGTCCCGTGGCTGATGGCAAGCCCAGTATCGGCTAAGGCGAGGGCGGGGGCATCGTTAATGCCATCTCCCACAAAGGCAACCGGCCCATGCAGCTTTTGTAGCGTCTGTATGGTAGCGCCTTTCTCCTCTGGCATAACATGCGCGATGACATCTTCAATCCCTGCCTGTTGGGCGATGGAACGGGCTGTGGCTTCAACATCCCCGGTAATCATGACGGTGCGGATATGCGCGTTCTTTAGCGCGGCGATGGCTGCGGCGGCAGAGGGGCGGATAGGGTCGGCAATCGCCATTAAGGCGATGATGCGGCCTTTATAGGCCATATAAAGGGGGGATGTTCCCTTCTGGCTTAGCGTGTCAGCCAAGCGGTTTGCCTCGGCAGAATAATGACCGAGTGACTTCATATAAGCATGGTTGCCAAGATGGATGTGATGGCCTGCCTCATCTTGCGCTTCAATCCCCAACCCGGTGAGGGTGCTGACATAACGGACAGGCGGCAGCGTTACAGCCCGCTCCTCCGCGGCTTGGGTAATTGCCCGGGCCAAAGGATGGTCGGAATGTCGCTCCACAGCCGCAGCGAGGGCGAGGAGTGCTTCCTCCGTTAGTGTATCATCAAGGCGGTAGATGTCCGTAAGATGAGGTTGGCCTTTGGTGAGGGTGCCTGTTTTATCAAAAGCAACAAGGCGTGTATGGCCGAGGGATTGCAGGGCCTCGCCTTTGCGAAAGAGGATGCCTATCTCCGCGCCTTTACCCGTTGCCACCATGATGGCCGTAGGGGTCGCAAGCCCCATCGCGCAAGGGCAAGCGGCAATGAGGACGGCAATAGCGTTGGTAAGAGCATAGATAAAGGAGGGGGCAGGCCCTATGATGAGCCATAATAGGAAGGTCAGCCCAGCAATGGCGATAATAACGGGCACAAACCAGAGAATGACCTTATCCACTAAGGATTGAATAGGGAGTTTGCTGCCCTGTGCATGCTCCACCATGCTGATGATGCGCGCCAGAACAGTATCAGCCCCCGTGGCTGTGGCCTGAATGGTCAATGCGCCCTCTTGGTTTAGCGTCCCCCCAATGATGGTCTCACCCACACCGCGTGGGGTGGGGAGGGCCTCGCCTGTCAGCATGGATTCATCAAGATGGCTTTTGCCTTCCAAAATGACGCCATCCAGCGGTACGCGTTCTCCGGGGCGGATGAGGAGCTGATCTCCCGGCTTTATCTGCGCGATGGGGACATCATGCCCCCCTCCATTATGGAGGAGGTGCACCTCTTGGGGTTGGAGGCAGATGAGTTTTTCTAACGCGGCGGAGGTACGGCCTTTCGCGCGGGCCTCTAACATACGGCCAAGCAGGACGAGCGTGATGATGCCTAAAATAGTATCAAAATAGAGATGCTGTGTTTCTGCGGGTAATAGGGCAGAGGCAAAGACAACAAGGCTGGAATAAAGATAAGCTGCCCCCGTACCGAGGGCAACGAGAGTGTTCATCGTTGGGGTGCGGTGGAGCAGCGCGGGGAGGCCGGCCCGATAAAATTGTCGCCCCGGCCCGATGAGGGCGAGTGTGGCAAACACCCATTGCAGCCAAGGCCGCCACCCTACAGGGATAATGCCAAAGCCGTGGCCCATACCCATAAATAAGATGAGCAACCAAAGGATGACCGCATGTAATAAATCGTGCCGGAGCGCGCGCGTTTGGGCCTCACGATGTGTTTTGCGGTCTTGTATTGTACGATGCGCCTCTTGTTGGATGAGAGGTGCCGCCCCAAACCCAACAGTCTTGACGGCCCCGATGAGAGCCTCCTGAGAGGCTGTGCCTGTAATCTGAGCCTGTTGTGTTGCAAGATTTACATGAGCATCCGTTACGCCCGGTACAGCTTTTAAGGCTTTCTCCACCCGTGCGGAGCAGGATGCGCAGCTCATACCCTCGATAAGAAGTGTGCGTGATGATGGGGAGGATGTAGGCACGCAGGGCCTCCTAAGAGTGAGGGAGATCTATGATGATACAGCTTATGATAAAGTGTCGTGCAAAGGGGCAAAAGCCCCCTTTTAGAATATGTTAAGGTGAGTTGGTCACTTTTGCATGACATATGCAGAAAAAAGAACTCTCCCATGAGATCACCCCCTCTTATTCTTTATGATGAGGGTGTTATGTTTACCAAATGTCAGTATTTTTCTGACGAAACTATAAGATTCAATCTGCAGATTGCCTTTCATAATGGAAGAGGACGAAGCAGGTTTTGAAGGAGGGGAAACCCATGGCAGACGCTCTTAATGTCGATGCGCTTAAAACAAAAGCAGAGCAGACCCTTAACAAGGCTGGGAATGCTGTTGATACAGACGCGCTAAAAGCTAAAGCTCATGAGCAAGCACGTCAGGCACAGCATGCTTTTAATGAGCTGAATAACGAGTTGAAGCAGCCTAAAGGCCGTTGCCAATGTGTTGGCCATACGCTGCTTTGGGGCGGTATCATCGTTGCTGCTCTAGCTGGTCTTTGCGCCATCGGCCGCTGGCTGAAGAAGTAAGCTTATCATCACGCTTTGTTATAGATAAAGCATGATGCCCCCGGCCTTCCTACAGGCCGGGGTTTTTTGTGGCCTATCCCCGTACAGCCTTTGCTAGGGAGCGGATTTTCTCCAAAGCGGTGGGGAGGCTTGCTGCGGTGGCGCGGCCTTGCTCATCATAGGTGGCGGCCATCTCTTTGATAATGGCGGAGGCCACAACGGCCCCATTGCTAATGCGCGAGGCTGTGCGGGCTTGCTCAGGCGTGGTGATGCCAAAGCCTGCCACAATAGGGAGGTCCGTTGCGCCGCGGAGGCGTGTCATTGCAGCTCTTAGCTGCTCCTCTGTAGCACTGCGCGTGCCGGTAATGCCGGTGATGCTCACATAATATACAAAGCCGCTGGCGTCTTTCAGAATGGTTTTGAGCCGCTCATCAGGTGTTGTAGGGGCCGTGAGGGTGATGATGTCCAGCCCTTCCGCCTTGGCATAGGGGGCGAGCTCTTCAACTTCTTCAGGGGGTAAATCTACGATGATAAGCCCATCCACACCGGCTTGATGCGCGTCTTTGCAAAAACGCTCTACCCCGTAATGGTTGATGGGATTGTAATAGCCCATGAGAATAATAGGCGTATGGTCATCACCTTGGCGGAATTGGTGGATAAGCTCCAACACACCCTTGAGAGTCGCCCCAGCTTTAAGGCCGCGTTGGGCGGCGAGTTGGATGGTTGGGCCATCTGCCGAAGGGTCGGAGAAAGGCACGCCAACTTCGATGAGGTCAGCCCCGGCTTCGGGCATTTGGCGCAGCAGGGCAAGGGAGGTTTCGTAATCAGGGTCGAACGCTTCTAGATAGGGGAGTAAGGCCCCGCGTCCTTCTGCTTTTAGGCGGTCAAAACAGGCTTTGATGCGGCTCATGATGGCTCTCCTTACAATTTTACGCCGAGATGGGCCGCAACAGTGGGAACATCCTTATCCCCCCGGCCGGATAGATTAACGATGATGGTTTGGCTTTTCTCCATCTTGGGGGCCATGACAATGGCATGGGCTACCGCATGGGCACTCTCTAAGGCGGGGATAATGCCCTCCAGCTTTGTAAGGGTTTGGAAGGCCTCCAGAGCTTGCTGGTCTGTCGCACTGACGTAGTTCACCCGGCCAATATCATGAAGCCATGAATGTTCTGGCCCGATGCCCGGATAATCCAGCCCCGCGCTGATGGAGTGAGCTTCTGTAATTTGCCCGTGATCATCTTGTAGTAGATAGGTACGGTTACCATGCAGCACACCGGGCGTGCCGCGGGCGATAGAGGCCGCTGTTTTGCCGCTATCTAGCCCCAAGCCTGCGGCCTCCACGCCATAAAGGGGGACCTCTGCATCATCAAGGAAGGGATGGAAAATCCCCATCGCGTTAGACCCGCCCCCAATGGCAGCGATAACAGCATCGGGCAAACGGCCTGTTTGCTCCTGTATTTGCTCACGCGCTTCTGTCCCGATGACGGATTGGAAGTCCCTCACCATAGCCGGATAAGGATGAGGCCCAGCGACTGTGCCGACAAGGAAGTAAGTGTTCGCTACATTAGCCACCCAATCGCGCATGGCTTCATTCATAGCGTCTTTTAAGGTGCCGGCCCCGGCTGTAACGGGGTGGACCTTAGCCCCCAGTAGATGCATGCGAAAGACATTGGGTTTTTGCCGTTCTACATCGGTGGCACCCATATAGATTTCACATTCCAACCCAAAGAGGGCGCAGACAGTGGCTGTGGCCACACCATGTTGCCCAGCCCCGGTCTCTGCCACAATGCGGGTTTTGCCCATACGGCGGGCAAGGAGAATCTGGCCCATCACATTATTGAGCTTGTGGGAGCCTGTATGGTTTAGCTCCTCCCGCTTGAGGTAAATCTGCGCGCCGCCGAGTGTCTCGCTCAGCCGTTTAGCATGCCAGAGCGGGCTAGGGCGGCCAACATAATGGCGGAGGTAATAATCTAACTCGTTTTGGAAGGCCGGGTCTGTTTTGGCGTGAGCATAGGCTTTTTCCAACTCTAGCATGAGGGGCATGAGGGTTTCTGCGACAAAACGCCCCCCATGAATCCCGAAATGCCCGCGTTCATCTGGCCCGGTGCGGAGGGAGTTAAGCTGGCTGGTGATGGGTGTGTTTGTAGGCATGATATGTATCTTTGCGTTGTGAAAAGAGGGATTAGTCGATGGTTGGCGTGGGGGAGTGCAGCCCTAGAGCGTGCTGGACGAGGGCCTCTTGCTCAGCTTGATGAATACTCGCAAGCCCCGTAGCGGGAGAGGCAGAGGCCTTGCGGCCCGCATAAAGCGGACGGGTGCAGCGATGGCCGACATCATGCAAGCAGGCTTCAATACGCCGGTCCACAAAGTGCCATGCCCCGCCATTTTCCGGCTCTTCTTGGCACCAGATGACCTCTTGTGCCTCTGGGTGATGGCCAAGCTCCTCAGCTAACGCATGGTGAGGGAAGGGGTAAAGCTGCTCCAACCGAATGATGGCGCAATGGGATAGACCCATCTCATCGCGTTTTTGTAGAAGGTCGTAATACACCTTCCCGCTACATAGCACGACTCGTTTGGCCCCACCGGGGCAGGTGGCATCTGCCAGAATGGGGAGGAAGCGTGTATGCGGCCCCATATCGCTAAGCGGTGAGACAGCCAGCTTATGGCGGAGGAGCGATTTGGGGCTGAACACCACCAAAGGCTTACGGCAACGGCGGGCAATTTGCCGCCGCAAGAGGTGGAAGAAGCTTGCTGGGCTGGAGGGCATACAGACGCGCATATTATTCTCCGCACAAAGCTGGAGGAAACGCTCTGGCCGCGCAGAGGAATGTTCTGGCCCGGCCCCCTCATAACCATGTGGCAAGAGCAGGGTAAGGCCTGAGGTACGCAGCCATTTTGTCTCCCCTGCGGAGAGGAATTGGTCGATGATAATTTGCGCACCATTGGCGAAGTCGCCAAATTGCCCTTCCCACAGCACCAACGCATCAGGATTGCCGAGGGAATAGCCATATTCAAACCCCATCACGCCATATTCGGAGAGAGGGGAGTTCCATACATTCACAGGGGCTTGGCGCGGGGCGATATGAGCTAGTGGCGTATAATGATGGCCCGTATGTTGGTCCGTCAGCACGGCATGGCGTTGGCTAAAGGTCCCACGGCCACAATCCTGCCCAGAGAGGCGCACTGCGTGGCCATCTAAAGCTAGCGTACCAAAAGCGAGGGCTTCTGCCGTGGCCCAATCGACTGGCCCGCCCGCGGCTAAGGTGGCCTGCCGTGCTTTAAGTTGCCGGGCAAGGCGGGGATGAATGTTAAATGTGGTGGGGACAGTCGTTAGGGCCTCACCTACCTGTTGCAGACGGGGAAGGGGCACGCCCGTCATGGGCTGGATACGCTCTGGCGTGTCGAGCAAACGGGTGGGGTCTTGTGGGCTATAATCAAGCCAATCGGTTGGGTCTGGCTGGTAGGTGTCGGCTTCCTCAAAAGCACGATGAAGTTGAGCCTGCACATCCTCCCATAACGCATCAATCTCGGCAGGGTGGATGTTCGTCTCCGCGAGGACCTTCTTGGCATAGAGGGTGCGTAAGGTGGGATGCTGGCTGATCGTTTGCACCATCGCAGGTTGTGTAAAAGCGGGGTCATCCGTCTCATTATGGCCATGACGGCGATAGCTGATGATGTCCACTACAATATCGCTGGCGAAGGTCTTGCGCCATTCATGCGCTAAAGCCGCACAACGGGCCACAGCTTCGGGATTATCACCATTAACATGCAGAATAGGGGCCTGCACGGTTTTGGCGACATCGGTGTTCCATAAGCCAGAATGAGCGGCCTCTGGGCTGGTGGTAAACCCAACTTGGTTATTGACGATGATATGCACCGTCCCACCCGTGCGGTACCCTTCTAAGCGGGAGAGTTGGAGTGTTTCATACACAACACCTTGCCCCGCAAAGGCGGCATCCCCATGGACGAGAATCCCAAGATGCTTCTGGCGGGTTTCGTCTTTATCTTTATCTTGGTCCGCACGGACGCGGCCTAGCACGACAGGATCCACAGCCTCCAAATGGGAGGGGTTGGGCAGCAGGGAGATGCGGATTTCGTGACGGCCCTGACGGATGGTGGTTGTGGTGCCGAGATGATATTTCACATCACCAGAGACACGGATACCCTCTGGGTAGAAGGCCTTGCCGGCAAACTCGCTAAAGATAGCGGCATAGGGTTTACGCAGGATATTGGCCATGACATTCAGCCGCCCGCGATGAGGCATCCCTAGGGAGATGGAGCGGACATCATCGCGTGCTGCCTCATTGAGCAGGGCTTGCAGTGCGACAATGAGGCTCTCTCCTCCCTCTAACCCAAAGCGGCGCATCCCGGTGAAGCGCTGTTGGCAAAAGGTCTCAAACCCTTCCGCACGGGTGAGTAAGCTGAGGATGCGCTCTTGGGAGAGGGGGAGAGCTGTTGAGGGATGAGTCTCTAAACGGTCGATCCACCATTGCCGTTGTTGGCTATCATGGAGGTGCATAAACTCTGCCCCAATCGGCCCGCAATAAGCGCGTTTTAGATGAGCTAGTAAGGCAGGGTCGGTGTGGCTATCGGGGGTGAGGGCATCATGCGGGCGGGCAGGGCGTAGGCCGAGCGGGTCTAGCTCGGCATGGAGATGACCACAAAGGCGGAAGGCCTCTTTAAGTCGCTCATCACGCAATTCTGCCTCGGAGGAAGGCGAGGAGGGCAAAGCGGCCTCGTCTTCCAAAGCGGGGTTGCCCATTGTGGTAAAAAGCGCATCATAATCAGGATGGACAGAGGTCGGGTCCTCCACCCATTGGGTGTATAGCTCGCCGAGATAAGCGATGTTCTCGCCATTAATGGCATGGTGATGGTTCGGTGAGCCCGTCATGATGGCATGGTTCCTTTTCGCCTCGCTGGGTTCATATTTTTAACCGATCCTACGATGAAGGCAAAATTTTCTCTTTGATGTGAAACTTATGAGAGAGAATGATGGCTTGCCTGCCTTGCCGGGGAGGGGTAGCTTGCTTTCTATTATGAGTGCTATTTCTCTCAATTATGAGGCTGTGCAGCAAGCACGCCTCCAGCATAAGCCGTGCCCGCATCTTGTGGTGCCGGATTTTTTGGCAGGGCCGTCTCTTATGCGGGCGGTGTCGTTATTGCCAGAGATAAAAGCCGGTGGGTCTTACCCCTTAGCGGCTTTGTCGCTCCATCCAGAGTTAAAGAGCATGATGGAGGAGTTCGCTGGGCCGCGTTTAAAAGCCATTGTGGCGGAGAGATTTGGCTTAGATGTGCAAACCGCCCCAAGTATGGTGACAATGCGCGGGCAAACGCGCGCTAAAGATGGCCGGATTCATCGTGATAGTGCCTCTAAGCGGGTGACAATTCTTCTTTATCTTAATGACCCTACACAGGATTGGGCGCATCAGGGCGGGTGTTTACGCTTTTTGAATGGGCCGGATGATGTGGAGGATTATGTAAGTGAGATTCCACCTGTTGGGGGGACGTTGGTTATTTTCCCCAATGGGCCGGATACATGGCACGGGCATCGCCCTTATATAGGGCCGCGCTATACAATTCAGTTGAATTACATGGCACGGGATAAACGCGCCCAGTATGAGCTTTTACGGCATCGTGTCTCTGCTTTTTGGAAGCGGTTGGTTTCGTAAAATAAGTTGGTTTGTAAGAGACCGTTGAGGCGGAGATGAAGGCAAAGGCATACCCTTTGCTGATAAGAGGAGAGTGAGACGATGGGGTATAGAGTTGCTGTTGTTGGGGCTACGGGGGCTGTTGGGCGTGAGATCCTCAAAACATTGGCGGAGCGTCAGTTCCCAGTTGATGAGATTGTAGCCCTCGCCTCTGCTCGCTCGGCAGGGCGGGAGGTCTCTTTTGGAGACAAGACGGTTCTGAAGGTTCAGAATCTCGAGACGTTCGATTTCACAGGGTGGGATATTGCGCTCTTTTCCCCCGGCGGGGCTGTATCGGCTAAATACGCACCTAAGGCTGCGGCGGCAAAATGTTTGGTCGTGGATAATACATCCCATTTCCGTATGGAGCCGGGTATCCCCCTCGTTGTGCCGGAGGTCAATGCCAGTGCTTTAAAGAAGGCGCGTAAAGGCATTATCGCTAATCCTAACTGCTCTACCGCTCAGATGATGGTGGCGTTGAAGCCACTGCATGATTTGTTCAGCATTGAGCGTGTGGTGGTCTCGACCTATCAGGCTGTCTCTGGGGCAGGGAAGTCCGGCATGGATGAGCTGTTTAGCCAGACAAAAGGCAGCTTTGTGAATGATGCGCCCACCATTGCACAATTTACAAAGCAGATTGCCTTTAACCTCATCCCGCATATTGATCGCTTTATGGAGGATGGTTCCACCAAGGAAGAATGGAAGATGGCGGTCGAGACTCGTAAGATTCTGGACCCGGACATCAAGGTCCTTGCCACATGCGTGCGCGTGCCGGTCTTTATTGGTCACTCTGAGGCGATTAGCATCGAATGTCGTAAGCCGGTGGATTTAGAGAAAGCCCGCGCGGCGTTGCGGAAAGCCCCCGGTGTGATTTTGCGTGATGAGCGTGAAGATGGTGGCTACGTCACCCCAATCGAATGTGTGGGTGAGGATGATACCTACATCTCCCGCCTGCGGATTGACCCGACTGTAGAGCATGGTCTGGCCTTTTGGTGTGTGTCGGATAATCTCCGTAAGGGGGCGGCCCTTAACGCTGTACAAATTGCCGAGAGCCTGCATGAGCAGCATTTGATTGGCAAGGATTCCCCACTTTGGAAGCCAGCCCCCCGCCCAGAAGAGCCATCGTAATTACGGGTGGGTTAATAGATGGTGCTTATCGCAATGCTGGGGTGAAATCCTCTTTCCAAAAAAGGATGTCGTCCCCATAGTGGAGGGGCTATGTCTTATTTTACTTATACCCCTCCGCGCACGCCTGTTCCCTCCGGGGGGCGGGTTGGTGTTCTTCTCGTGAATCTGGGTACGCCAGATGATACGGGTTATCGTTCCGTCCGCCGTTATCTGAAGGAGTTTCTTTCAGACCGCCGGGTGATCGAATCTCATCCCCTTATCTGGCAGCCCATCCTTAACACGCTGGTGTTGTCGCGTAGGCCCTTTGCGAGTGGGGCGAATTATGCCCGCATCTGGGATAAGGAGGAGGATGCCTCCCCTCTGCGTGTCTTTACCCGTAAGCAGGCAGAAGGCTTGGCCGAACGCCTCGCCCCGGAGGGGATTGCGGTGGCATGGGGGATGCGCTATGGCCAGCCCTCCGTAAAGCAGGCTTTGGAGGAGTTGCTGGACCAAGGGTGTGACCGCATCATCAATATCCCGCTTTATCCGCAATATTCCGCCACTACGACAGCCACAGCGAATGACCAGCTCTTTCGGGCTTTGATGCGCTTGCGGCGGCAACCTTCGGTGTTGACGGTGCCGTCTTTTCCTGACCATCCACAGTTTATTGAGGCGTTAGCCGCTTCGGTGAGGCGTGTTTATGCAGGGCTATCCTTTACACCGCAACGGCTTGTGACGTCTTATCACGGCCTGCCAAAAGCCTTTGTGGAGAAGGGCGACCCGTATCAAGAGGAATGTGCCCGCACGACCAAAGCCTTGGCTGCCTCATTAGGGTTGAAGGATGAGGAGGTTCCTTTGACCTTCCAATCCCGCTTTGGGCCGATGGAATGGCTCCAACCTTATACGGCCCCTTATATCGCGGCCTTACCCAAACAAGGTATTACAAAGATTGCCGTCATCATGCCCGGCTTTATGGCGGATTGCATCGAAACGCTGGATGAAATTGGCCGGGAGGTGCGTGAGGAGTTCATGGAAGCAGGGGGAGAGGAGTTCGCCTTCATCCCCTGTTTGAATGACGCGCCAGAGGCTATCACGCTTTTGGAGCATTTAGCGCGGCAGGCGATGAAAGGCTTTCAGTCCTGACACAAAAAACCCGGCTAAAAAGCCGGGTTTCTCATAAGCGATATACGCTTAGCCTTAATGGGCGGCTTGGGCATCCCCATTAGCATGCTCAGCATCGTACCATTGGGCTTTTTGCGCTTTAGCTGCGGCGGAGTTGTTTTTCTGCCACCAGCCGCTGCCATTTTGCTTGCTCTCTACAGGATGTTCCTTATCCCAAAGAGCGGCTTTCTCCGCGATGGATTTGCGGTATTTATGCCGCTGATACATCCCCACAGCGCAGCCGCCAACAGCCCCAGCCACAGCATGTTGATGGGCAACATGGCCCGCTACAGCCCCAGCGGCACCATATTTGAGGCAGCCGCCCGGCTCTGCCATGGCAGGAGCAGCCATGCCGACAAGCATGCTGGTAGCGAAAAGAGAGAAGATTGCGCGCTTCATCATGAAGGCCCCTAACATTGTTCTTTTTTATGCAAAGTGAGAAATGGTCGGAGTGAGAGGATTCGAACCTCCGGCCCCTGCGTCCCGAACACAGTGCTCTACCAGGCTGAGCTACACTCCGATTTGTGGGGTTATACCTACCCCGCCTCTAACAGGGGTGCAAGGGGGAGCCCTTCTGTTTTTCCAGAAAAATAAAGAAATGATTGCCCGGTAGCAAATAGAACACCCGCCTTCTCGTGGAAGAGAAAGCGGGTGTCTTTAAGAAAGGCGCGATAGAGCCTACAGAGCTTTGGTTAGAGCAGGTAGAATCTCAAAGAGATCCCCTACCATGCCGTAATCCGCCACTTTGAAGATGGGAGCCTCTGGGTCGATATTGATAGCAACAATCACGCGGCTATCTTTCATCCCAGCAAGATGTTGAATAGCCCCAGAGAGGCCCGTAGCGATGTAAAGCTCTGGCGCAACCACTTTACCCGTTTGGCCCACCTGCATCTCATTGGGGGCAAAGCCAGAATCCACCGCTGCGCGGGAGGCCCCAATAGCGGCCCCTAATTTATCGGCAATCGGCTCTAATAAATTATGGAAGTTAGAGGCATCTTTAAGGCCCTTACCACCAGAGATGACCACACGCGCGACCTCTAGCTCTGGACGGTCGGATTGGCTTTGTTCCAACTTCACAAAGCGGCTTTTGCCGTCATCAGCGGGGGCGTCTAGCACTTCAAGGCTTGCATTGCCGCCGCTCTCAGCCACAGGGTCAAAACTGGAGGAGCGAATGGTCAGGATTTTGACGTTATCGCTGGATTGCACAGTGGCGAGGGCATTACCCGCATAGATAGGCCGGATGAACGTACTCTCATCCTCAATCTTCACCACGTCAGAGATAGGCTGAACATCCAACAGCCCGGCTAGACGGGGGAGGATATTCTTCCCGCTGGAGGATGATGCCGCAAGAATATGGCTGTAAGAGGGGGCCAATGTGGCTAGCAGAGCCGCTGCAGGCTCGGCGAGGGCATGAGTGAGTGTGGGAACATGCAGAACCTTGCGTACACCAGCCAATGTGCCGGCAGCTTCCGCCCCAGTGTTTCCAAGGAGCAGCGCATCAACCTCGCCAAAGCGGGAGGCAGCGGCAATGGCAGAACGGGAAGCCTGACGGACCTTGCCGTTCTCGATTTCGATCAGAACAAGTGCGGTCATCAGATCACCTTCGCTTCTGTCTTGAGCTTCTGGACCAGCTCATCCACGGTTTCGACAATGATGCCCGCTGTGCGTTGGGGCGGCTCAGCGACCTTTACCACCGTGAGATGGGGTGTCAGGTCAACGCCTAAGGAGGCTGCTTCAAGCGTCTCCAGTGGCTTTTTACGCGCCTTCATAATGTTAGGCAGGGAGGCATAGCGTGGCTCATTA
The DNA here is from genome assembly GCF_002592045.1 of Parasaccharibacter apium. Lineage (GTDB taxonomy): Bacteria > Pseudomonadota > Alphaproteobacteria > Acetobacterales > Acetobacteraceae > Bombella > Bombella saccharophila. The sequence continues at coordinate 88,341 of NZ_MEJG01000002.1, read as the reverse complement.
AGGCGGAGGTCCGCTGTGATGACCGCAGGTAGGGTGAGGGCAAGGGTCTCCGTCCCGCCATCAACTTCCCGCGTAACGGTGGCGTGGCCATCGGCAATGTCAACCTGACTGGCGAATGTCCCTTGCGGCCAGCCAAGCTTGGCTGCGAGCATCTGGCCAGTGGCGTTCATATCATCATCAATGGCTTGCTTGCCCATGGAGATAAGGCCCGGCTGCTCTTTCTCCACAACGGCTTTGAGGAGATTAGCGACCACGCGCGGCTCACAATCTACATCGGTGCTGATGAGGATGGCACGGTCTGCCCCCATGGCCATGGCGGTCCTGAGGACATCCTGAGCCACTTGCGGGCCGATGGTTACCGCGATGACCTCACTAGCATGGCCCTTCTCTCGCAGGCGGAGGGCTTCCTCCAGTGCGATTTCATCGAAGGGATTCATGGACATTTTCACGCCCTGCGTTTCGACACCACGGCCATCTGCGGCAACGCGTGGCTTGATGTTGTAATCAACAACCCGTTTGACGGGGACAAGAACCTTCATGGTCATCCTTTGTTGCTGTCGCAGCTTAAAATGAAACTGGGGTTAGGTTATCCGCTTTTATCCTAAAAGTCACATCCCAGAAGGATAATTTGGCCCGCTACCGCCTTCTGGCGTACACCAGTTAATATCTTGCTCTGGGTCTTTAATGTCGCAGCTTTTGCAATGCACGCAGTTTTGAGCATTGATAACAAGCTCCTCTGCCTCATTGGTTTCATACACACCGGCAGGGCAATAGCGGCTCTCTGGGGCGGCAAAGCGGGCAAGGTTAACCTCTTTCCACGTTTGCATATCGCCTACATGTAGATGCACAGGTTGGTCATCATCATGGCTGATATTGCTGAGAAAGACAGATTCGGCCCGGTTGAAGGTTAGCTTACCATCGGCTTTGGGGTAGTCGATTTTGGGGGCTTGATCAGCGGGGAGGAGAGTTTGGTTATCAGCATGGCGGTGATGCAAGGTCCAAGGGGCGCGCCCACGGAAAATCATGCTATCAATCCCGCTATAGGCGGCTCCGCCGAGCATCCCCCAATGAGAGAAGGCTGGACGAATATTGCGTGCAGCGGAGAGTTCCTTCCATAACCATGAGGCCTTTAGGGCCTGCATGTAGGTGCTGGCCTCAGTTTGCTCAGTTTGGATGGCCTCTAGCACCGCATCTGCGGCAATCATGCCGGACTTCATGGAGGTGTGGATGCCTTTAATCTTGGGCATATTGAGGAAGCCCGCGCAATCGCCTGTCAAAACCCCACCGGGGAAGATAGGATGGGGGAGGGATTGTAATCCCCCTTCGGAGATAGCCCGCGCCCCGTACATGATGCGCCGTCCGCCCTCAAAATGTTTCTTAAAGGCGGGGTGCTGCTTGGTGCGCTGCATTTCCTCAAAAGGGGAGAGCCATGGGTTGCGGTAATCTAGCGCGGTGATGAAGCCGTAAGACACCAGATTTTCCCCGAAATGGTAGAGGAAGGCCCCGCCATAAGTGTGGGTATCAAGCGGCCAGCCAAAGCTATGCTGCACAAAGCCGGGGCGATGATTCTCCGCAGGAATCTCCCATACTTCCTTAATCCCTAGGCCGAAGGTCTGCGGGTCGGCGTTTTTGCGGAGGTCAAAGCGGGCCATGGCTTTTTTGCTGAGCGAACCTCTGGCCCCTTCTGCCAGAATGGTTTGTTTCGCGCGGAGAATCATCCCTGATGTGTAGTCAGGCTTTGGCTTACCTTGGCGGTTGATGCCCATATCCCCAGTGATAACGCCGCAAACTTTGCCATCCTCAATAAACAAATCTGCGCCAGAGAAGCCGGGATAGATTTCCACCCCCAGAGCCTCGGCTTGCTCCCCGAGCCAACGGCAGAATGCGCCGAGGGAGATGATGTAATTCCCCCGATTATCCATTTGCGGCATGAGGAGATGGAGAGCTGGGATGGGGATGGCGGTTTTTTTGTCAGAAAGAGGAGCTTCTCATCTCGGACAGGTGTGTGAAGTGGGGCACCGCGCTCCGGCCAATCTGGGAAAAGCTCTGTCAACGCGCTAGGCTCTAGCACAGCACCGGAGACAATATGCGCGCCAATTTCGCTGCCTTTCTCCAACAAGCAGACTGAAAGTTCTGGCTGTTGTTGACGGAGGCGAATAGCGGCAGTGAGTCCGGCAGGCCCGCCCCCCACGATGACGACATCAAAGGCCATTTCCTCCCGCTCTATAGCGGTTGTGTTATCGCTTTGGGTCTGTGACATGAGGGGACTCCTACTGCTTACAGGGAACATAAAGAGTGGTCAGAGAAGGTATCTCACCCTTTGCGTGTAAAGGTCCAGTAAAAAGGCTGCCGCCCTTCACGGAAGGCTTTGGCCTCATAGCGTGTGGGGGACCAGTCTGCGGGGCGTTCTAAGGCGGGCGGTGGGGCCTCAAAGAGCGTTTGCTGGCTCATCACTTCTGTGACCCAGTCTTGATAGACAGGGTGGTCACTTGCGACACGCCACGGCGCACCGGGTTTAAGCAGCCGAGCCATATGGCGCAGATTCTCTGGATGGATGAAACGCCGCTTCGCATGGCGGGCTTTAGGCCACGGGTCGGGAAACATGAGATAGGCGCGGTCTAAGCAGGAATCGGGCAGGCCTTTTAATAATTGGCGGCCATCTTCTGCCCAAAGGCGTAGATTATCCGGCCCTAAGGCTGTGGCTTCTTCCCCCTCTGGGATGATGCGCGAGAGGAGGGAGCAAACGCCATTATCAAACACTTCCGCTGCGATATAGCCAGCCTCTGGGTTGCGAGCGGCTTGGTCATAAGCATGCTCACCACCACCAAAGCCAATCTCTAAGAAGAGTTGAGAGACAGGCTTGCCGAAGCCTTCCAACGGAGCGGCCATATTGCGGAAATGAACACGCGGGAGGGCCTCATCGAGCAAGCGTTGCTGGCGTGGGCGGAGGGGATGGCCACGTTGGCGGCCATAGAGGCGTTCGGGCTGGGGTTTGAGGTCTTCAAGCACAATCGGGCACTAAAGTTGAGGATGATAAAAAGCCTCCACTCCCTTTTCATGCTGAACATGGAGAGGAAGCGGAGGCTGGCAGAGGGGGAGAGGCTTATGCCCCTCCCTGTAGGACTTCAGCGATTGAGCGCGCTTTTAAGCTGCTCGGCAAGGTCCGTATTTTCCCATGTGAAGTTATCTAACGCAGGGTCAGGAATACGGCCAAAATGCCCGTAAGCGGCTGTTTTGCTGTAGATAGGCCGGTTAAGACGCAGACGCTCGCGGATGCCACGGGGGGAGAGGTCCACAATCTCATTGAGCAACGCGCCGAGGCGAACTTCATCCACATCTTTGCCAGAGCCATCCAGGTCCACATAAACAGAGAGCGGACGGGAGACGCCAATTGCGTAGCTGAGCTGGATGGTGCAACGGTCTGCGAGGTCCGCTGCAACGACATTCTTAGCCAGATAGCGTGCGGCATAAGCAGCAGAGCGGTCCACCTTGGTCGGGTCCTTCCCGGAGAAAGCTCCGCCGCCATGAGGGGCAGCCCCGCCGTAAGTATCCACAATAATTTTGCGGCCTGTTAGCCCGGCATCGCCATCTGGCCCCCCGATGACGAAATTGCCTGTCGGGTTGACGTAGAACTCATGCTCTGGGCACATCCACCCTTCGGGCAGGACCTCCCGGACAGTCTCACGCACCATTTCGCGGATGGTGTTTTGGCGCATACCTTCTGCATGTTGGGTGGAGACCACAACAGAGGTCGCCCCAACAGGTTTGCCATCCACATAGCGCAGCGTGACTTGGCTTTTAGCATCAGGTAGTAGGCCCACGCCGCGTGCATCGCCTTGCTTACGATAATCGCGGATGCGCTCTAGGATGCTTTGGGCGTAAAAGAGCGGAGCAGGCATAAGCTCTTCAGTTTCACGCGTGGCGAAACCGAACATAATGCCTTGGTCGCCTGCGCCTTCATCCTTATCGCCAGCACTATCAACACCGACAGCAATATCGGCAGATTGTGCGTGGAGGAGGGAGGTGATTTCAGCATGTTTCCAAGAGAAGCCTTCTTGGTCATAACCAATATCTTTGATGGCCTCGCGGGCGCGGTCGATCAATGTATCTTCGACAGCTTTAGGGCCGCGAACTTCGCCAGCAAGAATGACACGATTCGTAGTAACCAGTGTCTCACAAGCTACGCGGGCTTCTGGCTCGGCCTCAAGGTAAGCATCTAGGACGGTATCGGAGATACGGTCTGCTACTTTATCGGGATGACCTTCGGAAACGGATTCAGAAGTAAAAAGAAAATCGCCGTGATTGCGCACTCAGGGACCTCGCAGGGAATGAGTGGTGAAAAAAAGGCTGCCCCTGCCCCCCGAAAGGCACAAGCGACAGGACATGAAGAACCTAACCGCTTGGCTGAAAAACGCTCTGAGGTCAAGGGTTAGCGCGTTCTTTACATTTCAACGCGTGGGATTGGATTGTAAAGAAAGTGCGTATTTTCCGCTTGTTAGGCCATGTTGGCAGGGTAGGAAAAAAGACGCGCAACATGGCCATGAGGGGGAACAATTACGGTGTGTTTAGCACATCCTGCATGCTGTATAGCCCTGCTTTGCGGTGAGGCTGTGCTAACCAGAGGGCTGCTTTAAGCGCACCACGGGCGAAGACGCGGCGGTCTAATGCGCGGTGGGAGAGGGTAATTTCCTCATCGGTGGTGAGGAAGCGCAGCTCATGCTCGCCAATAACTTGCCCCCCACGGAGGGAGGCAAAACCGATGGCCCCATCAGGCCGCTTACCATTTTGGTCTAACCGTTTAACCTGCTCAAACTCTGCCTCTCGTCCTGCAGCAACAGCCCGCCCAATGGCGAGAGCCGTGCCGGAGGGGGCATCTAGCTTTTGGCGATGATGTGTCTCCACAATTTCCGCATCATAATCTGGCAAGGCTGCGCCGAGTTGGCGTGCGAGGGAGAGCAACATAGTAAGCGCAGGAGAAAAATTCGCCGCTTGGAGGACAGCGATATGCTCGGCTGCTTGTTCTACAGCGTGTTGTGCTGCGGCATCTAACCCCGTTGTGCCGAGGACCCACGCACACCCTGCTTGCGTAAAGGCACGGGCGTGAGTGGGGACAAGGCTTGCATGGCTGACATCAATAATCACGTCACATTCACGCCCAAGCGCATCGGCTTCGCTGGTGATATGACGCGCAGGGTCAGCCGTGCGGGACAGCCCGCCTGCGAGATGCGGGCCTGCTTCCTCCGCACAAAGCTGCCCTAGCCGCCCGGTAATGCCCGCAATGCCGATGCGGGGAGAGAGAATGTTGCTCATGATGCTCAGCCCTTATCGCTCCCAGAACTTTTTAACACGGGCAAAGAAGCCATCATGCTCGGGGCTGCCCTTGCTATGGTCTTTGCTCTCTGCCTCGAACTCCTCAAGCAATTCGCGTTGACGTTTGGTGAGGTGGCTTGGGGTTTCTACCGTGATGCGGATATACATATCCCCCCGCGCTTTGGAGTGCAGGACGGAGAAGCCCTTCCCGCGTAGGCGGAAATTATCGCCTGTTTGCGTCCCGGCAGGGATTTTCACCATTGTTCGTCCCCCATCAATGAGCGGGACTTCAATCTCATCACCCAAGGCGGCTTGGGTCATTCGTAAGGGGACGCGGCATTGGATGGTAGCCCCTTCGCGCTCGAAGATACTATGGCTATCCACCGTGACGAGGACATATAGGTCCCCCGGCTGGACACCGCTGCCCCCAGCCTCGCCTTTGCCAGCAAGGCGGATGCGTGTGCCATCTTCAATCCCGGCGGGGATATCAACAGCAACAGTCTCTTTTGCGGCTTCGGTCCCGCTGCCATGGCAGCTATGGCATGGATTGCTCACCGTCTGTCCTGCGCCATGACAAGTCGGGCAGGGTTGTTCCACCACAAAGAAGCCGCGTTGCACACGCACAGCCCCTTGCCCGTGGCACGTTTGGCAGGTTTGTTTGCTGCCGTTAGGGTCTGCCGAGCCAGAGCCTTGGCAGCTGGAGCAGGCCTTGCGGGTGGGGACTTCAATTTCCTTCCGCACGCCAGAGAAGGCCTCTGTTAAGGTGATGTCGATCTGGACTTGTATGTCCTCAGCTTGGCGTTGTTGGCGGGCGCGGCGGCCACCCATATTGAACATTTGCTCAAAAATATCGCCAAGGCCACCAGCATCAAACCCGCCGAAGCCACCGCCAAAGCCACCTGCTCCACCGCCCATGCCGTTTTCGAAAGCATCATGGCCGTAACGGTCATAGGCAGCACGTTTTTGCTCGTCCTTTAGGACTTCATAAGCGGCGTTGACTTCCTTAAACTTTCTTTCCGCTTCCTCATCATCGGGGTTGCGGTCGGGATGGTAGCGCATTGCTAATTTACGATACGCTTTTTTAATCTCTGCACCGCTTGCTGTGCGGGAGACACTGAGTGTCTCGTAATAATCCATTCGTGTAGCCATAATGGTCCTCAGTCACGCAGGGGAGCGGGCACCCGGATAAGGGCGGGCCGGGTGATGATGGTCTGTCCCTTATGCAAAAAGGCGTCACCCCCCAGTGAGTGGGGGAATTGACGCCAATCGCAGGAAGGGGAGCCCCGCAACAACGGCCGGGCTCCACCTTATTATAAGCGATTATTTCTTTGTTTTATCGTCAACGTCCTCAAACTCGGCATCGACAATATCTTCCTCTGGTTTGCCGCCAGCAGGCTGACCTTCTGCCTCACCAGCCCCAGCTTGGTGAGCCGCTTGCCCAACCTTCATAGCGACTTGAGTAAGATGCTCGCTGGCCTTTTTAATGGCCTCAGCATCCTCACCACCAAGGGCTTCGCGAGCCTTTTTGATAGCGTCTTCTGCCTCGCTTTTATCAGCAGCAGGGACCTTATCACCAGCCTCGGAGAGGGTCTTCTCGGTCTGATGGATCATGGCCTCGGTGCTGTTGCGGAGGTCCACAAGCTCACGGCGGGCCTTATCGGCAGAGGCATTTGCCTCAGCTTCTTTGACCATGCGATCAATATCGGCTTCAGAGAGACCACCATCGCCCTTAATGGAGATGTTCTGCTCCTTGCCAGTTGCCTTATCTTTGGCGGAGACATTGACGATACCGTTAGCATCAATATCGAATGTCACCTCAATTTGCGGCTGACCACGCGGGGCCGGGGCAATGCCTGTGAGGTCAAAATTGCCGAGCAGCTTGTTATCTGCGGCCATTTCGCGCTCACCTTGGAAGACCTTAATGGTCACAGCTGGCTGATTATCCTCAGCGGTGGAGAAGGTCTGGCTCTTTTTAGTCGGGATCGTCGTGTTACGGTCGATCAGACGTGTAAAGACACCGCCCAGCGTCTCAATACCGAGGGAGAGTGGGGTCACATCCAGCAGCAGCACGTCTTTGACGTCACCTTGGAGAACACCACCCTGCACAGCCGCACCGATGGCAACCACTTCATCAGGGTTCACATTGCGGGCAGGCTCTTTGCCGAAGAACTCTTTAACGCTCTCCACAACTTTGGGCATACGGGTCTGCCCACCAACGAGGATAACCTCTTTAATGTCGGCCGGTGTCAGCTCTGCATCCTTGAGGGCCTTGCGGCAAGGCTCCAGAGACCGTTTGATGAGATCATCAACGAGGCTCTCAAGCTTTGCACGGGTCACCTTGACGACAAGATGTTTCGGCCCAGAAGCATCAGCGGTGATGAAGGGCAGGTTGACCTCTGTCTCCTTAGCGGAGGAAAGCTCAATCTTAGCCTTCTCGGCAGCTTCCTTCAGGCGTTGGAGAGCCATTTTGTCAGTGCGGAGGTCTAACCCCTGCTCCCGTTTAAACTCATCAGCCAGATAATCGATCAGCTTATTGTCGAAGTCTTCACCACCGAGGAAGGTATCACCGTTGGTGGATTTCACTTCAATCACACCATCGGAGATTTCCAGAATGGAAATATCGAATGTACCACCGCCGAGGTCATACACAGCCACATTGCCAGAATCGCCTTTCTCAAGCCCATAAGCGAGGGCAGCGGCGGTTGGCTCGTTAATGATGCGCTTAACATCCAGCCCAGCGATACGACCAGCATCGCGCGTGGCTTGGCGTTGAGCATCGTTAAAGTAAGCTGGAACGGTGATAACGGCTTCCGTCACCTTCTCGCCGAGATAAGCCTCAGCGGTTTCCTTCATCTTGCCGAGCACGAAGGCGGAAATCTGGGAGGGGGCGTAGTTCTCGCCGCGGGCACGCACCCACGCATCGCCATTATCGCCTTTGACGATCTCGTAAGGAACGGTCTTTTGGTCCTTAGCAACGGTGGGGTCGTCAAAACGACGGCCAATCAGACGTTTTACAGCATAAAGTGTGTTGGCAGGGTTTGTGACAGCCTGACGTTTTGCAGCCTGACCAACCAAACGCTCCCCACTATCAGTGAAGGCAACGACGGATGGGGTGGTGCGGGCACCCTCGCTGTTTTCGATAACCTTGTTCTCATTCCCCTCGCGCACAGCAACGCAGGAGTTGGTTGTCCCAAGGTCAATACCAATAATTTTACCCATGACGATTTGTCCCTTTTCAGCGGCGTCCCCCAACCCCCTCAAGGCATCGGGTGGAAACCCTATTGTGACGTTATCAGGTCGGGCTGGTAGGCAAGCCTACAGGCCCATGGGACCGATTTGGTAAGTCTGTCTTGCTCTTTCAAGAGGGAAAAGCTGGAAAAGATAGCTGATTTTCCTATAAGGGACGGGCATGTTTTCCCGTTGGAGAAGCGTGGCATCTGCGTTAAGCTGAGGTGGTGTGACTATAACATACTGTCTTTATTAGGAGTTCTCCCCTGTTTGGCCTGAAAACTTTATTCTGTAAGCTGGGTTTTGTGGCGCGGCTTTATTCCATATGCCGGTGGAAAAATGACTGTAGCAGGTGGCAGGGGCGTGTCGTGCTATCGTTATGGGCATGTGTATTGCCTCTTGCACTTGGGGGGTGTTTGACGCTTGGCCCAGAGCGTATGCGGCATGACCAACTTGCTTATTCCCGCGCCCTTGGTGAGGTGCAAAAGCGGGAAATGCTGCTCAATATCGTGCGGTTGCGTTATGGGGAGCCACCGGCCTTTTTGGATACAACGCAGGTGATTGCTGGCTATAACTTCTCGCGTAGTTTTTCAGGCGGGTATTATGGTTATCCGGCATCTGCGGTAAGTAATTACCTCTTTGGGACAGGCACTATGTCCCAAGCGGAGAACCCAACTATCACTTACCAGCCTTTAACAGGGGAGCAATATGCGGAAAATATTGTTCGCCCTATCTCTCCTGTAGCGATTATGCCGCTCAGCCTTGGGGGGATGGCGATTGATACGCTCTTGCGGCTGACAGCACAATCTATTGATGGCCTCTCGAATGTGCGGGGGGTGGGGCCTTTTGGGGGAGGGTCGGTCCGCTTTTATCTTTTATTGCATGATTTACGTCAGTTGCAGCTTGCTGGGGCGATGACGGTGCGTATTGCGACAGATGATCCTGCTTCATCAAAGGGAGGCAAGTCGGTCAATGCAACGCCGGGGACGGGCAGTAATGAAAGCAAGGGAGGCAATGGCCAGCCGAACGAGCATATATATCTTGTCCTCACCAGTACGGCCGACAGTAACTTACAGGCGATTCAAGGTGAGGTGCGGCGGTTACTGCATCTTGATGCTGAGACGAGTGAGGCGGAGATTGTGTACGGCCCTTACCCTAAGAAAGCAGGGCAAATAGCTATTCTTACACGTTCTATGCTCGCTATGCTTACTCAGCTTTCTTATGAGATGGAAGTGCCGGAGAAGGATGTTCATTCCGGTCGTACTTTGCCAACGATTGGCCAAGTTGGGATTGAGAGCCGCCCGGAGGTGGTTATTCATTCTGGTAAAGAAGCACCTGAGAGCCCATATGCTGCTGTTTTTTATAAAAAATGCTGGTATTGGATCTCTGATACGGACTTCCGCAGTAAGGAGGCCTTTACGATGGTTCAAGTCCTCAGCACGCTTGCGGCAACCAGCCATAGCGGTGGTGCTGTGGTAACGATCCCAGCTGGGTGACAGAACGAGGCATGGTGATGACGCAAAGACCGGTGATTCTTCAGCTTCTACCTGCTCTTGGGATTGGGGGGTTGGAACGCGGTGCGGTCGATATGGCGGAGGCGATCAGCCAAGCGGGAGGGCGTGCTCTTGTAGCAGCGGAGAGTGGGGCTTTGGTGTCGCGTTTGCGCTATGTAGGGGGCGAGCATGTGGAGATGGCTTTTCGGAAGAGTGTCTCGCTGCGATCTTTTTTCAGCCGGGTGGCGGCATTGCGTCGGCTTATCCGCCGAGAAGGGGTAAGTTTGGTCCATGCGCGCTCGCGTTATCCGGCTCTTGTCGCAGCGATAGCCTGCCGGAAAGAGAACATCCCGCTTGTGACGACATGGCATGGGGACCATCAAGCGCGTTTTTGGCTGAAAAAGTGGTATAATTCCGGCCTAGTGCGTGGGCAGCGTGTGATTGCGGTGTCGGAGCATATAGGGGAGCGTTTGCGTAAAGAATATCGCGTGGGGGAGGACCGGTTACGGGTCATCCCACGCGGGAGTGACCCGGCTATTTTCGCCCCCGAAGCGGTGCGTGGGGGACAATTGCAAGTTTTGCTGGAGCGTTGGCGTGTGGGTGAGGGAAGTCGCATTATCCTCATGCCAGGGCGGCTTACGCGTTGGAAAGGGCAGGAATGTCTTATTGAAGCCTTGGGGTATCTAGCAGCGCACCATCCAGAGCAAGAGTGGGTGTGTGTTATGGTTGGGCCGGGGGAAGAAAAACCGTATGCGCGGATGTTGCAGAAATTGGCTGAAGAACGCGGTATAGCCAGCCGTTTGCGTTTTGCGGGTGTGTGTCACGATATGGCCGCAGCGTATAAATTAGCGCATATTGTCGTGGTGCCCTCTTTAAGGCCAGAGCCGTTTGGGCGTGTGCCGGTAGAAGCGCAAATGATGGGACGCTGGGTTATAGGCTCTGCCCGTGGGGGGTTGAAAGAGACTATCCATCATGGTGAGACGGGAACGCTTGTCCCTGCGGGGGATTCGCGCGCGCTTGCTATGGCCCTGCGGGAAGTGCTGGACGTGCCCCCAGAACTTATGGCAGAGCGGCAAGATGAAATACGCGCCCATGCGTTAGCGCGCTATACAAAACAACATATGCAGCAAGCCACGTTGGGTGTGTATGATGAGCTTCTATCCAGCCATTTGCAGGAGGCTTTTATACGCTTCCATCAGGAGAGGGATGTAGAGCATGAAGCCTGATAGGGCGAAAAAGATGGAGCCTGCCCCTATGACAGCGCGGCAGGAGCGTCAATTACGCGAGGCAGAGGCTTTGCGTGCCAATTTGATGCGCCGCAAGCAGCAGCAACGTGCCCGCCCTACGAGTGCCTCTAGCCGAGAGAAAGCCTAATGAATAAGCTCTCCTTACCGCTCCCATCCCGGCAAGAAATTGCATTGGGGATTATCACTATATTATGGGGGGGGACCTATTACATCATCCAGCTGGCTTTAAAGACCAGTGGGCCGATGTTCTTTATTGGGGTGCGCTTCCTTATTGCGGCGTTGTTTGTGGTTTGTTTTGTAGGGCGTAAGCGCGTCTTGCAGGGGATTCCACGCTCGGAGATTTGGCGTGGTGGGATGATCGGCCTTGTGTTGGCCTTTGGGTATATTTGTCAAACAGAAGGCTTGTTGACAATTACCAGTAGTCGCTCTGCGTTTTTGACGGCTCTTTACGTTCCCCTTGTTCCCCTTCTGCAATGGATCATCTTGCGTAAGGCCCCTAATACGAGTGGGATCATTGGTATTTTCCTCGCCTTTGTTGGGTTAGTTCTTCTCGCTGAACCGTGGAAGACGGGCTTAACGATGAGCTCCGGTGACGGTTTGACCTTATTGGGGACGTTCTCTTACGCTTTTGAGATTATCTGCGTTGGTCTTTTCGCTTTAGAGACTGATAGCCGCCGTATGGCCTTTGTGCAGCTGGTTGCTGGGGCATTACTTTCTTTTGTGCTGATGCCGGTAGTTGGGGAGCATATTCCAGCCTTCAGTTGGGGCTGGATGAGCTGTGCGCTCGTAATGGGTGTGGTGAGTGCGGCCACACAACTTGTGCTTAACTGGGCGCAAAAGACAGTCTCCCCCACAAAAGCAACGATTATTTATGCGAGTGAGCCAATATGGGGTGGCCTTGTAGGGTTCTTTACAGGGGATGTTCTAACGATAACGACCCTTGTCGGGGCAGGCTTTATTGTGGCGGGGGTTTTAGCCAGTGAGGTTAAGCCACGTTGGCCGCGTTTCCGTCGCACATTGCGCGGTGGTGCGGTGCGCGATACGGCAACGGTGTTAAAGCGGCGTTATCGCCCTAGTATGTCGGATTTGACGATCCGTAATGGGTCTGACCCGCGATAGGGGATAATTTTGTCCTAGCGCAGGCAGATGATATGGTAAAAGAGGTCCGGCTGGTCGGGCTGGGATTTAAGCACGATTTGAGTGACCGTAGAGGTTATTAATCATAAGGGAGAGCGGCTATGTCAATTATGCCCGATCACTGGATACGTCGCATGGCGAAAGACCATGGTATGATAGAGCCTTTTGTTGAGGCACAGAAGCGTGAGAAGGTGATTTCCTACGGCCTGTCCTCTTATGGCTATGATGCCCGCGTGGCTGATGAGTTTCATATCTTTACAGATGTGGATAATGCCATTGTGGACCCAAAGAATTTTAGCTCTGATAGTTTTGTCACGCGCCGGGGGGATATTACAATCCCGCCTAATAGTTTTGCCCTAGCGCATACGGTGGAATATTTCCGCATCCCGCGGGATACGCTGGTTGTTTGCCTTGGTAAATCGACCTATGCGCGTTGTGGGATTATCGTCAATGTCACCCCTTTAGAGCCTGAATGGGAAGGGCAAGTGACCATTGAGATAAGCAATACAACCCCTCTGCCAGCTCGTATTTACGCTAATGAGGGTATTTGCCAGTTCTTGTTCTTTAAAGGTGATAGCCCTTGTGAGGTGAGCTATGCTGATAGGGCAGGGAAATATATGCGGCAGTCTGGTGTAACACCGCCGCGCTTATAAGCGGCATATTTTAGGTTAAGAGGCGAGGGGAACAAGGCTGATGGATTATTTCCTCATAGAGGGGGGGCGGCGTTTGGAAGGGCGCATCCCTGTTGGTGGTGCAAAGAACTCCGGCTTGAAGCTGATGGTAGCGTCCCTCCTCTCTGAAGGGCCTTTGATTCTCTCTAACGTGCCTGATATTGCCGATATCCGCACGATGCGGACCTTATTGGGCCAGCTTGGTTATGAGGTGGCGGAGGTTGATGGCCCCGGCACGCTGAGCCTTGGGGGGGCTATTCACTCTGTAGAAGCCCCTTATGATATTGTCTCTCGTATGCGGGCTTCTATCTTGGTGTTGGGGCCTCTTTTGGCCCGTATGGGCGAGGCGCGTGTCTCTTTGCCCGGTGGTTGTGCCATTGGTACGCGCCCGGTGGATTTGCACCTCAAAGGGCTAGAGGCTTTAGGGGCGGAGATTCAGTTAGAGGCAGGCTATATCCATGCGCGTGCCCCGCAGGGTTTGCAGGGGGGGCGTGTGGTATTACCGTTCCCCAGTGTGGGGGCGACAGAGAATATCATGATGGCTGCTACCCTAGCGCGTGGGACGACAGAGCTTGTTAATGCCGCGCGGGAGCCGGAGATTTTAGACCTCGCTAAGTGTTTGAACGCCATGGGGGCCCGCATTACCGGGGCACATTCTGGCACCATCACGATAGAAGGGGTGGAGCGGCTGCATGGCGCGCATTATGCGGTGATGCCAGACCGGATTGAATGTGGGACATATGCTTGTGCGGTCGGGATGACTGGCGGGGATGTCCTGCTAGAGGGTGGTCGTATGGCCGACCAAGAGGCGGTAGTCCATGCGCTACAGCAGGCTGGTGTTGAGGTTACGCAGGAGGCTGAGGGGCTGAGGGTGCGCAGCCAAGGCCGTTTGCGCGGGTTAGATTTAACGACCGAGCCTTATCCGGGCTTCCCGACAGATATGCAGGCGCAGTTCATGGCGATGCTCTCTGTAGCGGAGGGGGCCTCTATGATCACTGAGACGATTTTTGAGAATCGCTTCATGCATGTGCCAGAGCTGAATCGTATGGGGGCGAATATTACGATCCAAGGGCGTGCTGCGGTGATTCGTGGGGTGGAGCATCTTTCTGGCGCACGGGTGATGGCGACTGATTTGCGGGCCTCTTTCTCCCTCATTCTGGCAGGGTTGGTGGCAGAGGGCGAAACGGAGCTTAGCCGCGTTTATCATCTTGATCGCGGTTATGAGCATGTGGAGGAAAAGCTCTCTGCCTGTGGGGCGAAAATTAAGCGCGTGAAGGCTCCTGCAAAAGCTGGATGACGCTTGGTACATCCTCCACAACCTCATAGAGGCTTGAGGCAGTAGCATCGGCGAATCCTTGCTCTAAGGTTGTACGAAGCATAGTGATGAGCGCATTTGCCCAGCCATGAGCGTTGAGGATGATGATGGGTCGCTGGCTTAGCCCAAGCTGGCGATTGACGAGGACCTCGGAAAACTCATCAAACGTACCAAAGCCGCCGGGCAGGACGATATAAGCATCAGCAATTGCAAAGAGCTTGGCTTTGCGTGTGGGCATGTCCTCTGTCACGTCGAGGTCTGTTACGCCTTCGTGGAGGATTTCTCGTGCTTCTAAAAAGCGGGGGATAATCCCTTTAACGCGCCCGCCTGCTTGTAATGTTGCATCAGCAACAGCCCCCATTAATCCAGCTTTGCCGCCCCCATAAACAAGGGTGATGCCTGCTTGGGCTAGGGCCGTGCCAAGGGCGCGGGCTGTGTGCATATAGGCGGGGTCATGACCAAGGCGAGAGCCACAAAAGACAGAGCAGAATTGAATGGCCATAAAAGATGTGTTTCCTTCGCATAAAAAATGCCGGGTGCAAGAACCCGGCATTTAGCATGGGATAAATCCCATAAAGGCGTAGCGGTGAGACTACGCCTTTGCTGTAAGGCCCTGCCTTATTGGGTGTTTTTGGGAATACCGCACCCAGGGATACGAGAGAAGAGAGAGCTAAAGGCGATGCCGCTAACGCAGAGCACGCCAGCTACAGCAAACATGACGCCCCAGCCCATATGGTCGCGCAAACCACCCATGAACCAGCTGGAAACCACAATGGTGATGTCCGTGAAGATGGAGTAAGCAGCGATGAGAATCCCATGGAACTCTGGCCCATCGGTCTTGACGGCCATTGTACCCATAGCAGGGAAGAGGAGGGAGAAGCCAGCACCGGTTAGGGCAGCACCGATCAACCCGCCTGTATTGTTATGGACCAAGCAGAACACGGCCATAGCGATAGCTTCTGTCACGAGGGACATATAGGCAATCGGCACACCGCCATGCTTGTCGATTTGGCCAGAGACGAAAATCCGCATGAAGATAAAGCATGCTGCGAACACGCCGAAGGCAATGCCAAGGCCTGTCCAGTGATTCTCTGTATAGTACAGGGCGAGGAAGCTGTTCACCGTCCCGAAGCCGACAGATCCAGCAGCCAGAGCGGCACCATAAGGCAGCACCTTCTTCACTGCGAGGCCGAAGGACATAGGCTTACCCTTGCTGGGCAGGGGTTTAATGGCCTTATAGAAGGTCAAGATGATGAACCCGCAAATGCCCAATGCTGCGGCAAAGATACCAACAGGCAGAAGCTTGATGGTTGGCAGCAAGCCGCTGAGCCATTGCCCAACAGTCACACCAACAGCGATACCACCGTAGGAGGTCACACCATTCCAAGAAATAGCAACGGAGGAATGAGCCGGTCCAACGCGGCGGAGGTTCCATGTTGTTACAGAGGTAGATGTGCAGCTCTCTGACCAACCGATGAAAAGACGGCTGATAAGAGCAACAGCCAACGCTACATAGCGGGCTGTGTCATTCATACCCATCAAATGGGATGTAGGAATGAGCGCAGCAAGGCACATCAACAAACCGGAGATGGTGCAGAGAATCAAACCCCATCTTAAGACCGCTTTCGGGCCAAAGACGTCAATACGGTGGCCAACAATCACACGGCCCATTGCCGTGCCGATATATTGTAGGGAGATGGTACTCGCTGCAATAGCCGTACTAAAACCCAGCGTATTATGGACGAACTGAGCACCAATAATAGCGTTGGGCAGCCCGATGACGAAATATACGAGGAGGTTAAAGAAAACAACGGGCATCACACGCATAGTCGGTGAGCACGTGTAGGTTGCGTCTTCGTCAGACATGAACATCCCCTTTGCAGTTTTTGCAGCCATGCCCACCTATAGCTGACATAGGCATAACTTTGCTTAGGTCTCGACCATAGGTGAGAAAACCTTTTCCGTCACGGGGCAAAGTTTGCTTTGCTGATATAGTTATGAATGGCTGCCATGCAGCAATCAGGTGGGTTGTTTTATAAAGAGTTTCTTTAGGTTATCCATTTCATAGCTTGCAGGAAGGAGCATGGATGATGACTGATGATGCGTTAAGAAAAGCCCGTGAGGATGCAGGATACCGTATTCTTTCCTCAGAGATGGTTTATAAAAATCCGTGGACGGCCGTACGGGAGGATAAAATCATCCATCCCGGTGGGAAGGAAGGTCTCTATGGTATTGTAGAGCGTGGGCCTTTTGCGGTGATCATGCCTGTGCATGCGGATGGGCGGGTCACTCTTGTACAGCAATTCCGTTATCCTGTAGGCAAGCGGCTTTGGGAATTCCCGATGGGGATGTGGGAGACACGGCCCGATGCGGAGGCAGAGGCCCTCGCTTTAGGGGAATTGCGGGAGGAGACGGGCCTTCGTGCGGGGGAGTTGATTCATGCTGGCACGCTCTATCAAGGGGCGGGTTATTCTACGCAAGAGGGGCATGTTTTCTTAGCGCGTAATCTCATTCGGGGTGAGGCAGAGCGGGAAGCAAGCGAGGCTGATATGGTCGTACGTGATGTAAGCTTTGCGGAGTTTGAGCGTATGATTGTTGAGGGCGAGATTACGTGTATGGTTACCTTAGCAGCTTTTGCTCAGATTCGCGCACGAGGCTTAATCTGATAGGCCAACGCTATATACCGCAGGAGCATGAGGGGCAGCGTCCTTCCCGTAGAAGGTCTCTCATGCCGGTGATGGGTTTTGCCCTCTTTTTATTAGTTGGGCCATTGCTGTTATGGCATGTGCCTTTCATTCAACGAGGTGTGTGCGTCTTGCAGAGTTGGGCGGGGCGGCCCTATGCGGTAGCGTGGCTTTTACCGGCGACAATAGCGTATTGTGCGTTGGGTTTCCCCCGTCAGGTGCTTTGTTTTGTTCTTGGGGCGAGTCTTGGTGTTAAGCTCGGCTTGGTAGAGGCGAGCCTCGCTTATGGGGGCGGGGCGTTTTTGGGCTATAGCGGGGGCTGGCTTTGGCAGCGATGGCACCCTGTAAACAAAGCCGCTATGCCGTGGTTTATTAAAGCGGGGGTGGCAGCTCCTTTTCGTGCGGTATTATGCGCACGTCTATTGCCAGTGGGGTCGGCTTTGCTGGTCTCGGTCTCATCAGGGATGATGAGGCTTGCTGTTGGGCGGTTTGTGCTAGCGACAATGCTTGGTGGGGTGTCACAAAATCTTGTTTTTCTCCTCGCTGGGCGTGGTGTAGAAATAGGACACGGGGGGGCCTTGATTATGGCGATAATCTTGGCACTATCCTCTGCTGGATTAGCAGGCTGGGTGTTACGCGGCTTCCATCAGGATAGACAGAAGGCAGAATAACGCATTATGGCGATGTCACAACGCAGTGTTTTTAAGCAAGCCGTGCTTACAAAGCCCTTGGTAAGAGGTGGGCATTTGCCCATGTGGGTGCCTTTAATATTAGGGACACTCACCGCTGTAGGCCCTGTCTCGACTGATATTTATTTGCCCGCTTTGCCAGAGATGGAGCGTCAGTTAGGCTCTGCTGCTGGGACGGGGAGCTTGACCATGGCTGCCTGGGTGGCGGGCTTAGCGATTGGGCAGATTCTCGTAGGGCCGATAACAGACCGTTTTGGCCGGCGTCGTCCGCTTTTAGTGGGGACGTTATTTTATGCCATAGCCGCTGCGGGTTGCGCGCTTGCAACCTCTATGCCGATGTTGTGCTTCTTTCGTGCTTTTGCGGCCTTGATGGGGGCGGCAAGCCTCGTGGTGCCCAATGCCTGCGTCCGCGACCTGACCATTGGTGATGCCACGGCGAAGTTGATGTCTCGGTTGATTCTCATCCAAGGTGTGGTGCCGATTTTGGCCCCCGCTCTTGGTGGCTTTGCACTACAATTTATTAGCTGGCGCGATATTTTCTGGGCGACATCATTATATGGGGTTGTGGGGTTAGTGATTGTTTTTCTCTTTCTGCCAGAAACATTGGCCGGGGAGGACCGTCACCCTATCAGGTTATGGCCTGTTATTGTCCGCTACGGGCAAACCTTGCAGGATAGGAATTATCGCTTCAATGCTCTGATTTGGATGATACAGGGCTTTGTTATCTTCACGTATCTTACTGCCGCCCCTTTCTTATTTGAGAGCGTGTATGCCTTCACGCCCTTCCAATATGGGATGCTCTTTGGGGTGATGGCGTTATGTATGATTGCCTCATCGCAGATTAATGCGTGGTTGTTGAATTATTATCATAGCCGGACCCTGTTAAAAGCTGGCTTGAGCATCAGCATGATAGGGTCGGTGATTTTGTTAGCGATTGCTGTGTGGTCTGCGATAGATGTGGACGCAGCGGGGCATCTTAAACATCTTTATTTATGGCCATTATTTGGGGCGATGGTGTGTGCTTTAGGCTCCGGCGGTTGCATCGGGCCGAATGCTATGGCCGGGGCTTTATTGACGCAGGGCCGTAATGCGGGTGTTGCCACAGCTTTGGCTGGGACAGGGCAATATCTCTTTGGGATTGCAGCGAGTGTGATGGTCTCTTGGTTGCCTGTAGGTACGGCTATTCCCATGGGGATTATGCTGTTTGTGGCTTATATCTTCATGCTGTTATCAGCTCGTTTTGCTCCTTAATGGGATGGGGCGGCATATGCCCCTTCCCCCTCGCTAAGAGAAGGGCCTATAAGGGGCCTTTGTTTATTCTGACCCTATTTATGAGGGAAGTGCGCTCATGTCCTTTAAAGACCCTGCCCCATTGGAGCTGAAACGCTATATCCGCGAGGTTCCAGATTTCCCTAAGCCAGGGATTCTTTTCTACGATATTTCGACCTTGATTCGGAATCCAGAAGCATGGCAGGTGGCGACAGGGCGGCTAGCGCAGGCTGTCTCTCGCTTTCAGCCGGACCTTTTGGCAGGGATTGAGAGCCGCGGCTTCCTTACCGCTGCCCCGCTCGCAACGCGGCTTGGATGTGGCTTTACGATGCTGCGCAAACCGGGCAAGCTACCGGGTAAGACAATCTCTCATAAATATAGCCTCGAATATGGCGAGGATGAGCTGCATATTCAGGCCGATGCGGTCACACCCGGTCAACGTGTTGTCGTGTTAGATGACCTCCTTGCAACAGGTGGAACACTTGCTGCCTCGATCGACCTTTTACGCAAGGCCGGGGCGGAGGTTGTGGGGGCATCAGTCATGATAGAGCTTTTAGCTCTTGGGGGGCGGAAGAAGATTGACGTGCCGGTGACGTCCCTGCTGACCTACGAGGATTAAGCGTTATCTCCCGTATGCAGCGTGGTGTGATGTCAGAGCCTTTACCGGTAACAGAGATTTTGCCCGCGCTGCATGAGGCCTTGCTCGCGGGGCCGAATCTCGTTCTCGTAGCTCCACCGGGTGCGGGTAAGACGACAACCGTCCCTCCCTTTTTGTTAGAGCGTGCCCCGGCATGGTTGGGGGCAGGCCGCATTTTGTTGGTCGAGCCACGGCGTGTAGCGGTGCGGGCTGCAGCGCAGCGTATGGCCGCTTTGCGAGGGGAGGTCCCCGGTGGGGTGATTGGGTATCGTACCCGGCTGGAGAGTGCGGTTTCTGCCCAAACGCGTATTGAGGTTGTAACAGAAGGGCTATTGGTCCGCCGTCTTGTGGCAGACCCGCTTTTGGAGGGCGTGGCTGCTGTTATTTTCGATGAGGTGCATGAGCGTTCCCTCGATGGAGATACGGCTTTAGGATTCTGCCGTGATGTGCAGCAGAACTTTCGGCCGGATTTACGCCTCATAGCGATGTCTGCCACCTTAGAGGCTAGCCTTTTTACAACGGCTTTGCAGGCTCCATTGCTTGAGAGTGATGGGCGGCACTACCCTGTAGAAATTCGCCATAGGCGGGATATAGGCCATCTGCGGGATTTACCAGAGGCATGCGCGCACGCTGTGGCGCAAGCATGGCAGGAGGAAGAGGGCTCTATTCTAGCTTTCTTACCCGGTATCGGGGAGATACGCCGCACAGAGGCTTTTTTGCAGCGTCTTTTGGGCGAGCAAGCTCCACTTTATCCCCTGTATGGGGAACAATCGGTTGAGGACCAAGCCCGTGCGTTAGATCCCACCTCAGGACGGCGGATTGTATTGGCGACCTCCATTGCAGAAACTTCTGTTACCGTACCGGGGGTGCGTGTGGTGGTAGATGGTGGGTGGCGGCGTTTGCCACAGCGTGATGCCAGTACGGGCTTACCGCGGTTGCACACACGCCGCATCTCCCGCGCTACGGCGGAGCAACGGGCAGGGCGCGCAGGGCGGCAAGCCCCCGGTGTGGCTATTCGTTTATGGTCGGAGATGACGCAGCGCAGTTTGATTGTGCAGGACATCCCCGCCATTTTAGAGGCTGATTTATGTGATTTTGCCCTCCTGACAGCGGCATGGCAGCAAGCGATGGGGACAGAGCCAAAGGCTCTACCTTTGCTCGATCCTGCCCCTGCTGGTGGCCTTGCAGCGGCACAAGCACTGCTACATGAGTTAGGGGCGTTGGATAAAGAGGGAGTGTTAACCCCTCTTGGGCAGAGGATGATTAATTTTGGCACGCATCCTCGTTTAGCTGCCTTGCTGTGCGCTGCGCGTACGGTGGAGGAGCAAGCAGTAGCAGCGTGTTTAGCTGCTTTGTTGGAGGAACGTGACCCCTTGAGAGGGCGCGAGGGTATGGGGGAGGCCCTCTCGGCAGATATTCGGCTGCGTTTGAGGCTCTTTACCCATGATGATGGGCGTGTGCCGCGCCCTGTGATGCGTAGGCTCCAACAAGCGGCGGAGCGTTTTTGGCAGCGTGGTGGGCAAAAGGGCGGCCGTCGCCAATTAGCAGAATATGTGACGGCAGGTATGCAGGGCTATGGCGTGGGGCGTTTGATCGCGGCGGGTTTCCCTGATCGTCTCGCACAGCGGACCCATGCGGAAGGACGTTATCGCCTTGCAGGGGGTGGGAGTGCGCGGCTCAATGCGGCGGACCCTTTAGTGAAGGAGGAGCTTTTAGCAGGGGCGGCCTTTCATAGTGGTAAGGGTACGAGCATGACCCTTGCTGCCCCCGTGACAATGGATGAGCTACCTGATTCCGTTAAAGCCTGTATGCAGGAGCAGCGGGAGCCTGCTCTTGATGGTACTTCGGGCAAGGTAATTGTACGTCAGAGAGTACGGTTGGGGGCTCTTATCCTAAGGGATAAAAATGTACCCCCATTGCCAGAGGATATTACCACGGCCTTGCTTGCCAAAGTGCAGGCAGACCTTCCTCGTTATGTGGAATGGTCCGATACAGCGCGGCAGATGCAAGCGCGCGTCGCCCTTGCGCGGACGCATTACGCGCCTCATTTGCCGGATATAAGTGATGATGCGTTAGTGCAGTCTATGGAATGGCTGGAGCCGTGGCTTGCGGGGATGGATCGCCTCGCTCAGCTTAAAGAGTTGGATATGACGGCTATTCTGACGAGCTTATTATCTTATGAGGACCAACAAGAGCTTGCGCGCCAGCTTCCTACTCATGTGGCATTAAAGGGGGGACGTAGGCGGATTGATTATACAACGGTCATCCCCTCTCTTGCGGCGCGTGCGCAGGATTTTTACGGGATAATGTCGCTGCCAAAATTGGCAGGTGGTAAGGTGCCCTTACAAGCGACCTTGCTCTCCCCGGCAGGGCGTCCGCAGGCTGTTACAGCGGATTTAGCGCAGTTTTGGAAGGCGGGTTGGTTGGATATGCGGCGGGATATGCGTGGGCGGTATCCTAAACATCATTGGCCAGAAAACCCCGCTGATGAGACGTCCTAAGAGGCGGTATAAAGGGGCTGCCTGTAGGATTGTGTGAGGGAGTGTGATAGGGGGTATAGGGAGTCGTTTGGCCGCGTTATGGCTGTTATGGAAGGGAATGAGGTATTCATGCAGCCGGTAATAAGGCATGTGGTCTGGTCTGTTTTAGTCCCAGCGGCTGTTGGGAGTGTGGCGGCGATGGGCATATGCCTATGGTGGGTCCCTGGTGGGGAGAAGGTCCCTACACCCATCCGTAATACGCGTTTTTATCAAGCTGTGCATCACCCCCCTGTGCCGGTATCGTCCCCTTTGGTGTTGCCTTCAGCAGCTGTGCCGGCGTCGTCTCCTACGGCAGGGGGCACTCAGCGTGACCCTGTAGCTGTGCGGGAAGCCTTGAGTTTGCCTAGTTTTGCCCCGTTGGTGCACCAGGTGATTCCGGCTGTTGTGAATATTTCTATCTCTCATGGGCCGGTGAATGACGATGAGGACGGGGCTGCCTCAACCTCTCCTCAACAAACACCAGCGCGTAAAATGGCACCAATCCCTGCCCCTCATCGGCGGCATCGGGGACAGAAACATCATGTTGTTCGGCCTGCTGATGATGATTTAACCGGCGCAGGGTCCGGCTTTGTCGTGGATGCTTCGGGCATTATCGTGACGAACCGGCATGTGATAGGCCATGCCTCGCGGATTATGGTTTCGCTCTCTGATGGGCGGTCGCTTAAAGCGCGGAGTTTGGGGGAGGACCCCATGACTGATATTGCCGTTATTAAGGTTGATAGCCCGACCCCGCTCCCCTCTGTGACATGGGGGGATAGCCGGCAGGTAGAGATTGGCGATTGGATTTTGGTTGCTGGTAATCCTTTTGGTTTTGGCTCCTCCGTTACGGCGGGGATTGTCTCTGCTGTAGGGCGGGATTTAGGCAGTGGTGCGCTGGATGACTTCATGCAGCTTGATGCCCCTATTAACCCCGGTAATTCCGGCGGACCAGCCTTTAACCTTCAAGGGCAGGTTGTGGCGATGAATGCCGCGATCGCCTCGCCCAGTGATGGCTCGGTGGGGATTGGCTTTGGCATCCCCTCAGAGATTGTAGCCCCGGTTGTGGAATCGATTCGTAAGACTGGTCATGTGGAGCATGGCTGGCTTGGGGTCACATTGAATGACGCAAGCGCGCCTATGTGGGTGGAGGATGTGGACCCACACGGGGCGGCTTGGCAGGGCGGTTTGCGGAAAAAAGACGCCATCCTCGCTATTGGTGATGTGCCTGTGCATGATGCACGGACAGTATTACGCAGTGTCGCAGCGGCACATCCGGGAACCGTCTTTAACTTTACCATCCGCCGGGAGGGGAAAGAGATGACCCTCCCTGTAACGCTCGGCAAACGCCCTATAGCGGATTTTTAAACGGGGGCGCGTCTATATGGCCCCCCTTTATTCTTAGGGAGTAGGAGGGGTGTTTTTCTCTAGCTTATCAGCCAATAGGGCTTGAGCATGGATGGTAACACGGATTGTTTGTACCTCTGCCGTGCTGCTAGGGGGTGTAGCGGCACTGCGTATCTCGGCCATCATGAGCATGGGGGAGCGAGGCTCAAGCGGATTTATGGGGCCTTGCCCCCCAATATGGACGCGCTCTAGCCGGATTAAGGAGAGACCAAGGGCAGCGGCATCATCCTCTGCCTGTTGGCGGAGTTTTTTAAGCGCACCAAGGCGGGCTTGTTGCTCTAGCGTTTCACGCAGTTGGGGGTTGAGGGTCCATTGCATGCTCTCAATGCTCAGACCAAGCTGTTGGAGCTTCTCTGTCATAGCGAGGAGCTGCTCGCGGTCTTGGCTGCTTAATGTCAGGCTTTGTTGGGCAACCCAGCTATGTTTGTTATGGGGGCCGTATTCCTCCCCAACCATATAATTATCGGCCGTGCTTTTAATAGCGGATTGAGCATTAAGGAGCTTCATCGCCGCATTAACGCGTTGATTGAGCTGCTGCTGCGCACTGCTGGGGGTGGCATTTTCGGCCTTAGCAGAGAGATGAATAATGAGCGTATCGGCCGTTGCTTGTGCTTCATCAGAGACAGTGAAGCTTAGTTCCGTACCGCGAGGATGAGGCATAGGCGGCGGTGGCGGTGCTTGGTGAGGGGGGAGTAGGGCCTCCCCCTCAGGCGCGGCGGAAGCAACGGAGAGGGGGGTTACCAACAAAGACCCTGCGGCGAATGTCGCTAGGCTCAACGCGGTAAGGGGGTGACGTAGGCTCATTGACGAGGTCCTTCTTCCTGATTTTTGAGGAGAACAAGCGCGCGCCGCAAACGGCCTATCCCTGCGCGAATGTGATTTTGTTGGCAGAGTTCTCGGCCTTCTTCTAACAAATGTTGGGCATCATCCATGGCGCCAACAGGGACATTATGGGGGGTGCGTATTTTCTCAGCCAGATGCTCACTGAGTTGGGCGCAATAAGCTGGACTATCACTAGTAATGACAAGGTCTTGAGGGGGTGGAGATGAGTCTCCATCCGATAAGAGTGAGGCTCTCGCAATGTTCGGCCGCATTGTTAGCGGGATGACAAGAATTAGAGCCGTGAGTGAGCAAATGGTGCGCATGGGTACAACGGTATCATAGAAACTACACTTTTAAGATGAGTAAGGTATGAAACTTTCGTAAGGCATAGCGGGGTATTCATGCATGGGACGCTGTTGTTGTGGTGTGGTCCGCGTCTTGTTGTAGAAGCGGGAGGAAGAGTGTGACCTTCAACCCCGGATTCGTGCGTGTGAGGATAAGGCGGCCATGATGAAGGCTCGTTACCGCTTGGACGAGGGAGAGCCCAAGGCCAGAGCCAGGCGTATGGCGGGCACTTTCGGCACGGAAGAAGCGTTCATGCGCACGGAGAATATCAGCTTCATTCATCCCCGGCCCTTGGTCTTGCACACTAATTTCTATCCCAGTGGGGGTGGTGTGCGCTGTATGACCACGCGGTGTAATGGCTGTAACGGGGCGGGCTGTGAGGGAGAGTAGGCTACGAGGGGGGGAAAACTTAATCGCGTTATCTAACAGATTCGCCAAAGCCTGTTGGAGCATACGCTCATCCCCATAAAGAGGGGGCAGTGGGCTGATATCCATATGGAGACTTAACCCTGCATCTTCAGCAGAGGCTTCATATAATTCCGCCATATTAGTGAGGAGTTGGTTAAGGTCCACCATAGTAAAGGCGGAGCGACGGGCCCCGGCCTCAATTTGGGCAATGCGGAGGAGGGCTTCAAAGATACCGGTAATATGGTCGAGGTCTTCAATCGCTTTGTCCGCCGCTAGGCGTAGCTCATCAGGTGAGGAGGCAGAAAAGAGCGCTTCTTCAAGTTGGTTACGGGCGCGGGTGATGGGGGTGCGGAGGTCATGAGCAATGGCGTTGGAGACTTGGCGGACCCCTTCCATCAACCGGTTGATTCGGTCCAGCATGGTGTTGACCGTCTCAGCAACAAGGTCCGTCTCGCTGCCTGTGAGGGCGATGCGGTGGTTAAGGTCCCCACTCGCCACAGCAGAGGCCGTGCGGGCGATGGAGCCAACAATACGGCGGAAGAGATTGCGCACCACTAAAGCCCCGCCAATAGCGAGGAGGGCAATCATCACAGCACACCAAATGAGGGTACGGGTGATGACTGTACTGAGGAGGGCGCGGCCCCTGATGTCATGCCCGACAATGAGCTTAAAGCCGTGGGTGAGGTGGTAGGCTTTAAATTGCGCGGGGGTGGAGAAGGTATAACGGCGGATGGTAAGCTCGTAAAAATGATCCATCTTTGTGATGGCAACGGGCCAGCCAGGTAGATTGCCCGCTAAACGTCGCCCGCGGCGGTCGACGAGCAAATAGAGGGCATCATCATCAATATTTTGTTCCAAGCGGTCTGTAATGGCACTGCTGAGGGCAGGGGGGCCGCCATAGTGCCATCGCTGTGTGAGCTCCTGCGCATCGGTCTCTATAAAGGCACGGACATGCTGGGTGAGGAGGTTGGTACTACTCCACCAGATGAAGGATAAGAACAGCGTGGCTGAGATAAGAAATAACACGCCATAGCCAAGGGCGAAGTTAATCCCAGCGGAGCGGATCGGCCAATGCCATCGCCCCACTTTGCTGGCATCCCCCCGCCGCCATTGGAGCCAACGGCGCGGGGCTTTCTTATCCTTCCTCATAAAGTAGCTAACCTCCTATTCGCGCTAACTTTGTGTCGGGCGGAGGATATAGCCTGCATTGCGGACTGTATGGATGATAGCGGTCTGAAAAGGTTTATCGACCTTCTGCCGGAGACGGGAGACATGGACATCAATCACATTGGTCTGTGGGTCAAAATGATAATCCCAAACTTTCTCAAGCAGCATGGTACGGGTTACGACCTGTCCGGCATTGCGGACGAGGAACTCTAGGAGGCGGAACTCACGCGGTTGGAGGTCAATCTTCTGGCCTCCACGCCGTACCTCGCGGGAGAGGAGGTCTAATGTGAGGTCACCTACAGTGAGGGTTGTCTCTGGGGCGGTTTCATTATGCCCACGGCGGCCGAGGGCCTCCACACGGGCGAGAAGCTCGGAGAAGGCAAAAGGTTTTGTGACGTAATCATCCCCACCGGCACGCAACCCATCGACCCGGTCATCCACATCAGAGAGGGCAGAGAGCAATAGCACAGGGGTATTGTTCTTCTGGCTGCGGAGGGTCTCAAGAATATGCAAGCCATCGACTCCACCGGGGAGCATCCGGTCTAAGATGATAATATCGTATTTTTCTCCAACAGCGAGATAGAGCCCATCTTTGCCATTATCGGCATGGTCTACATCATGCCCTGCTTCTTTAAGACCTTTAAGGACAAAGGAGCGAACGGTGGGATCATCCTCAACCAGTAAGATATGCATTGGTCCTGCCTGTTTCGTCTAGTCTGCTCTATAGAGCGTTTGTGTGCCTAGGATAGCGGTAAGCTGGGGGAAAAGGGAAGATCGCCCTTCAAGGGCTTTCTTGCCTCATATTACGGGCATGTTAGGATGTTGGAGACACTGTGATTGTAAGGAGAGGGGAATAGCGATGCAATACAGACCCTTAGGGAGAACTGGCCTTAAAGTAAGCGAACTATGCTTAGGAACCATGACCTTTGGCCAACAAAATACCGAGGCAGAAGGTCATGCCCAGCTCGATATGGCCCTCGAACATGGCGTAAATTTCATCGACACGGCGGAATTATATTCCATCCCTCCGCGTGCAGAGACACAAGGCTCGACCGAGCGCATTGTGGGGAGTTGGCTAAAGGCACGCGGTAATCGTGATAAAATTATCCTAGCCAGCAAGGTGGTTGGGCGTAGCCAGAATGAGTGGTTCCGCCCCGATGGGGAGAAACCACGCCTGACACCAGGGCAGATTCGATATGCGATCGAGCAATCGCTCAAGCGGTTAAATACGGATTATTTGGACCTTTATCAGCTCCATTGGCCAGACCGTAAGATTAACATCTTTGGTGAGGGAGGGACGACCTTCCAAACCCTCTCTGATGCTGATGAAGTGCCGATTGCTGAGACATTAGGCGCATTAGGGGAGTTGGTGAAGGAAGGCAAGGTCCGTCATGTAGGTTTATCTAACGAGACCGCATGGGGTGTGGCGGAGTTTTTGCGTGTTTCACGCGAGGAAAAACAGCCGCGTATTGCCTCTATCCAAAACGCCTATAATCTGTTGAACCGCACTTATGAGATTGGCCTTGCCGAGATGGGCTTGCGGGAGGATGTCGGCTTATTGGCTTATTCTCCACTCGCGCAGGGCTATTTAACGGGTAAATATCTGGATGGTGCCCGCCCACCGGGGGCGCGGACAACTCTCTTTGAGCGGGGGCAGCGTTACGAAAAACCGGGCGTTGATGATGCGATTCGTGCTTATCAGGCCCTTGCGAAAGAGAGCGGGTTAGACCTCGCCCAAATGGCGATTGCGTTTGTAACCACCCGTCCCTTTGTGGCCTCTAACATCATCGGGGCAACTAATTTGCAGCAGCTTGAGACGGCTCTAACATCCGTCAATCTCACCATTACGCCGGAGCTGGAGGAGAAGATTAACGCCATCCATCAGCTAAACGCTAACCCTGCCCCTTGAGGGTAAGTATATAAAGTAACGGTAGAGCCGGAGCATCATTATGTTCCGGCTCGTTTTTTAGGGGGCATCCTTTTTTAAGACGCGCCACAGGGCAAGCAAAATCCCACTTAGTAGTGCGAGATAAAGCAGCACAGCCGTGCCGATAAAATGGCGGGTGCGTTTATGGCTATCATCAGCCCATTGGAGAAAGGCTGTGACATCGCTGGCCATTTGGGGGATGGTCGCTTTTGTCCCATCGGGGAAGTTGATAGCCCCCTCTTGCAAAGGCGGCCGCATTTTGAACTTGTGATGATGCGTGAGTGCCGTGGGGTTGTAATAAGTATGTGGGGCGAGTGTAACGCCGGGGGGAGCAGGGCGATAATCTGCAAGCATGTGGCGGATATAATCCGGCCCACCGCGTATTGTGCGGACAATATGGGAGAGGTCTGGCGGGTAGTCCCCCCCATTATTCGCTTTGCCCACAGCGACACTAGGATAAGGGGAGGCAATGGGGCTTTCTAACCCTGTATGGCGTTGTTGTGCCCAATGCTGCAAGGCGGCAACATCTGGTTGTAACGCAATCATATCCCCATAATGGGCATGGTCCATACTATGGCAGGAGCTGCATATTTGCTGGAAGATGAGCAACCCGCGTTCTTCCGGCTTCATAATGGGGGGCGGAGTAGGGGATGCCGCCGTGATAGGGGCAGCGAGAGCAGGGCTAGCGGCCCCGCTGATGAGGGTGAATAGAGCAAAAGGAGCCCATAACAGACGGTGTGGCATCATGACTGTACATCCTTTTGTGAGGATTGTGCGGCTTTGCGCTCTTGCCATGCAGTGAAGGGGAGCAGAACGAGAAACACGAGGAACCATACCAGCAATGCGCCTCGGCTTATCCATGCCCATAGGGGGGTAGCTGGTTGTAGCCCTGCTACGATGAGGGTGAGGAAGGCGAGGAAGAAAAGCCCCATCCCGATGCGGATAAAAGGCCGATAGGTCGCATTATGGCGGGGGGAGATATCCAACCAAGGGAGAGCAAAAAGGACGAGTAAGCTAGAGCCCGCTATGATAAGCCCCCCCAGGCGGGAGGGAATAGCGCGCAGCATGGCAAACCACGGGGCAAGATACCATTCTGGCGTAATATCAGCAGGGGTTTTGAGGGGATTGGCAGGGGTAATGTTATCAATCTTGCTTAATAAACCGGGGAGGAAGAAGATTAACCCCGCCAATAACGCCAGAAAAATACAGACGGCTAAGCTATCTTTGACAACATAAAGCGGTGCGAAAGGCCGTGTTGTTTTGTCAGGCTGGGGGCTATCTAGGGTTGGATTGCTAGAGCCTGTCCCGTGGAGGCAGATGATATGCAGGCCAATCAGAGCGGCGATAATGAAGCCAAGGGTAAAATGCAGGATGAAAAAGCGGTGCAGCGCAATATTGCCTAACGTCTCTTCCCCAAGGAGATAAACAAGCAGCGGGTGCCCAATAGCTGGCACGGCGTCCACCGCATGGGTAATAACGGTTGCGCCCCAATAGGACATTTGCCCCCACGGTAAAACATACCCTGCAAAGGCTGTGACCATAAAAAGGAGCATCACAATAAGGCCAGAGAGCCAGACAAGCTCTCGCGGGGCCTTGTAGGAGCCATACCATAGCCCTCTCCCCATATGGAGATAGAGGGCTGCAAAGAGCATGCTGACCCCGCCTGCATGGATGCTACGGATCAACCAGCCAGAGGGGACGCGGCGTTCAATCGCTTCAATGCTTTCAAAAGCTTGCGTCATATCGGGTTGGTAGTGGAGGGCAAGAAAAATCCCGCTTACAATCATGAGGTCGAAGGCGGCGATCAAACAGGCCCCGATAGTCCAGAGCAGATTTACCGGCGGCATGGGGAAGCGCGCCATATGGCGGCAGAAAGGCCGTAGGAAAGGCAAGCGGCGGTCAAGCCAATGGGAAGGCGGTGTGGGGGTGTGATTCATCATAGAGGCCGTCCCTTACAGTTGTTGGATTTTGGTGATGTCGTAATGAGGGGAGAGCAAGCTTTCCCCTAGGCGGATGGTGTTATCATCAACAAAATGAAGGGGCGGGACGGGCAAATTATAGGGGGCGGGCATATTGCGTAGGACACGCCCCGCCCCATCAAATTGTGAGCCATGACACGGGCAGAAGAACCCACCAGAGGCCGGCAAGCTTGCAAGGTCTTGATAATTGGGGACGCAGCCTAGATGGGTGCAAATGGTGATATAAACCCCATAGTCAGCCCGCAGGGAGCGATGGGGGTTTTCAGCCTCAGCTGGTTGTTGATGGATACGTGATTGTGGGTCGGCCAGTTGGGTGAGGAGGGTAGGGTCCTCCAAAGCGCGGAGCATCTCTGGCGTGCGGCGTTGAATAGCAACCGGAAGGCCCTGCCAAACGACTATTTTGTGGCTACCCGGCTCTAAATCCTGCACAGTGACATCAAGAATGGCGTGCTCATGCGTGTTCTCCGCAGAGCGTGCTTCAGTCTGGCGGAGACTATTGAGGAAGGGCGCAGCGAGCGTGCAGGCCCCAGCCCCGCCTAAAGCGAGAGAGCTTGCCGTTAGGACCCGCCGCCGCGTAGGGCGAGGGAAAAGGGGGGCGTCATCCAAAGCTGGGTGCGGCGGGGGGGTATCGTTCTGCTGGGTCATGGGCGCGCTCCTTATCAGGCTTTTCTTTATAGAAATAGCGATAAAGTGACGCAATGTAGAGAAGCCCCCTTATGGGGTATTAGGCGCGTGCAATCAGCTTTTTTGTGAGATATTGGCAACGATGTTTTAGCCGTTCCATTAAAAGATAAATTGCAGGTGTGGTGTAGAAGGTTAAAAGCTGGCTGATGGCCATCCCCCCTAAAATCGCTACCCCTAAGGGGCGGCGGAGCTCACAGCCATACCCATCGCTGATGAGTAGTGGTACCCCGCCTAAAGCTGCGGCTAATGTTGTCATCAGGATGGGGCGGAAGCGAATGATAGAGGCTTGCTGGATAGCTTGCTCGGCTGTCATCTCAGGGTTGGTTCTGTGGGTTTGTAGGGCAAAATCAATGACCAAGATGGCATTTTTCTTAACAATGCCTGTGAGTAAAATGATGCCAATGACGGCAATAAGGCTAAAGCTTTCTCCTGCAACCCAAAGCCCTAAGACAGCCCCCACCCCGGCAGAAGGCAGGGTAGAGAGGATGGTGATAGGGTGTATGAGACTTTCATAAAGAATACCTAAGGTGATGTACATAATGGCGATAGCGGCAAGAAAGGCGAGTAGTGCGTTGGTCATAAGCGCGTTGGTTTCACCTATTGTGCCAGTAAACTCCCCATGAATTACATCGGAGACGTGGAGATTTACTAATGTATTTTTGATGATGGTTACTGCCTCATCGTAGCTATGGCCGTCTGTTAGATCAAAAGAAAGCGTTGTGGCGTAATAACCATTGTGATGAGCAATAGTCAGGGGCATGGGGGTTTTGGCAATAGTGGCGACATTATCAAGAGGGATCATCGTTTCTTGGGATGAAGACACCGCTGCACCGTTGGAATTATTGCCCGAGAGTTTATTGGCAAAAGAGTTCGTCACAGAATCTTGGGCGATGGAGGCTTGTGCGCTTAATGTCCCTTTGCTGCGGACACGGATCAGATTAGAGGCAATCCCCCCGGCGGCTGTCCCAGCAGAGGTGGAAAGCCAGAGATGATGGAGTGTGTTGGGGTACTGGCGGAAAGGGTCATCAACCACCATGACCACTTTGTGGTTGGTAAGGGGGAGATGAATGGTCGAGACAATGCTTTGCCCGTAAGAATCAAAAAGGGCATTTTGGATTAATTGAGGTGTGACATTATAGCGCGCTTCTAGGTCTCTATGGACGATAATATGAGCTGAAGAGCCCATATCTTCTGCATTGGTTGAGAGGTTACGAAAGAGCCCACTCGCACGTAGTTTTGCAAGGAGGAGTGGTGTTGTTTCATAGAGGGGAGTGCTGTTATCGCTTTGGAGGACATAGCGATAATTGCCTGTATTGTTTGTATCATCACCGCCTTGACGGTTATTGCCGAAAGCCCAGAAGAGAGCCTCCGCCCCAGCTTGTTGGGGAATAGCTTTATGAAGGCGAGCAAGTATGGTTTGGGGATTATCGCGTTGGCTCTTAGCTTTTAAGGAGATGAAAAAATCCCCCATATAGCTATTACGGTTGAAGGTCACAACCGTTTGGACAGCTGGGTCTTTTTGGATGATCGCTTCAGTTTGCTGTAAACGACGGAGTAAGGCTTGGAAGGAGAGAGTTGGCTCTCCAACAATGCGGCCTTGAAGGATGGCGAGGTCCATCTCCGGTAGGGCGGTTTTGGGAAGAATGGCAACACCAGCGATGAGGATAAAGAGACTTCCCGGCAGAGTTAAGCCGGTGAGAACGGGGTGCTTTAAGCTCCATTTTATGGATCGTTCATAAGCTTGTGTGAGGCGGTGTAGGGAGGCTTCCGTATTGGCGAGGAGGAGGCGTATCCCATAAAGGCCCCATATATGGGGGGCATGTAAGAGAGTAGAGCAGGGTTTACAGAGCGGCTCGGCAGAGGTGCGATGGTGTATTGTGAGAAAATGGGCACATAACATAGGGGTGAGGGTCAGAGATAAAACCATCGAGAGTATGATAGCTGCGACCATTGTGAGGGCGAATTCATAAAAAATGGACCCTAATGTCCCTGGGATACATAAAAGGGGGATAAAGACGGCAATAAGGGAGAGACTGATAGATATAACGGTAAAGCTGATTTCACGCGTTCCAATAAGGCTTGCTTGGTAACGCTCTACCCCTGCTTCCATATGGCGGGCGATATTTTCTAGCACGACAATGGCATCATCAATGACAAAACCCACGGCAATCGTCAGGGCCATGAGGGATAGAACATCCAATGAGAAGCCACACCATGCCATGATTGTTAGCGTCCCAGAAAGAGCAACAGGGACCGTGATAGCAGGGATGAGTGTGCTGCCAATATGCCGGAAAAAGAGTGCGATAACGAGGATAACTAAAAGAATGGAGATGATTAAGGTAAGTTTTGCATCCGTAAGGGAAGCGCGGATCGTACGGGAGAGGTCTAAGCCTGTATGAATGCTTACCGTGGCGGGTATCGCTTGTTGGAGGAGGGGTAAACGCTGGGTAATGTTATTGACAATAGCTACTGTATTCGCATGTGGTTGCGGCATGACAGCAATTGTAATGGCAGTTTGCCCATTAAAGGTACTTTCTTGATAAATATCTTGTACGTCATCATGCACTCTAGCGATGTCACGTAAATAAATAGGGTAGAATTTATTACGATAAGCGACGATGAGATTGCGATATTGCGCCGCATTGATGGCTTGGTCATTCGTTTGTAGTTGGATGCGTTGCCCATTGAGGGTGAAAAACCCTTTGGGTGTATAGGCATTTGCTGAGGCAAGAGCGGAGCGAATATCCTCAGGGTTTAACCCCCATTTGTAAAGCGGGTAAGGGTTAAGCTCTACGCGGACTGCGGGGTTGGACGCCCCGAATATTTCCACCCGGCCAACCCCTGTAATTTGTGCTAAAATGGGGCGTATGCGGATGAGGGCGAGGTCATAAAGTTGGTCGCGGGATTGTTGTTTAGAGGTCAGATGGAGGAGGTAGATAGGCCTATCGCCATCTAGCTTAAAGGCTTGTGGGGTGGCGTTTAATGTGCCCGTTGGCAGGTCACTCATAGTTGCGCGTAAAGCGGCTTGGACGTCGCGCAACGCACCGTCAATGTTACGCGAGGGTGAGAAGTCAATAAAGATGGAGGTTTGACCACTACCCGTGCTGGATTCTAGTGTTTGTACATCGGCAATAGAGGCAAGATGCCGCTCTAATGGGGTAGAGACAGAGGTCGCCATTTGTTGGGGTGTTGCCCCAGGTTGGTTGGCGATTACCATGATGGAGGTAGCCGTCATATCCGGCATGGTCGCAATAGGCAAAAATGGTAAAGCAACCAAGCCGGAGAGAAAAATAGCCAGCGCTAGTAGGGTGGTCGCTACAGGGCGATCAATAAAAACCCGACAAAAGACCATGACCCTACAACGTGTCTTTACGCCCTATATCATCACGGCGTGATAGGTTGAGGGGTGGGGACATAGCCATAACCCTGCACATAGGTTGTTGTTTGGGCTACATAGCCCTGCCCTGGTTGGTAATGCGTATAGCCAGGGACGGGATAAGGATAGCCGGGGGGCCCTGCGGGGGGTGCAGGGGGTTGTACGATAACAACATTGGTGCTGGGTGGTGGGGGTGCATAGCTGGGGACAGCATATGGTACGGCATAGCCACCATCATAATAACCACCATCATAGCCGTACCCAAAAGGCCCGCCAGAAAAAACGCGATTAACGACACCATAGCCTAGGCCTGAGCCAACGCCATAACCAAGACCACGGGCGAAGCTATGGCCAAAGCTGTGATGATGGCCGTAATAATAATGACCGTGATGAGCCTCTGCCGTGTGGGGTGTTAACGCACCAATAGCGAGGGCCAAAGCCAGCCCAGTAAAGGCTTTTGGGATCATATTGGTGATGATAGTTCGCATCTTTATTCCCCTTGATGGGATCCTCTTTATCGTGATGGATAGTAATCCCGCGCGGCGGTAGAATGGTAGTGAAAAAAACGTCACGAAATAGTCATGTAGAATGGGCCGTGCCCTACTCGGCAATCGCGGCAAAATGGGCTTGCAGGACATTTTGAATATCGTGCGGGGTCATACAGGCTAAAAACCCCCGCGCCCCAGCATTAATCCAAATTGTTTTATGCTTTTGTGCGCTGCGGTCTATGATAGTGGGAAACGCCTCGCGAGAGCCAAAAGGCGTTGTCCCACCAGAGACAAAACCGGTGCGCTCGTGCGCTTCCTCCGCTTGCATCATTTTAGCATTTTTGCCGCCTAAGGCTGCGGCTAAGGCCTTAAAATTGACGCGTTTGGCTACGGGGATGACAGCAAAAGCCGCTTGTTTGCGGTCTATTTTAACAGCAAGTGTTTTAAACACAGCCGATGGTTTGGCCCCAATGGCGTGGGCTGCTTGCTCGCCAATATGGCCTTTTTGCGGGGCATAATCATAATGGCGCGTCTCGTAAGAAACCCCCGCTTGGTCGAGGAACAGCGTAGCGGCGGTCTCGTCATGCTGGGAGGTGTCTATGTGCATCATGCAACCCTTTCAATCGCGTGGAACGCTACAACGATATGATGATCGCCCATTATCAAGCGTGTTTCAGCCGGCGGGACAAGCGAGGCCTATGCAGCCCTGCCTTGTTGGGGCGCAGGGCAAGGCGTATCATAAAGACCGGATAAGGCGTTATTACGCAGGAGGAGTCGATGTCCCAACCGCTCGTTGTGTTTGCTGAGTTTGAAGCAACAGAGGCTAGTTTGGCGAAGTTCCTTGAGGTGTGTCGGTATGATGCGCTGCGCTCCAAAACGGATGAGCCGGGCTGTTTGGAGTTCCTCATCCAACGCAGTGTTGAGGAGCCTTATCTTGTCGCTCTTTATGAGGTGTATAAGGATGAGAAGGCCTTCCAAGCGCATGAGGCGGCCCCTCATTTTGCGGTATTTCGTAATGCGTTGAAGGAGCTTGCCATTACAACAAGGCAGATTCGTTTCTTCCATCGGCAATGATGGATGATTTATTCCCAGAGACACGCACCCGGCAGGTTTTAGCCCCCGGGGCTGTGGTGTTGGGTGGTTTTGCTAAAGCAGATGCTCCCGCTTTGTTGCAGGCGATTGAGGATGTTTTAAAACAAGCCCCTTTGCGGCGGTATAAAACAGCCCGAGGGGGCCAGCTTGCTGCGGCCATGACGGCATGTGGTCGTTATGGTTGGGTGAGTGATGGCCGAGGGTATCGTTATGATGAGCTAGACCCTTTGACCGGGCGTGCTTGGCCGACTATGCCGCTTATCTTCCAATCACTTGCGGTGCGAGCGGCGCAAGAGGCAGGCTATGAGCAGTTTATGCCGCAATCTGGGTTGATTAACCGCTACGACCCCGGTGCAGGCATGGGGTTGCATCAGGATTGTGATGAACAGGTCGTTGAAGCCCCGATTATTTCGGTCTCTCTTGGGTTATCAGCGATATTCCAATGGGGTGGGGCGACGCGCAACACCCCATGTCGTAAAGTGCCCCTCCATCATGGGGATGTAGTGGTGTGGGGCGGGCCAAGCCGGCATAACTTCCACGGGATTATGCCCATCAAGCCCGGCCCCGCTGTTGCGGGGCTAGGCTGGCGGTATAATCTCACCTTCCGCACTGTACGGTAAGGGGGAGGGCTTATTTCGTCACTGCCGAGACGGCATCAAGATTGATGATGCTTGGTGCAGGCTCAAAACGGTGGGGTGAATGCGCGGCTTTATCTGTATCATTTTCCTCCGCCGTGACGGGGGGACGATGAGTGAAGCTGAGTTTGAGCATCACACGCGTATTATTGAGGTAAATCGCCCCCAATTTTTCATCCTGCGCGGGGCTGATGCCATGGGCAAATTGGTCCTCACGCCATGGGGTGATGGTGCGGGAGGTCCAAGCATCTTCATCAGAGATAGAATCAGGCTGTTCATTTTGCTCATCAGAGAGATAAGGGGTGAGCTGCCCATCAGTAAAGCAAGCATTATCCATATAATTTGTGACGACATCACGATAATGGCGCACTTTTGGGGGGCGGGGCATGTAAAAGCCGTTCCAATGGGAATGGTAGGAGCAGCTCTGGGCGCGCCATAACCCATCTTGGCCTTTGTCCATCACACATTGCACCCGCATATGGAGGGCATCATCACTATGTTTAGAGGCGAAGATAATCGGTGTGCTGGCCATCTTTTGGCACGGTAATTTTGGTTCCAAAAGGGCTGGGGCCGGTGGGCGTTGGGAGGCTGGCAAAGGGTCGCCCGGCTCAGCATAGAGAGGGGAGAGGGGGAGGAGGCTAGCAGCCCCACAAATCAGAGCAGGGAGGAGAAGGCGTTTCATAAAGCCGACCGTAACGCAAATAAAGAGACGATGTAGATTCACAATACTGTATGCGTCACGGTAAGGGAATGGCCTC
Source organism: Parasaccharibacter apium (assembly GCF_002592045.1). Lineage (GTDB taxonomy): Bacteria > Pseudomonadota > Alphaproteobacteria > Acetobacterales > Acetobacteraceae > Bombella > Bombella saccharophila. Next base: position 51,057 of record NZ_MEJG01000002.1, on the reverse strand, counting down.
CCTTAACAAGCAGGGACATTCACCGCTAAGCCGCCCAAGGCGGTCTCTTTATAACGGTGATTCATATCCCGTCCTGTCTCCGCCATGGTTTTGATGACATGATCAAGGGAGACATAATGCGCGTTTGCATCATCACTCATCGCTAAAGAGGACGCGTTAATGGCTTTCACAGCCCCAAAGGCATTGCGTTCAATACAGGGGATTTGTACAAGCCCTGCCACAGGGTCGCATGTCATGCCGAGGTGATGCTCCATAGCGATTTCAGCAGCATGTTCACATTGCTCTGGTGAGCCACCAAGGGCTGCGGTTAGGCCCGCAGCAGCCATAGAGGAGGCAACGCCAACTTCACCTTGGCAGCCAACCTCCGCCCCGGAGATAGAAGCGTTGAGCTTAAACAGCCCCCCAATCGCTGCTGCTGTGAGGAGGAAGGTGCGTAACCCAGCCTTGCTATATTCGGGGCAGAAGTCGCGATAATAGCGCATTACAGCGGGGATAACGCCAGCGGCCCCGTTGGTAGGGGCGGTGACAACACGCCCGCCAGCGGCATTTTCCTCATTCACCGCAATGGCAAAGAGGCTGATCCAGTTCATCACATTATGGGGGGAGGGGGCGGCGTTTGTTTTGGCTTGTAAGCGGGCATATAATTTTGCTGCACGTCTTTGTACTTTTAGTGGGCCGGGGAGCGTATCGGTATGATGCAACCCAGCCTCAATACAGGCGAACATAACATCAGCAATGCGGTCCATCCCTCGCTCAACATCCCATAGGGGGCGGATGGCGGTTTCATTTTTTAAAACGATGCTGGCAATATCGGTATGATGTTTCTTCGTATGGGCTAGCAAAGCCGCCCCACTGCGGAAAGGGTAAGGCACATCCGGTAGGGAATAAGACATAGTGCGCGCTTGTTCTTCTGGCGTAATGAATCCACCTCCGACAGAGCAAAAGCGTTGACGTGTGATGAGGCTGCCATCTCGGCTGAAAGCTTCAAACTGCATAGTATTGGGATGGATGGGCGGGATGGTGCTGGTATCAAGGCAAATATCTTTTTGATAATCGAAGGAGAAGCTCGTGCCATTGAGGTTTAGTAGATGTGTGCTTTCAATATGCTGGACGAGCTTTTGGGCTGTATCGGGGTTAACATGCTCTGGCGTTTCGCCTGCTAAGCCAAGCAGAATCGCTTTGATGGTGCCGTGCCCTTCCGCAGTGAGGGCGAGCGAGCCATAAAGGGTGACGACAATACGGGCGGGGTCTTTCTCTAAAGGGCCATCGGGGAGGTCTGCCAGCACATCGGTAAAGTGTTGTGCTGCACGCATAGGGCCGACTGTATGGGAGGAGGACGGGCCAATCCCTATTTTGAATAGGTCAAAGAGGCTGAGCATGAAAACGGGCCCTTGGTCCTGTGAATCCTCCTTCCTTTATGGGGTAAAAACCGTTTTGTTATAAGCCTTAAAAAATAAATTATTCTGATAATGCAACAAATAAGAAACTTTGCTATAAAGGACACTCCCCACTATGCCCCCCTCTTTTTAAGAGGGGGAAGTTGGTTGTGCCCAGAGTGTCTCCAAAGCAAGGCGGCATTGTGTGATGAGGGCGGATAGGTCCCCTTGATACAAGCTATCGCTGACATTGGAGGAGAAAATCTCCACCGCGCAGGCCCCGCGGAAGCCCGCATCCCATGTAGCATGGAGCATCTCATGGAGGGGGATGCACCCTGCTCCCGGTATGAGCCTATCTGCAGCGGAGCGTGGTGTGCGCCAGTCGCTAATCTGCACAACATTAATCAGCGTCCCCGCCCGGCGGATGGCGGCGCATACATCAGGTTGTTGCCAGATGTTCCAATAATCAAGGCATAGCCCTAGGGCAGGATGATTGACGGCTTTGATGATGTCTAAGGCTTGGTCAATCGTCCAAATAGCGGTCTCATAATTGATGGATGTGGGGTTGAGCGGCTCTAAGGAGAGCGTAACGCCGAGTTCTTGCGCTAGGGGGCAGAGGCGATGGAGGGAGTCTATCGTATGGTGGATGCAACCATATACATCGCCGTTATCAGGTGCCCCTGTATTGACGACAAACGGTACATTTTGGGCATAAGGCGCAAAGCGATGCAGGCTTTCTTCCAAGCGGGCGAAGCGGCGTTCGGCCTCTTGGGGGTAGGGCACCATCTTACTGGCCCCAAATGTGCGGACTAATGGTTGGAAGGAGCTAAGCCTCAGCCCGCTTTCCTTCAGCAATGCCATTTGTTCATCCAACCGATGGGGGTCGAGCTTGTTCTCACATAGTTCGATCGTCTCAACCCCTAGGGCTGCATAATGCTGAATATCTTCCTCAAAAGACCATGGTTGGGTGGTAAACTCGTTCATGCCAAAGGCGAAGGGAAAGTGGCTCATGCGGCGGCTTCCTCTTCCATAAAGGTGAGAACAGTATGGTTGAACTTCTCTGTCTCATCAAGGAACACCATATGGGAACTTTCCTCAAATTCTACGGCTTGGCAATGCGGCATATGCTCTGCCACCCACCGAGGCCCAGCAGCGGGGAGGACTTTATCCTTCCCAGCAATCATCATGAGGGAGGGGAGTGAGAGATGGGGGAGGACATCTCGCCAATCTTGCGTTGTATGGTCAGCCATCATGAGGGAAGCGGCATAGCTAGGGCATGCGGCCATCTCGTTAAGCAGCATGGTTTTTTCATCCTCAGGCAGGGAGGTGCTGAGGCAATCAGCGAGATTTTGTTGATCAAACGCGCTGCGGTTAAAGGTAAGCTGTTGCTGGAGGAAGGTTAACCCAGCCTCATCGTAGCATGTAGCGTGGCCTAGCTTCCAGTCAGGCGAGAAGAATTGCTTTGGCGTCTGCTGGACGAAAATGGCACTGCGGAGGTGTTTTGTGCCGAAAAGCTCCATATAAGACCAGATGATGGGTGAGCCGATGGACCAGCCAAGAACCGTAACATCATGAAGGTCCAAAGCCTCCAACACATCGCGGAGGTCCGCTGCGAGGCGGGCGATACGATAGCCATGATGCGGTTTGTCAGAGTGCCCATGCCCGCGTAAATCCAGCGTAATGACACGGTATTTTTGTGCAAAAGCGGCGACATTACGGTGGAAGAACCGCCCGGAAAATGTCCAACCATGAATCATGACAAGGGGCCGCCCTTGGCCATGCTCCTCATAATAGAGTTTGACATGGTCGCTCGTGGTAATATGGGGCATCGAAGAATCTCCCTAATACGGCCTTCACTAGGCGTCTTTCATGTAAGATGGTGTGGAGCCTCTTTTCCCTGCAAGGGGGGTGATGATGTTGTAATGTTTTTACCTTACAAAGCGGGTGCGGCAGGGAGCCAGATACGGCATATCGTGCCTTCATGAGGGGGGCTGAGAAAGCGTAGATGGCCTTTATGGCGTTCTACAATCTGTTGGACGATGGCCAATCCCAACCCTGTGCCTTCTTCCACTTCCGCGGGATTGGTCTGCTTATTATCGGTAACGCGGTAAAAACGCTCGGTAAGGCGGGGGAGATGATGAGGCGCAATGCCGGGGCCATTATCACTTACAGATAATAAAATGCCCGTACCTTCCCTACGCGCACAGAGGCGGACCTGCAAAGCGTGGTCTGGTGTCGTACCATAGCGGATGGCATTTTCGATGAGATTGAGAAAGAGCTGGATCATCTCATCCTCATCAGCAAGGAGGGTAAGATGATCCTCCTCTTGCTCTACAGTGAGGTTACGCGTGTTATCGGTAAAACGAGGTAGGACTTCCCCCACGATAAGGGCGAATAACTCCCCAACATCAAGGCGTGTATGAGGGCGGTTATGGCTGCGGAGTTGGAGATGAGAGAGGTATAAAAGTCGCTCCACTAGCCGTTGCATACGCGTGGCTTGTTGGCTCATTATCTGTAGATAAAGCGTGCGGGAGGCTTGGTCTGTTGTGCCCTCATTGTCTTTTAGGAGGTCGATAAACCCACTGAGTGAGGCCAGCGGGGTGCGTAGCTCATGGCTTGCATGGGCAATAAAATCGGCCCGCATACGGTCCATTGCCTGCTCTGTGCTATGGTCGGTAAGGAGGGTGAGGACCATCTTATCCCGCCCTTGTGGCCCACTTAAATGGCGCATCGCTAGGCGGATCGTGTGCTTGATGGGGACATCCAGATGAACGATGGCGGTATGGATGGCATGCGGGCCGGTAGAAGGTGAGGTCGCTAAGGCTTCGTGCAATATAGCGCGGCTATTAGGGTGACGAAGGATGGCGCGTAAGCTCTCTTTATAATGCTCTTGCGCGGCTTGATTACAGGCGAGAATCTGCCCCATCGGGTCAAGGATTAAAGCCATACCGGGGATGAGTTCCACTAACTCATCTAACGCCATCTGATGGAGGGGGGTTTTAGCGGATGAGTATGGAGCTGTGTGTGTCTTGCGAGGTGGGTTGTCTTGATAATAACGGGCTAGCACCCACCCTATATAAAGGCAGCAGAGGCATAAAACGGCACCACCACCTAGCCATAGAATATGCCCTATCATTTAAGGCGCAGTGGGGGCAGAAGGGGAGGCATCATGCTCCATGCGGCTATCATCTAGCGCGTATCCCGCCGAGCGTACGGTCCTGATAAGGTCTGTCTCCCCCGGCTCATTTAGGGCCTTCCGTAAGCGGCGGATATGGACATCCACCGTCCGGAGTTCCACATGAACATTGGCTCCCCAAATGCGCTCTAATAAGAGTTCGCGGGAAAAGACTTTACGGGGTTGGCGGATGAGTATCTCTAAGAGGCGATATTCCGTTGGCCCTAAGGTGATGACGCGGCCAGCGCGTGTGACGTGGTGATTTTCTGGCTCTAAGAGTAAGGGGCCGAAACTGATCTGGTCTTGGCTAGGGCGAGCGCGGCGTAATAAGGCGCGGAGGCGGGCGTCTAACTTATCAGCACTGCATGGCTTAGTGAGGTAAGCATCCGCCCCGTGATCAAGCCCATTAATAAGATCTTGCTCCTCCGTTCGTGCAGTGAGGAATAAGATAGGCAGGTCCTTTAAACCCGGCTTCTGCCTTATGATGCGGCATAATTCTAGGCCGGAGAGGCCGGGCATCATCCAGTCCAGAAGGGCAACATCCGGTTTTGTCCCCTCCAGGAAGGCGAGAGCTTGTTCCGCATCTGCAACAGTATGAACCTGATAACCACGTTGATGCAAGCTATGTTCAAGTAATAGGCGTAGGGCAGCATCATCCTCTACAACGAGGACAAAGCCTTTAGTGGTATTTGTAGCCGGTGGAGCAGGCATCATGGGGTGCTGGCCTCTTGCTCTGTGGCGATGCTCTGTGCTGCATGGCCGTGCGGTCGGGCTGTGGGCGGCGGTAACGTACCTGTTGCGATGAAGATGATGCGCTCGGCTATATCAGTTATGTGGTCTCCTATCCGCTCTAGGTTCCTAATGATGAATAAGAGGGAGATATAAAAGCGTAACGCGCGGGGTTGTTGGGTCATGCGCTCCAGATAATTATGGGTCATGGTAGCGCAATATTCATCCACGCGATGATCAGCCTGCCAAACAGAATGAGCCGCCGTTGCATCTTGATGCTCTAAAGCGTCCATCACACGGTGGAGATGCTCGAGGACCATGCGGCCAATTTCACTTAAAGCGAGCCGGTCATGAGGGGGGATGGGCTGCTCCATTTGGTGTAATCGGCGTGCAATGGAGCGCGCATAATCGCCAATGCGCTCTAATGTGCCAGCCATGGGGATGTTAGCGACAATCTCACGCAGATCGGCAGCCATAGGGCCATGGAGAGCGAGGAGGCGGATGGCTTGTGTCTCTACCTCATTCTCTAAAGCATCAATGGCTTTATCATGATGAATGACTTGGGAGATGGCTTGTGCATCGGTCTCGGTAAAAGCGGTGAGGATAAGCGATAATTGATGTTCCACAAGGCCGCCCATCTCCTCCATAAATGAGCGTAGGCGGCGGAGGTCCTCCCCATAACGTTGTACAATATGTTGGCCTTGTTGCGGCATAGCCTCTCCCTTTTGCCGCGATACTAGCCTAATTCTGTAAGAGCGGGAACAGGCCGCAGGAGGTGGAGAAACCACCAATAACATCCTGTTTTCTGCCGTTTTTGTGAAGATGTTTTGATAATTAACACAGTTGTCATAAATTTTTCATCAAAAGAGGCGGCGGTTAATAAGCTTGATTATTAAGGCTGTGTTGTAGCCATGTCTCCTCAGCTTTACTTAAGGGGCTATTACGGCGGACTGCGAGTGAGATAGTGATGCGGAGGGTAGGGTCTTGTAAGGGGCAGCAATAAAGCCCGTCATGTTGGATAGGATTATGAAAAGCAGCGGGAAGGATAGTGATGCCAACACCCGCCTGCACCATGGTTAGTAAGAGAGATGTATCGCTTGTCCGCCCCGTAACCTGCGGTGTGACCCCGTGAGAGGCAAAGGCTTCTGAGATAAATTGGTTAATTTTGAAATCCTCATTCATGAGGACAAATTTTTCCTCCAAAATATCGGTGAAGGAACATATAGCCCGGCCTGCAAGCGGGTGTGTGTCCGCCATGAGCAAGCATAGCTCCTCCTCTGCAAAAGCGATGGTGTGTAATTGCTTATTATGGATAGGCTCTATGAGTGCAGCGATATTGGTATGGTGACCTAGAAGCTGTGTTACGATCCTGTCGGAAGGGTATTCCTCAATTGTGAGCACGACCTCTGGGTATAAGCTGCAAAATTGCCGGATGATAGGGCGGAAATAGATAGCCCCGAGGATAGGCGGGAGGGCTAAATGGACAGTCCCTTTTAAGGGGCCGGATTCATCAGCCATAGCCCGTTGAAGATTCTGTTCTGCCTCTAAGAGACGTTCTGCATGGAGGAAAAAGGTCTTGCCTTTGTCGGTAAGGGTGATGGCTTTATGTGTCCGGTCAAAAAGGCGCACATCTAATTTATTCTCTAAAGAGCGGATGCCCATGCTGAGGGAGGGCTGGCTGATATGCAGCACATCACTTGCACGGCTGAAATTGCCCTGCGTGGCCACGGCCATGAAATAATGAAGCTCACGGAGGGTGAGTTGGGGGTAAGGCATCGAGCATGTCTTTGGGGTGCCGGGTGATTATGCCTTCCCGATTAATGATGCCATTACCGCGCGGAAAGATATGCGCTGGGTTGGATGCTCTAACGAGTTGAATGCCGCTTATGCTGCTGATGGTTATGCGCGTGTGCGGGGGATTGCCGCCCTTAACACAACGTACGGTGTTGGGGAGTTGAGTGCCATTAACGGCGTTGCCGGGGCATATGCGGAGTATCTATCGGTTATCCATCTGGTTGGGCTTCCCAAACGCGCTGTGATGGATGAAAAACGGCTCGTGCATCATACGTTAGGCAATGGTCAGTTCATGGCGTTTCATGATGCAGCGGCTCATATTGTGTGCGCTCAGACGATTTTAGATGGCCAGAATTGCGTGCAGGAGGTGGAGCGTGTCCTTGCTGCATTGCATAGAGAGCGGCGGCCTATTTATATCGGTATTCCCTCCGATGCGGCTCATGATGAAGTGGCCATGGTGGAGGGGCATAACCCCCCTCGCGCCCAGCCGAACACGGCACAAGCCGAGCATGTGGCCAAGCGTATTATTGCTCAGCTTGAGCAGAGCAAAACGCCATGTGTTTTACCGGGTATTCTTACCGCTCGTTTTGGTTGCCAAGAGGCCATGCAACAGTTTTTAAAACGCTCCGGCCTGCCTTATTACGCTACGATGTATATGGATAAAGGCGTGGTGGATGAGCAGGATGCCGGTTTTATAGGGATGTATAGCGGGCATCTCGTCCAGGAGGCTGTTGCTCATTTTGTGGAGCAAGCGGATCTTGTCCTCGCATTGGGTGCCGAGATGACGGATTTTAACACCGGGACATTCACGCAGACCTTGAATCCGGAGCGTGTTATTAGTGTCATGCCGCATGAGGTGCGCTTTGGTGATGGTGCGGTTTATGCAGTCGCCTTGGTAGAGGTTATGGAAGCCCTTGCCGCGTTAGCGGGGACCCTGCCTGCCTATACGGGGCCGGGTTATTTGGGGACGGAATTTGCCCCCCAGCAGGCTGATGAAGGCGATGATGGGGCTATTCGGACTCACACGCTATATTCCGCTGTGAAGGATCATCTCCGGGCGGGGGATATTGTGGTGAGTGAAACCGGGACCATAGCCATGGGTATGGGGTTTATCCGCTTACCAGAGGGTGTACGCTATGAGGAGCAAAGTTTATGGGGGGCCATTGGTTGGGCCACACCCGCTGCTTTTGGTATGGCTATGGCAGCCCCGCATAAACGGGTTATCTTGTTGAGAGGGGAGGGGTCTCATCAGCTTACAGTACAAGCTGTTGGTGAGTTTGCCCGCTTTGGCTGCCATCCTCTCATTTTGGTGCTTAATAATGATGGTTATCTAATTGAGCGTCTGCTCTGTGATGATGGGGAGCGTTATTATAACGATGTTGCCAGCTGGGATTATACCGCTCTAGCCCGTGCCTTTGGTGGGAAAGACTGGCATTGCGAACGTGTCAGCACGCCCAAGGCTTTGCGACAGGCGCTTGCAGCGGCAACACCGGGGCAAGGGGCCTACCTAGAGGTTATAGCCCCCCGTTATGATGCCCCCATGATGGCAGAAGCTATGGGGAAGAAGCAGTAAGGCAGTAAAGTCCTCCCAAGCTGGCCAAGCTGGGCCTCTCCTTATGAAAGGGAGAGGCCCTTTTTATAGGGCTTGTGACATATACTAAGCGGGCATAAACGCTAGCATAGCGAATGCCATTATTATGAGATGATTTAGTTTTTAAGGAAGATGATAGAGCGATTGGCGTCCCGTACGGGATTCGAACCCGTGTTGCCGCCGTGAGAGGGCGGTGTCCTAGGCCTCTAGACGAACGGGACTAAAGGCGTGAGCCTCCTCTAAAAGAAAGAGTACAGAAGCGCAAGGGGGCAGATGTGCTTTTTTACGAAACTATTGCAGAGATTATAAAAAAAGCCCCACGAAGGAGCTTTTTATCTTGGATGATGGAGAGAGGTTTAACCCTTCTTAGGCGGGCAGAGTATGGGGCCAAGTTTTTGACCGCCGAGCAAATGAACATGAAAATGCGGAACTTCCTGCCCACTATCAGGGCCAGAATTGCTGATAAGGCGAAAGCCGCTGGGGATGAGGGATTGCTCGGCTGTGATTTTATCCACCAATTTCCAGAAATCGAGAATCTCTTCATCACTCGCGCGGGAGGTGAAGTCATGCAGGTCGGTATAGGCCCCACGTGGCACGACTAAAACATGGATCGGTGTTGCAGGGGAGATGTCGTAAAAAGCAAAAGAATGCTTGCTATCGCAGACGCGCTCGGCTGGGATTTCCCCACGCAGGATTTTGGCAAAAACATTGTTGGAGTCGTAAGCAGGATTGGCGGTCGGCATAAGATTAGGTCCTCCTCTTCACCCTATAATGATTGAGGAACTGGGTGGGGGTAAGTCAAGAGGGCATAGGGCAACCCACCCATGCCTTGCTTTTTAGAAGGTCTCTTTCGGGCGGGAGGCTTTTTCCTCAATACCGCTCGTACCTTCCCGGCGTGTTAACTCCTCCCAGACATCGGCAGGGGCAACACCTGCATCTACCCACATCACAATGAGGTGGTAGAGCACATCCGCACTCTCACTAATGAGGCTCTCACGTGTGCCGCCAATGGCTTCAATAACGCATTCAACGGCTTCTTCCCCAAATTTTTGAGCAATCTTGCTTCGCCCACGGGCCATAAGACGGGCCGAATGGCTGACAGAAGGTGAAGCCCCCTTGCGGGCCATGATGGTGTGATAAAGTCGCTCCAACACTTCGTTACGGGTGGGGAGTGCTGTGGTATCAGTGGGGGCGGTTTGTTTTTTGTCTTTGTTCATTCTGTATCTCCCCAAAGCTGTTAGCGGCCAAGCCGAACAGGCAGATGCGCCTTGTGTAAGGCTTGCTTGACCTCGTTAATTTTAAATTGACCGAAATGGAACACACTCGCGGCGAGAAGTCCACTCGCACCAGCCTGCGCCCCTTCGACAAAATGAGCAAGTTCTCCGACCCCGCCAGAGGCAATAACGGGGATGCAGACACGCTGGCACACAGCGCGGAGGAGGTCCAGATCAAAGCCAGAGCGTGTGCCGTCACGATCCATACTGGTAAGGAGGATTTCCCCCGCCCCACGCTCTGCCATTTGTTCAGCCCAAGTGAGGGCATCTAACCCTGTAGGCTCGCGCCCACCTTTGGCATAAACCTCCCAACCACCCCGGCCATTGCTGCGGGCATCGATAGCGACAACAACGCATTGGCTGCCAAAACGTTCGGCCGCTTCATTGATGAAATGGGGTGTGCGAATCGCAGCGGAATTAATAGCGCATTTATCAGCCCCGCTGAGGAGGAGCTTACGCATATCCCCACAGCTTCGCACCCCGCCCCCAACTGTAAGGGGGAGCTGCACTTCGGCGGCTGTGCGCTCGACAACATCAAAGATGGTTTCACGGTTATCAGAGCTTGCCGTGATGTCCAAAAAGGTTAGCTCATCCGCCCCGGCAGCATCATAAAGGCGTGCTTGCTCGACAGGGTCGCCAGCATCACGGAGGGAGACAAAATTAACCCCTTTGACGACACGGCCATCACAAACATCAAGGCAGGGGATGACGCGTAGCTTTAGCATGTCCCCTCCAACACCTGTAAGGCGTCTGGGAGGGAGATGTGTCCATCATAAAGGGCGCGGCCAACAATCACCCCCGTAATGCCCGGTGTCTCTTCAGCAGCACGGCGTAAGGCGCGGAGATGCTCTAACGTGCCAACCCCGCCACTGGCGATGATGGGGATGGAAACATGTCGCGCTAAGGCCGCTGTTTGCTCAATATCAAGCCCTTCTAACATGCCATCACGAGTAATCTCGGTGAAGATGATAGCCGCAACCCCGGCATCCTCCATATGGCGGGCGAGGTCTGTCGTGGTAAGTTCGGAGACTTCTGCCCAGCCTTCTGTAGCAACACGGCCTTGGCGGGCATCAATCCCTGCAACAATCCGGCCGGGCCATGCGCGGGCTGCTTGGCGGACGAGGTCTGGGTCTTTTACCGCGGCAGACCCAAGAATAACCCGGCTCACACCGGCCTCTAACCAGCGTTCGATTGTTTTCATATCGCGTAACCCCCCACCAAGCTGCACGGGAAGGGAGGTATTGGCGATAATGCCCTCAACGGCATCTATATTGGCGGAGCGGCCAGCAAAAGCACCATCTAAATCCACAATATGGAGATGGCGGCAGCCAGCGGCCTCAAAAAGTTTGGCTTGTGCTGGAGGGTCATCTGAATAATGGGTGGCATCATTCATCGCGCCTTGGCGCAGGCGCACACACGCCCCGCCTTTAAGATCAATCGCAGGATAGAGGGTTAGCCCTGTAGAGGTAGGCGTAGGGGCCTGTGGCGTGTGATGAGGCATAGTTGTGGCTCCCCCTACTGCTTGCCATTGGACGGCATTTTCCTCAGGGACAAGAAGTTTGGAGAAGAATAATCCGCGCACTGTCCGGTCTCCGATGCGTGCAAAATAGGGGTGGGTACCCCAATGGGTGAAGCCCAATGAGGTGAGTAGGGCGATAGCGTCGGGTAGAGTTTCCCGCACGCGGCAGTCTAACACTTTTGCACCACCAATGCGCGCACGCGCGATGACTTTGTGGAGGAGTAGCGTGCCGAGCCCTTTATTACGCTCATAAGGGACAATGAAAAAGGCCGTAACGGTGGCACTAGCTCCGTAAAGCTCGGAGCGAGCAGTAGCATGGGCTAAAATAGCGGCCCCACAAATGCTGTTATCGGGGGCTCGGACGATAAATAAATCCCGTTCTGGGACCATCAATAAGCCTTCAAAAAAACGGCGTAACACTCCGGTTTCTGGTGGGGTATGCCAGTTAAAGACGCCTTCATTTAAAATAGCGGCCGTTGTGCTTTCTATGAGGCTGTCCAGGTCATCTTCATTAATGCTGCCGTGCAGGTGCTCTGCTTGGTAATGTTCAGGAGGGGTAGATAGTGGCATATTATATCACCCAACCTGCCAGAGGAGGAAATTACCAAGAATGGTCAGCCCAACCTCTTGGCTTTTCTCGACATGGAATTGCGTACCACAACGATTCCCCTTCGCTACGATGGCAGGTATAGTCATGCCGTAATCCGCTGTGGCGATGACCTCATCCTCATGGGCTTCTTTTAGAGCGTAGGAATGGACAAAATAGCCATGCTCCCCCGGCTGCAACCCTTCTGTCAGGGGGTGGGCACCGGGGGTGAAGCTAAGGGTGTTCCACCCCATATGAGGGAGCTGCAATCCCGCTTTTGCGCTCTCATCCATAGGGGCGATATGCCCATCAATCCAGCCTAGGCCTTCTGTACGGCCATGCTCTAGCCCATAGTGAGCCATGAGCTGCATCCCCACACAAATGCCTAAAAAGGGTGTGCCTTCCGCTGTGGCTTTCTCCAATAAGGGGCGGAGATTGCCGGTATCCAGCCCATGAGCGCAATTTGCAAACGCCCCTTGCCCAGGTAGGATGAGCCGGTCCGCGCTGAGGATGTCCGCTTCCTCACGGCTGATGAGGATATCGGCTTCAATCCCTCGCAGAGCTGCGGCGCGGCGGGCAGCTTGTGCAGCGGAGGCCAGATTGCCGCCATTATAGTCGATTACGACAACGCGCATGAACCCTTCCCCTTAGCCTACGAGATACTAGCTTTTCTTTCAGGCAAGTGAGGGCGGGAAAGCAAGCAAAAATTCTATAAGGTTTTTTTATAATACACCTTTTGTAGAGGGGATGCGCCCTGCACTGCGCGGGTCACGGGCTAAGGCCATGCGGAGGGCACGGGCAAAAGCTTTAAAGGCACTCTCGGCAATATGGTGGGCATTGGTCCCTGCACGGCCATTCATATGGACAGTAATGCGCGCTGCCATACAGAGGGCGCGGAAGAACTCCTCCACCATTTCGGTTGCCATTGTGCCAATTATCTCGCGGGGGAAGGTGAGGTTCCACGCAAGGAAGGGCCGGCCAGAAATATCGACCACCGCTTCGCACAAGGCTTCATCAAGCGGGACGAGGGCAAAGCCAAAACGTTCGATTCCTCGTTTATCGCCAAGGGCACGATAAATGGCCTCCCCTAAGGTGATGCCGACATCCTCAATGGTGTGATGGTCATCAATATGCAGGTCCCCTTTGACGCGCACCTCAAGGTCTAACCCACCATGACGGGCAAGGGCCTCTAACATATGGTCAAAAAAGCCAATCCCAGTCTGGATGGAGCTTTTCCCGTCTCCATCGAGGGAGAGTGAGAGGGCGATGTCTGTCTCGTTTGTTTGACGATTCAGCGTAGCGGTGCGGGGTGTCTGTGTTGTCATGCGTCCTAATTATACCAGTTTCGGGCGTAATCCAAACTTGCTTATCGCGCTCGTCTGGGGGAGAGTGTTTTGTATCTGATATTCTTATGACGATGGAGAGGGTTAATATCATGACACAGGCTATATCTGATTCGCCTCTCTCTGCGCTATTGGGGCGGTCCTCCACGGGGGACCTTATCGCACCTGCCCCAGAAGGCGATGTGTTGATGCGTATTTTATCCGCAGGTCTTTGCGCGCCTGACCACGGCCATTTATGCCCGTGGCGTTATATTGTCATCACCGGGGCAGAACGGCCCGCTTTTGCTGCGCATGTGGTGGAGGCTGTAGCCCGGCAAGAGCCTGATGCGCCAGAGAAAAAGCGTGAGAAACGCCGCACGCGTTTTAGCGAAACCCCCATGATTATTGCCCTGGGGATGCATATACGCCCCAAACATAAAGTCCCCGTCATAGAGCAAGAAATGGCCGTGGCGGCTGGGGCTATGAATGTACTGAATGCCTTGCATATGGAGGGCTTTGGTGGGGTATGGATTAGCGGGGCTTTTTGTGAGGACCGCCCCTTACTCCGTCACTTAGGGTTAAAGAAGCCGCATCGTCTGGCAGGTTTCTTATTAGTCGGTACGCCAGAAAAACCCGGCAAGCTTCATAAACGGCCTGATATTGCTGATTATATGGCGATATGGGAGGCGGAACATCCTGTTACATTCCGGGCGGATGAGGAGTCGCATTAAGGTGAGCGTGATGCAGCAGACTGTAATGAGCGATGTTGTTATTGCAGGCGGTGGCCCTGCGGGCTTAGCCGCAGCTTTATCCTTCGCGCGGGAGGGCTGGGCCGTGCATGTGGTGGAGCCTGCCCCTCATACAGTGCTGGCGTCCCCTGCCTTTGATGGGCGTGAAATCGCCCTCACTCATCATACCGTCCATTGGTTGAAGCAATATGGTGTGTGGGAGGAGATTCCTGCTGAGGCAATTTGTCCCTTAGATGTTGCGCGGGTGGAGAGTGGCAGCCTTGGTGGCCCACCCTTAATCTTCCATGCCCCTCAACAATCTGAAGCAACCCCAGAGGGTGAGCCGCTGGGCTATCTTGTGGCTAATCATTTGATTCGCCGTGCGCTTTATCATGTTGTACGGCGCACAGCGGGCATTACGCTTTGCTGTCAGGAGCGCGTAGCGGGCTATCACATCACGCGTGAGGCCGCACATATTCAGCTTGCTAGCGGGGGTACTATACAAGCGCGGCTTTTAGTGGGAGCGGATGGGCGGTTCTCAGCCGTGCGCGAGATGGCCGGGATTGGGGCTATCGTGCATGATTTTGGCATGAGCATCCTTGTCTGCCGGATGCGACATCTCACACCGCATGACAATACCGCCTTGCAATGGTTCTCCGAGAAGCAAACCATCGCTTTGCTGCCTGTTGCATCAGATGGCGGGATGGGGGATGTGTCCTCTCTGGTCTTGACCCTCCCGCCCGATGAGATTGCCCGCCTCCGCAGCGCAGCGGATGAGGCGTTTAACGCAGAAATCACCCAACGTACGGATGAGCGGCTCGGCCTTTTGCGTGTTGTGAGTGACCGCATCACCTACCCCCTTAAAGCGGTTTATGCGCATCGTTTCCACGGGCCGCGTGTGGCTTTGATTGGTGATGCCGCTGTGGGGATGCACCCTATTACCGCTCATGGCTTCAATTTTGGGATTCGCGGGCAAGAATGTTTGGTGCAGGAGTTGAGCGCAGGCTCTGGTGACCCGGGTGAGGCAGCAGCGTTGCGGCGGTTTGAGCAACGGCATCGCCGGGCGACCTTCCCGCTCTTTACCGCAACAAACGCGATTGCTGTGGCCTATACGCGTGATGATGGGCCTTTTCCTCTCGCGCGCCGGGCGGGGTTGATGCTGGCTAACCGTCTTACCCCCTTTAAGCGGGCCGTAACGCGGATGCTTATGGACCCTATATAGGGGGATTAGAGCTTATAATTCTGCAAGAAAGCGTCCATCTGCTCATGATGCGCTACGGCATGGATGCGGCGATGAGGGGCTGTATGAGCCGTGCCATCCTCTAGCGGGAGTGGTACATCTAAGGAGCGTGCTAGTAAGGCGAGGGGTGCGGTGGCCTCTGCTCGACCATAAAGGCGGTCGCCTATAATAGGTGTCCCTAATGCGGCACAATGCACCCGTGCTTGATGCGTTTTGCCTGTATGGAGGGTGAGTTCAAGCAGGCTTGTGCTGCCATCATGGGCTAAAACCCGCCATGATGTACGAGCAAGTGCCGCAGCCTTTGTGCCCTCATGGGGGGCTTCACAAACCATCTTCCAACCTTGTTGAGGGGAGGAGACGCGCTTTATAGCGGTGGTGAGGCTACCTGTTGGCTCTGTTGGTTTGCCAGAGACTAACGCCCAATAATGTTTGGTGGTTTGATGGGTGGCAAAGGCCTTTTGTGCAGCAATTAAAGCCGTTTTGCGGAGGGCTACCAGCAAACAGCCCGCTGTATCAGTATCTAAACGATGGACGAGCCACGGCCCCCCACGTTTTTGCGGTGTGAGGCGGCTCTCCACACTATCGCGCGTTTGCGGCCCGGGGTGAACGGCTAGACCTGCGGGCTTATTGATGACGATAAAATGCCGGTCCTCCCATAAGAGGGGTAAGGCGCACCCGGGGCGGAAAAGGGGAGGAGGAGCCATAGGTTAGGCATCATCCTCATCATCATAATTAGCGGTGAGAGACTCCTTGCTTGCGAGGACATCACGTTTGCCCACATGGTTTGCAGCACTGATGATGCCTTCGCGCTCCATTTGGTCGATGATATTAGCGGCGCGATTATACCCAATGCGGAGATGGCGTTGGACAAAGCTTGTGGAGGCCCGTTGCGCGCGGATGACAAGCTCCGTGGCCTGCTCATAAAGGGCGGCGTCTTGGTCATCATCCGTAGCGCGATTCCCCTTGCTGGGGGCTTGCTCTTCCTCATCCGTCTCATCAGCGAGGACTTCCGTATTATAAACGGGTGCCCCTTTGGAGCGAAGGTCCGCCACCACAGCTTCAACCTCTTCATCGCTGATGAACGGCCCATGCACGCGGGTAATACGCGCACCGCCTTGCATAAAGAGCATATCCCCACGGCCGAGGAGTTGCTCTGCCCCTTGTTCACCTAGGATGGTCCGGCTGTCATATTTATTGGTAACTTGGAAGGAAATTCGTGTTGGGAAGTTCGCTTTAATCGTCCCTGTGATGACATCAACAGAGGGCCGTTGCGTTGCCATGATGACATGCACACCCGCCGCACGGGCCTTTTGGGCCAGCCGGAGGACGGAGGCTTCAATCTCTTTACCGGCAACCATCATCAAATCGGCCATTTCATCAATGACGATAACGATATAAGGCAGATGCTCAAGGGGGAGGCGATGCTCATCAAAAACGGGATGGCCCGTCTCTGGGTCATAGCCGGTTTGGATGCGCCGTGTTGGGGTTTCCCCTGTCGCTTTAAGATGACGGATGCGGTCATTATAGCTGCTGATATTACGCACCCCGTGGTCCGCCATAAGCCGATAGCGGCGGTCCATCTCTTGCACAGCCCATTTGAGGGCACTGACGGCTTTAGGCGGCTCCGTTACAACTGGGGTCATCAAATGAGGGATACCCTCATAGATGGAAAGCTCTAGGATTTTCGGGTCAATGAGGATGAGGCGGCAATGCTCTGGGCTTAGCCGGTAAAGCAGTGAGAGGATCATCGCATTAATCCCCACCGATTTACCAGAGCCTGTCGTCCCAGCCACAAGGAGATGAGGCATCCGGGCGAGGTCTGCAAAAATAGGCTCCCCAGCAATATCTTTCCCTAAAGCGAGGGGCAGTTTACCGCGATGTTCCTTCCAGGCGGAGGAGAGAAGAAGTTCGGGGAAATAGACCGTCTCACGCGTAGCGTTGGGGACTTCTATCCCAATGACATTACGCCCCGGTACAGTGGCAATGCGGACGCTCAATACCGCAAGCGTGCGGGCAATATCATCGGCTAAGCCAATCACGCGGGAGGAGCGTATGCCGGGGGCTGGCTCTAGCTCATAAAGCGTGACAACAGGCCCGGCGCGGTAATCTGTGATGGTCCCTTGTACGCCATAATCATCAAGCACCTTTTCCAGCATTTGCGCATTAGCTTGTAAGGCTTCGTCAGAAGGCCCAGTCTCATTATGGTCTGGCAATGGGTTGAGGAGGCTGACAGCAGGAGGAAGCCATGTTGAGGGTGCCGTCATACCCGTTATAGGGGCATGGGGGCCCCCAGAAGGCTGTGATGGCGCGGGAACCGACCCGTTGAATGAGGGTGAGGCATGGCCAGCAAGAGGGGCGGCAGGGGCTATAAGGGGTTCCGCTGCTTTATGACTGTCTGGCACAGAGGTAAAAGATGTTGCTACAGGCTGTGTAGGATGAGGCGGCATTGTTACATGATGGGTAATATCCTCTAGCTCATGGGCCTCATGCAGCTTTTGGGCTTGTTGTGTCCGGCCGGGGTCATGGCGAATATGGGCAAGCATCCGCGCATAGGGGTTGTCGGCCTCTTCTGCATCGGGTGTGGGGTCTGCCTCAGTCTGTGGTGTGGGGGATGCCGCAGGGGGGTGTTGTGGTTGGGCTGAGAGTGGTTTTTGCCACGGGGCGACATTATGCGGAGGCGGAGCCTCTGCTTGGCGGTTAAGATTACGAATAATAAAGCCAGATGGACGCAACCCGCTGCCTGCTGCAGGACGGCTATAACGGACTGGCCCCCCGGCTGTGGAGGGATAAGCTGTTTGTGGTGTGGTATTTGTTACAGGTTTGCGCGCGCGTAGTAATGCTTGGACTGGTACCATAATAACGGCGCTTAATCCCTTAGCGAGGGACCGCCACTCCCGCCCACTTAGCCCCATGGTTAAAGGGCACAGGACAGCCAGTAGAATTAAAGAGAGAAAAAGGGCAAAAATCCCCCCCATACTGCCTGTTTCTTGCGTGGTTAGAGCAAGGAGTTTACGTGCAAAAAAGACACCACTCTCCCCGCCTAAGCCGCTATTGGTTGGCCATGGGATATCACATCCTGGTAGGGTAAGTTGGAGCAGCCCTACTATCATGGCCATTGTAGGTAAGAAGATGATTGCCGCTGCAAGTCGTAAAAGAGGCAAGCCTAAATGGTGATAGCGTAAGAGCTGCCATGTCCATGCCAATAGGATCAGCACGGGAAGGATGCTCGCAAGCCCGAGAAGCTGTGTTAGGGCATCGGCAATCGTTGCACCGAAACGGCCGAGTAAATTGGTCGGCTCTGTGCCTGTTGCTGTGTTGAAGGAAGGGTCGTGTGGGTTAAAGCTGAAGAGTGAGGCGGCAATAGCAAGAGCCATGATGAGCAAAATAACGCCCAGCATTTCCATCATACGTGCCGAGAGAATGCGCGAGAGAGGAGATTCATGCCATGTGGGGATCTCAACATCCTCTGGTGCCATAGTTCCGAGCGGTGGCTCAATTGTACTGTTGGTCCCCCGCATAGAGGGTGGCAGTAGAGAGCGTAATTTGGTCGATAACTGGAAGCGAAAAAGCACAGGGGCGGATCCTCTGGCGGGGCTATAGGCATGATTAAGGCGGTGATGATAGCGTATTTTGCGTGATTCTGAAATGATGAACGCAGTTCGTTCATAATGTGAGGGGCGAACGTGCTCCTGTTATGCTATTATCATGCCGCCAAATATGTATGCTCGCCGCCCCGAAGCTTCGTTGTGCAAGCAGCGGGGGCGGTGGTGCGATGAGGCTGGGTAAAAGATGGGCATGGAAGGGCTGAAAAGGCTCCTCTGGCTCTTTGCCGTCCGGGGTGAGGGGCACACTTTCCGTCTCTGCGATAATGAGGGCCCCATCAGCTACCCATCCAGCACGCCATAAGGCCCGCAATCCCTTTTGCACCAAGCCTTTATGATAAGGCGGGTCGAGGAAAATGAGCGTATGAGGCTGCGGGGCCTTAGGCGGGCGTGTTACATCACAATGGCGCAGCCTTGCGCGTTGTGTCATGCCGCAGGCTTGGAGATTATGTTGTAAGGCTGCAATGCCGGGGCGGCTACCTTCCATAAAGGTAGCAAATTGTGCCCCGCGGGAGAGAGCTTCCAACCCCAGCGCACCAGTACCGGCAAAACTATCCAACACAATGGCTTGCTCTAAAGCATCGCGACCAAACCATGGGGCGTGCATGAGCATATCAAATAAGGTCTGTCGCGCGCGCTGGGCTGTCGGGCGGGTCGTAAGGCCGGGCGGTGCTTGTAGGCGGCGATTACGGGCTGTACCAGCGATGATTCTCATCACCTTAGGACCGTGCCTTCTTTGGCTTTAAGGAGGGGATTTGGTCTATCAGCGTTTTATGAGCTACTTCTTCAAGCTCATGCGGCTTGAGATTGCCAAGAGCAAACGGGCCATAAGAGAGGCGGATGAGCCGGCTGACATGGAGGTTCATCCCCATCATCACCTTACGAATCTCACGGTTCTTCCCCTCGCGGAGGCTTACGGTCAGCCAGGAATTATCCCCTTTGGTAGAATCCAGCGTAGCGTCAATAGGGCCATAATGCACACCCTCTATTACACAGCCTTTAGCAAGGGCTTGGAGCTTCTTTTCATCCACAAGGCCGAAGACGCGTACCCGATAACGGCGTATCCATTGGCGGGAGGGGAGTTCTAACTCACGGGCGAGGCTACCATCATTGGTGAGGAGCAATAACCCTTCGGAGTTCAGGTCCAACCGCCCCACGCTGACAACACGCGGCATAGCTTTGGGGAGGGAGGCAAAAACAGTGCGGCGGTCCTCAGGGTCATGATGCGTGGTCACTAACCCCGCTGGCTTGTGGTAACGCCATAGGCGCGTCCGTTGAGGCGGGTCTATCGGTTTGCCATCAACACAAACATGGTCATGGGGGAGGATGAAGGTAGCCGGATGGGTCACGGGCTTACCATCAAGGGTAATGCGCCCTTCCTCAATCATACGCTCAATATCACGGCGGCTCGCTACACCACGGCGGGCTAGGGCTTTAGCAATGCGCTCGCCACGTTGCGTTGAGGGGGGAGAGGAGAGGTCGTCAGTCATATTATGCGACATACCGCGCTGAGCCTTTTCTTGGCAATCCATTTACAGCAGGATAAAGCAGCTTTACAGCCATTATTATCCTCATTCTCCGTATGATAAGCGATGAGCCAAGCCAAGATGCCCCCTGTGCAGGTTATGACCATAAGCCAAGCGATGCACCATGCCCTTACCTTAGCGGAGGAGGCGGCTCGTGCGGGGGAGGTGCCCGTAGGGGCGGTGGTGCTGGATGAACAAGGCCAGATGCTCGCGGCGGCGCGTAACCGTGTGGAAGAAGATTGTGATGCCAGTGCCCATGCCGAGCTATTAGCTATGAGAGAGGCCGCGCAATATTGTGGTTCCTCTCGTCTGGCGGATTGTACCGTGATTGTGACGTTAGAGCCTTGCCCGATGTGCGCTGCGGCGATGAGCCATTTTCGTATTCGGCGGCTAGTATATGGTGCGTATGACCCTAAGGGAGGGGCAGTGGATCACGGGGCACGGCACTTTCAACAGCCCGGCTGTTTGCACCGGCCAGCAGAGATTATTGGCGGGCTGCAAGAGCGTAAGGCAGCGGCCCAATTAAGAGCCTTCTTCCAAGCTTTACGATAATTGTGTGCTTACCCCAGTAAAGCGCGGCAAATTCCCGTAACGATAATACCGCAAAGCATAGTGGGCAGGAGGGAAAAACGCGTTGCGGCTAACATGGTGGCAACAAGGCCCAGTAATTCTGCTGGACGACCAGCGGCAAAACTAGGAGCCAGAACAGCGACCAACACACAACCGGGGATGAGGTCCATAATCGCCGTAGCGCGTGGGGAGAGGGACCGCCCAGCAAGGAGAAAATAGCCCGAAATACGCGTGAGATAGGTCACAAAAGCCATAGCTAGAATGGCGATGAAAGCGGAGAGATGGATGGTCATGCCTCTTCTTGCTCCTTACCTACGACTAGGAAGGTCATGCCAATGCCCGCTAATGTGCCAAGGGGAACATACCATGCACCGGGTATGAGACGATAAGCCAGTACAGCAACAACGAGGCTCATAGCCCAAGGCATAGCATTGCGTGCACCCCGCCACATGCCCTTAAGGAGCATAATAAAAACAGCGGGGAAGGCCATATCTATACCATAGCGTGTTAGGTCCCCTAGCAGATTACCCGTACGTGCGCCGATAAAGGTAAAAATCACCCAACATAGGTAAAGGCAGACTGTAATACCAATATAAAATCCAGGGCTGAATCGCTTATTAGTACGGCTTTGAAGGTCTGTGAGTGTTAGAGCCCAAACTTCATCACAGAGGAAGAAAAGAAGGATGCAGACTTTCCAACGAGGGAGATGCCGCAGATAGGGCGTTAAGGCCGCTCCCATGAGGATATGGCGGCTATTGATGAGGAATGTCACACTCGCCAGGAGCATAATCGCTGGGGGGATAGACCATAACCCCACCGCTGCAAACTCAGAGCCTCCCGCAAAATTAAGCCCCGTCAATAAAGGGACTTCTAAGGCGGAGAATCCCTGTTGGACAGCCTGGCTCCCAAGGAGGAGGCCAAAGGGAATAAAAGCGATGAGGAGCGGTAGGGAGGCCTTCACACCGCGGATAAATTCCGTGCGGAATGACCCTAGCTCAGGAGGAGAAGATGAGGTCTGCATAAAGGGGAGTGTAAAAGTCTGTCGTTTAATCAGCAAGAGGTGAACTATAGAGAGGCCTGCCTTACATATCTTTTAGATACTACTTTCTTGCAGAATAGGTCACTCCATCCCTATTTTAATGAACAACTTGTGTTGATGTACTGTTTCATTGATGAGTGTTAGGACGACCCTTTCATGATGATGCCTTCTCGTTTTTCTTTGGCTTGTCTGGTTGCATTGCCGGTAATGGGGCTGGCAGGTGCGTCTTTACCTGCTATGGCGCAGACGGCTCCTATCCGCCCGCAAATGTCTGGTGGGCAGGGCATTCCAGATTTCGTGCAAATCGTAAAGCAAGTAAAGCCAGCAGTGGTCTCCATCACGGCGCGTATTCGTGAAGGGATGGATGATGACGATAATAGTGAGATGAATGGAGGAGGAAATGGTCCGCAAGGATTTTCCTTCCCTTTCCCGTTTCCGTTTCAGATGATGCCAGGGATGCCTGCTAATCGCACGGTAGAGGCACGTGGTTCAGGGTTTATCATCTCTGCTGATGGGTACATCGTTACAAATAACCATGTGATTAACGGGGCTACGAAGGTCACGGTTAAATTAGATGATGGCACTGCGTTGCCTGCTAAAGTCATCGGTCATGATGCTAAGACAGATATCGCTTTGTTACGCGTTAAAGCAGATCATCTCCCTTATGTAGAGCTTGGTAACTCTGATGATGTACAGCCAGGGCAATGGGTTGTTGCTGTTGGCAACCCTTATGGCCTTGGGGGTACAGTAACAGCGGGCATTATCTCTGCCCTAGGCCGTGACCTCCATTCTGGTGCGTATAATGATTTTATTCAGGTTGATGCGCCTATCAATCGTGGTAATTCCGGCGGCCCGCTCATTACGTTAGATGGGAAGGTGATTGGCGTAAACTCCATGATTATGTCGCCAAATGGGGGCGGCTCGATCGGTATTGGCTTTGCGATTCCTTCCGCTACGGTGCGTGCTGTGGTGGATCAGCTACGGGCAACGGGCCATGTTGTGCGGGGCTTTATTGGGGTAGAGACGCAAGACATCACACCCACAATGGCCCGTGCCCTTGGGTTAAATGGTGACCATCCGGGGGCTCCGGCTCATGGGGCATTGGTGGCGAATCTCATCAAAGGTGGCCCAGCGGATAAGGCTGGGTTAAAGAGCGGCGATGTCGTCCTCGCTTTGAATGGTCATGATGTCCATAGCGCGCATGACCTCGCTGTGAAGGTGGTCTCTTTAACGCCGGGTTCACAGGGAACATTCAGCATTTTGCGTGATGGTAAGCCACAGAGCGTGACGATCACCATCGGTAATCAAACACGCAACGGGCAAGAGGGGAGTGATGGCAGCACGAATGCTGAGGCCCCATCTGGCAAGCTTGGCCTCGCTTTAGGGGTTCTAACACCGCGTATCCGGCAGGAGTTGGGGTTGGATGATAGTGTGCAAGGCTGTGTTGTAGCCGATGTTACACAAGGCAGCCCCGCGGACCATGCCGGGATTCGCCCCGGTGATATTATCGTGGCTGTGGGTAATCAGCTCACCGCTAATCCTCATGCTGTAGTGGCCTTGGTGCAAAAGGCCCTTAAACAACACCAGCCTCCTTTGCTGCGTATCCTCCGGGACGGACAACAACTCTTTGTCGCTGTCTCCCCTGATGGAGCAGCTGATGGTGATGATGATAGTGATGGCGATACCCCCTAAGGGGGGTAGGCTATGTGCCAGCCTCAGCTTACGAGGCTGGTTAGCAAAGCATCAACATCCTCAGGGCGTGTGTAGAAGCTTGTGACAAAACGGACGAGCTTGCCCGGCACGCCCTGCGGCGTAGGATAGGTATAAAACTGATAGCCCTCCTCGCGGAGGGAGTCGAGTTGAGGCTCCGGCAGCACAACGAATATTTCGTTACTTTCCGTTGCAAAAGGGAGATGCGCCGCAGGGTGTTTATGCAAGCCATGGAGCAGCCTTTGGCACATAATATTGGCGTGGCGACAATTCTCTAACCAGACGTCATTATCGATCAAAGCGAGTAATTGTGCTGCGAGGAAGCGTTGCTTCGACCAAGAATGACCGCTGCGTTTAATACGATGAGCCATACTAGCGACCATCGGGCGCGTCCGTTCATTGAGGAAGAAGATAATCGCCTCAGCAGCCATCGCGCCAGCTTTTGTGCCACCAAAACTTAAAACATCAATCCCTGCTTGCCATGTGGTCTCAGCAGGTGTGCAATCAAGAAAAGCAATCGCATTGCCCAAGCGAGAGCCATCCATATGGACTGTTAACCCATATTCATGCGCGATGCTGGCGAGTTGAGTAATGGTCTTGCAAGGATAAGTCGTGCCCCACTCTGTCGCTTGGGTGAGGGAGAGTGCCGCAAAAGGCGGAGCAAGGACACCCTTTTCGCGATTATGTTGTAGAACGGGGGGCAGGGCTTGGGGGTCTATCCGGCCTTCTGGGGAGGGAATTCCAATAAGCTTTGCCCCTTGTGTGAAGAACTCCGGCGCGCCGCCCTCCTCTGTGTTGATATGCGCACTTTGGTCGCATAATACAGCCCCATAAGGTGGCACCATGGCTGAGAGCGCGAGGGAGTTTGTAGCGGTCCCCGTGGCAACGGGAAAAACTGCAACTTCCGCCCCAAAAACCTCACCAAAACGTTGGTTTAAGGTAAGAGAGAGCGTATCATGGCCATAGGAGGGAACATTGCCCACATTAGCATCAGCGATGGCCTGCATAACGGCGGGGCAGGCGGGGGTTACATTATCGCTGGCAAAGTTTTTGCGTATATCATCACGCACGGGGGTATTCCTTCATCCTTATATGAGAGGGGGCCTCTTTAAGTTTCTGTCTCTAGCGGAAAGAACGGGGCTTGTCATGTCTTGTCCAATAAGCATAGAGAGGCGGGATTATGGGTTTGGCGGAGATTATGAGCATGACAGCACCAACATCTACCGAGCAGTCAGGCAGAACAGCTAAGTTAATTGATGGCAAGGCGATGGCCGCGCAGATGACAACAGAGATTCGTCAGCAGGTGGAACAGCTTGTCGAGCAAGGGCACGAGCTTCCCGGCCTTGCTGTTGTCCTTGTGGGTAATGACCCCGCCTCGGAAGTTTATGTGAAGAATAAGGCCATCCAAACCCATCGCGCGGGGATGAAATCCTTCATGCAGATGATGCCCGAAAGCACCTCGCAGGAGGAGCTTTTGGCTTTAATCAAGGAGCTGAATGAGAATCCTAAGGTAGATGGGATTCTTGTCCAGTTGCCTCTACCGCCCCAAATTGATGCCGCTACGGTCACCAATGCCATTCATCCTGATAAAGATGTAGATGGGCTAGGTGAGGTGAATACTGGGCGGCTGGCCTTGGGGATGAATAACGGCATTGTTCCCTGCACACCGCTGGGCTGTCTCAAATTGCTTCAGTCTGTTCATAAAGATATGACGGGCTTACATGCCGTTATTATCGGGGCGTCTAATTTGGTGGGACGGCCCATGGCGCAGCTTCTCCTTAGAGAGAATTGTACCGTTACGGTAGCGCATATTCACACACGCGAGATTGAGAAAATCGCGCGCGAGGCAGATATTCTCGTTGTAGCAACGGGGAAAGCTGGGCTGGTGAAGGGCAGTTGGATTAAACCGGGGGCAACGGTGATTGATGTCGGCATTACCCGCATCCAAACTCCGGAGGGCAAAAGCCGCCTCGTAGGGGATGTTGTGTTTGAGGATGCGTGTCAGGTAGCAGGTCATATCACCCCCGTGCCGGGTGGTGTAGGGCCGATGACGATTGCGTGTCTTTTGCATAATACCTTCCTAACAGCGAGTCGTCATAAGGTGAATCCTGCGGATTAACCCCGTATTTTCACCTGCTTTTGTGACGTAATAACGTATGAGAGAGAACAATCTCTTGATTGTTCTATAAGGATGGTATATCGCCTTCCTAGTTAGAATGACCGACTGGTCATTTTCTTTTTAGCATATTCGTACAATCTGGCACGGCTTTGGTGAGGGAGCCCATCTAGGCCGCCATGCCAGTTTCATTGATATTTGAGGGCATTATGGCGCAGTCCGATACACAGTCTGACACTCACTCTGCGGTACAACAGGATGCAGGCGAGCAGCAGACGAAGGCGGAGCAGGGGAAAACAGCTCCTAAGCCGTTTAAGGATCGCGGAGCGCGGAAGATTCTTTTTGGCCTTATTTTAGGCATGGCCGTATTAGGCACCGGGCTTTACCTGTTTTTTAACCGCAATCATGTGGAAACGGACGATGCTTATGTAACAGGGCGTAAAATCTCCATTGCAGCTCATGTGAGCGGGTATGTGGAGCATCTTTATGTGGATGATAACCAGTTTGTTCATAAAGGGGATTTGTTAGCGCAGATTGATGGGCGGGATTATATCGCCCAGCTTCATCAAGCCGAGGCGGCCGTAGCACAGGCGCAAGCGGATATGATGTCCTATAATCTGGCTTATGCTGTTGCACAGAAGAACTTCCCCGGTCAGTTGATGGCCGCACAAGGGGCGTTGGATGATGCAAAAGCGCGGCTCTTTCGGGCGCAAACAGATTATACCCGCCAACATCGGGTTGAGCGTGCGGCAACAACCCAACAAGATATCGACTATGCCCGCGCAGCGTTGGATGAGGCCAAAGCAGCCGTCATCCAAGCGCAAGGTCAATTAACACAGGCCGAGCCGGTGGATGCCAATATCGGCAATGCTTATGCGCATTACAGCCAAGCCGAAGCCTCTCTTAAAGCAGCCCAAGCCCAATTAGAGCTTGCACGGCAGAATGTTGCTTGGATGGATATTCGCGCCCCGCGTGATGGTTGGGTCTCTCAACGTACCGTGGAGCAAGGTAATTTTGTGCAGATTGGCCAAGAGATGTTCTCCATCGTGGCAAAAGATGTGTGGATCGTCGCTAATTATAAAGAGACGCAACTTGCTGATATGCGACCGGGACAGAAGGCCGAGATCGAGGTTGATGCCTATCCGCAACTGCGTCTTAAAGGGCATGTGGATAGTATCCAAAAAGGCTCTGGGGAATCCTTTAGTGCCTTCCCACCGGAGAATGCGACCGGCAATTTTGTAAAGACGGTGCAGCGTATTCCCGTTAAGATTCTTATTGATGATGGGTTGGATGATAAGCTGCCCCTCTCTTTGGGGATGTCGGTTGAGCCAACTGTGTATGTGGGTGAGTGAGGCCCTCCATGGCTGAGCAATCCCCCCCTATCGACCATGATAGCTGGCGGCCACGCCATAACCCTTGGCTTGTGGCTGTCGTGGTCACCTTGGCCGCTTTTATGGAGGTGCTTGATACCACCATCGTAAATGTGGCTCTTCCGCATATCGCAGGCTCTTTAGGGAGTTCCTACGATGATGCCACATGGGCGCTGACCTCCTATCTTGTGGCCAATGGGATTGTGCTGACCATCTCAAGCTGGTTGTCAAAACGCTTTGGGCGGAAGCGTTATTTCCTCATCTGCGTGGCGATGTTCACCCTTTCCTCCTTTTTATGCGGGTTATCGACCTCATTGCCCATGTTGGTGATTTTCCGCTTAATGCAGGGTTTCTTTGGGGGAGGGTTACAGCCAGTCCAACAAGCCATCATTTTGGATATTTTCCCACCGGAAAAACGTAGTGCCGCTTTTGGGCTAACAGCTCTGGCTATTGTGGTCGGGCCTGTCCTTGGCCCGCTTGTAGGTGGGTGGCTGACGGATACTTATTCATGGCGGTGGATTTTTTACGTTAATGTGCCCTTTGGGATTATTACCGTCATTGCTGTCATTGCTTTGGTGGAGGACCCGCCATGGCTCAAACCCACTAAAGAGCAGGTCGATGTTATTGGCATTAGCCTTATCTCATTAGGGTTGGGCTGTTTAGAGATTATGGCTGACCGTGGGGAGGATGATGATTGGTTTGGCTCATCCTTTATCACCACGATGGCTCTTATTGGGGGTATTTGTACGATTGGGGCCATTATTTGGTTGTTAAAGACCAAAAAGCCCCTCCTCCATCTTACTGTCTTGAAGGACCGTAACTTCGCCCTTGGGACCTTCATGATAGGCGCGGTAGGCGTGTTGCTTTACGCCTCGGCAGTGATTGTGCCGCAATTTGCCCAGCAGGTGCAGGGCTATACGGCTACCATTGCTGGTCAGCTTATGGCACCGGGTGGTATGGCTGTGATGGTGCTTATCCCCTTTGTGGGGATGCTGATGAAGCATATGCAGGTGCGTTATATCATCGCACTAGGCTTTTTTTTCATGGCACTATCCTGCTTCTTTGCAGCAACCCTCTATGCGGATGTGGATTTCTGGTATCTGGTGCTATGCCGCGTGCGGCAAACGGCCCCGCTGGCATTTTTGTTCGTGCCCATTTCCACCATTGCCTATTCCACCCTCCCGCGCGAGTTGAATGGTGATGCATCGGCCTTATTCAGCATGGTGCGGAACTATTTTGGCTCACAGGCTATCTCTCTCTCCACAGCGGCTCTCACGGAGATGCGGCAGGTCCAACAAACTGATGTCTCCGCCCATGCGATTGCCGCGAAGCCAGAGTTCCGCGCTTATATTTTCCAGATGCAAAAGCTAGCTGAGGCGCATGGCCTGGCTCCCTTACGGGCTCATGCCTTTGCGATTACGCATATGTATCAGGACTTCCTAAAGCAAGTGGCGATGCTGGCTTATAATCAGCTCTTTAACGTGCTGGGGATTATGGCTTTGTGCGTGGTGCCTTTCTGCTTCCTGCTCTCCCCGATGAAAGGGAGTGGCCATAGTGGGGGAGGGCATTAATGATGCAGTCTCCCCTTTATAAGAGCCGCTTCATACAGCCCTCATGGTGCGTATATTTTGAGGAAATGGTCCGCCACCGCACTGGCGACACGGTTAATGTTCTCTGGGCTGCGATCAACCGGCAGGGACAAGCGCGTGCGTTGAACAATACGTGTCTGGCTCATCATCAAGAATTGCTCAGCGGCGAAAGCGGCATCATCAATCTTCAGCAAACCCGCCTCATGCTTGTGGGTAAACCATTCTGTAAGACTGCTCAGCGTGCGGGAGAAGCCATAATGCCAGAGCGTATCAGCCAGATGGGGGAACTCATTCGCCTCTGCAACAACAATGCGGTACAGCCCGATAGCTTCGTGGTCGGTCAGCAGCGTAATAATGGTCGATGCGGCTTGGATGAGGGCGGTACGCAAATCCGGTTGGGGGGTGCGGGATACCGCTTTGAGCGTATCAAGCCGTGTGCGGCTGCGTTCTTCAAAAAAGGCAGTGAACAAATCGGCTTTATTCTCAAAATGATTATAGAGCGAGCCTTTAGAGACCCCCGCCAGCTGCGCAATTTGGGACATGGAGGTCCGCTCATATCCTTGTTGGAGGAAAAGCTGCCCCGCACTGGTGAGGATTTGCTCACATTTACGGGGGGCATTTTTCCCCTTGTTCGGTACGGGGGGAGGTTGGGTGGTATCAAAGGCCGGTTTGGTAGGCTGTGTCATCACTTTAGGGGAGGGTTGTTCCTGCTCATAAGGGGGCATGATAAGCCGCGCGGGGGGAGGGGTCCATATAGGAGCCTCATTTCTTCTTTGTTTTTTAGTGATGATTACGCAGGAGCTGCACTGTGAAAGACGCTCATTCCCTTCGTTCCGTCCGTCCTAAAGGTGGGGTCATGTTTCTATCGCAGTTTAGCCGGCATTTATTATGTGGGGTTGCCTCGCTTGGTTTAGCGGGTTGCTTAATGGTCGGGCCAAAATATCATCAACCTAAGGATTGGGCCCCACCGCATTATGACCTCCATAATGGGAAGAATCAGCCCTCGCCAAAAAGCACGCAAGCGGGCCCGCACGGGGCTAATGCCGCCCCAGAGGATAAAACACAGGCAAAAGCCTCGCCGTCCTCCATCGTGACAGAATTGCCGATGGCCGATAAATGGTGGACCTCCTTCCATGACCAAGAGCTCACCTCTTTGGAAGAGCGTGTAGCCTCTCAGAACTTATCCTTCCTCTTAGCGACGGAAAATCTGGCCCAAAGCCGCGCACAAATGCTGATTGCCGGGGCAGAACGCTTCCCCAATCTCTCCGCAACGGGGACGTATGTTCGTTCGCAGCATAGCTCTAAGCAATTACAGGAGATTTTTAAGCGCGTTGGTAAGGGCTTCCCCGACCTTCCCTCACAAGAGGCGAATTTTCTTCAAGCCTCGCAGGAAGCCTCTGTTCCTTTGCTGAATCAATGGCAGGATAAAATTGACGCGACTTACGAAATCGACCTCTGGGGCCGGGTGGCGTATCAATACCGTGCGGCAAAATATTTGATGAAGATGAGCGAGGAGGAAAGGCGCAGCATCCTCATTGCCCGCCAAGCCGATATGGCGCGTGATTATCTGGAGCTACGTGGGGACCAAACACGCCAGCGCATTTTAGCAAATAGTCATGCAACCGTGCAAAATCTGCTCTCGTTAGCGCAAAGCCGCTATAAGAGTGGTCTGGTGACCGAGCTTGATGTCGATAGTCTTAAAGCGCGTCTGCATGGTGTAGAAGCTCAACAGGCGAATTTGGATGAGACTGTCGCGCGGGAACAAAATGCCATCGCCTTACTGCTTGGCCAACCCCCTCAGAGCTTGAATGAGGAGCTAGGCCGCACAGCAACCGTGCCGACTGTGCCGCCTTTTGTACCCGCTGGTTTGCCGTCAGAACTCGCCCATCGCCGCCCCGATATTCGTGAAGCAGAGGACCGCCTGCGTGAAGCTGTGGCAGAGGTCGGTGAAGCTACAGCGGATTTCTACCCTAAAGTGACGGTCACGGCGGATTTTGGTTTCCAGACCTTATCGTTTCGTGACCTTGGTTTTTGGAATGCACGGGCTTGGAATGTCGGGCCGAGTATTTCTCTGCCTATCTTCCAAGGTGGGCGGCTTTATGGGCAGTTGAAGTTGAAAAAGGCCGCCCAACGCGCTGCCGCTGTGGAATATCGCCAAACAGTCTTACAAGCGTGGAATGAGGTCGATAACGCGTTACAAGCTTATCATGATGAACAAGTCCGTCGTGAGGGCCTCTCCCGCACTGTAGAGGACCAACAGCGCGCGCTTGTTTTGGCAACCAGCCAATATAAAGCTGGTCTTGCTACTTACCTTGCTGTTTTGGAGGCTCAAGAACGGTTGCAAAATGCTCAACTCGACCTCGCAGGTAGTGATGTTGCCTTCGCAACAGACCTTGCACGTCTTTATAACGCTCTAGGGGGTGGTTGGTCTGATGTGTTGCCTGATGCGGAAATAAGTCAGGCCCATATGGCATCCTCGCGATGAGGATTGACCATATAAATGGTGGCGACTCCTTGATTCCCCAAGCGTGGAGATTGTCAAGAGTGGTTGTTTGTTCACAAGTTTTTCCACAGGCGATATACTGCAGAAAATAGCCATTCTAGGTAA
Organism: Parasaccharibacter apium; assembly: GCF_002592045.1. Taxonomy (GTDB): domain Bacteria; phylum Pseudomonadota; class Alphaproteobacteria; order Acetobacterales; family Acetobacteraceae; genus Bombella; species Bombella saccharophila. The sequence goes on along the minus strand of NZ_MEJG01000002.1, from coordinate 19,593 downwards.
AGTATTCTAGTGATTATCCACAATATAGAACAAGCTAATATTTATTCTGGAGATGATTTATTGAGAACGCAGCAAAAAGGGCCGACATTATAAAATGTCGACCCTCTGAAAGGTCTTTTAGCCCCGCGGAGCTAAAGAGACGTCTTTCTTATTTTTGGGCTGCGGTTGCTTCTGTTACAACGTTTTCCGAGACAAAAACAAGGCTGTCTATGGCATCATTCAAAGCCACTGCGGCAGCGTCAGGATGGTGACCTTGTGCAAAGATAAGCGCACGGTTTACGAACCCTTGAAGCTGGGAAAGCGGTGCAAGAGCGATGATGAAGTCAATGTCTTGTCCAACAACTTGCAGCGTCTGTGCTGCTTGGGCTGTTTGTCCAGCTTTTAACTGCGCATTCGCCGTAGCAATGGCTGTTTTCTTAGCGGGTTCTAATTCTGTTGTGGCAATTACCTCACCGCCTACAGGGATCCAATCTGTCGGGCCTGCCTGGGCTGTATGCTTGCTCGGTACTGGGTGCTGTGGAGCTGGGTGAAGGTCAGTCTCAGCAGCGGTAAATTGCTCGCGCGCTTTCGCTGCTAGATCCAGATGAGAGAGGGCGGCTGTTAGGGCAGGGATGGCTTTCTCATCTTGGCCTGCGGTGAGGAAATGTTGAGCCTCGACAATGCTGAGCATAGCCTTTTGGCCGTGGTCAGAAAGATGATGGAAGGCGCGATGCTCTTTACGCATATCTGCGCGCTCTTTATGGAGGCGGTGTTGATCAACAGGTGCGGCATCGTCAGCCCATACAGGGGCTGCGAGTACACTAAAACCTAGGGCGGAGAGAGTTAAACCCTTAGCGAGAGCCGTAAAGCGCATAAAAATTCCTTTTCAGAAGATGAAGGGAGAAAGCTCCCCTACAACCTCTGCCATGAGACCCCAGCAGCCGTAAAGGTGCAATAGGATGAATTGGGAAGCAGATATGTGCTATATTGTACGCTAAAAAATTTCGACATGGCTTTTAAAACCAAGTAAGGCTGCATCGCGCAAATTGCCTTGTCCATTGGGACGGAAGAAATATTCTAGTAGAGGTTGGAAGATTACTCCTCGCCATACGTGAATAGCGTAGTTAACTTCTAAAACGGCTGTATGACGTTGCACGCCCGTCGCATGGTTGGGAAGACGGCTATATTGTGCATTATCAAGCATCATAGCTTCGGTAGCTTGTACACCAGGGGCGATCTTCTCGTAAGTAAAAGCGATGCCAAGTGTATCAAAGGGGCGGGAGCGAATAAGCCCGCGGTCGATGAACCCTCCATAAGCTTCCCATTCACGCAGGGCGATGCGCTTATCGTTATAGAGGAAGCCCCAGAGTGCTGTAATGCCGCGCTTACTGTCCTTATAATGGGTAAGAAGATGCTGGTCAGCCATAAACCAAGCCCCATAACCATCATGGTGGAGGTCTTGCCTGCGATGCGTTAGGGCATAAGGCTGACCGTCAACATCGTAATAATTATCAGGGCTTGGAGCCGTCATTAAGACACCACCAATTTTATAATGCCCCGGATGATTTTTACCAAAGATAGGCTCCCATCCCATCTCGTAGGGTAGGCGAAACCCGTTAATGTTTCCTCCATTAAATTTGAAGCCTGTCCTATGTTGTTCATTTTTATAAATTCCATTTTCCCCCGCATAGAGGCCAAGCTCCATATAGAGGAAGCGGGAAGGACGGCCGCGTATACGCCCCCCCCATACAGCGGCGGGATAACCACTGGTAAAGCTGCTATCGGTTGCTGCTTTAGGACGGCCGCAAATACTACCATTTTGGAAGTTACAAAAGAGCGGGCTGTTCTGGAAGTCCGACATCTCAGACATACGCCCTGCGGCTATGGAAAGCCGTCCCCCAAGAAGGGTCTCTTCCCCATAGGCCATAACAAGATGGACGACCACATTACCACCGCCACCATAATCTTCCGAAGCATGGTTTAACCAATCCCCGAACATACGGTTTGCCGTGGTCCCATAGCGGCCTACGAGGATGCTATGGGTGGAGAAGCCACGCAGCCCAATCAGCTGTTCCCAGTTTACATTGATAGAGGCAGCATACTGCCCAGCATTACTTGCCCCTTGCTTATATCGGGCAAAATGTTGGGAGTTGGGATAGGATTTGGTCGGCGGGGTAATAGCTCCTGCAAATTCGTTTGTATTATCGAGGAGAAAGGCAATCCCGCGTTTGCGGAGCCAATCGGTCATCCCAAAACCATGAGGAAATAAAGCTTCAGGTCGTGCAAATGGGGGGACGGAGGTTGTATATCCGCTATGGGCAGGTAAAGGCGTATCCACACGTAGCATGGGTTCGCTACCGACGATTTCATCTAAGACCTGAGCCTTAGCTGCTGGGGCAATAAACCACAGGCAGAGAAACCATAATGTGCTAAAAATTTGAATCGGACGTGAAGAATGAAAACGCTTCATGCTGCCAGGACGTAGAGGATGTATCGGCATGAATGTCTCCATTGTTCTGAGGGGCCACAACACAGGCGATTGTTTAAGATAATATCCTCTTACGAGTGCTAAAGAGTTTTGGGAAGGATATCAAAATTTATCTGTAATGCGTAGTTATAGCATTGTGCAAAATCCATTCTCTAAGGGATCTGGCAAAATGATCAGGAGTGTGGGAAAAGCAGGGCATGAGTACCCATCTGGAAACCCACACCATTCATCCTATCCCTCACACGCATCGTTATGGGCGTGTTGCGGACCTTTTTTCGGTATGGTTTAGCGCAAATATGACGTTGCTAACCGTTGTAACGGGGGCATTAGGGCCAGCTATATTTGGCCTTTCTCTGTTTTGGTCCGTATTAGCACTTGTGTTGGGGAACATGGTGGGGGCTGTTTTTATGGCACTCCACGCAGCACAAGGGCCGCGTTTAGGCGTCCCACAAATGGTACAAAGCCGTGGGCAGTTTGGCATTTATGGGTCTGTGCCAATTATTGTGCTTGTGGTTTTGATGTATATCGGCTTTGCAGCCTCCAATTGTGTAGTCGGGGGGGAAGCCTTGGCACATGTTTTACCTGCCTTTAGTGGTAGTAGAGGCGTGTGGGCAGTAGCGATATTAACGCTTGTGCCGTGCATAATGGGGTACAAAGCAATTCATGCATGTTCCCGTTTGGCCAGTTGGGTGTCGATTATTGCGGTGGTTTACGCCATCGGATGTGGTCTCGGCGGTTTTTCACGCAGTTTATTGGCGGATTTACACGGCACAGTTGCTGGCTTCTTTGGGGCATTTTCCGTGTCCGCGTTGTGGCAGATTGCTTATGCGCCTTACGTTTCAGACTCATCACGCTATTTACCTGACGAGTCTGGCTCGGGACGACAAGCGTTTTGGGCAACTTACGGTGGGACAGTTCTTGGCGCCATTTTACCGATGGTTTTGGGTAGTTTACTGTCTTTAAGCTATCCTACATTACCGCTTGCCGGGGCTTTAGCTCACGCTGGGGGGCGCGTAGGTAATCTTGTTTTACTTGTTCTTGCATTAGCCATTCCCTTAGCAAATGCTATGAGCGTTTATTGCGGTGCGTTGTGTAGTTTAACCTTTGTGCAAACATTTCATCCCGCTTGGCGTTCTGGCTTAGGGGGAAGGCTAGTGATGACTATTTTATTGCTAGCAGTCGCCCTGATGATGAGCCTAGGTATGGCGAGCGATTTTTTAAAAGCTTATACGTCATTTCTGGATGTTTTGATGGCAGTTTTAGTACCGTGGACGGCTATCAATTTGTGTGATTATTATTTGCTGCGTCATGGTCAGTATGATGTGAAGGCATTTTTTGCTGAGGATGGTGGTCTTTATGGGCGGTTTAATATCCTTGCTTTAAGTGTTTATATGTTGGGTGTCTTAGTTGAGATTCCTTTTATGAAAACCGGACCATATACCGGGGTATTAGTCCCTAGGCTGCATGGTGTGGACATATCTTGGGTGGTTAGTCTTTTAGTAACAGGCGGGGTTTATTGCCTGTTGGTACGCTATGTTCGTGGTAGGGATGTAGCGTCGCCTTAAAAGAAGGACTAATAGGGTACATTTATATTTATAATCAGCCTCCCCTATCAATCCAACGGCACTTCTCTTATTAAAGTGCAGGGTGCTTGTACGCAGGCGCTACTGCATAGGGAGGGTATGTGCTGTACAGGAAGGGATCACATTTATGGCCCATAATAATATGGGTGTTTGTGGTTTTTCTGGGAGGCGTTTTATGGGCGTCTTATGCCCATGCTGCGGATATAACATTCGCTGTTATTGGCCCGCATGAATATGACCTACCGGTTGATTTTAAGCCGTTTAATGTCTTTGTGCAGTACGGGGACGGTAATGCGGCTACCTTCCATTATGATGGCCAAGGGGCGCGTCATTCCGGCCAAGGGGTCCATACATGGTCGGGAATGAGCAAATATGTTCATTTCTGGACGTTTAAATCCATTCCCAAAATTGGCTTTGCTTATGAGGTGATTCAGACAGAGAGCTATCAGCTTGCCAATGGAACCAATTTTGGTGGGTTAGGCCCAACCATTAGCGGCCCTGCCGTGTGGTTTAAGCCGAACGCTCATAGCACCTTCGGGATACAGACCTTTATGCAAACCCCAAGTGCTACACGGGACCGCCTTAATCCTAATTATTGGTCCAATCTTTCAAGCTTTATGTTCGATTATGAATGGAAGCATTTCGGCTTTGATGGTGATTTAGGGGCGGTTGTGGCGTCTACGTTGCATAATAAAGGCCAACATTCCTATCATCCAGGGACGGCCTTCCATAGCAATCTGCGCTTTAGCTGGAAGGCCTCCCCACATTGGGAGCCATTCTTTGGGTTGGATTGGCAGAATAATGCCGGGTTGCGCGATAATACATTACGGCATTATGTAGCTAATACAAGCAGCCGCGAAGTCGCTTTGGGTGTTGGGCTGATGTGGAATATTAATAGCGCGTGGAATATAACAGCCCGTTATTCCCATTCAGTAGAAGGGCGTAATATAGCGGAGACAAACGCTTATTATCTAAAGTTAGCTTATTTATTCCAAGGGGCAATATTCTCTCATTATTAACCTGATAAGGGGCGTAGGTAGGGTTCATGTCGTAATGTTAAGTATATGTGCATGATGCAAAAAGCATGGTGGCGAACAGCCGATATAGCTGGCCCGTTCCTTTTGCTATTTATGGCGATTGCAGGTCTCATAGCGGCGAACTCGCCTTGGCAGGCTAACTACGCATTATTGGCTCACCCTATGGGGGATGTGCACATTACCGGATGGAACGGGCGCACATGGTCCCTCACATTACCTAGCGTTATTGAAGCCATCACGCTTGGCCCGATGACATTATTTTTTCTGCTTATCACTTTAGAGCTTAAAAAGGAGCTTGTTAGCGGGCATTTATCGCAATTACGTCAGTGCTTATTACCATGTGTCTCCGCACTCGGTGGGGTCGTTGTGCCTGCCCTCTTATATAGAGTGATTGCCGCGTCAGAGCCTGCTTTGCAGGCAGGTTGGGCCATCCCGATAGCAACAGATGCCGCTTTTACAGTGCCGATTTTATTGGCATTGGGACGATATGTTTCCGAAGGAGGGCGTGTTTGGCTCATGGCCCTTGCTATTTTTGATGATGTCTTAGGGATTCTGATCATCGCATTATTTTATGGCAGTACGTTAAAGTACGGGCCCTTAATCGTTAGTGTGGTATTGGTGGGATGCTTGGTCTATTGGGGGAGGCGTGGGATTCGTGCTCTTTGGCCGTATAGTGTGGCGGGATGTTTGTTATGGGGATGTTTGTTAGTCTCAGGGGTGCATCCTACCATAGCGGGCGTTGTTGTAGGCTTGTGCCTCCCCGCACGAGTGAAGACGGCCCCTTCGCCTGTGGAGCGTATGGAGCATTACGTCACACCATGGGTGAGATGGGTGATTCTGCCTATATTTGGCTTTGTGATTATGGGGATACCGTTACTGACCCTCCCTCTCCATGCGGTGAATTTACACCTGGTTTGTGCTGTAGCGGTCGGGTTGGTTATGGGTAAGACAACGGGCATTTTCAGTGCAACGTGGCTAGCTGTGCGTTGCCGGTTGAGCCCTCTGCCCCGCCAGACGTCATGGTATATGGTGTTTGGTTTATCTATGCTGTGCGGTATTGGCTTCACCGTTAGTCTTTTTATGGCCTCCCTTTCATTCGCTGGGTCTAATTTACTCTTATCCGCAAAGCTTGGTATTCTGAGCGGCTCTCTCATGGCGGCCTTGATGGGCTGGGTATGGCTGCGAGCGGGCGTTACGGTCTCTGAGTAAGAGGTTTGTTTTTATATCGTAACGATATGACTAAAAAAATAGATCATGGAGCATAGAGTGCTGCTCGACAGCATGGTCCATTCTTTAGTATGGCAAAGCATATGAGTGATAATGAAGTGGAGAGCATGATGGTGGAGGAGGCAGCGGCCAAACGCGGCTATGCGGCGCGGCGTAATCGCCGGAAGGGGCCTCAGCTATTACCATCAGGCCGTCAGCAACTTCAGCCCCCCGGTGGGCAAAAAAAGGTCTTGCTACATTCTTGCTGCGCACCGTGTTCCGGCGAGGTGATGGAGGCCATGACGGAATCCGGGATTGATTATACCATCTTCTTTTATAATCCGAATATTCATCCAGAGCGGGAATATCTTTTACGCAAAGATGAGAATATCCGCTTCGCAGATGCCCATAATATTCCGTTTATTGATGCTGATTATGATAAAGATAATTGGTTCGAGCGTGCAAAAGGGATGGAGTGGGAGCCAGAACGAGGCATACGCTGTACGATGTGTTTTGATATGCGCTTTGAGCGTACAGCACTGTACGCGCATGAGCATGGCTTCCCCGTTATGACCAGTTCCCTTGGTATTTCTCGTTGGAAGAATATGACCCAGATTAATGAGTGCGGGGAGCGCGCTGTAGCTCCCTATGAAGGGTTAGAATATTGGGATTTTAATTGGCGTAAAGGCGGCGGCTCTGCCCGGATGATTGAGATTAGCAAGCGCGAGCGTTTTTATAAGCAAGAATATTGTGGATGTGCTTATTCTTTGCGGGATACAAATAATTTCCGCCGCTCAAAAGGTCGCCCGGCAATTGTTTTGGGAGAGGAGTTTTATGGTGAGGATGATTAAGGGCCGCATCATTTACGTTTCATAATCCCGTACACGTGGTTGAAGGGATGAGCTGGCATGAAGATTGCGATTGTATGTGATTCCTTTAAGGGTAGTCTTTCCACCTTAGAGGTCGCGCGGGAGATTAAAGCAGGATTTTCGCGTATTTTCCCTCATGCTGATTACCTTTGCCTCCCTATGGCAGATGGTGGAGAAGGCACAGTGGAGGCTTTTGCCCAGGGGACGGGTGGGCAGATGATGGCATGCAGCGTGACAGGGCCATTGGGCAAGCCTGTCTCTGCTTTTTGGGGCGTGAGCGGGGATGGGCGCACCGCCGTGATCGAAATGGCCGCCGCGGCGGGCCTCCCTTTATTAAAACCGGATGAGTATGCACCATTACAGACAACAACCTATGGCGTGGGAGAGTTGGTGCGTGCTGCGTTGGATCATGGCTGCCAGCATATCATCATTGGGTTAGGCGGTAGTGCTACAAATGATGGTGGGGCTGGGTTTGCTCAGGCTCTGGGGGTAAGATTGTTAGACGAGCGAGGGCGTGATTTGCCTCCCGGTGGTGCTGCCTTGGCTCATCTCGCACAGATAGATGCTTCTGGCTTGGATGCTCGATTAGCGCATGTCACGCTGGAGGGAGCCTGTGACGTTACAAATCCTCTCATAGGCTCGCAGGGGGCTTCGGCGATATTTGGCCCACAAAAAGGGGCCTCCCCACAGGATGTAGCACAGTTAGAGGCTGCCCTAACACATTATGCAACGCTCTTAGCGTCTCAATCTGGATGTAATATCGCTCATATATCTGGGGCGGGGGCAGCGGGTGGCCTTGGTGGTGGGCTGTTGGCTTTTACACACGCAACCTTACGGCCGGGTGTGGAGATTATTGCTGATCAACTGCATTTAGCCGAGCATTTTGCAGAGATGGACCTTATCCTCACTGGTGAGGGGCGAATGGACGGGCAGACAGTCCATGGGAAGGCCCCTATGGGTGTTGCACAGATTGCAAAACGCTTTGGCAAGCCTGTGATTGCCATTGTTGGCTCTACTGGGAAGGATGTAGAGCTTGTCCGGCAGGTCGGTATTGATGCGGTTTTTGATACGGTCTCACACCCAGCAGATTTAACGACGGTGTTGCAGGAGGCCCCTGATTCTATTCGTCGCGTAGCAGAAAATATTGCCGTTGTAGTGAGGATGGGTATGAATTTGGGTATTGATAACGAGAAAGTTTGAGGCACGAACTCTTGAAAACTAGAAAATATATCTTAAATTTCTGGTACCTGCCGGTGCATCTCAGCACGGTGTGTATGTAATAAAGTAGATTTTATGATGCGTCACTTCGTTCAACCTATTCGCGTTGCTATAGGGGCCTTTCTAGGGCTTGCTTTTATATTGGCCTCTCCCGTGCATGCTGCAGCACCGGCGGCAACACCGGCTGATAAGGCTGTTGATAATCCGCCCTCCTTGGTTATGGCGCAGGCAGAGGGGGATTTTGGTTGGAATAATGTAGCAGTTGCTTTACGGGCACAATTGGAGCAAGACCAAGCTACTTTGCGGGCTGTTAGTACAGGGTTGGGGCATGCTAAGGCTCCGTTAAGCGGCAGTGCTTTAGATGCCTATGGTGCGCAGGTGCGCGTTGTACGACAGCATGTCACGGATGGTTTGGCGCAAATTCAATCCTACGAAGGCTCTATTAATTCATTATTGCAGGTCTTGGGTAATAAAACCGAAGATGGAGAAGATGCCGCTATTACTCGGCAGCGAGGGGCTGCGCGTAAGACATCGCTCGGTATTGCATCATTGCAAGTACGGATGCGTGTGTGTGATTTGCAGACACGCCAGTTAGAAAGTCAGTTGGATGGTTTGCGGCGGCGTGTACAGCAAGGGGCGCTTATTCGGCATGTAGAGACCCCGTTGAGCTTAGGATTTTGGCAAAATATTGGGGCAGAGGGCTATACGGCTCTTAAAAATTTAACCCGGTCTGAACTGAATATATTGATCGGCACATTAGGGGTTATGGGGCTGGTCTTTGTATGTGAGGAAGGGCTGCGCTGGTTGGCAGGTAGAACGCTTAATGCTGCTTTGTCTCGAGTGCGCTGGGCGACGGCCATTCGGACACAACGGGCGTTAGGGAGCGTTTTATTGGGTATATTATGCGCCCTGCTCGCGGAGGTGCTGTGGCAAGGTTGGGAGATGGTGGCCTTTGGTTTTGAGGGTATCCCTTTCTTGGCAGGGCAGTATTTAACTCAATCATTACCAGTATTTGGGTTTGTTATAGGGGCGGGTGTTTCGCTTAGGCGTTGGCTTCGCGGGAAGGTATGTCCCCTATGCAGCTTATTATTGGGGGTGGGCGTCCTATGTTGTGGGGCGTTACGTACAGCAGAACTCAATAAAAGTTTAGGCCCTGGGTTAGATGCGGTGTTAGAGGGTAGCCTTGCCCTTTCGTCAGCTATTCTCCTTTATGTACCGTGTCGCGTTGATAAAAAACGCCAACAAAATGCGGGCGATGAAGTTGGGGACTTAGGCGGAGGAGTGGCGCAGGATATTGGGGGGATTTTGATGCAATATTTCCCCATACATGGTATTTCCGCTTTATTATTAGTGGTGACCGGTCTGGCTGTATTAAGCGGTTATATTTCCTTTGCTTTCTTATTAAATGATTGGGTTTTAACGCTACTTTATGCGTTTGGCGTTGTAATGTTGCTCATGCAGGCATGGCGTGATTCAGCTCAATTTGCCTTTTCTGCTCAGAGCCATTTAGGGCGTATTTGGAATGAACTGGGATTAAGCGCTCGGCGTTTGGCCCAGATGGAGGTCGTGAGTACTGCCTTGGTGGGGCTAGGCCTCGTTATGGTTTTCCTTGCCCTCTTGCAAGGTAGAAATGGTGCTTCTTTTAGTGGGGCATGGCAGGGTTTACAGCAAATTTTTGCCGGCGATATCTTCTTTGGTATTCCTTTTTCACCGCGGATGCTCGTAAATTCCGCGTTGCTCTTGGTAGGCGTGTTCTACGCTATTAAATTTCTCCAACAATGGTTACAAAATCGCCTGTTCCCCGTTACGTCATTAGATAATGGAGCGCAGACATCTATTATAAGTATTATGACTTATACATTATGGATTGTGGCGGGGCTGAAGCTGTTGTCCATGATGGGTATTTCGGTTCAGAATTTAACATGGGTGGTCAGTGCCCTATCCGTTGGGGTGGGTTTCGGCTTACAATCTATTGTGAAGGATTTTATTTCAGGACTAATTTTGTTAGCAGAGCGTCCAGCACAAGCGGGGGACAAGATTAGTATTAGCGGGACCACAGGGGTCATCCAACGTGTGAATGTTCGTGCAACGGATATTCGTCTCAGTGATGGTACTATGGTGATCATGCCTAATTCTCAATTCATCACCTCGAATGTGCAGAATTGGAGTGCGGGGCAAAATCCAATTAAGGTCAAACTTGTTGTTGCTGTACCCTCTAATGTAAGTTTGGATAAAGTGCAGGAAATCTTCATGCAAGTTGCAAATGAGCAGCCAAATATTCTACGGGATCCTGCCCCTCAGATTCTGCTTGATTCGAATGCGGGTCAAACAGTGGGTGCAACATTGGCTGTCTATATAGCACGGGGGACAAGTAGTGATGCCGTTACCACCTCTGTAATGGGTGCATTGATGGATCGTTTTAATCAGGAAGGCATTTCTCTTATTCTGCCATCATAAGGCTTTGGGGGGAAGCCGAAGTGATTTGTAACACTTCGGCGTCTTTCTAGGTTTATTTCCCATCAACAGAGCGGGCAATCTCAGCAACAAGCTTGACGAGGTAAGCACGGTCAATTTGGGTGTTTTGACTTTCGAGCCGGACGACATCTTGTACGAGGGCAAAGATGAGGTCCTCGCGTGTCATGTTGCGGGCTGGGTTTGCGTCATTTTGTGCCATAATGGATATCTTCCTTCCATAAGAGATGGTGATGGTAACAGTGGCAATTCATTGCGTACTGCTTAGTAAGTCTTTTAACAGTTTTTTGCTGCTGAGGTCACGCTTTGTTAAGAGGAAAAGCGCAAGAAGGTAGAAGCTGCGTATAGTGCTACGGTACAGAAAATAAGGTGAGAGTAGTGATGATAAAGCGTTTTAGGTCTTTGTTAGGGTCAATGACAACAGAATGTCATATGGAGCAGGAGGACAAAGTGTCTCCCGTGCTGACGGCTCTGATGGTGAGCTGTATCTTAATTGCGGTCGGTTGGGTGCTTCATCCTTTTTTATTACCTATTGTGTGGGGAGCAACCATTTCAGTGACATTTTGGCCATTAGTGCTGAGGTTGCAGTCATGTCTCTTCGGTAGTCGGGCTGCCGCTGTGTTTTTTACAGTCCTGGCAGCGTTGTTGGTGTTCTTCTTACCAGTTGCGCTAATATTTCTCATTTTTGCACAGCATGTAAAAGATATATCACATTTTATGACCATACTGCCCTCATGGCAGTTGCCTGCTGTCCCGGTTTGGGTTGGACATATTCCGCATGTGGGTGGCCGTATCGTTGCTTTTTGGGACCATATGAGAGAAAACAGCCTGCCGGGCTTAGTAAAGCAGATTGTTCCTCCACCTGAAAAATTATTTGCTGTATTTTTATCCTCGGCGGGTAGTCTTGGCTCTTTGTTGGTTGAGTTTGGCTTAACATTAATCGCGATGGTTTTGTTTCTCACTCATGCAGAACGTATTATTGATTTATTAGTACGCATTAGTTCCCGCTTAGGGGGAGATGCTGGCCGTTTGTTTCTACATAGGGCGGAAACTACAACACGGGGTGTTGCTCTTGGTGTAACTCTTACCGCGATTATAGAATCTCTATTTGGATGGTTAGGGTTAATGGCCGCTGATATGCCTATGGGTAGTGTTATAGCGGCTGTAATGTTTGTGTCCTGTGTATTGCAATTTGGTGGGGCTTGGGTGTTATTTGTTAGTACCGTTTGGTTATATTTCACTGCTCCCTTGATGCATGCATCTATTATGTTATGTTTTGCGCTTATTGCTGTGGCGAATGATAATTTTTTACAGGCCTTTATTATTCGTCGTTATGTAAAGATTTCAGTAGTCGTCATCATGTTAGGTGCTTTTGGTGGTATTGCCACTTTAGGTTTTGCTGGAGTATTTATAGGACCCACATTGCTTTATTTGGCTGAAACATTGGTGCGCGAATGGGCAGGAGGGACCACGGGAGAAAATCTTAAACAAGAACACCCATCTTAAGGATGGGACTGAGGTGAAGGAGGTGATCTTCGCAAAAGAAGATAGAGTACCCCTCCCCAAAGACTAAGAGTAGCGATAATTAAGGCGCTCGTTAGGCTGAGTGTTGCGCTGTTCTGTGTTGCAGCATGGCGCAGCATAACCACAGTAATGGCTATTGAAAGTGCTGTCGCTGAGCCTGTTAGAATGATGATTCTATATAAATAGCGTGGTAATAAACAACAGCCTAAGATGCTGAGGCCAAAACAAGTATAGTATACTAAGCTAATATGTCGATAGGCCTGTGTCATATGCGTTTGGGGTGTGTTTAGGATATGTGTTGCATGTGATATATCCGTAAGGAATATAATACGTGCCGTAAAAGGACTGAGGGCAATGATGCTGCAAAGGCCTAGTAAACAGCCCATAAGACTCCCCTCTGTTAGATGGCTGAGCCATATTGGGGGTATGGCTATTTTAGATGATGTTTTTTGATGGGGCCTTTTATAGATGTGGGCGTTAAGCCAAAGCTGATTGGCTGAATGGAAGAAAGCGACCCCGCAGAGAGCTAAGATTACATAGAGCCAACGTACGAATTCCCCCCCAAAACTTCCAAAATGTAATGCTAAGCACCACGTTAACAACCGGCGGCTAAGGGGCTGTTGTGAGGAGAGATTTTGTGCGTCTATAAGCGTTCCTGTATAGGGGTTAAGTGTAACGGAGTTACGATCTCTGCCGATCATAGGGTTATGTTGGTCTGTACCTTCTATGATTAAAGAAGTGTGAGGTGTTTTTGTATACGGCAAGGGGTCATTAGGGGTGTATAGAGGGGCGCGTAGAGTTATACGTCTTGTGAGTGTGTCGGCGGGTAAGGGATTCAGAATGTAATCTAGAGTATGAGGCTGGAATGTGGGCGCTAACTTGTGCAAATATGATAAAGCAGTATCGGGTGATATGAGGTGAGGTGGATAGACGATATTTTCTTGTATTAATGCGGTGTTATGTTTTGAATGCGGAATGATTTTGGCGTCAGAGAATGTGTAAATTAAAGGGAAAAAGGCAAACATAGCTGTTGTTAAAGCTATGATGAGGTGAAAGGGCAGAGAGCAGAGACCGAGCAAGCTATGCACGTCTAACCAAAGTCGCCTTTTATGACCTTTGAGATGAATGGTCATGAGATTACGCCACATACCTGGAAGCAATAGAATAATACCGGAAAGTAAAGCGAGCCCATAAAAGAGACAAATAATACCAATTAAAGGCATAACCCATGGTTCTGGTAGTGGCAGTCCCATGCGGCGGTGTAGGCCACCAATAAAACAGGGAACAGTTGTGGGTTGTAGGTAATAAACGCTTTGGTCATTTATTGTAGAGTAACGTGGTATGATTTGTGGAGAGGGAAGGCCAAGAGGGAGTCTCAGCATAATGGGGAGACTAAAGCGTGTTGAAGGGGAAGAAGTAAGGTTGATGCGGTAATGATGTAACTGAGAGGGAAAGAAAATGTTTGTATCATTGTTGGTGGGAAGGGTAACAAGCGGTTGTATTGGAGGAAGTGGAGGTGTACTCCATTCTTGAAGCGGGTTTGCAAATAAAGTAACAGCCCCGGCCAAAAAGCTTATGCTCAAAAAACTGCCAGTTGTAATACCGATCCAGCCATGTAGTGTTTGGTAACGGCGTGCGAGTTGGTATATTTTATGCCTAGTCCCGATACCGATACAGCCGGTAAGGACGAAAAAGCAGAGCAAGCAGCTCCCTAGTAGCAATAGAGAGCTACCAGTTTTCCCATAGGTTTGGGAGATAATCAAAATCTTGTCTGTCTGATAAGCCCCCTCCATTATAAAGAAACTACTCAATAGTCCAATGAGTAAACGTTTCCAAAATGAAGAGGGTGATGTGTTCTTCACGGAAGGGTAGAGGAGTAGTGTGTGGTGATGATGGCCCAAAGGATGGGCAGTAGGCATAGGAGGGACATAGTCCATCCCCCAAGGCAGAAGAATGCCCCAATCAAACCAAAAACGGGGATCCAGGCTGCCCAAGCGAGAGCGGCAGAAGAGGCAAGTAAGCTAAGGCCGCGCGCACGATGTAAATAGCGAGGATGTGGTGTTTTCCCTGGGAGATGCATCCAAAGTAGGATGGTGGAAATGCTGCTTAGTACAAGGCCTATCAAGAAGAAAATAGATTGTTCATCTATGTTTGACATTTTAGCCTTCCAGAATCCAGCACCTTATGCACAGGATTAATTTTATGGGAGGGCGGATGGTGCGTCAAACATGTATTGGTAATGTAGGATATAAATGTCTTTAATAAGTTTTATTAAGTTTGGTTGCATCAATGGTTAGTCGTGCTTGCGCAAGTAATCTAGTTGCCCAATAGCGATAAAAGCGACCTGCAAGGTAAAAATGACGATTAGCTGGAACATAAAGTGGTATAAAGGTGACATGGCATCCTCTTTGGGGTGGAGGGGTAGCAAATGAGCCTCAGTTATTAAATACTAAATTTTATGTAATAAACAAACATATTTTTCGTATCTAATGGGCATAGCTGGCATAAATTGGTGGATGTACGCGGTAGAATAAGGAGGGGAATATGGAAATTAGACCAGCGGAAGCAGGGGACCTAGCGGCTATAACGGAGATCTACAATCATGCTGTTAGGACTACTACGGCTATTTGGAATGAATGTGTAGTGGATGTTGCTAATAGGGCCAAGTGGTTGGAGGGGCATAGGAAGGCAGATTTGCCAGTTTTGGTGGGTATAGATGAAGCTGGTTTAGTGAATGGATATGCCACCTTTGGTCCGTGGCGTGCGTGGGATGGATATCGTTATACGGTGGAACATTCTGTTTATGTACATCCGGCTAAACAACGTAGAGGTGTTGGTAGAATTTTAATGGAGACGTTAATGCAGCGGGCTCAGCAGAAAGGCTATCATGTCATGATGGCAGGCATTGAATCTGGAAATGAAGGGTCTATTCGTTTGCATGAACAATTGGGTTTCCAGAAAGTGGGGCAGTGTCGGCAAGTTGGTTATAAATTTGGTCGTTGGCTGGATTTGACATTTATGCAGCGTATTCTCGGAGAGTGAAGTTCTATCAAAATAAGCTTGTCAGAGGATGATTTTTGTTTTTAATTCGAAATTAAAAGAACAGTGGGGGGTATTCAAAATGATGAAGGGTAGTGCGTTGAAGCGGGCATGGTATCGTGTAGGGTATGTGATGGTGCTGCTAGTGAGTGGTGCAATCTTGTTATCATCTGCGCGGGCTGAGGGGCTGGACCGTGTATATGAGGTTCAAGCGCAGTTAACACCGACGCCGCTTGTAGTGGGGACAGCGACACCTCCACAGGATATATTAGCTGCAAAATTGGGTCCTAATATTAGGCGGGGCCAAGTGCAAAAAAATGTGGATCTTGGCCAAGGTGCTTATAAGCTTGGACGCTATCGTATGCAGGTTCGTTTACATAGCGGCCCTCATGGAGGGTACGATAATGGGACAATGAATTATAACATTACCGCAGTGTTGAATCGTGTCACGAATAATCACACAGTGTCTATTTTTACACGAGTGAAGGGTGTGCTGAAGTTACATGATGGCCAGGCATATGCACAGCTGCCTACCAATCGCTATTTTGCGGGTGTGGTGCAGATAAAGGCGATTGCAGTAGGTTTCTGATGTGCATTAAAGAGATGATTGGGAGGGTGGTATGAGATTGTGGAGGAAGTGGGCGAGGATAGCGGCGGAGTGTTGGGGGGCTACGCTTTTTGCGGCCTCAACGGCAATGGCACAAGGCAGTTTTGCTTTACCGGCATCAGGCATCAAAGCGTCGTATAGCCCTTTAGCTATCCCAACGTATTTTAAGCCGATTGATGTGTCTTTAGAGACGTTATTGAATCAACGTTATGCTGTTGTGGCGGCGCATGTTGGAGGTGGAGAGGAGGTGTTGGTGTTGGCACAAAAAACACTCCCCTCTGTACCTGATAGGGTAGCGATATGTGCGTTGACCATGCCTAATCCTGCTGCAGACCAAACTATAGTAACCTCTCGTTGTTGGGCATTGAATCATTTTGATAAGGGGCAATAGTCTACGTGTAGATTATTATAAAGACGTGGTGCATAGTACTGGTCTCTAGTGTGTAAGGGGAAGAAGTGATGATAGATTCTGTATATAGCTTGTTAGGATATGAGGATGAGGTTCGTCAGCTAGGCAAGAAGATTGGTCGGCTTTCTAAACATGAACTTTTTTCACAAGATTTGGCTCCCTTTCCTAAGGGTAGTACCAAGGTGACGTCTCGTCATGAGGCATTCTATTGTGAAATTGAAGCGTCTCATCAATTTTATAAGCAAATGGTGAGTTCCATGGAGAGGGAATTCCATGAATTATGTGATCGGTTTTCATCGGAGCGTTATTACGCCGTTGATGCCGATTTTAACCGTTTGATGGTACAATTTAATGGTAACTCTGCGAATGATACGCTGGCTTCTATGCGTTTTATGAATCGCTTTATTTTGTGTGTAAAAAAGAATACTCCATTTGGTGAGGATGATGCTCACGTTCTTTTTGCAAATTATGGAAGGCTGATTACGCGATAAGGCGTATCATGTAATGCGTTTTTTTGTAAAATACATTAGCGTCATAAAGGAATGAGCATGACGTTTGATATTTATACAATATTATACATTATTGCTATTATCGCTGAAGCTATGACAGCAGCCCTCTTGGCGGGTAAGTTAGAGATGGATTTAGTTGGTGTTTTTTACTAGGGTGGGTGACTGCGTTGGGGGGCGGGTCTATTCGGGATGTGTTGCTGAACCATTATCCGCTTTCTTGGGTGCGGCATCCTAGTTATTCGTTGATTACTGGGTTTGCGGCTTTGGCGACTATTATCGTAGCGCGTCATATGCATAAATTGCGCAAGCTTTTTCTCTTTTTAGATGCGATTGGTTTAGTTGTTTTTACGGTAATTGGTTGCCAAGTGGCGTTGGTGGGTCATCTTTCAGTCATATGTGTTGTTATTTCTGGTATGATTACAGGGTGCATGGGGGGAGTTTTGCGAGATATATTATGTAACGATATTCCGTTACTTTTTCGTTCTGAATTATATGGGACGGTGTCTGTAAGTACGGCTGTCGTATTTCTTTTTTGTTCTCATTTAGTCGAAAATAAAAATATCGAACTTATTATTGCAATGGTTTTTGGAATTACGTTTCGTTTATTGTCGATCCGTTATAATTGGACGTTGCCTCGTTTTAGTTATCGGTCTTAGGGGGATTGCGGTTAGGTGTGGCTATGGGGAGCGAATAAGATAATAGCAGCACCACTTAGGCAAAGGCTTGCACCGATTATATCCCATATATCGGGTGTTGTATGTTCCATAACCCAGCCCCAAAGTAGGCTCATGATGATATAGATACCGCCGTAAAGTGCGTAAGCGCGTCCGGCATGATCAGAAGGGCTAAAGGTTAGCAAGACGGCGAAGAGGCCTAATGATAGGCTCCCGGGGATAAGCCATAAGGGATTACCATGGAGTTTTAACCACGTCCAAAAAGCAAAGCAACCAGCGATTTCGGCACAGGCTGTGAGGCTATAAAGTAATATAGAACTGAGCAGGAGAGGCATATAAAGAGAAATAACCAATAGGATAAGGGGCCTATTATATGGATACCTTATTTGTAGAGGTATTGCTATTAAGATGAAAGAGCCTGCATTGGCGCCATGGCGTTTGTCCAATGCAGGGGGGTATTTAGTGGGGTACGTTGCTGGGTGCTGCGGCGGTTGTTGTGGCTTCTGGGCGTTTCTTTAACCCAGATAGCACTAGGGCTGTGCCGGTGAGGATAGCGGTTGCGCCTGCGATGACCTTACCGAGGTCGAAGCGGACTTTGCTTTCTACAGTCGGGAGCAAGCCGTCTGCGACGGAGGAGATTCCTGCCGTGACTTTATCCACATTTGCGGAGCTTTTGCCTGTTGCTGCGGTGAACACGCTCTCGCCGGCGGCGATGAGGGCGGAGAGGGAGGGGGTTGTATCGGCCATGATAGGCTCCTGTTCAATTTTAGTGAGTGTTGGTTGGTGAGGGTTCAGTCAATGCGGCGGGGAGTCCCGTGCATTGCTGTTCTTGGCCCGATTGCTGGGCAGGTGGTTGGCCGCCCAGCCTATGTTGAAGGCAAGGATGTTCATCAGCCGGTAGAGGATGGTCCAACGGGACCCCGCAGCGGGTGGGCGGATGATGGTAGAAAGTGCGGCGCATGCGATGATGAGCAAGGCCGCATAGCCCTGCACGTTATTGGGCAGAGCGGAGAGGATGGATGAGAAATCCACACAATCCTCCAATGATGAAAAGGCCGCCCCTATATGGAGTGGCCCTTTTTATGGTCAGGATGGGTTAAGGTCAGCCGGGGCCTCTGGTAAGGCTGTGCTGGTCGTATCCTTACCCTTGGCGATGGCCGTTAGGGCGCGGATGTAAGCCACACAATCATCGGGCGTGCTTTCTCCCAGAATCCCGTAATTATTCCAAAGGGCAGCGCGTGCCTGCTGTAAGGCTGTTTGTGCTTGTACAGCTAGGCTCGGAGCGGGTGGAACATATGGCTCTAAGCGTCCCTCATGAAGCTGTGTTGGGTTCTGCGGACCAGAGGTACGGGCCTCCCATTCTGTGTCGCTAATATTGAGAGGGATAGCCTCAAAGCCAGGGGCTGCTTGATAGGGAGTTGTCTGCCCGTCTGTGGTGGATTGAGCAAACCATCCTAAGACTTGGCAGGGTTGGGCTAGGTCTGACCCAGCTTTGACAATGGCGTAATATGTCTGTGTCATTATGCAGGTTTCCCTATAGCTAGGACTGAGATATCGCCTTTTGAGGTTTTGTCGGTACCGTCTGTAAAGAAGCGGGTCAGGCCGAATGAATAACGGTTTTCCAGATTGTAGCCGCACACTGGTGGTGACCATGACCCGGTTGCTGATGGCGTTTTGGGCGTGATGAAAATGAGGACGGAATCATCGCCAAAAGCCTGCGGGAAGGTGATGCGGTCACTATCCTGCACGCCTGTTGCTGTGAAGGATTGGATGAGCGTCCCTTGTTGCGAGAGGATACGAGGGAGAGTATCGCTAGCGGGAAGGGTTGCGATGTTTTTTTCAACAGTTGATACCCGTTGCGCAAGCGCGTCGTCCCCATTTTGACGCGCTGTAGCTTCGGTCGTGAGGTCTGCCGATGTGGCGAGTTTGGATGTGTCGGGAATATCGCTCTTTTTAGCGTAGCTTGATAGGTCAGGCGT
>NZ_MEJG01000001.1 GCF_002592045.1 Parasaccharibacter apium | reverse complement strand
GATGGTTTTTGGCCGAGATTGGTGCGGATGCAATCTATGGTTGTGTGCCATTTGCCTTCCGCTATTTCTGTTGAGACTTCATGTTGGATGGCAATGGGGAGCCATAGGCCATCCCAAGGGGCTTTGCTAATAAGTTGGTGACTTTGGTTGGTGAGGCTGTTTGGTTGGTCTCTGGGAGGGAGCCAGTTTTTGGGTGCGTAGTCGCTTGCGAGGATGATAGGTTGCCAGAAGGCGATGTCTGGGCGGAGGAGTGTTGTGATGGTTGTTCCGGCCTCGTTATATTTGGGATAGCCAACCATACCGTTTTGGGCGGAGATGATGGGTATTGATTTTTCTTGCCCATTTGGAGAGGTGCCGGTGTAGGAGCCGCCCCAGATTTCAACCACCCCTAGATGGGCTGTTGTTTGGGAGATTTGCTGCTTGTAGCTGTTGGGGAGGTTGTTGGCCTCGTCTTGCGTAATGGGGGTGTAAGGTCGGATATTATATTTGATATGTGTTGCGTTTACGACCCCCTTTATTTGGTCTAGTGCAGTCCCAGAGCGGTAATGGTTGGTGAGGGTTTGGTGATGATCCCAACCGCCATAATTGAGGAGTTGGAGTTTAGCTGCGTAGCAGATGTCTTGCAGGATGGAGAGGGCGGGGTAAGGGCCTTTATAGCCTTTTGCGGGGATGAGAATGCCAGCGGGGATTGTGTTTGTCATGGCATGGATTTGGAAGGGTGTGTCTGGGTCGTTATAATCCGTGTAGGCGTCGTTAATTTGCCCGATAAAGAGGGTTGTGAGGGGGGCGTTGTTATCATCGCTCACAGAGAGCATGATGCTGGTGCGGCCGGGGAGAAGGTGGTTGAGGTCGTCCACCATAGGGTAATCGGGCACGATAGAGAAATCTTCGCGTGTTTTTTTGATGAGGCCCTTGATGGTGATTTCGGCCTCTGAGCCTAGTGCGACGCCTGCATGTTTAATGAGGGCGTGGATGGCGTGGTTTTGCCCAATGGTGACATTGGAAAAGGACCCATCTGCTTGTGGTGTGTAAAAGGTAATGATGATTTGTTTTTTGTAAAGCTGTTGGCTTTTGGGGGTGTGGCGGAGGCGGTGTAGGTCATGATGAGTTGTCCTCATAATAAAGGAGGAAGCGGGAGCCGAGGCCTGTGAAGTCAGGGTCTGATGTGCCGGCGTTGTCCCCAAAATAGAGGGTGCCGGGCAGGGGGCTGAGGGGAGAGCGGAGGAGGTCTGTCCCATTTTGGCAGAGGGTGCCAAGGAGGAGGGGGGTGTTGTTTACGGTGATATCTATATACAAGCCGGAAGCGAGTTGGCGGAGCCAGAATTGGCATTGTAACCCGGCGATGGGGCAGGTGAGGCTTTGGGCGGGAATTGGGGAGAGGGGGATGGTGTAGAGCATGGGTTAAGGCCTTACGGGATTGAGGGCGGTACGGCCTGTATTTTGTGTAGGTGCTCCTTGGGGGTGTCGTGTTGCTGAGGAGGGGAAGCTATTGCTTTGTCGGACTTCGTGCAGGGTGATATCGGCTACGATGTAGTCCGCCGTGCCGTCTGAGGCACGGGTGAAGCTATAGCCGGTAATATTAGCATTTTTATAGTTATATTCTGGTGTTATTACCGTATAAAGGTTCGTGTCTTTTACTAAAGTTGCTAATGTATTCACGAAACTACTTTTTACTGCATCTGGCCCAACGTCGAGGGCTCCTCGTAAAAAACCGGGGAGGAGGTTTTCTGCTAGATTGCCGGTTTCTGACCCATCGCAGATCATGCGGATGGTGGCAGTGTAGGGGGCGGCAACTTTATTATAGCTGGTGAAAGAGGTGTTCTCCTGTGGAGCAGTGCAGATAGAGGATTTTTCTTCTACCTTCAGGGATGAGACATGAGCGGCGGAGAGGACGCGTTTGGGGCCTTTCCCGAAAAGGGTGGTGACGTCATTGCCTAGCAGTTTGGTAGCGGTGGTTTGCCAGCCACGTGTTGGAGGAGTTCGGGCGTCGGTGAAAATGCCCCATTGGCGGGCGGCGCGTTGGATGGCCCAGTTCTCCAACGCGTCACCCCCAAAGCTGGAGGCCGTGGCCCGGAGGGATGTAAGGGCGGACATGGGAGTTCCTCTCTTTTCTGGCCCGCTGTGGTTTAGCTGATATGGGCGAGTGTGTAGCGGGTGATGGTTTTGGCAATGCTCGCTTCTACCGCGCGGGCGATTTCCGCTGGGTGTTGTGAGTTTGCCTTCACGGTGATGTTAATAGTGGGGCTGTGGGTTGTGTTGTTGTGGGTGGTGGTGTGCCGTGGTTGGGCGGTGTCCATCGCTTGCACAATTTGGGTGATGGCGTGTGTGTTGCTCAATTGTGGCGGGGTTGTGTTGCTGTGCTGTTGGGGAAGGTGGTGTTGGGCGAGTGCAGCATTTGCTTGGGTTAACGCATGGGTGAGGCGTGCCCAGTGTGTTGAGGCTTCGTCTCGTTGTGGTAGGTGGGGTGGTGAGGCTGGTGTAAGGGGGGTGTTTGCTGCTTGTGAGGCGGCGGCGGTGCGTGTTGTAAGGTTGGGTTGTGGGGCATTGGGTGTGTGTGGCTTGGCCGTTGGTGGCGTGTAAAATGGGGGTTCTGCCCTGCGGGAGGGGGCTGAGTGTGGTGGTGTGTGTGAGGCTAGGATGGTGCGGGTGGTCAGCAAAGCGGAGAGGTCTTGCACCATAGCCAGAGGGTTGTTGGCTGGGGCATCAGCGTTGGGGTGTTGTTTGCGCTGGTGGAGCCGGGCGAGGGCTTGCTCGGCATTATGGAGGGTAGGCTCGACCTCTTGGAGGGCTTGGCGTGTGAGCTGATTGGCGCGTGAGAGGAGGTTTGCCCATTCCTGCACAGCGCGGTTAGGGGATGGCGAGGTGTGTGTGAGGGGAGAGGGGATTGGGGATGTTGGGGTCTGGGAGGTGGCGGTGTGGGTGTGGTCTTGCGGGGTGTGTGGTGTGAGGGGTGTATCTTCCAGCAAGGAGGTGGGGTGTTGAGAGAGGGGGGCTAGAGCTTGTTGGAGGGTGTTGAGCTGTGGCGGGGTGGCTGTTAGCTGTTGGCCAAGGGTGCTGAGAGCCTGAGTGGCGTGGGTGATGTCTTGGCCAAATGTGGCGAGGGAGCGGCCCCCGGTAAAGAGGGCGAGGGCCCCCATGGCTTCTTGCCGGAAGGTGCGGAAGGCATCGGCCCCTTGTTGGCCTGTTTGGGCAAGGGTTTGAGCGGTGTTGTTCGCGTGTTGCTCTAGTGTCGTGAGGTTTTGGTGGGCTTGTGCGGCCCCTTGGGCGAGGCCGGAGCCATCTAGCCCAAGTTGGATGATGAGGGTATCAAGAATTGCCATTTACGCGCTCCACTGCCGCGACTTCCCAGAGGAGCCACATATCCTCGCTGTCATAAAGTGTTTTCAGCTCGTGTAATGTGGCTAAGCCTGCCCCGATGACAAAGGCCATTGGGGTTGAGAGGTTTACGCAGCGGGTGGGGCTGCGTCCTCCGGCTGTGTCTCCCTCAATATGGCGATGAGAGGGTAGATCTGGTAAATCGCGGCCTTGAAAAAATCCACATTAAGCCGAAAGGCCTCCGCCCGAAGAGCGGGTAATGTGTTGGGGTCTGAGATGTCGGCCTCGATGAGGGGGGCGGGGTCGATGGCCTGATTATGCGGGTCGCGGCGGATTTTGACGCAATCAAGCAGGCCGGAGAAGGCTTTGTCGCAGTCCTCGTCACTCATATGGCCGAATAGAGCCATACTTTGGCCGGAAAGACCGACAATGCCGCTTTGTAGGGCCTCGCGCGGGGTGTTTGCGCCCGCGCGGGCGAGGGCACGAACAACATGCCGTGCCCAATGGTCCGCCGTAAAGGCGGACATGCGGGAGATGACAAAGCATTTGCCTGCATCTGACCCGTCTTTTGGGGTCCATTCAATGGATTTCACGAAGGGGGTCCTTATAAGCCAGCGGGGAGGACATTCTCCCATGTGATGGTTACGCTGCGGTCGCCTAAAGTTGTTTTGCCGGCGGGGACGGGGTCGTAATCCGTCAGGCAGCCATTGGTGAAGGTGTAACGCCGCCCTAACCCGTGTAGGAGGAGCTCGCCATTGAGTTCGTATACCGTGCGGGCCTGACGTGAGGCCGTGGCGATGGCATCAAAAACCAGCAAGGAGTTGGAGCCTGCTGAGAAGGTGAGTACCATGGGATAAAGGGAAGGGATGTAGCCTTTATTCATCTTGCCATCGAGGGAGAGTGTTGTGGCGGCGAGTTTTACTTTCTGCCCACTGCTCCATGAATTTTCGGTGGCCCAGTTCTCCAATGTGATGGGGGTGTTGAACAGAGTTTTGACCGTGAGGGTGAATACGGCATCTGCTGCTGTAATGAGTGCGTTGCCTGACATGATTATTGGACCTCAATAGACGCAAGGTTGATGGATTGAACGGATTGGCCATCCGTGTACCAGAAGCGGCAGGGCGGGCTTTTGCGAGCCACGCGAATATCTGCCGGGGAGGTAGAAGCGTTAGGTTGGAAGTACCAACCGCGTGTTTGCACTGTGTCGCTGATGGTTGTGCCTGCTGCGAGGTCGATTTGCTGTTTTTGCAGGGCGGTAAGCTGGATGCCGGGGCGGATGGCCCCAAAGCGCAAGGCTTGGTTGATGGTATCCTGCACGCTCGCGGAGATAAGCCCGTCCCCTGTGACGTTATAAGGGATTTGGCCCACATTAAGCAGGAGATTCACAAGGTCAGATTGGAAGGAGGCGTTAAGCCAAATCTGGTTGATGTAGCTATCAGCCCAGAGGAACGCGCCTGAGACATGGCCATCCTCTAGCCATTGGAAGCGTCCTAGGCCATTAGCGTAAGCCCCGTAGAAGTTATAGCCATTAGCACGCAATGTGGAAGCGGTTGCGGCATCTGTTACGGTAGGGGTAAGCAACCCACTGCGGCGGAAGCATAGATTGGTGCGTCCAGATGTTGCGCTGAAATCCAAAGATGCCATCCAACCTAGGCAGAAAGCACATGCTAAGGGGTCTTGGTAGAGCAGGGTTGTGCCGTCAATATTCTGGTTTTGTAACCATGTGCCGAAGCTGGTGCTATTCTGGCTGTTGAGGGCTTGTGCATCTGTATCAAAAGGGACGTACCAGTAGCGGTCTGCTTGGCTTGCGGTCCAGTTCGCGAAGGCCTGCTTCTGGGTTAATGTGGGTTCCCATGTGGTGGTAAAGCCAGCGAAGTTTTGCGTTTGGCTGGTGATGAGGTCCATCAAGTCGGCTGGGCTGGCTTGGTGGGCGGCATCAGCCATGTAGATGAGCAAGGTAGAGGGGCTTTGGGTGGCGTCCTCAAAGCCGCTGAAATAGACGGACGCCATGCGGGCTTCAAGGCTTGTGGCGGGGAAGTCTTTTGTGACGTCTTCCAAAGAGGTGTAGGTTTTGAGCTGCCCAGCGGTGAGGGTGGATGTATCGCCCGGTGTGGTGATGAATAACCCGTTGATGAAGGGGACGCCGCTAGCGGCTCCAATCGTGCCGGGGTTGATGGTGACAATTTGGGAAAGGGGGATGGTGCTTGTAAGGGATGCCATGAGATGGGGTCCTTAATGTTAAGGGGGAAAGAGGAAGCGTTAGGAAATGGGGGAGAGAGGCTGAGATGGCAGATCGACCTCCCGTATGGAGGACATGGAGAGTGCCAAGGCAGTTTCAGCGGAGCGGCAGAGGCGGGTTTGTATGATAAGGAGGAGCGTTAATGTGGCTGAATCCTCGTATTGTTGCTCTGCGGTGATAAAGCTGTGCTGCATAATGGGCCCTGTGTTGATGGGGGCCATGTCGTCTCGTTTTTGTTGGAACCAACTGACCGCGGCAGGATCGCGCCAGAGGGTGCTGATGGTCCCAAGGGTTGTGATGGCATCATCACCATAGGCAGTAAGCTGAATGGCGAGTTCTACCGGTTGGGTGATGGTGGTTGTGGTAGGACCATAAACATGCCGATTGGTTGCGAGTGGGCGGCGTGTGATGGTCTGCATGACCATAAAACGTTGCGCTGGAGGGGGAAGGCGGTTTTGCTGCCCCTGAATGAGAGCCCAATCTGCTGGGAGGGCGACTTCTGTAAGCCAATCTCCCACCATGTGCATGATGGTGCTTTCTGTTGGGATTAGTTGGGTTGTGACCTCTGTGGGGTCTGGCGTGTAACTATTAGGCGGCACCATTCATTGGGTCCCCATTGTTCGAGTATTTTTGTGATGAGCCATTCGGAGCCTTCAAAAATGAGGCTGTCTCCCCCGCTTTGGAGCGGGCGGCTGAGGGTATGAGCGTTACCGCGTAGATAAACTGTGCGGTTTTCGCTTTGTTGGGCGATATTGCCGATGAGCTGTAGGGCATTGCTAGGGGCTGGTTGGATGTCGATCATGACGGAGATGTCCTCATAAAGAGGAGTGGTGCTGTAATCGGCAGCGTGTTTTGTCCCGGTCATGCGGCGGAGTTGGGCGGGTTGGAGGGGGTTGAGAGCTGCGGTTACGCCCGCGGTGAGGGAGAAGAGATTCATAGGAGAGGCCTGTTGAGGGTTACTCTTGAGTGAGTTGTGAGCGGAGGCTGCTGCGAAGGAGGCTCGTATCGATGAGTGGTTTTTGCGGTTGGGGGCTATGATGTTGTGTTTTGTGTGAGATTGTAGCGGGTTTGAGTGGTGGGGTTGTGATGTGGTCTATTGTGGTTTGAATATCCGCAACGATGGTTTGGCCAAGGGTTGTGAGGGCCTTTTGGGGGGATGTGTCGGGTTTTTGGAGAAGCTGGTGGGCTTGTTGTGCCCAGGCGGTTTGGCGGTTGGCAATTGTAGAGCGGAGGAAGGGGCGAGCGGGAATGGTGGTGGTGCCATATTCTTGCACGCTTGCGATTTGGGCTAAGGGGGTGCCGTCTGGATAGTGGTCTTGTGGAAAATAGCCGACCGAAACATTTGTTTTTGTGGCGGATTGGGTGAGTTTTAGGAGCAAAGAATGGGCTTTTTGGCCCCCTTTAAGGGCAGACGGCATAATGTGGAGGTCCTTGCATATTATATGAGGGGGACGGGCTGTTTTGATTGACGAAAGGGGAGCACTCCGCCACTTTAAGGCTGTATAGCGACTGGGCTATTGGGTATATCGGGCTTGGTAGATGTAAGGAGGTAGGTGTTTATGTATGGTGCTGTGACAGGCAAGGTTGTGTTGTTTGCGGTAGTGGTGATTTTGTGTTTGCTCTCTTTGACACGGACCATCTTTTTAATGGTACGTTCTGGCGGGGAGGGAGAGGGCCTTACGGTACATGTGATTGTGCGGTTGTTGGTGCCCTTTATTCTGATTTATGCGGTTTGGTGGCTGCTTTGGGGTTAAGGCCACAGGCGAGGGGGATGGGTTCGCCCCGGTAGGAAGCGCATTTGCCGTAATGGTGCGGTAGCCTGCCAGAACATAAGACCATATTGTGTTTGGTTGAACCATCCTGCTTGTTTGGGGAGAGCACTGCCATCAAAACTGATGGATACGGAGCCGCGTGTGGCGGAGGCGATGCGCCCAACAGGTGGGGTAGTAGGAGAGGATGCGTCAGCGTTATACGCTTTGTTATTGGCAAAAAGCTGTGCTTGATGAGCTACGAGCAGCCAGAGGAGTGTTCGGCGTTGTGTGAGGCTCTGAATAGGGGAGCGGGCCGTGTTATTGAGGATAAGCTCGGCAAGGTGGAAGAAGCTCTCGGCTTGTGGGGCGGTGATGGTTTCGGAAAAGGAAGGGTACGCCGCTAACCAATCCGTATAGGAAAAGGGAACAACGCCGGGGGATGTCATCGGTGGTTCTGGGGTCATGCGGGTGTCCTTACAAGGAAATGAGCCGAGAGGCTGCCTTCCCCTCATAAAGACGGGAAGGCAGAATATAGGGAGGTTTATGCAGCAGAGTGCAGTGGGGTGACGCCCTCAACCAAGGATGTATGTTCGGCCCCTTCAAGGCCGGTACGTTCTTTGGCGAGTTCGTTCATGGCGTTATCAGCGCGGGCGGCTGTGGTTTCGGCAAAAACGAGTTTCTGGGTGACGAGGCTGGAAGTTTTGTTTTGTTCTAGCCATGCTTTCCAAAAATCTGTGGGGACATTGGTGCGACCAGCGCGGCCAAGGAGCCGGTTTTCCAACGGATGGTAGTGTGGGTCTTGCCGGATGCCGTTGAGTGTGATGGATGCACGGGCCTGTGGAGGGGCCATAATAGGGGCACTAGCCTGAGCGCGTTCGCTCAGGCTAGGCAGGTCGTGCAGGTCGAGCCGGATGCCGGATGGGAGGCGGCAGAGAACGGTGACATGATCGGCCATAGGTTAGATTCCTGTCATGGTGACGCAGGCGACGGGGTAGAACCAGATGGTCCCCCAGCTGCCTTGCGATTTCTTTTGGCGGATGTAGGAGCTGTAGCGTTCTACCGTGTGAGCGCGGAGTTTCTCGGTGAAGGCGGTGGTGACGCTCTCTTGCCCATCGACTTCGCGTAGGAAGAGCTGAAGCTGCGTGACCTTTGTCTGACCGCCCGAAAGTGTGCTTCCGGCTTCTGGCAGGGTTTCGATCTTTAAGTTCGGTAGGTTTTCGCGCAGTAAATCGCGGAGGGATGTGCGGTACTGGTTGCTATAAAGCAAGCATTGCTGACGCTCTGTCGGGATGACGAGTGTCAGTGGGCTTTCTAACGTGACATTGCCGCCCATCTGCTCGGAGAGCTGCTGGAAGGCTTTGAGGATGTCGTTATAGACTTGCACCGGGTCGGTCATGCTCAGCCAGTCATTGCTGCCTGTGGCAGTGCCGGAAGGGCCGATTTTGGGGCTAGGTTGGATGGCCGGTGGTAGGGCGGTGTCATTGAGAGCACCGCGTAGCTGTAGGCCTTCCATACCGAATAGGCTGATGCGGTTGCTTGTTTTATTAAGGACAGAGATGGAGGCCTCATTCTTACGGGAGACCCAGTCTAGTCGGGCAGCCCCCATGCGTTCTGCTTCACGCTCACCCCATTTTGTCCATGTCTGGAAGTGGAAGGATTGACGTTGGACCCAGTTAGCGTTGGCGTCACTATCGCCGGAGCTATCATAGTCGCCGTAGGAGGCTGTCTGGCCGGAGAGTTCTACGAAAGGGAATTGGGCGGTGTCTGTCAGCCAGTCGCCCTTTTGCCCCTGACCATAGATGGCTTCGGCGCGGATAGGGGTGATGATCGCTTTGATCGTGCGGGGGTCTGTATAGGTGGAGAAAATGCTCGGAATCCCTGAGTTAGGGGCCGTAGCGTTATCGAAGGCTAAGTTATGGTCAAGGATGCCATGGACGCCGAAATCGCGTTGAAGCATGGCAGGGGAGATGGAGTGGGTCATGCGAATGCCTTAATGAGTTTTTGGGGTATAGAGATGTGACAGCGCAATTAGGCCGCTACAGGGTGCATTGGGCCGGAGATGATGATGAGTTCTCCCGCTGCACCACCACGAGAGACGACCCAGCCTGTTGGAACGGTGCCCTGTGGTGTGTTGGATGGAGAAGCGGTTTGTAAGCTGCCATCGGTTGTATTGGCGTAAACGGCTTGGCCAGCATTGGAAGCTGTTGTGGCGAGTGCCCAGAAGTCACCACCTTCTGCAAGGCTTGCGGCAAAGCCTGCGGGGAGTGTCATTGTGGCGGATTGGAGATATTGTGTCATCACGCCTTGCTGGCTGCGATAGAGGAAGCCTGCCGGTGCGGTCGTGCCGCTGTTGCTCAGGGTAATGCCGTCATCATTGCGCCATGCGAAATGAGCGATGGTGAGGCCATTATTACCCGCGACGAATCCGCCTTCTGGCGCGATGGAGGTGCGGATGGGGTTGGCACTAGCGGGGGCACCGGGGAAGCCTTGCGGCCATGTGTATGAGACTGTCTGTTGGAAATCGGACATGGAAAAGATTCCTGCTTATAGGATGGAGAGGTGATTAATAACGGCGTGGTGCGCTATAGGAGGCGGAAGCTTTATCGGCTGCGAGGGGAGCGTGAGCCGCGTTATAAGCCGGTGGAGCCATAGTGGTGAGGCGTGCATGGACAAGTGCGCGCAAGCCCGCTTGATTAACCTCTGTTAGGCTATCGGCGGCCATACCAGAGTGTTGAAGAGCGTAGCGATAAACATCCTCTGCGCTATCCATACCGTGAACATCACCAACGAGGGGACGAACGAGGCGGCAGGCTTCTTCTGTGGCGAGGCGTAAGGCGCGGTCGGCGGCGATGGCCTTTTGAATAGCGGCGTTGAGGGCGGCTTCTTTATCTTCAGTCGGTAGGTCTGTTGGTTGATGTGTTTTGATGGTTTCTGCCTCATTATGTGGCGGTGTGTTAGGAATGTCGCTCTCTATAGCGGGGGAATGTGCATCGGTTTTTGTCATGGTGGTGTGTGTCCTATTATGTGAGGGGGAAGCCGGAGCGGGAGATGAATCGTGGACGAGGACATCTGGTCCGGCTCGACCTTTTGTTACGAGAGCAATATGATTGCCTCGAATGTTAATCATGCGGCCATCATAGGGTTGGCCCCCATATGTGCCGGGTGTCATATCGGCCTCATAAGCGTAGCCGCAGGAAAGTTCTTTCTGCTCACCGGATTGGATGCGGGCGATGGCGGGGCCATCGAAAATGACCATGCCGACGGTCAGATAAGGGGCTTCAAAGAGGGCATTATCCATGGTGGCCCCAACGGTGAGTTCTCGTGGGTGGGCCTGGGCACTGGTGGGGATATGCTCCTCTAGAATAGGGAGAGAGTTAAAGCTATCTGCTGCTTTTGCGAGTTCGTGAGGGTCGCGCAGGAGGCGGTATGGCTGGTCTGGATGCAGGCCGAGTTTGTCGTAATGGGGGATTTCTCGGCCTTGATAAGTGCAGATATTAGCTTTGCTGATGGGGGTGCGCTCTACACGCAGGCGGCCATTATCATCAAAGCTGCGGACAGAGCCGCTGCGGTCATAAGCGAGGATGGTCATGGGCTCTCTTTGGAAGAAGTT
Source organism: Parasaccharibacter apium (assembly GCF_002592045.1). Taxonomy (GTDB): domain Bacteria; phylum Pseudomonadota; class Alphaproteobacteria; order Acetobacterales; family Acetobacteraceae; genus Bombella; species Bombella saccharophila. Next base: position 492,085 of record NZ_MEJG01000001.1, on the reverse strand, counting down.
GGCTCTGGCGTGGCGGAGAGGTGCTGCCAAAGGGGGTTGAAGGTGATTTCTAAAGCGGGGTCGGTCGCCCCCCAGAGATTGAGTTGAAGGAGGGTGAGTAATCGCGTGAGAACGGGGCGCATATGAGCTTCTTGAAAGGCGGCGATTTCATCATAAAAGACGCGGATTTCTCCTGCTGAGGAGGCGTTTAACCCGTTGGGTGTAATGCCAAAGAGTTTGACTAAGGGGATACCGGGGATGGAGGCCATGGCCTCCATAGCTTGTGCTTGGAGGTCTGCCAGCCCGGTGAGGGGCGTGGCGATGATGGAGATGTCCTCATTTTGGTGGTCGGCTACGATGATGTCTTGGCCTTCCGATATCTTCTGCATAAAGGAGGCGCGGCCTGTGATGGAGGTTGTGGGGTCTGCTTCATCGCTGGTGCCGGTGGCCATGAGGCCGCCCATGTCGGTTTTTAAAACCAGTTTGGAGAAGTTGGCGGTGATGTTGCTGATGCTGTTCCGTGTTCGTAAGAAATTATGAACATACGGACGTAGCTGTTGGGTGAGGCTCATACCGCCAAAATTGAAGGAAGGTTTAAAAAGGTCTGACACGCCGTAGGGGATCATGCTGATGAGACGGTCGCGATGGACGAGGCAGCCTTGTACCCACCAATTACGGGGGCGGTAATAATCATCTTGTAGGGGGGAGTCTGCATTATAGGCGTTGGGGGTTGTCCAAATGGGCTCGATTGTTTTTAGCCCGGCGAGTGTGCCTTTGCGGACGCCGTTGGAGGTGAGGGGGAGGGGGAGGGTTTGGCCGTATGTTGTGCGGGGTGTGTCAGCCATATTTAGCCAAATATGGCCGATGCCGTAGAGGAGGCTATCAAGGATTTGTTGGTGGAGGAGTTCGCGAATATTGAGTCGTTTCATTTCGACTTCAAGCGCGTGGAGGCGGGTTGTAGGGTCTTGAGGGATTCCGGGAGGGGGACAATCGGCAGGATTATGTGTGCTAAGGCTAATCCATTCTCGCGTAGCTTCACGGGCGATGACATCGCAAGGTTTGCGGAATTCGGCGCGTTGGGCCATTTGAGCGAGGGTTGGGTAGCCAAGAAAGCCCAAACCATCGGCCATCCAAGAGGGTTGGGAGGTGGTTTGGCCCATAGCCCAACTGGTGATGTCTGCTGTGGTGCTAGGCGCGGCATCGGAGCCAAGAGGGGTGGGGCGGTTATAACCTTCTGGCACGATACCCGGTGGTGGTTGGTAGGGCATGAAGTGTGAGGTTGTGTTGGGGGAGAGGGTGGGTGGCTCGGTGCGTCTTAGGCGTTTGAGCCATGAGACAGGCGTTTTATGAGGGGTAGTAGGGTGGCGTGGTGGAAGGGGGTCTTGCCTGTTATGAGAGGGGGTGGGCTGCTTCTTGGTAAAGAGGCGTGTTAGGGAGAAGCCGGACATGAGAAAGACCTATCTTTAACGGGGAGGACGTTGGTTTATGGGATGGTTAGATTGGAAAGCACCGCCGCAACGCATTGCAGCACGGATGTTATGGTTGGCTGTTTGTGCTGGTGTGGTGTTGGGTGGGGCTATGGGTGGTTTTATTTTATGGGGGATAATGGCTGGGCAGTGAGGATTAGTGTGGCTAGGCAAAACGTGAGAAGTCCGGCAGGGGGGTGTGGTTGGTAATGAGGCCGTCCAACGCGTAGCGAAGCGCATCGATATAATGGTTATTGGCGTCTTCAATATGGGGGAGGATGTCGCCGGTGAGAGGGTCGGTTTTATAGCGATAGAGGCGGAACTCCCGTGCGGTTTCTACGCAGCGTGGATGGATATGGATGGCGTGGAATGATTTGAGACGCTCTATGCCGTCTTGCACGCTGCCGGGCCATTTTTTGGCGGATGTGATACGGAAGTGATGGCGGTTTTTGAGGTAATTGATGGTTTCGGGGCGGGCATTATCGGCGCGGATAGGCCAATGACGGATGGCGGGGAGTGTCTCGAAGAGGGAGGGGAGTTGGTCTAAGGGGATGTTTGTGCCGCCAGCCTCATAGTCGATATGGAGGATATCGTCATGGATGAAGCAGCGGACGAGAGCGGTGGGGTCCCGTGAGAAGCCCCAATCTACACCGAAATAGAAGCGGCAAGCTTCGGGAGTGGTGAATGATTTTATGCTGACGCGATCGGGGAAGATGAGGGCATCATGATGCTGTTGGTAATCTCCTTCCCAAATATGGTCGTAATCTTGTGGGCGTAATGTTTGGTCGCGTTTTCGTTCCTCATTCAAAACATTTGGGAACCAAGGGTTGTCGGACCAGCGTGCGTGGATGGTGATGATGGAGGGGTCATCCTCATGAGAGGGGTTACGCATGAAGGCATCGACAGGGTCGGAAGGGTGGTTGGGGTTCCAGCTGAACCAGATTTCTGAACCGGGCTTGCGGATGGTGGGGCGGAGGAGTTTGAGGGAGTGGGCAGAGAGGGATTGGGCTTCTTCCACCCATGCGATGTCCATGCCTTCGAGTGATTTAATGGTTTCGGCGTTATGGGTTTGCATGCCTTGGAACAAGATGACGCCTCCGCCGGGGGTGATGATTTCTCTCTCTTTAATGGTGAAGTGGTGGTGTAATCCTAGCCGGTTGATTGTGTCGCAAAGTAACTGATGAACAGATGTTGCGAGGGATTTTTGGATTTCGCGAATGCAGACAGCGCGGAGGCCGGGGTGGAGTGTGGCTTGTTCGATTAATAAGCCGGCGAAGAAGTGCGATTTGCCGGAGCCGCGGCCGCCCCAGATGCCTTTATAGCGTGATGGTTTGAGCAAGGGAGCAAAGGCACGTGGGGTGGTGATGGTGAGGTGGGTCTGAGGCGGCATGAGGGTTTACCCCTTCATTAAGGTATCAGTTTTATTATCTGGAGGAGGGGTGTTGGGGTCGATAATGACGCGTTGGATAGTGTGAAGGGGGCCGCCCTCTTGGCCAGTATGTTCGACTGTTTGTCGTTCACCATAGCGTTTGGGCGCGCGCCGGGCCATAAGCCAGCGAAGTGTGTCGAACTGGAGTTTAAAGAGGTTGACGGTGGCGGTGTCGGCTTTGTCGGGCAGGGTTGCAAGATGAGAGAGGATTTTGGCCTCTAAGCTATCGGCTGAGAGGTCTCTTGCATGGCGGTAGCGGGGAAGGAGGGCTGGTTTTTTGTATAGCCAGCGATAGAAGCTGCGGAGGGTAGGGCGATGTGTGCCAGAGCAGATGTCATGCAAGGGGTGGCCGAGCATGAGGTCCTCCATCATCTCATCAAAGAGAGATTGTGAGAACGTGACGGGCTTTTTGCGCTGTGTCTTCATGTAAGGTGTCTGAGATGTGCAGAGTGGCGAATGGGCCGACCAGAGAAAAGGGGGAGGCGTTTGCTCTCTAGCGTGCTGATTTGTAGTTCCCTATGGGTGCGGAGGCGGAGCTGGGTGAGTGTTAGAGCGGAGATATAGGCGTCCTCTGCTATGACGGCATTGCGTTGTTTGAGGAAGGGGATGGCTCTAATGACAGCATTTTGTTTCAGGCCCAAAATAAGTTCATCGCGCCAGCTAAGGGGAATGTCAGCTCTATGATGGAGGTCTGGTGCTTCATAGAGGGGGCAGAGAACGAGGCGGGGGCCGTCCTCGGCTAAAACGACGCAGCGGCCGCGTTTGGTTGTGACAATGCGACCGCGTCCGAGCGGCTGCTCGGCGGTAGAGAGGGCCTGTGCCATAAGAGACATCCGTTTTTTAGAGAAGGAATATGTGGGATGAGCCGTATGAAAGGGGCTCTATCGACCAGATTCTAGGTGCCGGGTTACGGCAATAAAAAAGCCGTATGCCTTATTGGCACACGGCTCGCGATGATGAGGTTTTTATAGGGGAAAGCGGGCGGGCTGTCAATGAGAAAATGAGGTGGTGATGATTTTATTTAGGAGCGTAGTTCAACAGCGGTGATTTTCTGCGGTTTGTTGAGGATATGCTCGCCATGTTGGATGATTTTTTGCATGCCTTTAGGGGCGATATTATAGGTTTTGGAGAGGGTGGGAATATCTAACCCTTGGCGGTGTTGTTGGGCGATATGGACGGCTTGGCGGGCTTTGGCGCGCCGTTGTTCCAGCCAAAAATCAGCGAGCATCTCTAGCGTGGTGGCGCAGTCATCGGAGGCTTTTTTGCGGGCGCGATCGGGGTGGAGATTAGGGTAGAGTTTGGAGCCGAGTGAGGTAAAGGACCATCCTAACCCAAGTAAATTGACGAGGAGTTGATGCCGCTCGCGCCCTGCATGGCGGCGGAATGCTTTGAGGCGGCCCCAGGCTTTGCCTTGTAGGGCGTTAAAAGTGAAGACATTCCCTGCCAAGGCGGGGGCTCCGCCATCTTTCATGATGTCGAGATAGCCATGCTCGGCCAACATCCAATCTTTAACCCATTGTTCTGCCTCCGAAATTACTGCAGCTTTGAGGCGTGAAGAAAGTGCGCCTAGGGTATTGGCGCGGCGGCGACGGCGGCCAAGGGTCTCATAATCGACCTTGCGTGTGCGTTCCCGTGTGGGGGTTGTGGTTAGATAGTTAATACGTGACAAAGGACGACTCCTTGAAAATGAATCATGATGGGGTTAGAGGCGTGGGTTTTGAGAGGATGATGTGGGTATTTTCCCTTGTAAGTGATGTGTGAGCGACATCTTAGTGAGGAATGGATTTAAAATGCGGGGAAATATCCTCGGATGTCAAGATGAATTAGGGAAAAATCCCGTATAGACTTTTTTTTAGAATTAGGGATAATCCCCGTATGTCTATCGAATCGTTATTACATCGCCTTGATGTGCTTTTGGATGAACAGGGCCTTTCGGATAGGAGGGCGTGTTTGAAGGCACGTGAGATTAACCCTGCTGTTGGGGTGGATTTTTTGCGGGATATGCGCCGGAGAAAGCATGTACCTCGGTCGGATAAGCTGGCTGCTTTGGCCCAGGTACTGGGTGTGTCGATAAACAGTTTGATGGAGGAAATTAGCCATAATGGAGAGGCGATTACGGTAGATAGTTCTGCCGGGGCGTCTGCGCCTTCTTTGCCTGTAGTTCAGATTCAAGTTTGTGGAGAGGTGCAGGCGGGAGTGTGGAAAGAGGCGCAGGAATGGCCTGTGCTGGACCGTTATGCCATTACGATCCCACAAGATTCGGAATATCCGGGGTTGAAGCGTTATGGGCTGATGGTGAAGGGGCAGTCCATGAATCGGGTGTTTCAAGAAGGCTCGGTGGTAATTGTCATTAATTTCTCCGAATTGGGGCGTAGGCCGCGGAATGGGGATTATGTGGTGGCGATGCAGCGCTCGGATGTTTCGGATAGTTTTGAAGCAACGATTAAGGCGGTGCAGATTAAAGCGAGTGGGCAGATGGTATTATGGCCGCAAAGTACGGAGCCGGAATTCCAGGCGCCTTTGATTTTACCGGGGCCGGAAACGACTGTGTGCCATAGTGCGGCGGAAAGCCCGAATGTAACGATTTTAGCGTTGGTAGTGGGGAGTTATATGCCTATGCCTAAGGCGTCCTTTTAAGGGTGTCATCCCATATTAGAATGGTATGAGGATGAACGCGACGCCTAAAGGTAATAGGGAGGAAGAGAGAATACGGCGCATCCTGCATGTGGATATGGATGCGTTTTATGCGTCTATCGAGCAACGGGATAATCCAGCGTTGCGGGGGCGGCCTGTGGCGGTGGGGCGTGCTGCGGGGCGGGGTGTGGTAGCGGCAGCGAGTTATGAGGCGCGTGCTTATGGGGTGCGGTCTGCTTTGCCCTCCCATAAAGCGTTGGAGCGGTGCCCGGAATTGATTTTTGTGCCGCCGCGCTTTGAGGTTTATCGGGCGGTATCGGCTCAGATTCATGATGTTTTTAGGCGTTATACGCTGATGATTCAGCCCCTTGCATTAGATGAAGCTTATTTGGATGTGACGGAACAATGGGCGGCTTATGGCTCGGCCACGGCGATTGCTGAGGCGATTCGGCGTGAGATTCAGAAAGAGACGGGTTTAACGGCATCAGCGGGGGTGTCGTATAATCGCTTCTTGGCGAAATTGGCATCTGGGCAGCGGAAGCCTAATGGGTTGTTTGTGATTCCTCCTCAGCGGGGGGCGGCGTTTGTAGCAGATTTGCCGGTGGAGAGGTTTCATGGTGTGGGGCCAGCAACAACGGCGCGGATGCATAAGCTTGGGATTTATACGGGAGCGGATTTAAAGACATGGAGTGTGGCGGCGTTGCGTCAACATTTTGGGAGTTCTGCTCAGTTTTATCATGATATTGCGCGGGGGCTGGATTATCGACCGGTTGAGGTGAATAGGCCGCGCAAATCTCTGGGGACGGAGACGACCTTTGCGCGTGATGTAGAGGCATGGGAGAGCCTTGCTGCTACATTGGAGGGGATTGTTGCGAAGTTGATAGTGGCGTGTGAGCAGAAGTCCATTGCGGGGCGAACGGTGACGTTGAAGTTGCGTTATGCGGGGTTCCATACAGTAACGCGGGCGTGTTCGGCTCCGTTTCCGATTGTGGAGGGGGCTGTGTTACGGCGGATGGCTTTGGAATTATTGCGTAGTTTCTTTCCGTTGGAGCGGCCTATCCGTTTGCTTGGATTAACTATTTCTGCCCTTGGGGTGCGGGATAAGGTAGTGCCGGTGCAGATGGGGTTATTTGAGGAATAAAGGTTAAAAAAGGGATAGTTGTTTATGGGGTGGAGAGCGTAGATGATGGGGTGTACCCCATGGATAGTCATGGTGGCGAATCCTTAGAAGGGAGGGGCTTATGAGTGAGTTTCCAAAAAATGCGGCGGCGCGTGTTACGCTGAATGATGGGCAGACGATGCCGTGGATTGGCCTTGGTGTGTGGGAAACACCGCCGGATAAAACGGCTGAGGTGGTAAAGACGGCGATTGATGTTGGGTATAAGGCCGTTGATACAGCGCGGCTTTACCGCAACGAGGCGGGTGTTGGGGATGGTTTGCGTGATCATCTTGATATCTTCGTGACAACGAAAGTATGGAATGATGAGCAGGGTTATGATGCGACCTTGCGGGCTTTTGATGAGAGTGCGCGTTTATTAAAACGTGATGTTGTGGATTTATATCTCATCCATTGGGCGATGCCGCAGCAGGGTTTATATGTAGAGACATGGAAGGCTTTGATTGAGCTGAAAAAGCAAGGGCGTGTGCGCTCTATTGGGGTTTCTAATTTTGAGAAAGACCATCTCCAGAAGATTATTGAGGAGACGGGTGTTGTCCCCGCAGTGAATCAGATTGAGATTCATCCTGTGTTTCAACAAGAGGCGTTGCGGGCTTTCCATAAAGAGGTTGGGATTCAGACAGAGGCATGGCGGCCCTTGGGGAAGGGGACGGTGTTAGATAATGAGGTGATTGGCCGTATTGCGAAGCGGCATCATAAAAGCCCTGCCCAAGTGATTCTGCGGTGGCATTTGCAGAATGAGGTTATTGTCATCCCTAAATCGGTGCATCGGGAGCGAATGGCAGAGAATGTGGCGTTGTTTGACTTTGTTTTGACAGCCGATGAAATGGCGGCGATACGGACGCTGGACCGCCCTGATGGGCGGATGGGGGCGGACCCGGCTCATCCGGTATTTTAAGCGGGGAGGGCGTTCCTTCAATAAAGGGACGCCCTTTTTAGTGAGGCGTTAGATGTCCAAAAGCTCGACAGAGCGGGCTTGTTCTTGAATGAACTGGAAGCGAAGCTCTGGCTTGCGACCCATGAGGCTTTCGATGCGGTTACGCGTGAGGAGGTTCTCCTCCGTGGGGACGGTAACGCGCAACAGGGTGCGGCGTGTGGGTGACATGGTGGTTTCTTTAAGGTCGGAGACGGGCATTTCTCCAAGGCCTTTAAAGCGAGAGATCTCAACCTTAGCGTTGGGTTTAAAGTCTGTTTTTAGACGGCGGTCGCGGTCGAGATCATCCATGGCGTAGATGGTTTTGCTGCCATGAGTGAGGCGATAAAGAGGGGGTTGGGCGAGGTAAAGATGGCCTTGCCGGACGAGGTCTGGCATCTCGCGGAAGAAGAAGGTCATCAATAAGGAAGCGATATGGGCACCATCGACATCGGCATCTGTCATGATGATGATGCGGCCATAGCGGAGTTTGGAGAGGTCTAATGTTTTGCCAAAGCCGCAGCCCATGGCCTCGATGAGGTCGCGTAGCTCGGTATTGGCGCGGAGTTTTTCTTGCGTGGCGGAGGCGACATTGAGAATCTTGCCACGTAGGGGGAGGACGGCTTGTGTTTCTCTATCGCGCGCTTGGCGGGCGGAACCACCGGCGGATTCCCCCTCAACAAGGAAAAGCTCGGTCTCATGGGCGTTGCTGCGGGAGCAGTCGGTTAATTTGCCGGGGAGGCGTAGGCGGCGCGTGGCGGTTTTGCGTGTTGTCTCGCGGGCTTCACGGCGGCGGAGGCGTTCTTCAGCGCGTTCAACAATATAGCTGACGAGGTTATCAGCTTGCTGGGGATTGCCACCGAGCCAATGGTCGATGCGGTCGCGCAGGGCACCTTCCACCAAGCGGCTGGCTTCTTGTGTGGTGAGGCGGTCTTTCGTTTGGCCTTGGAATTGGGGGTTACGGATAAAGACAGAGAGGCGGGCATTGATGGTGCCGAGAATATCCTCGGCTGTAATGGCGTTGGAGCGGCGGATTTTGCGTTGGTCGCCCCAGTTGCGAAACCCTTTGACAAGGGCAGCGCGGAGGCCATTTTCATGCGTGCCGCCTTGGGGGGTGGGGATGGTGTTGCAGTAGGAGATAAGGGTGCTATTGCCTTGGTCTAAAAAGGCGATGGCCCATTCGACACGGCCGCCAGGTTGGCCATCTGCGGCGATGGGGAGGTCGGCTTGGCCAGCCCAAAGGGGGGTTAGCAGAGAAGGGGTGGAGCCGAGGTCATCTTTTAGGGCGTCTTCTAGCCCATTAGGGTAGGAGATGACAGTATGGGCAGGTGGGGCGTTTTCCCCCTTGAGGAGGTCTGCCGCGCAAGACCATGAGATGCTCACACCATGAAAAAGGGCGGCTTTAACTTGGCATTGGCGGTAAAGGCGTTGGGGCGAAAAATGGAGGGGGCCGAAAATTTCGCTATCGGGGGTGAAACGGACCATAGTACCGCGTTTGATAGCGGGTTTGGTATTTTCTAGCGTGCTGGTGGTGTGGCCGCGTGAGAAAGTTTGTCGCCAGCCTTTGCGGTTGCGATAGACTTCTACCTCTAAATGGGAGGCGAGGGCATTGACAACAGAGCTGCCCACACCATGCAAGCCGCCAGAGGTAGCGTAGGATTTACCAGAGAACTTACCGCCGGCATGGAGGGTAGTGAAAATGACCTCTAGGGCGGATTTTTCTGGAAAGCGAGGGTGAGGATCGGTGGGGATGCCACGTCCATTATCGCGGACCATCAGGGTATGGGCGTCTTCGAGATGGACCTCGATAAGTGTTGCATGGCCGGCTACGGCTTCATCCATAGCGTTATCGATGATCTCGGAAGCGAGATGATGATAGGCGGTATCATCCGTGCCGCCGATATACATGCCGGGGCGACGGCGGACAGGCTCTAACCCTTCGAGAACTTCAATAGCCTCGGCATCGTACGTATTAGGAGATGAGGGGTTGGAGGGGCTGGGTAGCTCGTTCTGTCCGAACATATCGGCCATTCTGTGGTCCTGTGATTAGTTTAGAGGGGGGGCTAGCGGTGACGTGCTCGAATATGTGTGTGGTGAGGTGCGGGTGGGGCTGTACAGCTCTCATATGATGCGGGTTGGGCGATGTCTTTGGCCTCGGCATAATGGGCGAGGTCGGAGTTAGAATCGTCTAGGGCATCAACCTCATCATACATAGGGACGCGTTGGGCGCAGAAGGCTGTACCTGATTTGAGACCACCGAGCGATTGTATATCCGCTAGTTGAGTGATGTAGTCATCGTGCTTTCTTTGGGCTTGGTTGCCAAAAGTACGGCGGAAGTAGGAATCGAGTCTTTTTTCTGATTCGGCCAAGATAGGGCGAAACCGATTAACAAATTGGTTGTAGCGGTCTTGCGTATGGCAGGAGAGGGCTGTGACCATAAGCTCGGATTTTAAACCGGCTAAGTTAAAGGCTGCGTGGTCGGCCTCAGAGGGATGGCAGCTGGCTGCTTGCGCGGCGGGGGCACAGAGAAGAAGGAACGCAGTGGAAAGGGCTAGCCCAGCTTTGATCAGGGACTGGCCGGGGAACAGAAAAGGCATGAGGAAGACTCCCGCTAACAGGTCCTTCGCCTCATATCATGCTCTTATAAGAAAGTCTGCCCTAGGGAGTGAAAGAAATATGCGGGATTGCATTTTCATGAACCAATTGAAGGCGTATCGTGCTCATGTGAAGGTAGTGTGTGAGGATTTGTGCCTCTCATAACCCCGTCTATTTTTTATGTTTGTTGAGGAGGTTGCTGTGCAACGGAGTGGTTTTTTACAGGTAGGAGTTGTCGCAACGGCTCTTCTTGCTCTTGGGGGATGTGCTGCGAATCAGAAAAAAGCACCGGATAATGGGGGGATTTTACCTAATCCCTTTGCGAATGAAAAACGTGCGGCCCATTGTGAGGTATCCCCGTTGCAGACGGATGCGACAGGGCGGATGAGTGTGATGATGACCGTAATGGCCGGTGATGGGGGTATGTGTCCTTTTGCTGTTAGCAAAGGCGGTGGGGGGAGTTACGTGTCCTTTGGAGTTGTACCACCTCCTGAGCATGGGAAAGCTTTTCTCTATAGCTATGATAATCGTACCTATGTGGAATATACGCCGGCGGTAGATTATAAGGGTGAAGATTCATTTTCAGTTGAATTAATCCCTGGGTCTGCTCAGCCACGTCGTATGTTGACGGTGAAGGTTTCTGTAGAGCAACCTGCGGCGACTACGGCTGCAACCCCGCCTGTGGAAGCAGCGGTTAAGCCTGTAACACCCGTGCATAAACGTCGTATTGTGGCGCACAAGGCTGCGGGGCAGAGTACAAGTAAGTAACTATAAATATGGGTGGGTGTTTATAGAAATATCCCGCCCATTATTTTTTAAATGTAGTGTTATGGAAAAACCGACATGGCCGTTGGCAATGTCGGTTTTTTTAATGTGATGTGTATCATCAAGTAAAGTGATGATGATCTATCTCATTGGAAGTCGATCTCAACGCGACGATTTTGTGGTTCTACCGTACCAGGGCGTGTAGAAACCAGCGGTTGGGTATCGCCGAAGCCATGGATATTAATCACACCGGCAGGAACACCATCGCGGATTAATTCTGCCTTGACGCTTTGAGCACGACGGAGGGAGAGGGACATATTATAGCTGTTTGCTTTTTGACTGCCAGGATGAACGGCAGAAGAATCGGCATGGCCATTTACTTGGATGCGGGTGAATTGCGCGGAGGTAGAGTTACGCGCGGCGGTCTCTACGATTGAGCGGGCACGGTCGGATAATGTATCGCGGTCCCAATCGAAAAAGACAAGATAGGTGCGGACGGGCGCAGGGGCAGGTGCAGCAATGGCTTGAGTTGGTTTGGGCGGTGGTGGGGCCGGGTTGAACTCATACCGCAAGCCGAGCATCAAAGAATGGTTGAAGTCGGTCCGGCTGCTACGGCGGCCGCCTACAGGTCCGCTATCAGCATTGGCAATGTTATAGCTGGCCTCCGCGTAATGGCGATGATGGCCTGTAATGGTGTAGAAGCGATATTCCATCGTGGTGGAAAGACCAACGACCCACGGAATAGGCAGGGATGTGCCGAAGATGCCTTGATAGGCGAAGCCATTGGCGCCGTCATCAACACGTTGACGGAAGCCTTTATTGGCCCCTGTCCCTTGGATGGTGGTGTTGGTAAACTGCCGTGCATAGCCGATACCGAATCCAAAATAGGGGTAGATCCAGTTTTGGCCGATATCCATATCGAACAAGGCGTTCGCCATACCGCCATATTTTTGCTGGTGGCCGTGGGCGGTGGAGCTAAACCCTGGGGAGTGGAAGCGGGAGAGACGGTTATTGCGGTAGTTCCCCTCGACTTCCACGCGGAAACCGTTGCCTAGACCCCAGCCGATGCTACCGAGGCCGGTGATGCCTGTCGTATAATCATCACGACCATGGGGAAAGAGCTTTGTGTGTGGGTTGACTGTTTGTGATTGGTTGAAGCTTGCCCCAGCTGCCCCGGCAACATAAAGACCGCGGACGGGCTGAGCTTTTGCCGCACCAAACGCCATGGCTGACAGGCAGGCGGCACAGGCACCACGGGCCAGCAGTGATGTAATGGAGGTGCGTGCAGTCATGTAATTACTCTCCAACCAGACAGATGGTTATCCTTTTCACTGAAAAGGAAGGCAAAAGCAATGGATGAATTGGTTATAGCTGCATTTGGCGTTATTGAACGAGATAGGATGTGGCCTATTGGTTACAGGTTAGTGGGCTGTATGTTTGCGCTAGGGGTGCGCTTATGATCCAGTTTCGTGAAATCGCCGTGTACCGAGTTCCTTCTCTAAAGGGTATGTGATGTCGGTGACGTCAATTTCGATAATCCATAAATCGGGATCGATATTTTTTTGTCGTTCGAGATACTGTGTGGTCTGTTGAGCGGCTGTTTCGGTCTCGGTGGAATGAAATTCTTGCCGATACCAGTGGGTATCTTGCTCTTGTAAGATAGCACGGTGACCGTCTTTTGAAGCAAGGACGATAAAAATGCTGCCTGCGTCCTCATCCCCTTTTTGGGCGATAGCGGCGATGAGGCCATTTTGGTTGAGGCGGCGGAGGGTGGCGCGTATCCAGAAGCCGGTTTTAAGGCCGAAAAACAACGGAATGTCCTTTCAATATATGTAAAATAACTTTGTTAAGGGGTGGGAGATGATGGGGGTGCAGCATCGTTTTGAGAGGGGAGAGGGGGTGAATTGATGTCAGGGACACTGAGAAGTGCGGCCTGATAAACATGCGGTGTGGATACTAGAATTTGAGCTGTAGAGAGGTCGTGAGGGCTAGATGGGGCGGGAGGGCAGACAGAGCGTAAGGAGAGACGTGTGTTTAGGGGGCTATTTTCACGAAGAGAGCGTGCGTTTTGAAGGGGTGTTGCCATGAGGGAGTGACCATCTCGTAAAGCAGAGAGTTGGTCTTTGAGAGAAAACTGACTGTTAGGAGAGGTACAAAGCTGGGGGATAACGCCTAAACTTTGTAGGGGCCATCCTTGTGGGGCTGTGATGCGGGCCCATGTAAGGGTGAGGTGACCGGCATTGGGCAAGGTGGAAGAAATTTGGACCATGCCTTTGCCGAAACTTGTACTACCTATAATAACAGCGCGTCGGTGATCTGCTAAGGCGGCGGCAAGGGCTTCGGCTGCGCTGCCTGTATCTTTATCCACCAATAAGGCTAGTGAGGTGTTGTTGGTAAGGTCTCCGCCTTGAATACTCCATACATGGCTGGATTCGGCGGCGCGTCCTTCTGTCGTAGCGATGATGCCATGATCTAGAAATAAGGCGGCTGTCATGACGGCTTGTTGGAGAATACCGCCATGATTGCCGCGGAGGTCTAAGATAAGACCGGGGAGGGGTATTGGCCGCGTTTGGAGGGGGGGAGGGGATGATAGGTCACCCTCCGCAGCGCTGTTAGGGAAGAAAGTGGATAGATATTGGCTGATTTCCTCGGCGGTGCGGCTTGAAAAATGCGTTATATGTAAGATGGGTAGAGGGCCTATATGGTCGGGGAATACGCTTTCTTCTGCCATGATGCTGCGTGTGAAAGAGCGTGTAAGATGTTGTCCATCTTGAAGGCGAAAGCCGAGTTCGACCGTGCTACCTGTTGGGCCGGTAAGTAAGGTTTGTAGCTCCTTAACTGTCATTTTGCGAGTGCTATGGCGATTTAGGCTGATAAGCCTATCACCTGGTGTGATTCCTGCGTCCCAAAGGGGGCTATTAAGATTGATAGCACTTACAATAGGAAAATGAGAGTGTGAGGGGCGTAATGTTACGCCGATACTGGCAGAAGCTGGGGAGGGGGGGGCAGCCGGGAGAGGTGTGTTGGTGTGGTTGGGGGGCAAGTAGCGGGAATAAGGGTCTAGCTTAGAGAGTAGGCCATTGAGAAAGGATGTAAGCAGGGCATTGTCATTTTGGGGGTAACGCTCTGGGAAATTGTAATGTAAGGCCGCGATGAAGCGTGTGCTTATCTGGCTCCACCCAGGTATATCATCCGCGCTGGGGGGAAGCTCATTAAAGGCGATGCGTGTCCCGTGGAGAAGTGTGAGGCGTGTAGGGTGTAATGTAAGGGTCAATTTAGGTTGAGATATATTGGCGGCAGACTGCATTTGGAGCAGAGCTTGCATACCCCAGAGGCATAATGTTTGCGGTGTATGGGCCGTTAGTAGCCGGGGAATCATGAAGTTTAATGCGGCAGTGAGTGTCTGTTGTGTTTGTTTATCATCATCGCTCAAGGCGATAGGGGCTGTGAGAGCGGGTTCTGCCGTGGTCGTTGGGGCGGGTTTTACAAGCGATGGGGTAATTGTGGGAGTTGGTGGATGAGTGGCTATATGTGCTGTGTTGCCGTCTTCTGGCGTGAGACGTTGAATAAAATTGTGCCAAAAAGAGGTGGATTTAGCACGGGCTTGGGAGGGGGTTTCAAGACTAACGAGTAAAACCCCGCACAGGGTAAGCTGAGCAGAGTTTGCGAAGATTCGGCGCAAAGGGTGGCAGGCTGACATCATGAGCGCGATGCTACAAAAGGTGGAAAAGAAGGGGGGCAAGAGGAAAGATATACTGCCTGCACGGGAGAATTGAGGCGCAGGACAGCCGACGGGAATGCAGGGTAAGGGGCATTCCTGGCTATTATGAGGCATTTATTAAGGAAGGAAAGTTAAAAAGGCATATCGTCTTTATCTGCTGTTGTATTGGCCATTTTGGCCTTAGCGGTTTTGGCTTTTTGAGTTGTAGTTTTGCTTTTGGATGATGATGCAGCCTTTTTGGATGTAGTCTTTCTGGCTGTGGTTTTTTGCGTGGTCGTTTTTTGGTGGTGGTCTTTTTTGTAGCTGTTTTGCGCCCGCCCTTTAGGGGTTTGCCTTTTTCATCCAATAAGGCGAGGGCTTCCTCTAGGGTAATATCATCCATTGAATCCCCTTTAGGGAGGGTGGCGATGAGTTGCCCATGCTGCACATAGGGGCCGAATCGGCCTTTGCGGACTATAACGGCTTCGCCATCCTTGGGGTGTGTGCCTAATGCGCGGATAGAGGCGAGTTTTTTGGCTAAGGCATCGACAGCGCGATTGAGCCCAATGGTGAGGACGTCATCATCTTTGCTGAGCGTGCCATAAATGCTGCCCATTTTTACGAAAGGTCCGAAGCGGCCTAAGCCCGCGGTGATCATTTCGCCTGTTTCTGGATGGGGGCCGACATCGCGAGGGAGGGAGAGGAGGCCGATGGCTTCTTTAAGGGTGAGTTCCTCTCCGTTGCGGTCTTTGGGGATGGTGGCGCGTTTGGGTTTGGCTTTTTTATCCTCTGGGTCGGGTTCGCCACGTTGGACATAAAGACCGTAAGGGCCACGGCGGAGGGTGATGTCCTCCCCAGTGGCGGGGTCATGGCCGAGCAGGCGCATCCCATCGGGGAGGGCGGTGTCCTCGCCATTATCAACGGTGAGAGGCCGTGTGGTGCGACATTCTGGATAGTTGGAGCAGCCAAGGAAGGCCCCATGACGCCCTAATTTGAGGCCGAGCCGCCCATCCGTGCAGGAAGGGCAATGGCGTGGGTCGCTGCCATCTGGGCGGGGGGGAAGAAATGATTGCCGAGGTCTTGATCCAACGCATCAATTACATCGGAGATTTTGAGGTCTTTTGTTTTGGCAACGGTTGCGGAGAAGTCCTGCCAGAACGCGGACATGACATCATGCCAATCGGCTCGACCATCGGAAATATCATCAAGTTGCGTCTCAAGCGAGGCGGTGAAGCCTGTATCGACATAGCGTTGGAAGAAGGAGGTGAGGAAGGCGGTAACGAGCCGACCGCGATCCTCTGGGATAAAGCGGCGGGCCTCGAGACGGACATAGTTGCGGTCGCGCAGGACGCTGAGGATGGACGCATAGGTGGAAGGGCGACCGATGCCGATTTCTTCCATTTTTTTAACGAGAGAGGCCTCGGAGTAGCGCGGTGGTGGTTGGGTGAAATGTTGCTCGGCTTTGACGTCTTTTGTGGTTAGCGAGTCGCCTTTTGCCATCGCGGGGAGGAGGCGATTTTGGTCGTCATCGTTGTTTTTATCTTTATCGTCATGGCCTTCGATATAGAGTTTTAAAAAACCATCAAAGGCGATGATGGAGCCTGTAGCACGCAGGAGGGTTTGGTCGGTATTATCGCCGATGGTAATGGCTGTTTGGTCGAGTTCTGCCGATTGCATTTGAGAGGCGACAGAACGCTTCCAAATCAGCTCATAAAGGCGTTTTTGGTCCGCTGTGAGGACGGCAGCAACGGCATCGGGCGTGCGAGATACATCGGTGGGGCGGATGGCCTCGTGGGCTTCCTGTGCGTTTTTGGCTTTTGTGGCGTAAGAGCGGGGTTTGGCGGGGCAGTAATCCTTGCCGAAAGCTGTGTTGATATGGGAGCGGATGGCTTGTACTGCCTCTGTGGCCATTGTAACGCCATCGGTACGCATATAGGTGATAAGGCCGACCGTCTCGCCATTGAGGTCCACCCCTTCATAAAGCTGTTGAGCGGTGCGCATGGTGGTTTGTGCGCTCATGCCCAGCTTGCGGGAGGCTTCTTGCTGGAGGGTGGAGGTGGTGAAGGGAGGGGCGGGGTTGCGGCGTGTGCGTTTGCGCTCAATCTTGCGGACGCTGAGAGCCGAGGCGCGGACGAGGTCACGCGCTTTATGGGCTGTAGCTTCATCAGGAAGGGCGAATTGGTCGAGCTTTTTGCCCTCAAGATGGGTTAATTTGGCGGAAAAATCGGCCTTTTTAGGTGTGGTAAAGAGGCCTTCTACACTCCAATATTCTTTTGCTTTAAAGACTTCAATCTCTGCTTCTCGTTCGCAGATGAGGCGTAGGGCCACAGATTGGACGCGCCCTGCACTGCGGCTGCCGGGTAGCTTGCGCCAGAGGACGGGGGAGAGGGTGAAGCCAACGAGATAATCTAGCGCACGGCGGGCGAGATAAGCATCAATAAGGGGGCGGTCTAGCGTGCGGGGGGCCTTCATGGCCGCGGCGATGGCGTTTTTGGTGATTTCGTTAAACGTGACGCGCTCGACCTCAATGCCTTTGAGGAGTTTCTTTTCCTCTAGTGCGCTGCGGACATGCCATGAGATGGCCTCGCCCTCTCTATCAGGGTCGGTAGCGAGAATGAGTTTGCTAGCCCCTTTGAGGGCTTTGGCAATGGCGGTGATTTGCTTGGAGCCGCGCTCATCAGTTTGCCACGACATAGCGAAGTTCTCATCTGGGCGGACGCTGCCATCTTTTGGAGGGAGGTCCCGTACATGGCCAAATGAGGCGATGACAGTGTAGTCGCTGCCGAGATAACGGTTGATGGTTTTTGCCTTGGCGGGGCTTTCGACAACCACAACATTCTTCACGGCCATGAGTTTTTCCCGGTCTTTGATGTCTTAACTGACGATTCGGCAGTTGGGCGTTGCCCGTTAGCTGAGAGTGGTCAGGGTGCCGTCCTCGTGGCGTTGGATGGCACCATTTATCTCCAGCTCAATGAGTATGGCTGCAACTGCTGAGATGGACAACTGACAGCGTGAGGCAATCTCGTCAACCGTGGAGGGGGTATGCGCGAGGAGGGAGAGTATATTTTTTTTATCGGAATCGTTGTTTTGATCATCCGGCATGGTGGGGGATGGCGATTGGGGTGGGGAGGTGGGCGGCGTTGATATTGGTGATGTTGATACTGCTGCTGCCGGTGGTAGCGGTGCCGGTGGGGGTGGTGCAAAGAGGGAGGCTTGCCGTGCGGGTGGTCGCTCCCATGCGGCGGGATTATGGGCTGATAAGGGGGTATTATTGAGGTGGGTTAGGATATCTTGGTAACGCTCCACCAAGAGGGCTTTATTGTGGCGGAGGAGGTCGTTCCCCCCGCGGGAGCGTGGGTCCTGCGGGAAGCCGGGGATGGCAAAAAGAAGGCGTTTATAGTTTAGGGCGAGTCGGGCTGTGATGAGGGTGCCGGAGCGATGGGCGGCCTCAACTAACAAGCAACCGCGTGATAGGCCGGCGATGAGGTGGTTACGGCGTGGGAAATGGCGGGCATTGGCTGTAGTGCCGGGGGGATATTCCGTAATTAAGCAGCCTTGTTGGGCGATGTCTGCTTGGAGGGCGGCATGTTCGGGCGGGTAGGTAACATCTAGCCCGCCGGGGAGGGCGGCGATTGTCCGCCTGAAGGGTAAGGCCCCGCGATGGGCGGCACCATCAATCCCGCGGGCGAGGCCGGAGATAATCGTGATGCCGGATTCTGCTAAGCCTGTTGCGAATTGCTCGGTGAGTTTTAGAGCGGGGTTAGAGGCATTGCGCGCGCCCACAATGGCGACTGATTGGGAGGAGAGGAGGGCTGTGTTGCCTTGGGCAAAGAGGAGAATCGGGGCGTTGGGAAGAAGGGTAAGGAGGTGTGGATAGGCGGAGTCGGAACGGAGGAGATGGGCACCACCGCGCTGGGCAAGCCATGCAATTTCATCCTCTATGGCGGTTTGCGAAGGGATGAGGGGGGCGGGGCGGCCTGTCAGACGGGCACGAGTGGGGAGGGCCTCTATCGCTTGTGTGGCGGAGCTATACAGGCCCATCAATTTGCTAAAGGTGGCGGTGCCGATTCCTTTAGTGCGGGCGAGGCGGATTTGGGCGAGTCGTTCTGCTGCTGTGGGGGCCGCCATAAGGGGGCTAGATGTGGTCATTTTTGGCCGATGCGTGGCTCTGTTCCGTTAATGAGGCGGGTGATGTTACCATGATGCCGCAAGAGGATAAGAATGGTGATGCAGGTTGCTGCAATAGGGCGGGCGGAGAGGATGGGGGCTAGCGAGAAAGCAACCATCAGAAATGGCGCAGATAAAAAGGCAAGCAATGCACCGACAGAGGAAATCCTGCTCAGCCGTACCCCCGCTAGCCATAGGATGGTACAGAGCAGCCCGACAGGCCAGCACATGCCCCAAAAGACGCCGATGCCTGTTGCAACGCCCTTCCCGCCGCGGAAGCCGAGCCAGAGGGGGAAGCAATGGCCAAGCACAGCAGCACACCCAGCTACGGAGAGGCAAAGGGCGGTGTTAAGGGGGGAGAGGGCTTGGGCAAGTAGGACGGCGAGTAACCCTTTTAGGGCATCAAGCAGAAGGGTTGCGGCGGCGAGGCCTTTGCGACCTGTGCGTAGGACATTGGTAGCCCCGATATTGCCGGAGCCGATTTTGCGAATGTCGCCTTGGCCACTTAAAGCGGTTAGGAGGAGGCCGAAGGGGATGCTGCCTATCCCGTAAGCAGCAAGAGCGATAACGAGGAGGCTAGGGGGCATGAGGGACCAGTGGAATAGGCTGCTCATGCTGAAAGCCCCTCTGCGGTAAAGACCTCTCGCCCGTGATAGAAGGTGCGGTGGATTCGTCCTTTGAGGGTTTGGCCATCAAAGGGGGTATTTTGGGCACGGCCGGGTAGGCTGCCGGCTGTAACGACCCATTCTTCCTCTGGGGCGAAAAGGCAGAGGTCCGCTGCTGCGCCGATGCTGAGAGTGCCTGCTGGCAGTCCTAAGAGGCGGGCGGGGGCGATGGTGAGAAGGCGTAGCGCATCCAGCAATGGCAAGCCCGCTTGTAGGGTGACGCCGAGCAAGGTGACCAGGCCGGTCCCCCCTGCGCGGGCTTGGGCGAAGGGGAGGCGTTTATCATCAGCATCTGCGGGGCTATGGTCGGAGGCGATGGCATCAATCGTGCCATCTGCGAGGCCTGCGAGGATGGCGCGCCGGTCAGCCTCTTGCCGGAGGGGTGGGGAGAGTTTGGCGTAGGTGCGGAAGTCCCCAATATCGGCTTCTGTCATGGCGAAATAGGGTGGGGCGGTATCGCAGGTGACGCGGATGCCTTGTTGTTTGGCTGCGGCAATGAGGCTGAGGGCCTCACCTGTGGAGATGTGGCTAAAATGGATACGCGCCCCGGTGAGGGCAGCAAGGCGAAGGTCGCGTGCGACCATCATAGCCTCGGCACAGGCGGGGATTTGCGGTAGGCCCATTTTGACCGCTTGTGGGCTGGCAGTGGCACAGCCTCCTTTGGCGAGAGAGGGGTCCTCTGGATGTAAGATGATGACCGTGTCTAAAAAGCCAGAATAGGCGAGTAGGTTGCGCATTTGCTTTGTATCGGCAATCGCGCGGGCTCCATCGGTGAAGCCAATGGCCCCAGCTTGTTTGAGCAAGCCAATCTCGGCCATATCGCCCCCAGCGCAGCCTTTGGTGAGGGCCCCGTAAGGATGGATGGAGACAAGGCCTGTCTCCTCACCCCGGCGGCGGATGTAATGGACGAGAGCGGGGTTATCAATAGCGGGGTCGGTATCGGGGAGGAGGGCGAGGGTGGTAATGCCCCCGGCAACGGCTGCCTGGGCACCGGAGTCGATATTCTCGCGATATTCTGCCCCCGGTTCATCAAAACGAGCGCGCATATCGACAAGGCCGGGACAGAGGACGGCACCATTGCCCTCTATGAGGCGGGCATTTTTGGGAGGATCTTTGGGGTCGATGGCGGTGATGAGGCCGTCCTCGACGAGTAGGCTGCCCATGCTATCGCGCCCGGAGGCGGGGTCTATTAGCCGAACATTTTGGAAAAAGATGCTGCTCATGCGGGATTCTTCATGCGGGAGAGACGATCAAGAACAGCCATGCGGACGGCAACGCCCATCTCGACTTGTTCAGAGATAACGCTTTGTGGAGAGTCGGCAACAGCGGAGGCGATTTCTACCCCGCGATTCATGGGGCCGGGATGCATGACCAGTGCGCCGGGTTTGGCTAGAGCAAGGCGGCGGCGGTCTAACCCAAAGAGGGAGAAATATTCCCGTGCGCTGGGCACAAGCCCACTGCCCATGCGTTCCCGCTGGACGCGGAGGCACATTGCTACATCAGCAGCTTTTAGGGCGTCATCAATATTATGGTGGAGGGTTACGCCCTCCAACGTGCCGAGGGCATTGGGAAGCAGAGTTGGGGGACCAGCGAGGTGAATATCATTACCCATAGCGCGGAGGAGGTGAATGTCTGAGCGGGCTACGCGGCTATGGGCGATGTCGCCGCAAATGGCGATTTTTAAGCCGCTGAGGCGACCAAAATGCCGCCGGATGGTTAGGCCATCAAGCAGGGCTTGGGTGGGATGCTCATGCATGCCATCACCAGCATTGACGACACTGGCCTCGACCTTTTGCGAGAGCAACGCTGGGGCCCCGCTTTGAGCATGGCGGATGACGAGGAGGTCGCAATGCATGGCATTGAGGGTGGAAGCGGTATCGAGCAGGGTTTCCCCTTTATTGACCGAGCTTGTGGCGACGGTCATGTTCACCACATCGGCCCCTAATCGTTTAGCGGCAAGCTCAAAGCTAGTGCGCGTGCGGGTACTATCCTCAAAGAAGAGATTGATGACGGTACGGCCTTGGAGCACATCGCGCGGTGCGTTGCGGGAGCGACTAAGCAGGGCATAGCTCTCAGCGAGGTCGAGAAAGGGGGTGATGTCCTTCTCTGTCATGCCCTCAATGCCGAGAAGATGGGGGATGTGGTGTGTGGGGCTCATGCGGATAGGGCACTCCGAATACGGGCGAGGACTTCCTCTCGCCCTAAGGCGGCGAGTGTGAGGTCGATTCCCGGTGAGGTTGTGGTGCCTGTCATCGCGGCACGGAGCGGCTGGGCTACAGCGCCGAGCTTTAGCTCATGCTCAGTGGCGAAGGCGCGTAAGGTGCTATCGATTCCCTCTGGGGTGAAAGGCTCTAGTGCAGCGAGTCTTGTCTCTAACCCTGCGAGAACCTTCTTGCCCTCCTCACCTAAATGTTTTTCCGCCTTTGGGGTGAGGGTGAGCGGCAGGCGCAGGCCAGCAAAAGCGGCGTTATCGGCAAGCTCTACCACGGTTTTGGCGCGCTCTTTTAGCCCCGGCATGAGGGCGAGGACACGGGCACGGACAGTCTCATCATGATTGAGGTCGTCTCGTTGTGCTAAACGCTGCATAACGAGGGCTGTTAGACGCTCATCATTTGCGCGGCGCATCCAGATGCCATTGAGATGACTGAGTTTGACGTAATCCATGCGGGAGGGGGAGCGGCCAATCCCATCAATATCAAAGAGTTTAATTTGCTCCTCGCGGTCCAATATTTCTGCATCGCCATGGCCCCAGCCGAGGCGAAGCAGATAATTGCAGAGGGCTTCTGGCAGGATGCCTTCCTCCCGGAACTCCACAACCGATTGTGCGCCGTGACGTTTGGAGAGTTTGGCACCATCTGGCCCGTGGATGAGGGGGAGATGGGCGAATTTTGGCAGGTCCCAGCCCATGGCGCGGTAGATCATGGCTTGGCGGAAGGTGTTGGTGAGATGGTCATCGCCGCGCATAACATGGGTGATGTCCATATCGTGGTCATCCACCACCACGGCGAGCAGATAGGTTGGTGTCCCATCGGAGCGTAAGAGGATGAGGTCATCCATCTCCGCATTGGCTACGCGGACCTCCCCTTGGACGAGGTCTTTAATGATGGTTTCGCCTTCTTTGGGGGCTTTAAGGCGGATAGCGTAAGGTACGCCCTCTGGGGCGTCGGCAGGGTCGCGGTCGCGCCATGTGCCGTCATAGCGGGGGGGGCGTTTTTCGGCACGGGCTTTTTCGCGCATGGCAGCGAGTTCTTCAGCGGTGCAATAGCAGCGATAGGCCATGCCCTTTTCCATCAGTTGGGCGACGACTTCTGCATGGCGGTCTTGGCGGCTGGCTTGGAAGGTCGGTTCGCCGTCCCAGTCTAGCCCCATCCATTTTAGACCCTCAAAGATAACATCTACAGCCTGTTGGGTGGAGCGTTCGCGGTCTGTATCTTCGATACGGAGGACGAACTCCCCGCAATGATGGCGGGCGAAAAGATAGTTAAACAGGGCAGCACGGGCATTGCCGATATGGAGCAGCCCGGTGGGCGAGGGAGCAAAACGGGTACGGATCTTCATGAGCAAGCCTTATAACATGCTGAGCGGTGTCGGGCTATGACCTTCGATGTGTCATTATGGGCTTTAGTGCAAGTGCGGTAATGAGAAAAGGGGCGGTTATTGCGAAGAGGCAGGGCAGTATGGATGGGATGATGATGGCAGGATTGGCCCGGCAAGGAAGCCGTCTTGCTTGTTGGCTCCCTGTCGGGGTGGCTCTGGGTATTGCAGCTTATTTTGCTTTGCCGGAGGAGCCTACAGGGTGGTTGTGTGCGGCCATAGTGGGGGGAGTGGCTGTTGGGTTGGCCCTTTTGGTGGGTAGCCGTTGGGTGGTGGCGGTTACGGAGCGGGCTGCACGGTGGCAGCTGTTGGGCTGTTGTTTGGGCAGTGCTTTATGTGCGCTAGGAATGGGATTTTTGTTAGCTTTTGCTCAAGCGAGGCGGCAACCACCCATGCCGCTTTTGCCGTTGGAATCCATGCTGGTTGAGGGGCGTTTAGCCGCCTTAGAGCCTGTGATAGGGCGCCATGTGGAGGGTGGGGCGTCATGGCGGATGACGATCAAAGGGGCGGTCTTTCGTTCCCCTTGGTGGGAGGGGATGGCACCGTTGTCACGCTCTTTAGTGATTACCTTACCGGCAAAAGATATACCGGCTGTGGAGGGTATGAATCCGGGGGAGGTCGTCCGGGTGCGGGCATTGTTGCGCGCGCCAACGGCACCTTCATGGCCGGGGGGGTATGATGGGCAGCGGGCGGCGTGGTTTTCTGGCCGAGCGGGAACGGGGACGGCGTTGTCGCCAGTGGAGCGCGTAGATGATGCACAAGCCGATAGAGGGCGTTGGGGGGCGATACGGGGGCAAGTGGCGCGGCAGATTGAACATTATTTACCCGGTCAGGTTGGGGCGATTGCTGCGGCGGTGTTGTGTGGGGAGACGGGGTTAATTTCCACCCAGACACGGCAGGATTATGCGGCTTCTGGTCTTGCGCATCTATTGGCAGTGGCGGGGTTGCATCTTGGGTTTGTGATGGGGTTTGTGTTTGTTTTGCTGTGCCGGGGGATGAGTTTGTCGCAGCGTCTTTCAGCCCATTGGCCGTGCCGAGAGATAGCCCTTGTGGCATCTTTGGGGGCGGGTGTGGCTTATGTGCTGCTGACGGGGTGCCATATACCAGGGTTGCGGGCTTTGGGGATGGCAGGGCTTGGGGTTGTGGCCTTTTTATTGGGACGGCGGGTGATTTCGTTGCGGGGGCTTGCCTTGGTGGCTTTAGCGTTGGAGGTGGCCTCGCCTGCTGTGGTCTTGGATGTGTCTTTTCAGATGTCCTTTGCCGCTGTGATGGCGTTGATTGCCGGGTATGAGCCGTTGCGTGGGGTTTTGGCACGTTTGGGAGGGTATGGGGCGAGGCCGGTAGGGCGGTCTTGGGGGCAGCGTCCCCCTTGGTGGCGGCGCATGGCAGTTGGGGTTGTTATGTTGGTGATAACCTCATTGTTAGCGGGGTTGGCGACTTTGCCGTTGAGCATGGCGTATTTTGGGGCGTTTCAGCCTTGGTTTGTTTTAGCCAATATTCTGGCGGTGCCGTTGATGGGCTTGTGGGTGATGCCTGCGGGGTTGATCGCTTTGGCTCTTATGCCTCTGGGGCTGTCGGCTGTGGCATTACGTGTGATGGGCTGGGGGATTGAGGTTATCTCTTGGTTGGCACGGCATGTGGCGGCGATGCCGTTTGCCTCATGGCCGGTGCCTTCCTTTCCTGCGTGGGATGTGGGGTTATTTCTGCTGGGATTAGCGGTGCTGTGTTTATGGCGGGGGATGGCGCGTTTTTGTGGGCTGGGGATGATAGGGGCAGCCCTTGTCTTGGTATGGGTGATGCCGCGCCCGGTGATGGTGATTACAACGTTGGAGCATGCTCTTGCTGTGCGGCAAGAGGGGGAGATGCGTCTTGTGGAGGGACGGTTAGGGATGCCCCTTGTGCGGCAGGAGGTGCAACGGGCTTTGGGATGGCAAGCGCGTGGTGTGGGGGTGCCGTTTTGTCAGGCGGGAATATGTCGTGTTCCTCTCAAAGCGGGGCAGGTCATTTTATGGCGTATGCTGGAAGGGGCAGATGAGGTGTTGCAGCCTCAGCAATCTCAGCTCTGTGCGCATGTAGCGTTGGAGGTGAATGTGAGGGAGCAAAAGCCGCTTTGTATGGCTGCGCAGCATGTGAGCATAGAGGATATAAAGCGTGAGGGAAGCTGGGCTGTTTATGATGATGGGCGTGGTGGTGTGCGGCTCATCTCAGCGCGGATGTGGCAGGGGGAGCGGTTATGGGTTGGGCCGATGGGGTTTCATGGTGTGCCCCCTCTCCCATTTGCGAAGGCAGAATAGCGGGTTAGCCGCTGCATAAGGTGCGGATGAGGGTAGGGGCGAGGCGGCTGAGGCGGTCTTCAAGCTGTGTGGAGAGGCGTTGATAATGGCTGGCACCGGGGAGGGCAGGGTCTTGCCATGGTTTTGCGCCTTCGGGGAAGTTGAGGATGCAGCGATGGAGCCGCTCTGTCTCACGTTGTTTTTTCCATGATTCGGGGAGATGAAGGCAGAGATTTTCTGTGAGTTTGCCGGTCATGAAGTTCCACCGTTCGGGGAGGAGATGGACATGATTGTGAAAGACTTGATTAAGAATATCTGTGCCGGGGCAAAGGTAAGGCCGTGTTGCGAGGGTAAAGCAGCGATTGATTTGTGAGGGCGAGATTAAGCGGGGGCGGAGGAGGAGCATATTGCTGTTAAAGTAATGCTCCGGTTGAGTGAGGCTAAGATGGTCTTTGGTGTAATGGGCGAAGGTCGTATCAGGGAGGCCCGCAGCGGGGGCATCGCCCAACAGGGTATGGAGGGGGACATTATTACGCTGAAGCATGTAAGCGAGAGGGTCAACGACAGCACCGAGGCTTGCTTCTTGGGGAAAGCGATGGAGGAGAGGGGCGAGTGAGCCGGTGACGAGGAGGGCGTTATCAAGCCAAAGGACGAAGCGTTTCTCACGGAATAAAACAGGGAGATAGCACCGATAGAAACAGCTTGCTTGCCAACGCGGGTGCGTATGTGTGCGTAGGGCTTGTGCTTTTTGGGCGACATCAAGGAAGGTGAGCTGGCTGCTCTCTGTTTGGAAAAGAGCTGTGATGAGGTGCTGAAGGGTTGTGGGAATAGCGGTGTGGAGGATGTAAAAATCGAGCTTTGTGTGGGGGTTATGTGTGATGACGGATTGGATAGCACAGAGCGTAGGCCAGAGGTCGTTGCCGTCTGCACCGAATATGATGGCCGTTTCTTCCAATAAGGGCGGGGTCATGCTCTAGCTCGTGCTATAAGGCTTTAATTGGGAGAAGAAAGGCCTTTCTACAGTGTTATGCTATAAAATAAAGCCCTTATAAGGCGAGATGGCGTATTTGCCCTTTATGGGGTTGTTTTGGATTTGGGAGGAATCTTATTCTTTTCCTTATAGAGGCACCATTCTGTTACGGGGCAACGCCAACATTCTGGCGTGCGGGCTTTGCAGACATAGCGGCCATGGAGGATGAGCCAATGATGAGCAGGGCGGAGCATCTCTTTGGGGATGCGGGCGATGAGGGCATCCTCCACAGCGCGGACGGTTTTGCCGGGGGCAAGGCCGGTGCGGTTGCCAAGGCGAAAGATGTGCGTATCCACCGCCATGGTGGGTTGGTCAAAAGCGATATTTAGGACGACATTGGCGGTTTTACGGCCTACACCGGGGAGGGCTTCTAACGCTTCGCGGTTATTGGGTACATGGCCGTTGTGTTTTTCTAGTAATTGCTGGCAGAGAAGGGCGACATTATGCGCTTTAGACCGCCATAGGCCGATAGTGCGGATATAATGGGCAATGCCGTCTTCCCCTAAAGCGGCCATGCTGGCAGGGTCGGGGGCTTTCTCATATAAAGCGCGGGTGGCTTTATTGACAGATACATCCGTGGCTTGAGCGGAGAGGACGACGCTGACGAGGAGCTCGAAATGATTATGGTAGATGAGCTCGCTGCGTGCATCAGGGTGGGCTTTGTCTAAGGCGTTGAGGAAGGCGCGGACGGCTTTTAGGCTCATCTTTGGTGTTGTGGTGGGCTTTGTGCGGGATGTGGCCATGAGGGGTTAGGTTAGTCCGTGGTGAGAATGATGGGTCTGTTCCTAAGCTGTGTTGCGTTGTTCTTCAAGCGGGTGATAGGAGCAAGGATAACGCTTAGGGATGACGTAAGGGTGAGGGAGGCGGTGGTCAATGGCAGAGGCAAGTAGCAAGCCCCATAAGGGGATGAAGCTCTCTTTTACCGAGGTGCTGCGCTTTGTGATGGTACGGTGGGTGCAGCATCCGGCCATGTTAGCGCGGACATTGGGGGGTGTGGGGCTGGCTACATTGGCCGACATTTGCACGCCGCTTTTAGCAGGGCGTTTAGTGGGGGATATTTCCACCACGGTGCTGCCATCCCCGGCAGAAGGGGGCCGTGCGGCTTTGCTGCATGATGCTTTATTGATGGTTAGTGGGCTATTGGTCCTAGGGCTTGTGGGGGTGATGGGCCGGCGTTCCTCCTATTTGGGGATAAGCAAGCTTAGTTTAGCGGTGATGCGTCAGGTATTAGATGATGCCTTTGCCCGTGTGCAGCGTTTCTCTTCCGACTGGCATGCTAATAGTTTTGCAGGCTCGGTTGTGCGGCGTGTGACGCGGGGGATTTGGGCCATTGATACGCTGGATGACACGTTGCTTTTGTTGATTGCCCCGGAGCTTTTGGTGCTGGTGGGCACAACGCTTGTTCTGCTGGTGCGGGCCCCGCTATTGGGGTTAGTGTTGGCGGTGATGGTCGTGCTGTTTGCGTGCCTCTCCATTTGGTTGGCTTTGCGGTATGTAGCCCCAACGGCGCGGGTCTCGAATGAGTGGGATTCCAAAATGGGAGCCCTGTTAGGTGATGCGATTACCTGCAATGCTGTGGTGAAAAGCTTTGGGGCGGAGCAGCGTGAAGAGCAACATTTACATTCTGTAGCCCGGACATGGGCGGAGAAGACCTATTATAGTTGGTATAGGGGAACCAATAGTGCCAATCTTCAGGCGTCCTATACGCTTTTGATGCGTGTGGTGATGATTGGCCTTGCGGTTCTTTTGTGGTGGCGTGGGGCGGCAGGGCCGGGAGATGTGGCTTATGTGCTGACGATGATGTTCCTCATCCAAGGCTATTTGCGGGATTTGGGGCAGCAAGTCAGCCAAGTGCAACGCTCGGTGAATGAGATGGAGGAGCTTGTTGGGCTTTTTGCTACAGCACCGGGCGTGCAGGATGCTGAAGGGGCGGTACCGTTGGTCGTGACGGATGGGGCGATTGAGCTACGGGATGTCAGCTTTTGTTATCCTTCGCAATCGACGCCGATTTATCGGGATTTTTCATTGAAGATTGCGGCGGGGAGCCGTGTGGCGTTAGTGGGGGCGTCTGGTTCTGGCAAAACGACTTTAACGCGGCTATTGCAACGGCTTTATGATGTACAGAGTGGGGCCATTTTGATTGATGGGCAGGATATTGCCCATGTCACGCAACAAAGTTTGCGCCGGCAGATTGCTCTTGTGCCGCAGGAGCCGATGTTATTCCACCGCACATTGGCTGAGAATATCGCCTATGGGCAGCCTGATGCCCCGCGTGAGGCGATTGAGGAGGCGGCTCGTTTAGCTAATGCTGATGGGTTCATCACGCAGTTGCCGGATGGTTATGATACATTAGTGGGTGAACGCGGGGTGAAACTCTCTGGTGGGGAGCGGCAGCGTGTGGCTATTGCGCGTGCCTTTTTAACAAACGCGCCAATTGTGATTTTTGATGAAGCAACGGCGAGTTTGGATTCTGAATCGGAGCGGTTGGTGCAAGAGGCTATGGCCCGGTTAATGACCGAACGCACGGTGCTTGTGGTGGCTCATCGCCTAGCAACCGTGCGGGATTTGGATCGTATTTTAGTCTTTGAGGGGGGGCAGATTATTGAGGATGGCACCCATACGACATTAATGGCCCGCCCAGAGGGGGCGTATCATCGTCTCGTGACGTTACAGTCTTTAGAGCATGGCTAAAGATAATATTCTTTGAGAGGGGGGAAGCCGTTAAAGCCCGTGGAGCAATAGGTGGAGACATAAGCCCCTGTTGAGAGAATGATGAGTTTATCCCCTGTTTTGAGTTCATCGGGCAGAGGGACGGGGTTTTTCTCGTAAAGGACGTCCATACTATCGCAGCTGGGGCCGGCGAGGATGCAGGGGGAGTAGTGGGTGCTGGTCTCATCATAAGGGGTTTGGAAGGCATAACGAATCGCTTCGCCTTCTGTCTCGGCTAAGCCGCCAAAACGGCCAATATCAAGATACACCCAGCGTGGTTCATCCTCTCGGTTACCGCGATGGCTGGCGAGGACGACTTCTGTTTGGACAATCCCGGCACTGCCGACCATATACCGCCCTGGCTCTAAGAGAATCTGCGGGGCGTGATGGGGGAAGTGCGTTTGCATGGCGGTTGTGATGGCCTGCCCGAATTGGTCGATAGCGGGAATGGGGGTGCGGTAATAGGTGGGGAAGCCGCCCCCCATATTGATGAAATCCAGCGTGATATTCTGCTCTTTGTCGAGGTGATGATAAAGCTCTGCCGCTTGGGCGATGGCCTCAGCATAAGCCTCGATATGGGTTTGTTGGCTGCCGACATGAAAGGACAAACCAGCGGGTTTTAAACCAAGGGCACGGGCTTTGGTGAGGAGGGTAAAAGCATGCTCTACCGTTGTGCCAAACTTGCGGGATAAGGGCCACTCTGCCCCGGTATTGAGGACGCCGAGGCGGCAAAAGACAGAGCAGCCGGGGGCGTGCTGTGCTAATTTTTCCAACTCTTCAAGGCAATCAAAGGCAAAGAGGGTGAGGCCTTTTTGGTGTGCATAAGCGATGGAGCGGGCTGTTTTTACGGTATGGCCGAAGGAGAGCTTCGCTGCGGGAATGCCCGCTTGGAGGCAGAGGTCAATTTCCCCCGGCGAGGCAATGTCGAAGTAAGAGCCAAGTTGATGCAAGCATGTAAGAATCGCAGAGGCAGGATTAGCTTTTACCGCGTAATGGATGCGCCCTGTCGGTAGGGCTTTGTGAAGGGCTTGGTATTGCTCTGCCACAATGGAGAGGTCCACAACCAGGCACGGTGTGGCAGGCTGTTGGTCAGCGAGGAAGCGGGCGATTTTTGGGGTCATAAGACACACATCCTCTTAGGAAGGGGGAGCTGCGTCAAAAGCGCAGATTGCGCTTTAATGCAAGGGGAAAGGGTAAAGGAGGGATGAAAAAGATGTTCTATTATCACAAAAGAGTGATAATAGAGAAAAGAAGCTCTGTTGCTTGCTGTGTTGGGGGAGAGGACGCTAGGAGAAAATTTTATATTTTTAGGATGTTAACGACTTTTTGATCATTCTTCCTCTTGCATGACATGTTTGTAATGAAGAGCAGCTAGACATAGAGGGCCGCTTTTCGTCCGTGAGGGAATTTTGGTAGGGAATTACCGGTTTTAATTGAGTGAATGCATCTGTTGGGAGGCAGGCTATCATGGCGGCGAATCAGCAAGATAAGAAAAAACGTCCGTTATTGGTACGGGTTGGTAAGGCTCTACGGCCTTGGTTTAATAACCTGATTGCAAAAGATTCTTTGGTGCCGAATACCCCAAATTTAGACAATAAGCTCTTTCCTTGGGTAGCCGCGTTGGAAAAGGCGGCTCCCTTAATGGTGAAGGAGTTCCAAGCGGTTATGGCAGAGCGTGAGCGCGTACCGGCTTTGCGTGATTTATCCCCTGATCATCGGCGGATTGCACCTGATAACCGTTGGAAGTCCTTCTTTCTTTACGGATATGGGATTGCGGTGCCGGAGAATTGTGCAAAAGCACCAGTAACGGCTCAGCTTGTGGCAGGGATACCCGGTTTATGCTCGGCTTTGTTCTCTATTTTGGAGCCGGGTGGGGAAATTCCGCCGCATAAAGGGGTTACAAAAGGGATGCTGAATGCGCATATGGGCTTGGGTGTTCCGCGGGATCGTGATAATTGTTGGATCCAAGTCGCAGACGATAAGTTGCATTGGGATGAGGGGAAGGTCTTCGTCTTTGACGATACGTATCGTCATACAGTGCAGAATAATACGGATGATGTGCGCGGTATTTTGTTCATCCAGTTTGAGAGGCCAACACGTGGCTTAGGCCGGTTGATGCAGCGCATCTTCCTTGGCGGGGTGAAGAAATCTGCTTTTGTGAAGGATGCAAAAGATAATATTGAACGTTGGAATCGGATCCAAGCGGAGCTGGAGAAGGCCTAAACTCTACGCCCTTGTAGTGGCGGTGTGTGAAGGGTGAGTGTGTTCCGTGTCTGAGATGACTGAAATGCAGCAGGAAGCTCTTCCTCCGCCACCGCAGGGTTGGAAGGCTGTTTTTTACCAAGTCCTTAATAATAGCGGAGATAGCCAGACGTCTCTTAGCGCGGCTGGCTGCGCGTTTTATGCGACATTGTCGCTTTTCCCTGCCCTTACGGCATTGATCTCCCTTTATGGGCTGGCTTTTGATGTCCAAACAGCCGAGGGGCAATTGCATAATGTTAAGCATATTTTGCCACCTGCTGCTTATGACATGATTTTTGACCGGGTCCATGCGCTGGTTACCCAACCTCATTCGTCTTTGACGTTAGGGCTCGTTTTTTCGGTTTTGGTGGCGTTATGGTCGGTTACGGCGAGTAGTAAGTCTATTCTTTCGGCTTTAAATATTGTTTATCATGCTAAGGAAACGCGAGGTTTTTTTGAGTTTCAATGCCTTGCGTTTGTGACGACCCTTATGGCGGTGATTGGGGCGTGTTTAACATTGGCTCTTATGGTGGCTGCACCAGCTTTGGTGGATTATTTGCCGCGTTATTTGAGTTATGTAGGGTTGGGGATGGCGAATATCCCACCGCATTTGCATTTTTTGGTTGAGCAATGGACCCCGGTATTAGTCCATTGGCTGGCCCCAGCCATTATGCTGTTTTTTGTCTTTACGGCGGTGATGGTACTCTACCGCATTGCCCCATGTCGTGAGCGGGAGACGGCGTGGCGGTGGATTTTCCCTGGTGCGTTTTTGGCAACTATTTTGTGGGTTGCGGTCTCGATTGCATTTTCTTGGTATGTGGCACATTTTGCGAGCTACAGCGCAACCTATGGCCCATTAGGGGCTGTCGCTGCGGTGATGATGTGGTTGTTTGTGAGCGCTTATGTTGTGCTGTTTGGTGCGGTATTGAACGCAGAATTAGAAGAACGTGGCTATCGGAAAATTGTTCGTAAGGAGTTGGAACAGCAAGGAGATGGGCTGTAGGGTTATTGGGATTGGAGTTTTTGATTGGGCGGCAGGGTCGTAAGGCTTACATGGCTTACACCGCGGTGGAGGATGCCTAATTTATTAGCCGCTGCTTTGGAAAGATCAATAATGCGGTCGCTATTATAGGGGCCTCTGTCATTTACGCGGACGATAACAGAACGGCCTGTTACGGAGGAATGTACCCTTATGCGCGTACCGAGGGGTAGAGTAGGGTGGGCGGCCGTCATGGCATCAGGGTGGAGACGTTCCCCGCTGGCGGTACGCTTGCCCGCAAAGCTTTTAGTGCCATACCAACTGGCAAGACCACTTTGTGTGAAAGAGGGCGTAGACGCTAAGGCGGTGGTAGGCTGTAAGCAGGCGAGTATAAAGCAAAATAGAGTGTAGGAGAGGAAGGAAAGGAAGGTTCGTGTGGTCATGAACTGTATCGGTTGTTGTTTTATCTTATAAGATTGTCTCATAAATTAGGTGTAAGAGCTAGCGTGGGACTAAAGAGGGTAGATAAGGTTAGGGAGTATCTCTCTTTAGTGTTAAGAGTTTGCTATAAAAAGAGTGTCTTTACCTAGGGAATATGAAGATGCTATCAGCCGTGCCGATGAAGCGACCTCTCATTGTTGTCCTAAACGGACCGAACCTAAATATGCTAGGGCTGAGACAGCCTGATATATATGGTGCTGCAACATTGGATGATGTGGAGCAGCTCTGCTTACAAGCAGCGGAACGGCTGGATGTAACGATTGATTTTCGCCAGACCAATGGTGAGGGGGAGCTGGTATCGTGGGTGCAGGAGTGTCGTGGCCGTGCAAGTGGCATCGTCATAAACCCTGCGGCTTATGGGCATACGTCAATTGCTTTACTTGATGCGCTTTTAGCCGTTGAGTTGCCGGTGATTGAGGTGCATATGTCTAACATTCATCGCCGGGAAGCATTTCGTCATCATACGTATGTTTCTCAGGCAGCTCGTGGTGTTATCTGCGGGTTGGGGATACGTGGGTACGCTCACGCTCTACAGGCGGTGGCAGATATGATTGAGGATGAAGGATGAGCCGTATGCTCGTGGATAAGGAGGCCATTCGGGCACTAGCCGATATCTTAACTGATACAGGCTTGACCGAAATTGAAGTGTCCGAGGGTGATAGCCGCCTTCGTGTTGCGCGCAATGTGAGTGTGCAGGCAGCGGCAGCCCCTGTGGCGGCATCATCGGTTGCTGCGGCAGCTCCTGCGGCGGATGAGGCGGTAGCACCGCCAGCGGATTTATCCTCTCATCCTGGTGCGGTGCCTAGCCCGATGGTGGGGGTGGCTTATCTTACGCCAGATCCATCTTCCCCGCCTTTTGTGCAAGAGGGCGCGCAGGTTGCCGCGGGGCAGACCATTATGCTCATTGAGGCTATGAAGACGTTCAACCAGATCAAGGCTCCGCGTGCGGGTAAGCTGGTCCGTTATTGTGTGGCGTCTGGTGAGCCGGTTGAGTTTGGGGCTGCATTGGCGATTATTGAGTAATGTTTTCCAAGATTCTAATCGCCAATCGTGGCGAGATCGCGTTGCGTGTATTGCGTGCCTGTCGGGAGATGGGCATCAAGACGGTGGCGGTGCATTCCACAGCTGATGCCGATGCTATGCATGTCCGTTTGGCAGATGAGGCTGTCTGCATTGGGCCGCCGAGCTCTCGTGATTCCTACCTGAATGTGGCGGCGATTCTCTCTGCAGCGACGATTACTGGGGCGGAGGCGATTCACCCCGGTTATGGCTTCCTCTCTGAGAATGCTGAGTTTGCGGAAACGGTGGAGGAGCATGGTATTGCCTTCATCGGTCCAACGGCTGAGCATATTCGCATGATGGGGGATAAAATCACCGCTAAGACCACGATGGAGGCCCTTGGTGTGCCGCTTGTGCCGGGGTCTGATGGGGCGTTGGCTAGCCTTGAGGAAGCGCGTGAGGTGGCTGAACGTGTGGGGTATCCTGTCCTCATTAAAGCCGCAGCAGGTGGTGGTGGCCGAGGGATGAAAGTTGCCCAAACGGCTGATGAGATTGAAGAAGCATGGAGTGTTGCCCGGACAGAAGCACGGGCCGCTTTTGGCAATGATGAGGTTTATTTAGAGAAATATCTCGATAAGCCGCGTCATATTGAGCTTCAGATTATGGGTGATACGCACGGCAATGTTGTGCATTTTGGGGAGCGTGATTGCTCCTTGCAGCGGCGTCACCAAAAATTGCTGGAAGAAGCAGGCTCGCCCGTCATTACACCAGAGCAACGTAATGAGATTGGTAAGACCGTTACCGATGCACTCTCGCGTATGGGGTATCGCAATGCGGGGACGTTGGAGTTCCTTTATCAAGATGGGCAATTTTGCTTTATCGAGATGAATACCCGTTTGCAGGTGGAGCATCCTGTTACAGAGATGGTGTGTGATGTGGATTTGGTAAGAGAGCAAATCCGCGTTGCAGCGGGAGAAAAGCTCGGGTACCGGCAAGAGGACATTGTAATGTCCGGCCATGCGATTGAATGTCGCATCAATGCTGAGGACCCGATGAGCTTTGTGCCGAATCCAGGTAAAGTGAAGGTCTTTCACGCGCCTGGTGGGTTAGGGGTACGCATGGATAGTGCTATCTTCTCCGGCTATAAGGTTCCGCCTTATTACGATAGCATGATTGCGAAATTGATCGTCCATGCCCCAACGCGGGAGCAAGCGATTGCCCGTATGAAGCGCGCTTTGACAGAGTGTGTTGTAGAAGGGGTGAAAACGGTCATTCCACTGCATCAGAAGATATTAGCGGACCCGGAGTTCCAAAAAGGGGATTATACTATCCACTGGCTGGAGAATTTTGTCGAGAAGATGCAGAATAACCACTAATTGTGCGGTGTATTATGTTGGAAAGGCCGTTCCTTTATGAGGGACGGCCTTTTTTATGCTTAAGATTGAGCATCGCGTAAGCTTAACCCCGCGATAAAAGGGCAGAGGGGGACGCTGAGGAGGAAGAAGGCTGCCAAAAGGCTTAACGTGGCATGGTTGGCAGGCCCCGGTGGCATTGTGCAAGCTAACGTGCCGAAAATGAGGCTTGGGGCCATAAGCGGGAGGGTGAGGATGGGTAGGAGAAGGCTGTTCTGCCGTGCCCCTAGGGTGATAGCCGCTGTCATGCCACCGAGGAAGGCTAAGGTGAGGCTGCCGAGGGTCATGCTGAGGATAAGGCGGGGCAGGGATGAGAGCGAGAGCTGGAAGAAAAGGGCCATTATCGGTGTGATAAGCAGCAAGGGAAGGCTGCTGGTGACCCAATGGCTGATGATTTTACCAAGGGCAATAAAAGCAGGGGCGAGGCGCATGCGTAAGAGGTCTAAAGAGCCATCTTCCGCATCGGCGTTATAAAGACGTTCCAGCGGTAAGAGGCTTGCGAGCAAGAGGCAGACCCATAAAATGCCCGGCCCAACCTGTTGGAGGCGCGCTGGGGCGGGGCCGAGTGCGAGCGCAAAGAGCATGCAGCATATGATGAGAAAGCCCAGCCCAGCAATGCCGTCCCGCTGATGAGAGAGAGCCAGCCAGAACTCGCGGCGGAGATGGTGTAGAAAAGGATGAACGGGGTGTTTTGGCCTCTCATGAATATGTTGCGGTAGGGGTGGTACAATATGAAGGCGGGAGGAGAGTGGGGCGGGTGTTATGCTGTGTGTTGCTGTACCGAGTGTGAGCGTGTGGCTATGGGGGAGGAGAAGCGGATTATGTGAGGCAGCCATCACGCAGCCCCCTTGGGCGCGATGGGTGGCGATGATGGTGTTAAAGAGGGCGAGGCTTTGGGCATCCAGCCCATGAGTGGGTTCATCAAGGAGCCAAAGGGGCGCGTTAGTGAGTAAGAGTCGGGCGAGTCCCACCCGGCGTTTTTGCCCGTATGAAAGCAAACGTACCGGGCAGTTGAGCAAAGGGGTTAAGGCTAAGTGTGTGAGGGCCTCATGCAGGGCTGTTATTGGGTGGGGGGTAAAGAGGCGGAGATTTTGCTCTACAGTAAGGGTGGGTTTGAGGGCATTGTCCGTCCCTAGCCATGCGATATTGGCTGCGGCGGTGAGTGTCCCTTGTGTGGGTGGGCAAAGCCCAGCAATCAGCCGTAGAAAGGAGGATTTACCAACGCCATTAGGCCCGATGAGGGTAAGGGCATCACCGGGGTATAGCTGACCAGAGAGGTCGTTGATGAGGCACCGCCCTGCACGGGTCAGTTGGATATGGTCTAATGATAAGAGGGGCGTAGGGTGCATGAGGGTGTTTCATGTGGAGCGTGTACCCAGAGGGTAGGAAGAAAATGATGCTGATTGATGAAAAATATAGGAAAGCCTGTTTTGCTGGAAGGGTTCTTATGGTTATGAAGGCACATGATGAATGACTACAAGGTGGTAACGCCACATTGTAGCGTGGGGAAGGATGTTCTGAACTGACTGATTGGGTGTTAAAGGCGAGTAATATCGTCAAATCCTTTAGCGGGAATGAGATTCTGCGGGGGATTTCGCTAGAGGTGGAGCGTGGGGAGTTGATTTCCATCATCGGGCCATCCGGTTGTGGAAAATCGACCTTTTTGCGATGCCTGAACTTTTTAGAACATCCTGATGCGGGCGATGTGCAGGTGGAGAATGTGAAGCTTGCCAGCCATGGGGCATGGCGGCGGGCGGATGAGGCGCAGGCTCATCGGTTGCGGAGCCATGTGGGGATGGTGTTTCAGTCCTTCAACTTATTCCCCCATCGTACGGTGTTGGAGAATGTCATGCTCGCACCGATGCAGGTGAAAGGATTAGAGGAAGGCAAGGCTCATAAAATTGCCTGCGAGTTGTTGGAGAAGGTGGGCCTATCCGCTGTGAAGGGGCGGTATCCTGATCGTCTCTCTGGTGGGCAGCAGCAGCGTGCTGCCATTGCGCGGGCTTTGGCTATGAAGCCTTCTGTCATGCTCTATGATGAGCCAACCTCTGCGTTGGACCCGGAACTCTCAGAGGAAGTGTTGTCGGTCATGCGGGCATTGGATGCAGAGGGAATGACCCAGCTTGTTGTAACGCATGATATGCGCTTTGCCCGTGCTGCCTCTGATAGGGTGTTATTTATGGAGGCTGGGCAAATTGTTGAGAGTGGCGACCCGGATGTGATTTTCGCTAATCCGCGTGAGGCGGGGACGCGGCGTTTTCTGCGGACATTATTGTGAAGGATAAGGGCGTGGTGCGTATGAAACGCGTCTTATTATGGGCAGCTGGCCTTATGCTATGGGCTGGGCTGCTTGGTGGTGGCTCTGTAGCGTGGGCAGATGGGGCAGCAGCAACGGCAGGGCAGCCATCTGTTGCAGGGCTGCATGTGCCGGGGGCACGTAATGAGCAGGACTTGCCTTGGGCCTCGGACGGGGAGGCGAATGTCCCTTACGTGTTCCACGACCCTGCGCATGAAGGGCGGATGACAGGGTTTGAATATGACCTGATGCAGGCTTTGGCCCCTCGGCTAGGCCGCCAGGGGCGGTTTGTGCAAAATGGGTGGGATGGGCTTATTCCCGGCCTTGGGCGTGACCTTTATGCGTTGGTTATAGATGGGATTGAGATGACGCCGGAGCATAAGGAGGCGGTGTTATTTTCACGCCCTTATTACGTGACGGTGGACCGGATTGTCCTACGGAAGAGTGAGACGGGGTTGGAGAGTGTGGCGGCCCTTAAAGGGCATGTTGTTGGCACAATTAAGAGTACTGCGGCGGAGCGGTTATTGCTGGACCACGACCCGGCGAATGTGCGCTCTTATGATGAGGAGACTAATCTTTTCTCCGACCTGAAGAATGGGCGGCTTGATGCGATTTTGATTGATGAGCCAATTGCTCTTTATTATTGCTCTGATGATTTAAAGCTCGTAGGGCTGCCGATTGGCCGTGTGGCGTATGGGATTGCGTTTGCCAAAGATAATCCCGGCTTGCGTGATGCTGTTGATGCCGCCTTAGGTGCGCTGATGAGCGATGGGACGTTGCATCAGATTCTCGCGCGTTGGAATCTGTGGACGCCACAAATGGCCGATTATACGGGGGACCATAGCGTCTCCTCCACTCAGCCAACGGCATGGACGGGGTATCGTCAGACGATGGAGCGTATGTCTGGCAGTGGTCTCCAAGCGATGGTGCAGCGTTATAGCAGCTTCTTGCCTCTCATTGCGCGTGGGGCTTTGATGACGCTTGCCGTATCGGCCCTTGCGATGGTGTTAGCGGTCGCTTTTGGGTTGGTTTTGGCTCTAGCCCGTGCCTATGGTCTGGCCCCTTTGCGGTGGGTTGCGGGTGTGTATGTGGAGGTTGTGCGTGGCACGCCGCTTTTGATCCAAGTTTTATTTATCTTTTATGGCCTGCCTGCGTTTGGTGTGAAATTATCGCCCTTCGCGGCGGGTGTGTTGGCTTTGGGGCTGAATTACGCTGCGTATGAGGCAGAGAATTACCGTGCGGGCTTGCTCTCTGTGCCGCGTGGGCAGATGGAAGCGGCCATTGCGCTGAATATGACCCATCGGCAAGCGTTGCGTTTGGTGATTGTTCCGCAGGCTTTTCGCACGGTTGTCCCGGTCATGACGAATGATTTTATCGCGCTCTTAAAGGATAGTTCGCTCGTCTCGGTCATTACTCTAACGGAGTTGAGCCAGACTTATATCCGGCTCTCCTCGACCTATTATGATTATATTGGGACGGGGCTTTTGGTCGCTTTAGCGTATTTGTTGGTCGGGTTACCTTTTGTCCGCCTCGCCCGCATGGCAGAAAAGCGCATGGGGCGGGTGGTGTCTAAAGGGCATCATTAAGTCGTGAGCTAGGGGGCTTCAGGGTCGTGGGGGATTATGTGCCCCTCTAGCTGGTTGTCAAAACCTAAGCGTAGGCTCTTTTGCCAGTCGAGGGCCCAATTACGCATTTTGGTGATGAAATCCCGCACAATAGTTGGTTGTGTTTGTGTGTCGTGTGCCCATGCTGGCAGGGGGGCGAGGAACTGATGCGTTTGCGGGTTAAGGGGGGGATGAGAGTATCAATAAGGGCGATTTGGGCCTGCCCATTTGAGGTTACAGCGATATGACGCCACTGGACGGCGAGAAATAGAGGCGGGATGGGCGTGACCCCGAGGGCTTGTAGTCGGTTGATGGATTGATTGATGAGAGGATTCGTACTGACATCATCGCCTTGTAAGACAACAGTCCCCGCACCAATACAGTCCTCCCCAGCAGGGAGCAGGGGGAGACTATGGTTAAGGTAGTTGCGGTCATCGTGGCATACGTTAGTGGCTGCGAAAGTTTGGTCTATAGGGATGGGCTGTTGTGTTGCCTGTGCAATAATGAGCCCTGTGATGGCCCCTTGTTGGGTGCGGACAAGGGCTAAGAAGGAAAAGGGAGAATCGTTGCTGATTTGCGCAGAGAGAATGGGGTGCCATTCTCCTTTAGGGAGAGGGATAGTATGCCCTGCCAAGGTGACGCGGTCGCGCACGATCTCTGCCATGCTAGGATATTGCATATGGATGGGCGGATGATTTGTTGATTGGCTTTCTGCCTCGGTTGAATCATCATGGGCAGAGTTAGCTGCTTGTAGCGCGTTAGAGGTATGCGGAGGTAGGTGGCCTGGCAGCCAAGGGGCGTGTTTTTTAACCCAAGGGCTAGGGAAGAAGGCTGCCATGAGGATGCCACCAACCCCAAGGATAAAGCAGCATCGCCAAAGCGGTGCTTGCCGCCACAATGCTATGAAGGCGTTTAATAATGTTTTCACAGGCTTGCCTTATGCATTTTTTCCTGCGGTTCTTCACTGGTTTCAGCACGAATTTGGCCCTCCTCTTCCATAATGAGGTGAACATGGGTCCGGCCTTGTTGACGAGCGGTAATGAGGCTGTCGCTGATCATATCTTCAATGGAGCGGAGGAGATCGCGCGCACTTGCCATGCTGCCGAGTTTTTGTTGTTTTTGCATAAGCTCAAATAAAAGGGCGGGGTCGATGCCGCCAGCTTCAACATTAAGCCCGTAACCACGAATCATCTGCTCAATTTCGAGGGCGGCAACACGGGCGAGGTCTAGCCCACGTAAGGGGCGGAAGACGAAAATACGGTCTAGTCGATTGAGGACCTCCGGTGCGAAGCCAGAGCGGCGCAGGGCCTCTGTGGATTCAGCGCGCATTCTTTCGGGGTCTTCGGCCCAACGTTCGGCGATGGTGCTGAGTTCATCAGTTGCGACATTGGAGGTGAGAACGAAGATAGCGCGTGTGGTTGGGACTAATTCATTGGTGGAGGCTTCCGTGACGTGTCCATCATTCCAAGCGGTAAGGAATTTTTTAAAGACGTCAGGGTGTGCTTTTTCTATTTCATCAAGGAGGACGACAGCATCAGGCTGTTCTTTAAGACCGCCTGTAAGGCGACCAAATGTGTCCGACCCCACATAGCCTTTGGGCGAACCAAAGAGTTGTGTTGCCGCATGAGGGCTGGACATTTGTGTCATATCGAAATGCAGAAGAGGTCGCTCTGTTTGGGTGGCGATTTGCTTGGCGAGATAGGTTTTCCCAGTGCCTGGGGGGCCAGCAAGTAGAAACACACCAACAGGGCGGTTGCGTGTGTGAAGGGCTAAGCGACGGCGGAGCTGCTGGGAAATATCTTCACATACCTGGTCTTGCCCGATAACGCGTGCGCGTAAAGAGGCGGCAAGCTCTTCGGCATTAATGGCACTTTCGCGTTGTTGGCGAGCCAGCATATCTTCAAGGGCTGTGCGGTTGGTCAAACGGCTGAGAACATCCATGAGGAAAGTCTTTCTATGGCGGAGGCCGTGGCGGGCCAGATGTTCAGAGGAGAGATAATAGAGCATCCCGGCAAAAGAGAGGGCAAGCCCGATTATTCCGATAGGCAGATAGCCCGGGCGTGCCCAGTTTATAGCAATTAAGAGGTCATGTAACAAAGCGCCTGGGGAGAGATGGACCATCAGCGCAAGTTGGACGGCAGCGAGAATAAGGAAGGCTGCCATCATGAGCGGCATCATTCGGGATAGCCAGGGGATTAGGGATTTCATCATAGGTGGCTGCTATCTCGGACAGATGGTGTGAGAGGTATTGTTGTAAAGACTATACAATAGGTTGTTTTCGCTACCAGCGTGGGATGGGGTCAAGCCCTTTAATGATGACAGGCAGGTCATTTTAACAGATGCCTAACTATTGCACGATGACTGGTACGGATAATGCAGGGGCCTGAGGCGTAAGAGGCGGTAAGACAACAACAGAATGGAACATATTCAGCGTTGCAATGGAGAGTGGTCCCATTTGTGCGGGGCTTTGGCGTGTCAAGGTGATGACCCCTTGTTGTGAGATGGGGAGGAGTACAGTGCGCGGGCGAGGCCCTAAAATGACGTGTTGTGTAAAGCCTGCGGTGCTGACGGTGAGGCTTTGCCCTGTTTGTTGGTTAGCATCAACCAAAGGTAAGGCTGCGAGGCGTATGCGGTTATCCTTTAGGGCAGCGAGTAAAGCAGGTTTTTGGTTGTTAGGGATCGTGCTGCTTGCAAGAGCATTTTCAGCTTCATGAGGGGGGAGCATGGACAGAACGAGTGCCCCTTGCGTGATGGGGATTGTTTGTTGGATCACACGCGGCTGCGGGGGCGTTGATGGCGCTGGGGGATGAGCATTAAAAGCAAGAACAGCTCCCCCCAGGCCCGCGACTGCTGCTGCAAGGGCAGCAGGCCGCCAAAGAGGAGATTTTTTAGGCTCTGGTGTTGGGGAGGGGGATTGTGGCTCCATCATATAACCATGTCGCATTATTTTGGGCTGCACTACAAGATGTTGATGAGGATGATGGTTTTTGTTGTCATGATACCTTGTGAGAAAAGCTTGCATCACTTGTGGCTCTGTCGTATCAGGAAGGTGTTTTCACTTTCCGTTCTTTTGGGGGGTGGCCCGGCTGGGCCGCCTTTTTTGTTTTGGATCACTTTTCCACCACGCCGGAGGGTTCTGGCCAGTCAAACGTAGAGCATGAGGGGGTGTCCTCTCATGGGATTCGTCGTCTTAGTGGGTTGGAGGCGCGTATTGCCGACCGCATTGCCCCGACATTGGCTGATATGGGGTACGAGCTTGTGCGGCTTTCTGTCCTAGGGCATGAGACACCAACCGTGCAGGTTATGGCTGATCGTGCTGATGGCTCGCTCATCAGCGTTGATGATTGTGAGCAGATCAGCCATGCAGTTGGTGCGGTGCTGGATGTGGATGATCCTATACCGGGTGCGTGGATGTTGGAGGTCTCTTCCGCAGGAATAGACCGGCCTCTTACCCGTGCGAAGGATTGGGAGCGTTTTGCAGGGCATCTGGCAAAAGTGGAGCTGGATGTTCCTTTAGAGGGCCGGAAGCGTTTTGCAGGGATCGTCCTTGGCACGCGTGAGGGCGTCGGATTGCTCCGGTTGGATGATGGACAAGATGTGGCTTTGCCGTTGGATGATATGCGTAAGGCACGCCTTGTCTTGACTGATGAGTTGATTGAGGCAAGTGCTGTGCTGGCTGGCATAGTGCAAGAAGAAGAGGCTGAGCTTGGCGGTAAACCCCGTCGTGCGCCAAAATTGAAACCCAAAAAGCCGGGGAAGAAGAGTTGATGACCCGTCTTATGCTGGTTGGAGGTCCGATCTAATGGACACATCTGTTACCCGTCCTGAATTGCTTTTGGTTGCTGATGCCGTCTCGCGGGAGAAGAATATTGACCGTGAGCAAGTGTTGGAAGCCATGGAGCAAGCCATCCAAAAGGCTGGCCGTGCGAAATATGGGCATGAGAAAGATATTCGTGCCACGATCGACCGTAAAAGCGGTGAGGTGCGCCTAAGCCGTTGGACGGAAGTGGTCGAGACGGTTGAGAATGAGGATTCTCAGATTCCATTGCGAATTGCACAGAAAATTAAGCCAGAAATTCAGGTAGGGGAGTTTATTGTTGACCCGCTCCCGCCGATCGATTTTGGGCGTATCGCTGCGCAGACGGCTAAGCAGGTTATTGTTCAGCGTGTGCGGGAATATGAGCGCAAACGTCAATATGATGAGTTTAAAGACCGTGTTGGCGAGGTGATTAACGGGACGGTCAAGCAGACTGAGTATGGCAATCTGATGGTTGAATTGGGTGGCCATGCTGAAGGGCTGTTGCGCCGGGATGAGCTGATTCCTCGTGAATCCTTCCGTAATTCTGATCGGATTCGTGCTTATATTTATGATGTGCGCGATGAGCCGCGCGGGCCGCAAATCTTTCTTTCCCGGACGCATCCAGGTTTCTTAGCAAAGCTTTTTGCTCAAGAAGTCCCTGAGATCTACGATGGGATTATCGAGATTAAAGCTGTAGCGCGTGACCCTGGCTCGCGGGCTAAAATGGCTGTCGAATCGCGGGATCAGTCGATTGACCCGGTAGGGGCATGTGTGGGGATGCGTGGTTCGCGCGTGCAAGCTGTTGTGGCGGAATTGCAGGGCGAGAAGATCGATATCATCCCCTGGAGTGCACAGGCAGCGACCTTTGTTGTGAATGCTCTTGCGCCTGCTGAAGTGACCAAAGTGGTGATGGATGAAGATGCAGGGCGCGTTGAGGTTGTGGTTCCTGATGAGCAGCTCTCCCTTGCCATTGGGCGGCGGGGGCAGAATGTACGTCTAGCCAGCCAGTTGACCCGATGGGATATCGACATTCTTACAGAGGCTGAAGAATCGGAGCGCAGGCAGGAGGAGTTCCGCAAGCGCAGCAGCCAGTTTGTTGATGAGCTGGATGTTGATGATGTGATCGCTGGCTTGCTGGTGACGGAGGGTTATCATTCGGTTGAGGATCTCGCCTATGCCGATCCCGCGGAGCTTCATGATATTGAAGGTTTTGATGAATCGGTCGCTGAGGAGCTGATGGCGCGTGCGAATGATTATCTCGCCGGCCGGGAGCGCGCGTTGGATGAACGGCGTCGCGAGCTTGGTGTGACGGATGATC
Source organism: Parasaccharibacter apium (assembly GCF_002592045.1). GTDB lineage: Bacteria > Pseudomonadota > Alphaproteobacteria > Acetobacterales > Acetobacteraceae > Bombella > Bombella saccharophila. The sequence continues at coordinate 447,840 of NZ_MEJG01000001.1, read as the reverse complement.
TTGTCGCGTTGAATGCGTTCTCCCTGCAGGTGCTTGTTGAGCTGGGTGAGAAAGGCATCAAAACACTGGATGATCTTGCTGATCTTGCCGCTGATGAGTTGATTGAGCTTCTTGGCGGTGACGAACCGCTGGAGGAAGCGGAAGCCAATGAGATTATCATGGCGGCTCGTGCGCATTGGTTTGAGGATGATGAGGAGAACTCTTCATCAGATGCGGCTGCAGAAGGAGCCATTCGTGAAGGAGACTCGGGTCACGCTTGAAGAATGCATCCTCGATAGTATTGATGACGGTCCGGTTAAGAAGGGGCGTATAGTGTCTTCCCAGCGGCGTTGTCTTATCACGCGGACCCACGATGAGCCGCAGCATATGTTGCGTTTTGTCGTTGGGCCGGAGGGGCAGATAGTGGCAGATCTCGCCGCACGTTTGCCTGGGCGTGGTATGTGGTTGTGTGCAAATCGTGCTGTGTTAGAGGATGCGCAGCTTCCAAGGGTTTTTTCACGCGCAGCGCGGCAAAAGCTGGACGTCCCTGTTGGTCTTGTAGGATATATCAAGGATGGTTTGGCAAAGCGTCTCCTGGATGGTATCAGTCTGGGCCGACGCGCTGGTGAAGCGGTTTGTGGGTTCCAGAAATGCCGGGAACGTATTGTTGCTGGCAAAGTCGGGGTTGTTATTTGTGCAGCAGGTGCGAGTCAGGATGAGGTGGCTCGTCTGCTTTCGGGGCATCGGGATCTCCCGGTGGTCTGGGTGCCAGGGCGTATCCTGGCAGCGTCATTTGGGCGCGATCGTGCCGTTTATGCGGTGATGGCTCCTGGTGCGCTGGCAGAACGACTAAAGGCGGAATATAAGAGATTTGCGGGGGTGGCTGAATATACACCTCTGGGCCTCAATATGGGGCAGTAAGGGACAGGCAGAGACTATGAGCGACGGCAACGAGCGCAACCAGAGTGGAACTCCAAAGGGGACAACGCCTAAAGAAGGGCAGAGCAAAAGCTCTGGTCGCCTTTCTTTGCGGCCTGCGGGGCGTAAGGAGGTCGGGCGGACTGTAGAGGCTGGCTCTGTAAGGCAGAGCTTCAGCCACGGACGCTCTAAGGAAGTCCGTGTTGAGGTGCGTAAGCCTAAACGGAATAATGCAGGCGGGGCGCGTGGCAGCCGCAGTGCGACAGGGGTGCGCGGGCTAACTGTTTCGGAGCAGGAGAAGCGTCAGCGTGTCCTCGCCGAGGAAGCAGCACGGCGTGAGGCGGAAGAGGAAGCCCGTCGTGAAGCAGAGACGATTCGCATCCGCTCCGCAGCGGAGGAAGAGGCACGGAAGAAGGCCGAAGCCGAAAGTAAGCGTGTGGCGGAAGAGGAAGAAGCAAAGGCGCGTGCTGCGGAAGAGAAAGCCCGCAAGGCTGAAGCGGCAGCGCGTCGGAAAGAGGCTGAGCAACAAGTACCCCCGCCTTTGACGAGTTCTAGTGCAGGTGGTGTCCAGCTTGCTGAGCCAACAAAGCGGCTCCGTCCATTGGCAGAGCGCGCTATTATGCCGAGTCGCCCTGTAAATACAGCCACGCCTTCCTCTCGGGCATCTTCGGAGCGTCCTAGTGGGAATGAGACGCTGCATTTGCGTGGTCGTGCAGCAGCGGTGGCAGCTGCGGGAGATGATGAGGGCGGTACAACATCACGTCGTGGTGGTGGTGCGCGTCGTTCTGCTCCTCAGTCGCGTCGTTCTTCTTCACCGCGGCGGAGTGGTGCGGGGCAGGATCGTCGCTCTGGTCGGATTGATGTGCGGGCCGCTATTGAGGGTGATGATGGTAAGACACGCTCTCTAGCTTCTGTTCGCCGTCAGCGGGACCGGGAACGGCGGCAAGCGGAGTTGGAGCGTTTGCGCTCTGACCAAGTGCGTGTGGTGCGCGATGTGACGGTGCCGGAGACCATTACCGTAGGTGAGCTGGCAAACCGTATGGCTGCTCGTCAGGGTGAAGTTATCAAGACGCTTATGAAGATGGGCGTGATGGCCACTGCGGCCCAGAGCATTGATGGTGATACTGCTGAGCTTGTTGTGAGTGAGTTCGGGCATCGCATTAAGCGTGTGGCTGATAGCGATGTTGAGCTTGGCATTGAGGGCATTGAGGATAAACCAGAGGACATGAAGCCGCGTCCGCCGGTTGTGACGGTGATGGGCCATGTTGACCATGGGAAGACCTCCTTGCTGGATGCGTTGCGGACCACGGATGTGGCTCATGGTGAGGCTGGGGGGATTACTCAGCATATCGGGGCGTATCAGGTAACGGTGCCTTCTGGGCAGAAGGTGACTTTCATCGACACGCCGGGCCATGAAGCCTTTACCTCCATGCGGGCGCGTGGTGCCTCTGTGACGGATATTGTGGTGTTGGTTGTAGCCGCGGATGATGGCGTGATGCCGCAGACGATTGAGGCTATCAAACATGCCAAAGCTGCTAATGCGCCGATTATTGTGGCGATTAACAAGATTGATAAGCCCGGTGCGAATCCAGACCGTGTGCGGACTGAGCTGCTAAACCACGAGATTGTGGTTGAGAGTATGAGCGGTGATACGCAGGAGGTTGAGGTTTCTGCGCTTAAGCGGGAAGGGTTGGATAAACTCTTAGAAGCTATCCTTCTGCAAGCTGAGATTTTGGACCTGAAGGCGAACCCGAATCGCATTGCAGAGGGTGCCGTGATTGAGAGCCGTCTGGACCGTGGTCGTGGCTCTGTTGCGACTGTTCTCGTGCAGAAGGGGACGCTCAACCGGACGGATATTGTGGTTGCTGGTGCGCATTGGGGCCGTGTTCGTGCCTTGCTGGATGACCACGGCAAGCAGATTAAAAAGGCTGGTCCGTCTGTCCCTGTAGAGATTTTGGGGATGAGCGGTGTGCCTGATGCCGGGGCGCCTTTTGTTGTTGTCGATAGTGAGAATCGGGCGCGTGAGATTAGCGCGTTCCGCCAGCGTAAGGCGCAAGAGAAAGTTGCGGCGATGCAGGTGGCAGCGCGTGGCACGCTGGACCAGATGTTGGCGCGGATTCAAGCAGGCGAGCAGAAGGAAGTGGCTTTGGTCGTCAAAGCCGATGTGCAAGGCTCTGCTGAGGCGATTCAGGCAACGGTCGAGAAGTTGTCTCATGAGGAAGTGGCTGTGCGTGTGCTGAATGCCACTGTGGGGCAAATCACTGAGAGTGACGTGCAGCTTGCTAAAGCCTCCAATGCTGTGATTATCGCCTTCAATGTGCGTGCCACAGTGCAGGCGCGTGAGCTGGCCCAGCGTGATGGTGTGGATATTCGCTATTACTCCATCATTTATCAGGTGGCTGATGATGTGGAGACGCTGGTTAAAGGCCGCATCGCGCCGAAACATCGTGAGAAGTTCCTTGGTTATGCGGAGATTCGTCAGGTCTTTAATATTACCAAGGTGGGTAAGGTCGCTGGTTGTTATGTGACGGAAGGTGTTGTTAAGCGCGGCTGTGGCGTGCGGCTGTTGCGCGACAATGTGGTCATCCATGAGGGTGAGCTAAGCCAGCTGAAACGCTTTAAGGATGATGTCCGCGAAGTGGCACATAACTATGAGTGTGGTCTTTCCTTCGCGGGGTATAATGACCTGCGCGAGGGCGATGTCGTGGAATGTTTTGAGATGGAAGAGATTCCCGCTTGAAGAAACGACCATCCTTTGATCTGCTAACCCCGGCAGGTGAGAATCCTGTCGGGCCGAGTACGCGCCAACTTCGCGTTGCGGAGGAGGTGCGGCATGTCTTGGCGGAGGTGTTCGCGCGGACGGAGTTCCGGGACCCGGAGCTTTACGGCGTTACCATTACGGTAACGGAAGTGCGTGTCTCGCCGGATTTCCGCCATGCAACGGTGTTTGTAACCCGGTTGGGGCGTGATGATGTCGAGGCTGTTTTGCCTGCGTTAAAGCGTGTTGCGCCCTTTTTGCGTAAGCGTCTTGCCACTGCTTTGCGGTTGCGGACTGTGCCGGAACTGCATTTTCAGCCTGATATATCGTTAGAGCATGCTATGGAGGTGGAAACGATTCTGCGTTCCCCAGAGGTTCAGCGTGATTTAAAGGCTGGGGGCCGTGGTTCGTCTAATTCTGATGATGCAGAATAAGGCGCGTTATGGCGCGTAAGACAGGGCGCGATATACATGGCTGGTTGATTCTTGATAAGCCATTAGGGCCGAGCTCTACAGCGATGGTAAGCCGGGTGTTACGCCTTTTTGATGGGCGCAAGGCCGGGCATGGGGGGACGCTGGACCCGTTGGCCTCTGGCGTTTTGCCTATTGCTTTTGGTAAGGCTACGAGCACGATTCCTTATATTATGGATGCGACAAAGCGGTATCGCTTTACGTTATCTTTTGGGGAAAGCCGTACAACGGATGACCGTGAGGGCGAGGTCCTTGCGCGCTCTGATAAACGGCCATCTGATGAGGAGATACGGGCTGTTCTTCCTGCATTATGCGGGGATGTGATGCAGGTGCCGCCTGTGTTTTCTGCCCTGCGTGTGGGGGGGCAACGTGCTTACGACCTAGCCCGTGCAGGTCGCCCACCAGATTTGCCGCCTCGCCCAGCGCGGATCGATTCGATTACGCTGATCGAGCGGCCAGATGCGGATAGAGCTGTGTTTGAGGTACAGTCGGGCAAGGGTGTTTATATGCGCTCTTTAGCACGGGATATTGCTCTAGCTTGTGGCACGGTAGGGCATATCTCGGCCCTACGGCGGACGAAGTGTGGGCCGTTTGATCTCTCTCATGCTTATGAGATTGAGCAGTTAGCACTAGACAAATCGGCCGAAACTAGAGACAAGGCATATGCCCTTCCGGTTCCTTTGCTGGATGCGGCGACCGCGCTGGTCGACATCCCGGCGTTGGCCGTTACAGAAGCAGAGGGGAAGGCCCTGATTTGTGGGCAAGCGGTGACGTTGGCTCATCTTGAAGGGGACGTGCCTGCTAATATGGAGGATGTTCCATTATGGCGGGTTACGGTAGAGGGGCATGTTATCGGGCTGTGCCGGGCGGCTGAAGGGCGGTTACGGGCAGTCAGAATGTTGGAAAACCATTTGTTTTTTGGAGAACACGATGTCGATCACTGCTGAACGCCGCAGCCAGCTTATTGCTGAATATCGTCGCGCTGAGGATGATACAGGCTCCCCGGAAGTGCAGGTTGCCCTGCTGACAGAGCGGATTGTAAATCTTACCGAGCATATGAAGACCCATAAAAAGGACTTCCATTCCCGCCGTGGGTTGTTGATGCTTGTTGGGCGCCGTCGCGCGCTGTTGGATTATCTAAAGCGTAAGAGCGAAGAGCGTTATAAGACGTTGATTGAGCGTCTTGGATTGCGTCGCTAAAGGTTTATCCATAGCCCGGGGAGGTGGTAGTGCCTCTCCGGGTTTGGTCTTGTGCTATAGCCGCCAGGGAACGCTTTTTCTCGGCGTTTCAGGCCACATGGTGTCATGATACGCTGATGTATCATCCTCGCCATGCCGTCCGAAACGCTGTTCGAGACTGGGGCTAGCAGGGGCGCTGTTATAATTGCTTCCGGAGGAAGACAGAATGTTTGATAATTATTTTCGTAAAGAAATTGAATGGGCGGGCCGTCCGCTTGTGTTCGAGACGGGGAAGATTGCCCGTCAGGCCGATGGTGCGGTTGTGGTCACTTATGGTGATACAGTCGTGTTATGTACTGCTGTAGGGGCCAAGACGGTAAAGCCGGGGCAGGATTTCTTCCCTCTGACAGTGAATTATCAGGAGAAAGCTTACGCCGCGGGGAAGATTCCGGGTGGGTTCTTCAAGCGGGAGGGGCGTCCTTCTGAGAATGAAGTGCTGACATCGCGCTTAATCGATCGTCCGATTCGTCCGCTTTTCCCAGATAATTTCCGTAACGAAGTACAGGTCGTGGCGACTGTTTTAAGCCATGATATGGAGAATGATCCGGCTCTGGTTTCGCTCATCGGTTGTTCTGCGGCGTTGACATTGTCGGGTATTCCTTTCTTTGGTCCGGTTGGGGCTGCGCGCATTGGTCGTCTTGATGGCAAATTTGTTGTCAATCCGACCCTGAGCGAGGTGACTGATAGCAGTTTGGACCTCGTTGTAGCAGGGACGGCTGAAGGCGTGTTGATGGTTGAGTCTGAGGCGCAAGAGCTCTCCGAGGAGGAGATGCTTGAGGCCGTCATGCTGGGCCATACGGCCTTCCAACCTGTGATTGATGCGATTATTGACCTTGCCGAGCATGCGGCACGCGCACCGTGGGATTTGCCGGAGATTTCCAAAGAGGAAGTGGCTCTGCGCAAGCGTGTCGATAAGGTGGGTAATAAGCTGATTGCCGAAGCCTATAAGGAGCGCAGCAAGCAAGCGCGGATGGAAAAGGTCGCTGCTGCGCGTGAGAAGATTGTTGCGACGCTGGAGGAAGAGGGTTTTGACCCTGAGCTTGCCAAGCCGATGATTAAGGATTTGGAAGCGCAGGTGGTGCGTGGTGCCATCTTAAAGACCGGCATCCGTATTGATGGTCGCGATACAAAGACAGTGCGTCCTATCATGGCGGAAGTTGGTGTGCTGCCGCGCTCTCATGGGTCGGCTCTCTTTACCCGTGGGGAGACGCAGGCTCTTGTTGTGGCGACCTTGGGCACAGGCCAGGATGAGCAGGTGATTGATGCGTTGGAGGGGGAATATCGCTCCCGCTTCATGCTGCATTACAACTTCCCGCCTTTCTCCGTTGGGGAATGTGGTCGTATGGGTTCACCGGGGCGGCGCGAGATTGGCCATGGTAAGTTGGCATGGCGTGCGATTAATCCGCTTCTTCCTTCTAAGGAGGAGTTCCCTTACACATTGCGTGTTGTCTCTGAGATTACAGAGAGTAACGGCTCTTCCTCTATGGCGACTGTGTGCGGGACCTCTCTCTCCCTGATGGATGCGGGTGTGCCGATGCCACGTCCTGTGGCAGGGATTGCGATGGGTCTGATTAAAGAAGAGCGCGGTCATGCTGTGCTGACGGACATTTTGGGTGATGAGGATCATCTTGGGGATATGGACTTCAAGGTGGCAGGGACATCTGAGGGTGTGACAGCCTTGCAGATGGACATCAAGATTACCTCCATCACGCCAGAGATTATGAAGGTTGCTTTGGAGCAGGCGCGGGAAGGGCGGTTGCATATCCTCGGTGAGATGAGCAAGGCTCTGGCTGAAGGCCGGACAGATGTTGCCGGTAATGCGCCGAAAATTACCACGATGACGGTGCCTGTGGCGAAGATTCGCGATGTAATCGGCTCGGGTGGAAAAGTTATTCGCGAGATTGTTGAATATTCCGGTGCGAAGGTCGATATCGGGGATGATGGCGTCATTAAGATCGCCGCTGCCAATGATGAACAGGCGCAAAAAGCCATTAGTCGGATTGAAGGCATCGTAGCAGAGCCGGAAATTGGCCGGATTTATGATGGTAAGGTCGTTAAAACGGCTGATTTTGGAGCGTTTGTTAATTTCCTTGGCCCTAAAGATGGTCTAGTTCATATCTCTGAGCTGGCCGAGGGCCGTGTGGGGCGGACGACAGATGTTGTCAAACAAGGTGATGTTGTTAAGGTCAAGGTGATTGGCTTTGATGATCGTGGTAAGGTGAAGCTTTCCATGCGTGTTGTGGACCAAGAGACTGGTGAGGATATTACCGAGACTGTCGGTGCTAAGCCGGGTCGTCCACGCCGTGATGCGGAGTAAGTTGTGTGTGGAGGGGGACATGATGTCCCTCTCCGTAGGGTTGTTTGTGGTTGAGTAGTGGGGACGTCTGACCTCTATGAAGTCGATCAATGCCGTCCGTTTTGGTGGTCAGGAAGTTTTACCCCTAATTGAAGGGGGTAAAGGTGTTTCTGTCTCCAATGGCGTCTCTGCCGGGCACTGGGCTGCGGCGGGGGGAGTCGGGACGATTTCCGCCGTTAATGCTGATAGTTACGATGAGCAAGGCCGTCCCATTCCACAGCTTTATCATGGCAAGACGCGCCGCGAACGGCAGGGCGAGTTGGTACGCTATGCTATTGAGGGTGGGATTGCCCAAGCAAAGATAGCGCACGATATTTCCGGCGGCCGTGGTCGTATCCATGCCAATTTCTTGTGGGAGATGGGCGCGGCAGAGGATGTTATTACGGGGATTTTGGAGGGGGCACCGGGGCTGATTCATGGTCTGACATGCGGTGCGGGGATGCCCTATCGCCTCTCGGAGATTGCTGCGCGTTTTGGGGTGCCTTATTACCCGATTGTATCTTCCGGCCGGGCATTTAGTGCACTTTGGAAACGCTCTTATGTCCGTTCAGCGGAGCTGCTTGGTGGGGTCGTGTATGAGGACCCATGGCGGGCTGGGGGGCATAATGGCCTCTCCAATACTGAGAACCCTCTCGCCCCGGAGGAACCTTATCATCGTGTGGTTGCTCTACGGAAGGTCTTGAATGGCTTTGGCCTACAGCATGTGCCCATTATCATGGCAGGTGGTGTGTGGCATCTGGAGGAGTGGAATGATTGGCTTGATAACCCAGAGATTGGCTTGATCGCCTTCCAGTTTGGGACGCGCCCTCTTTTAACAAAAGAGAGCCCCATCCCAGAGGCATGGAAGCAGCTGCTCCTTACCCTAAAGGAAGGGGATGTCTATCTAAATCGCTTCTCGCCAACGGGTTTTTATTCTTCTGCGGTGCAGAACAGCTTTTTGCGTGGTTTGCGGGAACGGTCTGAGCGTCAGGTTGCATTTAAGAGTGCAGCAGAAGGCGTGTTTGATACACCTGTTTGTTTAGGTGGGCGGGGACGTGAGGTCTTTGTCCAAGCTGAGGATGTAGAGCGCATCGCACGGTGGAAAGAGGCTGGCTATACCCAGCCGATGCGTACACCTGATGATACGGTGGTGTTTGAGACATTAGAGACAGCGCGGCAGGTTTTGGCTGACCAGGCGGCCTGTATGGGGTGCCTCTCGCAATGTCGCTTCTCAAATTGGAGCCAGAAAGGCCCCGCCTTTAATACGGGGCAGCGGGCGGATCCGCGTTCTTTCTGTATTCAAAAGACCTTGCAGGAGATTTCCCACCTTCAGGATGTGCCTTTGGCAGAACAAAGGCAGATTGTGGACCATAATCTCGTTTTTGGTGGGACGAATGCGTGGCGTTTTGCGACAGACCCATTCTATGCCAATGGGCATATCCCGACAGTGAAGGAGCTGGTCGAGCGGATTATGACGGGCCGATAAGAGCCCGCCATATCTTGTGAGGCCGTCTCTTAGGGGAAGAGGCGTTGGGTTGTCCAGTCTTTCCCATCTGGGCTGCGGGTAAAGAGAACGCGGTCATGTAAGCGGAAGGGTTTGTCCATCCAGAACTCAATAGTGGAGGGGCGGACGCGATAGCCATTCCAATAAGGGGGGCGGGGGATGCTCCCAATAGCGAAATGGGCGGCCTCTTTTGTCACCACCTGCCAGAGGGCTTTACGGCTCTCAATAGGGCGGGATTGCTGGCTAGCCCATGCGCCAATGCGGCTTGCACGCGGGCGGGATTGGAAATAGGCATCCGCCTCTGCTGCTGGTAAGAGCGAGACCGTCCCTCGGATGCGCACTTGCCGCCGCAGGGACTTCCAGTGGAAGAGCAGAGCAGCCTTCATATTATGGTTCAACTCGCGCCCTTTCGCGGATTCGCTATTGGTGTAAAAGACGAAGCCTTCATCATCAAAGCCTTTGAGCAATACCATACGCGCATCGGGCAGGCCGGTGGCGTCAACCGTGGCGAGGGCCATGGCGTTGGGGTCGTTAGGTTCTTTTGCCTCGGCTAAGCTCATCCAATCCTGAAAGAGAAGAAAGGGATTTTCACCGGTGATAGTGTGATCATCCTCTTCAAAAGCGGTCTCAATTTCATGATGAGGGGGGGTGCGTGGGGCGTCCATCATGGGGGTATCCTTGGCATAGTGGTAAGGGGATGAGATAATCATGAAAGCGCGACGCTTGGATGTCCAGCTTTATGGAGGGTGTGTGTGATGGAGAGTTTTCGGTTTATTTTCATGCTCACAAAGGATGACCGCACGGTAGAGCATGCTCTCACTGTGGTGGAGACGGCGTTGCGCCTGGGGATAAAAGACATCGGCTTTAAAGATATTGGCTTACCTATCCCCGCCTTGCAGCGTTTGGCTGAGGTTATTCGCTCTGCTGGGGCGCGTGTGTATTTGGAGGTTGTCTCGCCTGATCGTCAGCGCGAATTGGACTCGGTGAAGGCGGGGTTAGCGTTAGGGGTGGATTGTTTGATGGGCGGGACGCATGTGCCTGATGTTCTGCCCCTGCTAGAGGGGCATAATGTCGCCTATTATCCCTTTGCGGGGCATGTGGTGGGGCATCCTAGCGTGTTGAAAGGCACACCGGAGGAGATTGCCCGTAATGCGGCCGAATGGGCGGCTCATTCCGCTGTGGCAGGGCTGGACCTGCTTGCTTATCGCAATGATGGGGATGTGCCAGAGGTCATTCGGGCGAGTTGTGCCGCGGTGGCAAAACCAGTGATTGTTGCAGGGTCCATCAGCACGCCGGAGCAAATTGAGGTGGTACGGCGTGCTGGGGCAGCGGGGTTTACTGTGGGGACAGCGGCTTTTGAGGGCGTCTTCCCGGCCAAGAGCGCGCAGTTAGAGGACCAATTACGCGCCGTTATGGCCTGTTGTGAGACAGCAGCGGCATTAAAGTAATCCCAGCTCCGATAGGCGGTTGCGTAAGGCGATAGGGAGGGAGCTAACCCCGTCATCCGCCACGCCTGTTGCAGTGTGATTGAGGTCAGGCGGGGCGTCCTCTGCTTTGAAGTAACGCCAGCCTTGGAAGGGGCGCATCGGGCGTGGTTGGGTAGGGATGACCTCATCAGAGACGAGGATGAGCGTGCCTTGGTGACCATCATCGCGCGTGTAGGTATCAAAGCCAATAATGGGTTGTCGGCACATAATGAGGCCGTTTATGACGCGATAAATCGACCCTTTTGTTTGGAGAATCTCCTCTGCGCGTTTGGGCATAGTGCGGGTGCGGACATAAGCAATGCCGTTATGACGCTCTATAGCGACCCAGTCTTGCAGCATCTCCGGTGACGTGCAGCCGACAATCAATTTGATGAGATGGAGCGGCGTTGAAGCTTGGTTGGGCATAGCTTTAAAGATAAGGCTGTGCTGCGTGTGTGTGAAGCCCTGTTTTAGAGGACGAGTTGGCTGAGCATGGCCTCTAGCAGGAGACGCCCGGATTCTGTGGCGCGGAGTGTATGTTCATCCTGCTGTAGATAGTCTTCCTCCAAGCAGGCTTGTAGAATTACAGGATCGAGACAGTCTTGGAGGGGGAGGCCCGTACGCTGGGTGAAATGGGCTTTATTAATGCCCTCGCGGAGGCGTAAGCCCATGAGGAGAGCCTCTCGTGCTTTCATCTCCGGGGTGAGGGCTTCTTGTATGCGTGTGCCATGGCCATAATGGGCAACACGCTCCGCCCATGGCTCTGGGGCGCGATGGCGGCGTGTTGCGTAGAGCTGGCCTTGGCGGGTAAGGCGGCTATGGGCACCGGGGCCGATACCGAGATAATCATTATAATGCCAATAGGTAAGGTTATGGCGGCTCTCGGCACCGGGGATAGCGTAGTTGGAGATTTCATAATCGCGCAAGCCATAGGTGGCGGCCTCATGACGCGTCATTTCATAGAGGCGGGCGGCGAGGTCATCTTCTGGGAGGGTAAGGGCACCGCGCCGATGACGGGTCTCAAATACCGTGCCGGGCTCGATGGTGAGTTGATACAGGGAGAGATGGTCCGCGGCGAGGGCGAGGGCTGTACGGAGCTCTGCTTGCCAGTGTGCTTCTGTTTGGCCGGGGCGGGCATAGATGAGGTCGAAAGAGAGGCGCGGGAATAAGCGACGTCCAAGCTCTAGCGCGGTAAGTGCTTGCTGTGCGGAATGTTGGCGGCCAAGCGTGGCGAGGTCTGCATCATGTAGGCTCTGCACGCCGAGGGAGAGGCGATTAACCCCGGCTTGGGCAAAAGCACGGAACTTATCAGCTTCCACACTGGTGGGATTAGCCTCTAGCGTGACCTCTAGGTCATTCACGCTAGGGAAAAGCTGGCGCGCATCCTCAATAAGCTGATGGACAGCCTCTGGCTGCATGAGGGAGGGCGTTCCCCCGCCGAAGAAGATGGAGACAAGATGGCGGGGAGCATCCTGCGTTAAAAGAGCAGCCTCATAGCGTAATTCATCCCGCAGGGCTTGTGTAAAACGTTCCTGCGGAATGGTCTCCCGTACATGGGAGTTGAAGTCACAATACGGGCATTTAGAGAGGCAAAAAGGCCAATGAATATAAAGGGCGAGAGGTAAGGGTGAGGTCACGCTTAAATCGCGACCCGCACCCCGAACTCCATAACGCGCTCTGGTGGAATACGGAAGAACTCCGAAATAGAGGTCGCGTTATTGAGCAGATAAAGGAAAATCCACATCCGCCAGAGCGACATCTTCGGCACTTTGGAGCGGAAGACGAGGTCATGAGAGGTGAAGTAAGAGGCCTGAATGGGGTCGAAGTCCATTTCAGTCATCTGGGCGAGGGTAACGGGGAGATTTGGCATCTCCATAAACCCATAACGCAGGATAACACGGCGGATGCCCGGTGAGAGCTCCTTAACAGTCATGCGCTCGGCAGCTTCAACCTCTGGTTGGTCAAGTGTTTGGACCGTTACAAACAAGACCGTTTGATGAAGAACCTTGTTATGGCGCAGGTTATAAAGGAGGGCATCGGGGACCATCTCCGGGTCGGAGGTCAGAAAGACTGCAAGACCGGGCACGCGGATGGTACGGGATTGGGTAAGGCGTGTGATGAAGGAGCCCATCGGCACGGCGTCGCGTTTCTTTGTATTACGGATGAGCTGACGGCCCCGCTGCCATGTGGTCATGATGAGTGTGCTTCCCGCTGCGATGCTGAGCGGTACCCATCCGCCCTCTGGAATCTTCATCACATTGGCGGAGAAGAACACGCCATCAAGGAGGAAGAAGAAGCCGAATACAACCCCCACAGCGTAGCTCTTCCATTGGAAAACGCGGTGGAACACGACCATAGAGAGCACACAGGTGCAGAGGAAGGTCCCCGTCACGGCAATGCCGTAAGCTGAAGCCAGAGCCGCAGAAGAGCGGAAGGCGAGTACCAGTACAACAGAACCAAAGGCCAACATCCAGTTGAAGGAGGGCAAGTAGATTTGCGCTTCCTCATGCGGGTTGGTGTGAATAATGCGTGTACGAGGTAAGTACCCTAGTTGAATGAGTTGCCGGCAGAGTGAGAAGCTACCGGAAATACCAGCCTGGCTAGCAATAATGGTAGCGCATGTAGCCAGCAGCAGCATTGGGATTTGCATCCAATGTGGGGCGAGGTAGTAGAAGGGGTTCGCCAAGGTCGTGGGGTTATGGATAATCATGGCCGCTTGCCCAAAGTAGTTGAGCGTCAAAGCGGGCAGCACGAGGAATATCCAGACATAACGAATAGGAGAGCGACCAAAATGCCCCATATCCGCATAAAGGGCTTCTGCCCCCGTAACGGATAGTACAACAGAGCCGAGCGCAACGAAGGAAAGCTTCCCGTGGGTGACGATGAAGCGGATAGCCTCTAGGGGGGAGAGAGCGAGCATAATCCCTGGATGCAGTGTAATGGCGCGCGCGCCTAAGAGGGCGATGGTGACAAACCAAACCAACATAATCGGGCCAAAGGCACGCCCAATTTTGCCAGTACCGAGGGCTTGGGCTGCAAATAAGCCCAATAGCACCATAATCGCGGCAGGGATGATGAAGGGCGACGCGTCGGGGACGGAGACTTCCACCCCTTCCACAGCGGAGAGAACGGAGATAGCGGGCGTAATAATGCCATCACCAAAAAAGAGGCAGGCCCCAGCAATCCCAATTAAACCAAACACCCAGCGAAAATAGGTGGATTTGCAAACGCGTTGTGCCAAGGCCATGAGGGCAATAATACCACCCTCTTTATTATGGTCGGCCCGCATAACGAGCATAACGTATTTGATAGTTACAATGAGCATTAAGGCCCAGAAGGTCAGGCTGGTAAGGCCGATAACCTCCCATGTTTGGGCGGGATGAGTTTCTGTCCCCACGGTGCGGATAGAGGATTGCAGAGCATAGAGCGGGCTGGTCCCGATATCACCATACACCACGCCCAACGCTGCGAGCATAGCCCCGAGCCCTTTGGGGCGCACATGCCCCCCCTCGGCTTGGGGAGGGATGGACGTAGGCTGGCCCGTGGAATCGGGATAGCGTGCATCGGCTGATGAATCCTTGAGGGATATGCCATCTTGTTCAGACATGGAGAAATCATCCTGTTTGACTGATAGACACCCATCCCCCGCAGGAAGACAGGCAGTAACGCCCCGTCACATAGGGGCACTGACTATGATTCTGGCTTCATGACAGTTTTTTTATGTAAAATGCAAGACGGAAAGGGCAAAAAACTCTCTTTTATGTCGTTATGGGCTGGCGGGACGGTCTCCAAAAATGGCGGTGCCAACACGGATGATTGTAGCCCCTTCAGCAATGGCGACGTCAAAATCAGCCGACATTCCCATAGAGAGTGCTGGTAGGCCATGGCGGCGATTGAGGCGAGCAAGCTTTTGGAAGAAAGGCCGTGGGTCCGCATGGAGAGGCGGGATGGCCATCAATCCTTTAACGTGGCTTCCAAAACGTGAGAGAGCATCTTCGATAAATCGGTCAGCCTCTAAGGGGCTAATGCCGGATTTTTGTGGCTCATCGCCAATATTGACCTGAACAAAAAGCTCCGGTAGGCGACCTGTTTTTTGGGCCGCTTTTTCCAGCGCGGTGCTGAGGGAGGGGCGGTCTAGGCTTTCAATCACATCGGCGAGAGCGCAGGCTTCAACGGCTTTATTTGTTTGTAAGCTGCCGATGAGATGGAGCCTAAGATCCGGCCATTCCTCTCGTAAAGCGGGGAACTTTGCGGCTGCTTCTTGGACGCGATTCTCACCAAAAATGCGTTGCCCTGCTTTGAGAGCTTCCCGCACGGCCTCTTGGGGATGGAACTTGCTGACAGCAACAAGCTGAACCTCATCAGCTTGCCTATGCGCGTTATGGCAGGCCGTGGCCATCTGGTTGCGAATTTCGGTGAGGGCTTGGGCGATGGAGTGATTCTGCGTCATGGGGGGATTGCACTCTCTTTATGGGGAGGGGTCAAGAGCTTCTTAAGGCTGCTATAAAAACCCTCTTGACTTTCCTATATGTAACTCCCGAAAACGGGCGCATGACACATGCTTCTTCTCCTCGTCCTGCCTCTGCACGCCCTAAAGGGGGGCGAGGCCGCCGTAAAACGGTACGTCCTGCCTCTATATCGCGCCATGAAGACCCGGTGCGGGATTTAGCCTTCGATATTGTCTGCGGTGTGGTGGAGCATCGCCGGATGCTGGAGACGACCTTAGAGCGTAGTCCATGTGAAGGGCGCGATAGGGCCGCAGCGCACCGGCTTGCCGCAGCGACTTTGCGGCATTTGGGCAGTATGACGGAGCTGCTCCAACCGCTTTTGCGGCGTCAACCGCCGGAGCCTGTACGCTGTGCATTATTACTAGGTGTGGCACAGCTTTTGCCGCTCCAAACGCCGCCCCATGCGGCAGTCGGCACGATTGTGGATTTGCTGCATCGGCGAGGGCTGTCACCTTTTGCAGGGCTTGCAAATGCTGTGTTGCGCCGTGTGGCGCGGGAAGCGGATACGCTAAAGGAAGGGCTGGATGATGCGCGGTTGGATGTGCCGCCGTGGTTATGGAGCGCATGGGGGCGGCGCGCGCGGTCTATTACGCAAGGTTTTTACCAAGAAGCCCCTCTTGATGTGACGCTCAAACCCGGTTGTGAGGCCCCAGAAGGGGGTAAGACCTTACCAACAGGGAGCGTGCGTTACCCTGCGGGGACGAAACTCTCTGCCTTACCTGGTTTTGAGGAAGGGCAGTTTTGGGCGCAAGATATGGCGGCGGCTATGCCGGTGCGGTTGATGGGCGATATGAGCGGCAAGCGCGTGGCGGATTTATGCGCAGCTCCGGGGGGCAAGACAGCGCAGCTCCTTTGTGCAGGGGCTGATGTGGTGGCTGTAGAGCGTGAAAAACCACGTGCCCAGAGGCTGCGCGAAAATCTGGCCCGTCTGCGTTTAAAAGCGGAGATTGTTGTGGGGGATGCGCTGCGCTGGCGTCCATCAGCCCCCTTGGATGCTGTGTTGTTGGATGCGCCTTGCTCGGCCACGGGGACGTTGCGGCGGCATCCTGATGTGTTGTGGATTAAACGGCCACGCGATATCGCCACGCTGGCTGCTGGGCAAGACCGATTTATTGATGCGGCCTATGAGATGCTCAAGCCCGGTGGGATGTTGCTTTACGCTGTTTGTTCATTACAGGATGAAGAAGGCCCCCAGCGCATTGCCCATGCGTTAGAAGATGGGCGGTGGGAGTTATCTCCCTTTACGGAGGAGGAGCTTGCTGCCCTACCGCGCGCACGGACGGAGGAAGGGTATTTTCGCACTCATCCGGGGATGAATGTTGCAGAAGGGGGCATGGATGGCTTCTTTGCCGCGCGTTTGCTTCGCCGGTGAGGGCGGAGCGTGAAGCGGTTTATGACATCCAAGGTGGGGTAGGGAGGTTCTTACTGCGGAGGAAATCCGGGTTGAAAAGCTTGGATTGATAACGCGCCCCGCCATCGCTGAGGATAGTGACGATGTTATGCCCCGGCCCTAACCGGCGGGCTGTGCGGATAGCCGCAGCAATATTAATGCCTGATGACCCCCCAACGGAAAGTCCTTCCTCCATTGTGAGATGATAGATTTGTTCCAAAGCTTCCGCATCGGGGATGCGTTCAGCATGATCGGGGGCGCAACCTTCTAGGTTTGCTGTAACGCGGGATTGGCCAATCCCTTCGGTGATGGAGCCCCCGCTTATGCTGAGGTCATTTGCCGTGACCCACCCATAAAGGCCGGAGCCTTCTGGGTCGGCAAGGACGATGTCGGGGGTTTTTGCACCATCACGTTGGGCGAGTTCGCGCAGGCCGAAGGCCATACCGGCTAATGTTCCACCAGAGCCGCAGGAGCAGGTAAATGCATCGACTTTACCCTGTAATTGGGACCAAATCTCTGGTGCGGTGGTGGTGCGATGGGCCTCACGGTTGGCGGTATTATCAAATTGATTCGCCCAGAAGGCCCCTGTTTCTTCGGCTAAACGGCGGGAGACATGCACATAATTGCCGGGGTCGCGATAAGGTTTAGCGGGGACGAGGCGGAGGTCTGCCCCGATCATCCGCAGGAAGTCTAGCTTCTCCCGGCTTTGGGTTTCTGGCACCACAATAACAGCTTTGCAGCCGAGTGCATGGGCAACGAGTGTGATGCCGATGCCTGTATTACCTGCCGTACCTTCGACAATCGTACCGCCTTTTTGCAGCACGCCACGGGCAAAACCATCTTGAATGATGGAGAGAGCGGCTCTGTCCTTTACCGAGCCACCAGGATTCATGAACTCTGCTTTGCCGTAGATGTTACAGCCCGTACTCTCCGAGGCATGGCGGAGGCGAATGAGTGGCGTATTGCCGATGGCCTGAATCAAAGAGGGGCAAGGTGACGTGAGAGGCATGAGAGAATCCGGTTGTTTCTGATCGACGGAATGAATCGCTTTTAACGTGTGAAATAGGGTATCATCATTATGAACCACGTTAAATAGCGTGGAAGGGTATTATAACCCATATATAATCGTGAATTTTAGATTCAACAGAAGGAAGTAGGATGAAACAAAGCACTGCAAAAGAGGTATGGTCCAGCTTGCAAAATGAGGCGCAAGCCGTATTGGTTGATGTCCGTACGCCAGAGGAATGGGCACAGGTGGGCATGCCAGAGCTTGGTAGCATAGGCAGGAAGCTTGTCGCTTTAACATGGGGAGCGGGGAGCGAGGCTGAGTTTATTCATGCCTTAGAGCAAGCGGTGCCGGATAAGGCCACGCCGCTTTTCTTCATTTGTCGCTCTGGTGTGCGCTCGCAAAAGGCGGCGACATTAGCTGCGCAGGCTGGGTACCAAACGCTCACTAATGTCGCTGATGGTTTTGAGGATAAGCACGGCCCCGGCACGGGGTGGAAGGCCTGTGGCCTCCCTGTAAAATAGGCCTCCTTTGCCTTATTGCCCGCTATTAGGGTCTGTCTCGGCCTCATAGCGGGGGGTAAGGATGACGCACCACGGGTAGCGGCTATCATAGCTTTGGCCCTCTGGGCTGCTGACATGGCCGCTTGCATCGGTTGGGACATGGGTGAGGGCGACAGCATCATCCACATTCCCACCAATGATGCTGATTTCCCGCCCGAAAGGCTCGGCATTTTGGCCTGTAGCAACAACAATGCCGCAATGGGCGGGGAAGCCGTAAGGGGTGGGCAGCATAGAGAAGGTGATGCTGCTGCTCCGTCCCCGCCCTACGCAGAGTATATCCCCGCGTTGTGGGGCGTAAGAGGCGGGATTTTGCGCTGTGATGCCCGGATTATTGCCAGAGGCAGCGACATTGATATAGGTGGCGTGGTTAGGCGAATATGGGAAGCGAATATTCGCCCCCCCTACGCGCATAACGTACGAAATAAAGGCCGCAGACCACGCATAATTACCATCTTTAGCGGCGGGGAAGAGGCGGCCATCACCGTCTGTGCGGCCTGTCCAACGGCTCTCTGTTTCCTCAGGGGGTTGGCCTATCCACCAATATTCCCCAATGCGCTGCCATAGGCCGGGGAGGCGTTCAGGCTTGAGGGCGGGGCTGCTTGGTTCTGGCCGGTCATGGGGGTCTGCATCGGCTACGGGGCTGCCGAACATCCGCCATTCGCGCAGGGCGATCGCAGCGACATCTTGGCGGTTAAAGGGAGCGAAATTTTCGCTCGCAAAGGCGGGGACGTGGTCGTCATACCCTAAAGGGCCGGTATGGCCGTCTGCATACTGGCTCATAGGAGTAAGGGCAGGTTTTTTGGGTGAGTTAGCGCAGGCTGCGAGCAGCATGAGCCCGTATAACGATATAATCTTTTTTACGGAGTTTTTGTTCTGGCGGAAAGAGGAAGAAGCATGGGGACGAGAAGAAGAAATGGTCTGCATGATAGGCCCTATGTTGCTTTATTGGCTATCTCTGACGTATATGAGGTAAAGAGTAAACTGTTTTTACAAGGTAAAGACAAGAGGCGTTTAGCGACTTTACGATAGTGGAGAAGGTGTAAGTAGAATGAAACATTATAAATATACTCTTTGTGCCCTTATGGGGTTAACGTTGTTAGTAAGTGGCTGTGATGGCTACAATACAAATTTTAAGCCAGACCAAGTGGCATGGGCAAAGAATCCTGGCAATAAAACATTGGCCGTTCAGGTTGTTGGTAATGATGGTTTGCACCAAGCATTACAGTGTAACGTGGCTGAAAAAGATGTGATGTTGTTGCCTGATACAAAATTTTATCGGAATTATTTGCGTGTTGATTTGGCGCAAGTGGGCTTTAAAGAAAAGCTAGGACATCAGGCAGAGCCACTAGTACGCCGTGTAAGTTTAGGGTCGGGGTGCCGGCTTGTGTTTAATAATTTGCCGGAGGGGAATTGGCTCCTTGTCATTCGCCCGCAATTTTCTATCCATGATGACGCTGCCGCTCAATCGGGCGGGCGTTCACAATATAATGTTGTTCCGCCTGCTTTTGTGTGGAGTGCTCTTGCACTTTCGCCTGAGAGTGATGTCACGACACGGCAAGTAGAGGTGGATATTAGTCGCTTAGCGCGGAGGAAGCATCCGCACCTCCATAAGCATATCAGCAAACATTCCCAAAAACGGTTAAGGGAATTCCACGGGGAGGGGTCGCTCAATACGCGTGTTGAGGACTGGACGCCAACTCTAAGTGATCGTCAAGAGTTAGGCTTGCCTAGCTCTGTGAAAACAATTGGACAATAAAAATAGAAGGCGGCCCCATTACCGGGCCGCCATATTTGATTTTAAGCGACTTTTTGGCTGAAGAGGAATGGTTTGGGAGCGGCATATGGCCCCCCTGTTACGACTTGGATAGCGAGCAATCCTGCTTCATTGCTATGGTTTTGGACGGGGAGCGGGAGTTTTGCAGCGCCTTTGGTCCAACGGAGGCCAGTATTTTCTTCTAGCGTGTTCCATCCTTGGAGGTCTGGGGTCGTCAGATGGGTGGAGATGTCGTGAGATTGTCCACTGTGGAAGTAAGTGATATGGCCGATGAGGACCCCTAATTGCCGTCTATCATCGACGAAAGGACCTTTGACGTCACAAGGGCGGCTTACATTTGAGAGCAGCGTGACCTGGGTAGCATGGCTTGGCACGGAGAAGATAGCGTATCCATTGACGACGCGTTGTTGGTGCAGGATAGTTCCATCATCTGTCATGATGGTGAAGGCGGGGTCGTCTGTTAGTTGTTCTTCCTTATAGGGGTGTTGGACGGGCATTTTGAGTTTTTGTGCGCGTGTTAGGATTTCGTGATGCAAAGGCTCGACGATATTTTGGTCTGTACAGAGAGGGGCAGCGGCATCCTTTTCCCAAGAGAGTTGTTTTGTATTGTGCAGTGATATGACGTCGGTAGGGTCGTTTAAGTTAGTGAAGGTATGTCTATTTCCTGTATCGAGATAGCTTTCTGAGAGGAGGCCATTTGCACAAATGATGGAGTGTTTTTGCATTTCGATATGGTAGATGGGGTATTCTTTTTTGTCTGTGGCTGTGTCGAAGAAGATTGATTGTCCATTTACGAGCATACGGACGGGGATGAAATTACCATTGATGAAGATGCAATGCTCTGGTGTGATGAGGAGGTCTTGATGTGGGACGCCCTCTGAGATAGCGTTTTTGGAGATTTTGACGGGGTATCCGGCCATTTCGAGCTGTGTGTTAGGGGTAATTTTTGCGGTACTTTGTCCGACCCATTGGATGGGTTGTGGGGATTTACGGTTATTCTGAGGGTCGTAAGTTAGGACGATATCGCCTGCTTTTAGGGTTTCTATTTTTTTATACCCGTCTGGTGTTTCGATGAGGCTACCAGCTAGGAAGCATGTATCAAACGTAAATTGGTTGTCGGCATGGGTACTAGGGTTGGCAATCTGACCGTCAGTCGCAGTGCCACTATTATCCTGCCGGAGCGCGTACACTGTGCCATTTAGATTAAGGAAAAAGAAGTTAGCAGTTGCCCAATCTCCCGGGATGTTACCGAAAGGGTAGGGGTAGTTATATTGGGTCATACTGGGGTTGATTGGTTGATCACCCGAGATTGTAGAGGATGAACTGCCAAGTATAGCAGAGGTGATAACGTAATAACCGCCAGAGCCATCACCAATGATAAAACCGTTGATAGCTTTGTTTCCCCAAGAATAATCGTAGCTTCCTTTAATAACATTCCCTTTGGTGTCTGTAAAGGTGAAGTCTTGGACTTTTAGGTCTGAAGGGCCTGTAGATGTATGTGTGGTAAAGGTGGCTTGGACGTTATAATGTTGGTTGGAGAGAGTGCCAAAGCCATTAGAGTCTAGTCGTAATGTGGCAAAATTAATCTGGTAATCACCAACAGCAACAACGGGGCGTGGGTTATTGTCGGTCATGGTGACGCGGTCTCCGAAATTATTTAAAGGAGTAGAAGATTTTCAGATAAGTATATCAAGAGGAAGAGATATGCAAGATATATCGTAATTTTAAGAAGGTTAGAGTATGATTATTATGAATAAAAATTTTTCACCCAATCAATACACAATAGCCAAAAACAAGTTCATAAATTATTAAAAGTATTACCATAATATAACATGGAAAGTTTTTCATTTGTTTTGTTTTATTGTAAAATGAATTGAAGTTACGCGCTATCTAATGGCTAAAATTTTATAACCTTATTTTATATATGTAAAATGATGGGATTTTTATAAATTTCAATATATTTTATTTATTATACTCATTCTCTGCGAGGATGTCGTTGTGAAATTTTTATTAAATAAGGATGATTATTTTAGATTCGATCACAAAAAAGTAAGGTTATATTTATCTCAAGGTGGAATGAGACAACAGAGTGGGCCGTTTAAGCACTCCATTGTCTCACGAGTTCTTGTCTCTCCTGAAAATAGGTGCCGTTTATGCGGCGATGTATCGATTCTCAGCCTCCGATAAGAAATATGATTGATCTAGATAAGGGCCTGCCGTTACGACTTTGATAGCAAGTAACCCATGGCCTACACTGTGCTCTTGGTTATCATCTGGTAAGGGAAGTATGGCTGTGCCTTCTGTCCAGCGTAGGCCATTTGCCGTGGGGTCCAATTCCAACCAACCATCTAGGTCCGGTGTGGTGAGATGGTCGGTAATGGCGTGGGATTGTCCATTTTTGAAATAGGTGATCTCGCCAACGAGTATGCCGAGCTGGCGTCTATCATCAACAAAGGGGCCATGGACGTCATAAGGACGGCTTGTTCGGGATACGAGTGTAACTTGGCGGGTTTGCCGTGGCACGGTGAATAGTTTGTAGCCATTTGTCGTGCGTTGTTCTCTCAGTATATCGCCTTGGTCGGTCATGAGGGCAAACTCGGGATCATCAGAGAGTTTGTCATATTTGTAAGGATGTTGGAGTGGCACGCCTAAGCGCTCGGCGCGCTCTAGCATGGCGCGATGGAGCGGCTCGACAAAGGCTTGGGTTGTGCAGAGGGGTGCTGCAGCATCATGTTGCCATGAAAGCTTTTGTGAGGGGGAAAGCGGCGTGACAGTGTCTGTCTGGCTAATAGTTTCAAAGTTATCGCGGTGACCCGTGTTCAAATAGCTTTCCGTGAGGACCGCATTTGCAGAGAGAATATTATGGGTCTCTGTTTCGAGGTGATAAATATCGTATGTGGAGGGGACGGTTTCTGACGTTTCAAAATAAATTGAACGGCCGTTAACCATCATACGTGCTGGGACAAAGTGCCCTTCGAAAAAGAGGCAATGCTCCGCAGTGACGAGTAGATCGTCAAAAGGAATGCCTGCAGCGATCGCATTTTTTGTAATACGAACGGGGTATCCCGCCATATCCAACGGGTGTGTCGGATCAATATTGACCTGACCATGGCCAAGCCATGTGATGGGCTGTGGCGTTTTTTGCTGGGAAATGGGGTCGTAGGTCATGACCATATCCCCGCAAGCAAGGGCTTCAATCTTCTTATAGCCCTCAGGTGTTTCGATAAGGCTGCCAGCAAGGAAGCATGTATCAAATGTAAAGCACCAGCCTAGGCATCCGTCAGTGGCGGAGCCGCTATTATCTTGTGTAAAGTAATAAACACAGCCGTTAAGGTTGAGGATAAAGAAATTCCCTTTACACCATGGCTCATATGGTTTGTTGACGTAACAATAAGAAGCTCTGCAAGGGTCGAGTAGTGTATAACCCGGAATTTTGGAGGATGAACTACCTGGCCGTGCTGATGTAATGAGGTAGTAACCACCCGAGCCATCACCGATGATAAAGCCATTAACAGCTTTATTGCCCCATGAGTAATCGTAACTTCCTTTAATGGTTCGTCCCGTTTTTGGGTCGGTAAAGCAGAAGTCTTGTACTTTCTTGTCAGAAGAACTCGTTGCAGTATGCGTCGTAAATGTAGCTTTTACACAAAAGCGTTGGTCCGACAGATGTCCGACCCCACACTTATCCACGGTGAGGGCTGCTACATTGATGCTATAGGTACCGAGAGTAACGACTGGCCTGGGGTTAGACACGGGAACGGACTCCGAAGGAGGGAAGGGAGCTGGAAGCTGATCTTCCTAGAAAGTTAAGAATGAATTTACATTAAATTAACGGAAATAGATTCGCAATAAAGAATCATAGCGTTAGAGTCTAAATGAGTGTAGTTTTTTCGTAGTCTCAGTGTGCATTGTTGTTTGATAATGTGTTTATAAATTTTGATTATGCCATCTTTTAGTTGGTTTATAGTCTATTTTGCGTCTTTTTGGTTGTGATTATGTGCTGTCTTGCAAAGGGTATAGGGCGATGAGACAAAGAAAAAGGGCAGCAGAATTATTGATTCCGCTGCCCTGAATAATGAAGGGTAACTCTACTTATGGTTGTGTGTTTAGCCTGCTTTATTGAAGCGATAAGGCTCTAGGGAGGGGGTATCTTCTTCAAGATAAGGCCCACCAGCGACGACTTTGATAGCGAGCAACCCAGTTTTTAGCCCATCAAAATAGGGCTCAGCTGGGAGGGGCAAGAAGGCTGCTCCTTTTGTCCAACGGAGAGGCGCATCCTCCAAAGCCCACCATCCGTCTAGCGTTTGTGTAGTGAGATGGGCGTCGATATTACGTGAGTGGCCACCTTGGAAGTAGAGTATCTCACCGATGAGAACACCTAATGAACGTCTATCATCTACATAAGGGCCGTGCACATCGACTGGGCGGCTGGTTTTGGAGATGAGTGTAAGATACTTCGTATCGGGAGGGATGGCGAAGGTCTTATAACCGTTGGAGGTATGTTGTTCGCGCAAAATGCGCCCTTGATCAGTGAGTAAGTGGAAGTTGGGATCCTCAGAAAGCACTTCTGCTTTGTAAGGATGCTGAATGGGGACGTTTAAGTCTGCAGCACGTTGGAGGAGGTTATGATAGCGGGGTGCTACAAACTCCTGTGTTGTGCATAATGGTGCAGCAGCATGTTCGTGCCAGGATAGCTTCTTCGTAGCATGTGGATGTACAATGACGTTTTCATGCTGAGTGGCTGGAGAGGATGGTATAAAGGTATGGCGATTGCCTGTGTCGAGATAGCTCTCTGTCATGACATTATTGGCAATGATGACGCTATGTTCCTCTGTCTCGATATGGAAAATATCGTGAGGGGTGCAAATTGTTGTGTCGAAATAGATTGATTGTCCGTTGACCATCATCCGGGCTGGGACAAAGAAGCCATCAAAAAACAGGCAATGTTCTGCCGTGACGAAAAGGTCCTGAGAGGGGATATTATCGGCTAGGGCGTCTTTTTTGATGCAAACAGGATAGCCCGCCATATCCATGGGTAGGGTGGTATTGACCGATGCGTGACTGCGCCCAACCCAGGTGAGGGGCTGTGACTGCATAGCGTCTGTTTTATGGTTGTAGGTCACAACCATATCGCCTTGTTTTAGCTCTTCTACCTTTTTGTACCCTGTTGGGGTTTTAATAAGGCTGCCAGCTAAGAAGCATGTATTGAAGGTAAATGGCTCGCCCAAGGAGCCATCCGTTGCAGTTCCGCAGTCATCTTGACGGAATGTATAATAGCAACCATTCAAATTAAGGGTAAAATGGTTCCCTACCGACCAAGGTTGTCTCCATTTATAAACATAGCCATAGGAAGTCTGCCACGGGTTAAGCAGCACTTCACCTGGGATAGTGGAGGAGGAGCTCCCTGGCACGGCAGAGGATATAAGATAATATTGCCCCTGGCCGTCACCAATAATGAAGCCATTAACAGCCTTATTACCCCAGGAATAGTCGTAACTACCCCTAATGAGGACCTTCCCCGTTTTAGGGTCCTGAATGACAAAATCTTGCACCCTTTGGTCGTTAGGGCCGGTAGGGATATGGGTCGTGAATGTCGCTTTTACGCTATAGAGCTGGTTTGAGAGGCTGCCCGGCCCAAATTCTAAACCATTTGCGGTAGATTGAGATTTATCAATCGTAAGGGAAGTGAAGTTAACAAGATAGGAACCAAGTGTAACGACAGGTTGGGGATCACCAGGCACGTACGTCTCTCCTACAATAGGACTGACCATGTTGAGTTACGTATCGTCTAGTAAAAAATATTAATGGTTTATTTATGGCAAAGTTGAGGAGAGATTCGGGAGAAGAGAAGGTGTTATAATGACGTATGTTCTATTTTTTGACGAAAGTATGGCAATTTTGGACAGAGTGTATGCTGTAGATAATCATATAAAAATGGCCGGAATCTTACGGGATTCCGGCCATATTATTGCAGTTTGGGGTGTATGGGAGGGATTATGACTTCCGGGCTGGGGGTGCCATAAAGGAAGGCGCGATAGGTGTGGGAACGTGGCGATGAAGGATAGCGTCAATCTCCTTCTTATCCTGTGCGGTGAGCTGCCAGTTAAAGACATCAGCCACACCGTCAATTTGCTCTGGTTTGCGTGCGCCCCATAGAGCAATGGTTGGGCCTTGGTCTAACACCCAGCGAATGGCGAGCACCATGAGCGACTTACCGTGCCGGTCTGCGATTTTCTTTAAATCATCTACAGCGGCGAGATAGTCCTTAAAATGCTCCTTTTGGAACTTCGGATCACCAGAGCGGAGGTCGCTCTCGGGGAAGGTTTTATCCGCTGTCATTTTGCCAGTCAGTAAGCCACGGCAGAGCGGCCCATAAGCCAGCAGGGCAAGTTTATGCTCTTTTGCGTAAGGCAGGACGTCTTTTTCAATCTCGCGCTCAAAGAGGTTGTAAGGTGATTGAACGCTTGCCAGCGGCGCAACCTCGCGGAAGATGTCCATTTGCTCTGGGGAGTAATTGCTCACCCCGAGTGCGCGAATCTTGCCCTCTTTATGGAGCTTTTGCAGCTCGCGTGCTGTGTCCTCAATGGGGGTGTTAGGGTCTGGCCAATGGACTTGTTCAAGGTCGATGGTCTCTACCCGTAAGCGGCGGAGGGAATCTTCCACTTCCTTACGGATACGGGCAGGGCTGGAGTTGCGGAAAGGCTTGTGATCGTCCTTCCAATCTAGGGCTAGTTTGGTGGCAACGCGGGCTCTATGGGGTTTTTCAGCCAAAGCGCGGCCTACCACTTCTTCGGAGTGACCAAACCCATAAACGGGCGCTGTATCGATGAGGTCCACCCCTTCATCTAACGCGCGATGGATGGTGCGGACGGCATTATCATCATCAGGGCCGCCCCACATCCAGCCACCAATGGCCCATGTGCCTAGGGCAACGCGTGATACGGGTTTGTCAAAACCGGGAATGAGAATGGTGTTTTCATTCATAGGTTTGTCTCCATTAGAAAGTGAGGGCCGTGCTTATGAGGGTAACGGCCTCCTTCCCATATGGGGCGGGGGATGGGGGTGATGCAAGCGTCTGTTCTTCTTTTTGGTATTGCGCGGGAGGAGGCGTATAATGGCTCTCGTTTTTGGAGAGAAGGATAACCCTCATGGCTGATATGCAGGACCGCAAAATCCCCGTTACCGTTCTGACTGGCTTTTTAGGCGCGGGTAAGACGACCTTGCTAAACCATATTCTAACGGCTGATCACGGGCGTAATTACGCTGTTGTGGTGAATGAGTTTGGCGAGCTGGGCATTGATAATGACCTCGTTGTGGATGCGGATGAAGAAGTCTTTGAGATGAATAATGGCTGCATCTGCTGCACGGTGCGGGGGGATTTAATCCGGATTCTAAGCCGTCTTTTGCGCCGGCGCGGCAAGTTTGATGGCATTATTGTAGAGACTACCGGCCTTGCAGACCCAGCCCCTGTTGCGCAGACCTTTTTTGTTGATGCCGGGATTCGCGAAAAGGCAGAGCTGGATGCTGTGGTAACAGTGGTGGATGCTTATAATGTGCTGCAAACGCTTAAAGAAAGCCCAGAGGCGGTGAATCAAGTAGCGTTTGCGGATGTGATTATCCTCAATAAATGTGATTTGCTTGATGAGGCGGGCCTTGCTGCGGTGGAGCAGAAGTTAAAAGCCATTAATGCCGTTGTGCGGATTCATCGTGCTGAGCGGGGCAATGTGGCGTTGGAGGATATTCTGAACCGTGGTGGGTTTGACCTCAAACGGGCTTTGACCACCATGCCGGACTTCCTAGAGGAAGATGATCACCACCATCATCACGACCATGAGCATGAGCATGAGCATGAACATGAACACGGCCATCACCACGGCCATGACCATCATCATGAGCATGGGGCAGGGGGGCATCATCACGCCCATAATGAGGATGTAACGAGCCATTCTTTCACCGTTACGGCTCCTTTGGATGAAGAACGCTTTAATGCGTGGATAGGGCTTATTTTGCAGGAGCAAGGGCCGGATATTTTGCGAGCTAAAGGGATTTTACACTTTAAAGGCCAAGAGGAGCGATTTGCTTTTCAGGCGGTGCATATGATGGCCGATGGCGCGATGATTGGCCCGTTTAAGGAGGGTGAGGCGAAGCAATCACGCATTGTCTTTATCGGGCGTAAGTTAGACCGTGCCCAGTTGCAGCGTGGTTTTGAAGGGTGTGTGGCTGTATGAGCAACCCGCTAAGTAAAACATTGTTACAAACACGTGGGGCGGAGCATCAGGCGGAAGCCCCCATTATTGCCGTGCAGGCTAGCCGGGGTGGGCAGACTTTCGCAGCCTTGACGATGGATGGGGAGCTGCATCTCATCCCGCGGGAAGGGCTACGCCAACAAGAGACGTGGCGTAAGCTGGCTGTGCATGAGGGGGCCATCTCTCTTGCACAGGGATGTGAGCCGGAGAGCTTCCTTAGCGGCGGGGAAGATGGCCGCGTGGTGGAGACGCGTGCTGATGGCACTATGGAGGAGCGTCATAAGGGCCGTAGCTGGGTGGATTGTCTGGCTAGTACGCCAACTCATTGGGCGTGCGCTTGTAAGAAGGAGGTGCATCTTTACAAGGCGGGGCATGAAGAGGCAGTGAAGGTGCTAGAGCATCCCTCTGCTTTGAGTGGCCTCGCTTTTGATGCCAAGGGCAAGCAGTTAGCGGCATCTCATTATAATGGGGCCTCTCTATGGTATGTGCAGTCGAAAGAGGCGAGAGTGCGTGCGCTAGAGTGGAAAGGCAGCCATACGGGCCTTTGCTTACATCCCGGTGGAGAGGCCTTGGTGACGAGCATGCAGGAGAATGAGCTGCATGGGTGGCGTTTATCCGATGGGCATAATATGCGCATGAGCGGCTATCCGCGTAAAATCGCCTCCATGAGCTTTACGCGTAAGGGGCGTTGGTTGGCGACTTCGGGGGCGGATGCGGCTGTTCTATGGCCTTTCTTTGGCGGGGGACCAATGGGCAAGCCACCTATGGAGTTAGCACGTCTGCCGGGTTTGTTTGTGACCTGCGTTTGTGCTCATCCCACGGATGATATTCTCGCCATTGGTTTTGAGGATGGCACGGTGCTCCTCGCAGAAGTCCCCGCTACAATGGAGGATAACGCACCGGGGGCCGACCGCATCCTGCCCTTATGTAATGGCCAGCGTAGCGGTGGTGTGGCCCGTGGTGCGGTAAATGCTATTGCCTTCACCCCGCAAGGCGGTGCTGTCATCTTCGGTACAGAGGAAGGCTATATCGGTGTGGTGGATTTATCTGCCCACGCATAAGGGCTGATGCTGGAAGGAGCGGCCCTTATGGTGCTTCTTCCGGTGTGGAATGGTCTGATGAGGCTTGGCGGGTTTGGTCATGCTGCTTTTGTAGATACCCTTCCTGCCGGGCGAGGAATTGGTCGGCGAGTTGCCCGTAAAGGGAATGGGAGCAGACCATGCGTGAGACGCCTAAGGCGAGGAAGGCGGTGGCCAGCAAAGCAAGGGTGATTTGCTGGTTATCGCACATTTCCATCACAATGACGGTGGCGGTGAGGGGCGATTGCACCACGCCGGAGAAATAGCCCACCATGCCGAGCAGCACCACTGCACCGGGGGCGGTATGGGGGAGGAAACGTGCTACCCACCCCCCGACAGATGCCCCAATGGAAAGGGAGGGGGCGAACAACCCGCCCGGTATGCCGGAGCAATAAGAAATGATGGTCGCGGCATATTTCATCAAGAAATAAGACATATGGCCATGGCGGGAGCCATCAACGAGGTGATGGGCTTGGATATACCCTGTGCCAAATGTCTCGCCATGGCTAGCAATGCCGAGAATAGCCAGTAAAACGCCGCATAGGGCGGTAAAGAGAACAGGCCTGGAGCGTTGGATGCGGCCAATTTTACCCGGCAACCCTTTCCCCACACGGATGAGAAAAGCGGAGAAGGCCCCACCACCCAGCCCGCCCAGGATGCCGCATGCAAGGACGGCGATCCATGCTGTGCCAACCGGGACATCAACTGATGCATGGCCGAAATATGTATAATTGCCCCCTGTTAGGACAATGGCCGTTACACCAGCAATCACAACCCCTGTGAGCATGAAGCCGGAGGTCCGTTGGTGGAAGGAGCTGGAGAGTTCCTCAATAGCAAAGACAATCCCGGCAAGGGGGGTGTTGAAGGCCGCTGCCACCCCGGCTGCCCCGCCCGCGAGGATAACGCCCCGGCGTGTGGAGACATTCGCATGACCCAAAAAGCGGGAATAAGCGTGCATAATAGCGGCACCAACCTGCACTGTTGGCCCTTCACGCCCGATGGATGCCCCGCAGAGCAGCCCTAAGGTGGTGAGGCAGATTTTGCCAAAGGCAATCCGTAACGCCAAAATACGGTTGATGAGGGAGAAGTCCTCAATATGCAGTGTAGCGATTGTTTGAGGGATGCCCGAGCCTTGCGCACCGGGGAAGAAGCGTTTGGTCAACCACATGGAGAGGGCTAGCCCGCTAGGGATGATAGCGAGCATGATATAAGGGTTCCAGTGGGTTAAGCTCAGACAAAGGGAGCTGGCATAATCAGCAGCGCGAGCAAAGAGCCATGCAATGATACCAACCGTAATTGCCCCTGCCCAGAAGATGAGGGAGCGTTGCCAATGCGTTGTATGTGTGCGTGCCGAGCGGCGAAAGCGCGTAATACGGTTACGCCGCTTCATCGCGTGGGGTGAGCTTGGGGCAGGAGGTGGGGTTGGTTGGGAAGAATCGGGCACAGTTTGGGTGGGTCCGCCACGGGGTCAGGGTGAAGGGATTTCGGTCCCGTATTCGGATGCAGGGCGGGGTGTGGTCAAGGGGAGATGTGCATTTGCATGGCAGATGTGACCTTACCGTAACAGGAGGGACGTATGGGGAGGCCGTGTTACATTACCAACACACCGCTTGCACCGGGTTTATGACGTTTGGCGAGGTCTTCTGGCTCGACATGAATATGAATGGAAGAGCGGCCTAATACGGCGCGGATGGCATGTTCGATGCGGTCGCAAATATCATGAGCATCCGTAATACGCATTTCATCAGGGACGATGAGATGGAACTCCACGAAATAAAGAGCCCCAACGCGCCGCATACGGAGGTCATGGGCCTCTAATGCGCCTTGGCCAGCTTGGGTGATGGTCTGGCCCACTTGGCTGACAAGCTCCGGCGGGGGGGCCTCATCAAGCAAACCGGTCATGGAATGGCGCATCATGCCAAAGCCTGTCCATAGGACATTTAAGGCCACAAAGGCGGAGAGGAGTGGGTCCAACCAAAGCCAATGAAGGACAGGGATGAGGCACACACCAACGAGCAGGGCAATGCTGGCCCAAACATCGGAGAGAACATGATCCCCCGCGGAGCTGAGCGCTTGTGAATGGTGTTTTTTGCCCATCCTCCGCAAGATGAGTGCCCAGAGGAGGTTGATAACCCCCGCTGAAGCATTGAGCAACGCGCCGGGTAAGGGGGCTTCTGGCGCATGAATATGGAGGGCATCATGCCCTGCAATAGCAAGGATGACGAGGGCGGTGAGGACAACGAGCACGCCTTCTATCACGGCCCAAACATATTCAGCTTTGCCATGTCCGTAAGGGTGGTTATCGTCCGCAGGGCGTGCAGCGAAGGCAACGGCCCATAAAGTGCCGATGGCAGCAAGGACGTTAAGGATGGTCTCGATAGCGTCAGAGAGCAAAGCCCCGGAATGTGAGACAGCCCATGCTGTGTATTTGATGCTCAGGACAATCACACTCACGAGGATAGAGAGGCGTGCAACCCGCAAACGTAGTTTCGTTGTGGCGTTATAAGGGGGGCCTCTTGGGTTGGGAGTGGGAGAGCGGCAGCCATGGGGTTAGTCCGTGGTTGTGGTTGATGTATGGTGAGCCTCTGGCGTGCAATGCGGTGCAGAGCAGGCCGTAGCCGTAGCAGCCTCGACTTGGAAGGTCGGGTGGCCGATGGCAAAGCGTTCTTGCAACAGATGGGTGGCTTCATGCAGGGTTGCCGCAATCTGGCTTTGTGCGTCTTGCGCGCTGTATCCTTCAGAGAAGGGGTGGAGGGTGAGATGGACCGTTAGAGCAGTTTCGGTCGTGCTGATTGGCCAGATATGGAGGTGATGGAGGTCCGCAATAGCGGGCATAGCGCGTAGGGCATCCTCAACAGCGCGTGGTGTGATGCTGTGTGGGACCGCATCTAAAGCGAGGCCGAGTGCGTGGGTCAGAAGCGACCATGTGCCCCAGATAATCAACCCAGAGACGATGAGGCTCGCTAAGGGGTCGATGAAGGAAGAGCCTGTGAGGGTGATAAGCCCCCCTGCGATGACAACCCCTAGGGCCATAAGAGCATCGGAGGCCATATGGAGGAAGGCCCCGCGCATATTGAGGTCGTGATGCGCCCCGCGCATGAGCAATAAAGCCGTGCCACCATTAATGAGGATGCCAATAGCCGCTACGATGCTGATTGTCCGGCCGTGGACGATTTCTGGATGGATGAAATGCCAGATAGCCTCCCAAATAATCCCCCCCGTGACGAGTAAAAGGATGGTTGCATTGAGGAGGGCGGTGAGAATCGTGGCGCGTTTAAAACCGTAAGTGAAGCGTTCGCTGGGGCTGCGGCGGGCGAGGGCTTGTGCGCCCCATGCGGCAAGCAGGCTTAATACATCGGAGAGATTATGCCCGGCATCGGCTAAAAGGGAGAGAGAATGGGCGGCAAATCCCCATCCGGCCTCCCCAATCAGATAGGCAGAATTGAGAAGAATGGCGATGAGGAAGGTGCCACCAAAAGAGGTTGGCGCATGGCTATGCCCCCCGTGATGATGCCCATGCCCATGCCCATGTGTATGCGTATGGTGGTCATGATGGTGATGGTCATGGTGGTGATGGGCGGTGGTCGTCATGAATATCCTGATAGGCAGAGGAAAGCACAGGAAGGCTAATGATAAGGGAAACTTATTCACGATGCATCATTTTTCTGCTTTGCTTGTGCTGAGCCTGCTTGCCAGAGCCGCGTTGCTAGCAGTAAAGGAGCGGGCATGACAGCTTCTTCTCCTATGCTTCGTTTGAGTAACCTTGCTCTCCCCCTAGACCACGCAGAGGATGAGCTACGCACGGCGATTATTGCGCGTCTGGGCATAGAGGCAGAGGCTTTGCGAGCCTATCATATCTTCCGCCGTGGGTATGATGCACGGCGGCGGGGGCATATACAGCTTGTCTATACGCTCGATTGTGACGTGCGGGATTGTGAGGCTGTTTTAGCGCGTTTTGGCGATGACCAGCAGATTCGCCCTACCCCCGATACGCGCTGGGTCGCCCCGATATTGACCGCAGAGCAGCGTGAAAAGGCCGCGCGCCCTATTGTGGTTGGGGCGGGGCCATGTGGGTTAATGGCGGCTCTTATCCTAGCTCAAGCAGGGTTAAAGCCGATTATTTTAGAGCGTGGTCGTGCTGTTAGGCAGCGCACGGCTGATACATTCGCCCTATGGCGGAAGGCGCAATTTACAGCGGAAAGTAACGTACAATTTGGCGAGGGGGGTGCCGGTACATTCTCTGATGGCAAGCTTTATTCTGGCGTGTCGGACCCGCGTCATCTTGGCCGTAAGGTTTTGGAGGAATTCGTAAAGGCCGGAGCCCCGGAGGAGATTTTATATCTCTCCAAACCTCATATTGGGACGTTTCGTTTAGTGACGGTTGTGCAGTCCCTCCGGGCTCAGATTGAGGCTCTCGGTGGTGAATATCGGTTTGAGACACGGCTGGAGGGCATTGAGACGGCAGCTTGTGCAGATAAGCCAGATATGCGGCAGATTACTGGGGTTAGGCTTTCTACTGGGGAGGTTTTACCTGCGGAGCGGGTGATTCTGGCGGTGGGGCATTCAGCACGCGATACATTTGCTATGCTGCATGAGAGTGGCGTGCCGATGCAGGCCAAGCCTTTCTCTATTGGGGTGCGGATTGAGCATCCTCAATCAGTGATAGATGTTGCGCGCTTTGGTCCGCAAGCGGGGCACCCTTTACTTGGTGCTGCGGATTATAAGCTGGTGCATCATGCCAGTACGGGCCGGGGTGTATATTCTTTTTGTATGTGTCCGGGTGGGCAAGTTGTCGCAGCAACCTCGGAGGAAGGCCAAGTCGTTACTAATGGGATGAGCCAATATTCCCGTGCTGAGCGTAATGCTAATAGCGGTATTGTTGTGGAGGTTCGTCCGGGGGTGGATTTCCCCGATGAGCCTTTGGCGGGGATTGCCTTCCAACGTCATTGGGAGAAGGCTGCGTTTATAGCGGGTGGTGGGGCTTATCGAGCTCCGGCCCAACGAGTGGGGGACTTCCTCGCAGGGCGAGCTTCAACCTCTTTGGGAGCGGTTGTGCCGTCTTATCAGCCGGGTGTTACCCCGACAGACCTTACAACATGCTTGCCAGATTTTGTTGTGGCCTCCATCCGGGAAGCTCTGCCGCGTTTTGAGCGCAAGATTAAGGGCTATAGCATGGATGATGCGGTGATGACGGGGGTGGAGACGCGGACCTCTTCGCCTCTGCGCATCTTGCGGGATGATACTGGCCAAAGCCCGCTTGTGTGTGGTTTTTATCCGGCGGGGGAAGGGGCTGGCTATGCAGGGGGTATCCTCTCCGCTGGAATGGATGGCATCCGTGTGGCGGAATGGCTTATTGAGTCTTTTGCAAAGCTAAAATAGAGCGTTTGGTATCTGGCAGGCTTGTGGGGTTTTGATGCCAGAGTTTTGCCCTCTAGCAATGCTGCTGTGAGGGGGGTGTTGGTATTATCGTTGATGGGCCATGCGGCGTTAAACCTCCCCTATACCGGCCAATATGGCCAACATTGTAAAAAGGCGGCTCATAGCGAGCTGCTTTTTCGCATAAATAAGGGGAGCATGTAATAAATCATATCAAAGAGATAGGATTTTTCCATAATTAAAGAAGTTACAATTCAATCAAAATTTATTGACGTGTAATTTTTACCATCTATTGTTGGCCGCGCCTGATAGAGAGGGTATTGATTCGTCTCTTTATCTTAATTCTTTGTTAGTAAGTTAAATATTTAGGGATGGCTTTATGGCGAAGTACTGTGGATTGCATCGTAGATCTCCGTTTTTTCTGCGGACTGTATCCGATTGTTTTCCGCTTAGAGCTTCTGCTCGATGTGTAATTCTTATGGCGGGGGTTTCCACTCTGTCACTTGTGGGGTCCTCTGTATATGCGGCGGAGGGTAATGTTGAAACTTATACACCAGCCCAAGGCGAGACGCAGACTGTAACGTCTCCTATCACTGATAAGGCGGATGCGCCTGTTACTCTCGTGCAGAATGGTGCAGGTACGACTATATTGTCGGCTGTTAATAGCTATACGGGGAATACAAATATCGAGCAGGGGACTCTTGCTCTATCGGGGGAGGGGAGTATTGCCCATTCTAGCGGGGTAGCTATGAGTGGTGGCAGTACATTTGATATTTCGCAAGCGCAAGGCCCTGTAAATATTACGAGCCTTGGTGGAGACTGGGGAAGCACGGCAGGTACAACGGTTGATATTGGTGCTAATACATTAAATATTACATCAACTGATGCTACAACTCAAACCAATGTTAAAGGTAATGGTGGTACGCTTGTAATTAGTGGAACAAAAGAAGGATTTGGCGGGAATATTGAAGGAAATATTAGTTTAATAGCCAAGGCTAAATATGTTGATGTTTATAATGGGGCTTCATATACGGGGGAGACGCGTGTCCAGAACGGTGGTTCTTTAAATGTTTATGGTAATATAACGGGAACATCTCATGTAACGGTTGAGAGCAGTGGCCTTTTGCAGGGTACGGGGAGTATTGGCTCTGCGGGACATGATATAGATGTAGAGTCTGGTGGTACTATTGCTCCAGCTATACCTGGTAACCCACGTAGTTATTTAAC
The DNA here is from genome assembly GCF_002592045.1 of Parasaccharibacter apium. GTDB lineage: Bacteria > Pseudomonadota > Alphaproteobacteria > Acetobacterales > Acetobacteraceae > Bombella > Bombella saccharophila. Next base: position 412,002 of record NZ_MEJG01000001.1, on the reverse strand, counting down.
GGTTACAGGTAATTTAAATATGAATGGAAATTCTAGTTTTCTTAATATAGGTGATAATGGCTCTGGAAAGCAGGGCAGTGGTGTTATTAACGTTACTGAAAATCTTAATTTAAATGGTACTATTTATGTAGCTCCGCTTCAAACGCAATTGGGGTCGGGTATTCGTACGCTGTATAATTATGGTGGAAATCTTAATATAGGGCAGAATACTGTATTGGCTGTAAATGGTGAGGGGGCACGACCTGATTTAAGTGCTCTTCAGACGGGGCAGCATCAAGTTAATTTTATCCAAACCAACGCTGAAGATAAGCTTACTTTCTGGGACGGCTCCCATGTGAGTTCAACAGGTCAAGTTGAGGGAGGAGATGGCGTATGGAAGCAAGGAGAGGGTGCCCCAACAAATTGGACGACAATTCAGGGGACAAATAATGCCGCGTGGAATGAAAATAGCTATGCTATTTTTGAGCATAATGGCGGTAATATTACAGTAGATGGAACGGTAAAAGTTGCGGGTATGCAATTTGCGCCAGAAGGTAATGGACAGGGTGGAAGTCAATCTACTTATCATGTGTTGTCCAAAGGTGATGATAGTCTTATTGTTTTAAATGGGAACCAGTATAACAATAATATATTCTCTATCACTAATCAGGGTAGTGTAAGTGATGAGCAGAAAACAGGTCTCCTCTTTAATAAAACGGGGTCTGCTTCGATTATTCGTGTAGGGAATGGAACGTCTTTTGGTGATGGTCAAACGGCTATTATTGATACAAATATTACAGATGATCCCAATAATTCTACAACTCTTGTAAAAACAGATACGGGAACACTCATTTTAAACGGCAATAATAGCTATACGGGTGGGACAGCTATTAATAATGGTATCCTTCAAATTGCCTCTGATCAAAGCTTGGGGCAGCAGGGTACATCTATTGATATTGATGGTGGTATATTAAAACTTGGCGCTGATATTACGAACGAGGTGGGGCGGACAATTATTCTTGGCCCGTCTAATCATTCAGGTCATAATGAAAATACATATGGTGGCTATCGTTATGGTATTGATCTTAATGGTCATACCTATGATACCAATGCACCTATTATTGGTCCAGGAAGTATTTTTATATCCAATAGTAATGATGGAAATTCAGTTATTAATTTAAATAAGGATAATACCTATACAGGAGATACGTATATTGTGGGGCCTGGTACATGGCGCACGCCTAATGTCACGGTAAATGCGAATGATGCTACGCCTTTTGGGTTGTCGGATGCGACAACACAAGGAGGGAATGTTTTTATCAGTAACTCCACAGTGAATATGAATGGTGTGCCTAGTGATGGTGGTCAAGCATCAGCTACATTAGGTCATCATACGGTGACTGTTGATGGTGGTTACCTTAATTTATATAATAAAAGCACAGCTGATAGTGCTAATATATTTAATAAGGCAAATTATGGTCATGATTCTCAAGTTAATTTTTATAACAATACGGGGGCAGGCCATGCATCGATATCGAACATATATAATGCATCATTGAACTTTTATGACAATAGTTCTGCTGAAAATTCAACAATAATAAATAAAGGAACAAATATAACTACATTCCATAATAATAGTACAGCAGGCAATGCAACAATAAACAATGATGAGGATAACTCTACGCTGACTTTCACAGATAATAGCACTGCTGGATCCTCTACGATCAAGAATGTTGGTAATTTATCTTTCTCTAATAACACGACGGCTGATACGGCTAGTATTGTCAATCAGCAGAGAGGTAAAATAGATCTTTCCAAGATGGATACAAATGGCCTTTCTATTGGGTCTCTTTCTGGTGAGGGGGGGACTGTATCGTTAGGAGGTAAGACGTTAACGCTCGGTGGTCTTAATAAAAATGATGTACTTGGTGCGGTCATAAAAGATGGTGGGGCGAGTAATGATACAGGCGGGAGCCTCGTTAAAATAGGAACGGGGACACAAACTCTGACAGGGGCTAATACGTATACAGGCCATACGATTATTGAAAATGGTACATTAGCCTTGGCTGGTAGTGGGAGTATTGCGCCTTCATCCTATGTGGATGTTAAGAAGGAGGCACAATTTGATATTAGCCAAGCGAGTAGTACGCCATTATCTGTGACGGACCTGCGTGGTGATGGGACAGTGGCATTAGGTGGGAATAGTTTGACGCTCACAGATGCTGATTCACAGAATGATTATAATGGCACCATCGCTGGGAGTGGTGGGTTGACCATCGCCGCTGGCACCAAGACTCTCACCGGTCAAAATAGCTTCACGGGTGCTACGACCGTGGCAAAAGGAGCGGGATTGAACGTGAATGGTGGTGCATTAGCTGGTGTGTTGGCTAATAGTGGCACCTCTAGTGTGACGAATGGGGCTCATGTAGCGTCTGTTACCAATGATGGCAGCATGACAGTAGATAAGGCGACTGTCCAAGGTACATTGACCAATGATGGTAATTTTACTGTTGGAACAGATGGTGCCCAATTGGGGTCCTTGGCTGGCAAGGGCGATGGGACGTTAGAGGGGGGGCTTACCCTAACGAACGCTAAGGATAGTTATAGTGGCTCACTTTCTGGCACAGCTGGAGTGAATATTACTGGTGGGACAGAAACATTGACCGGCCAGAACCGTTTCACAGGGGCTACGAGCGTGGCCAAAGGGGCGGGGTTGGATCTAAATAGCGGTACATTGGCAGGGACGTTAGTTAACGATGGTACGTCCAACCTTACTAACGGAGCTACTGTAGCCTCTGCCACCAATAATGGGAGCATGACGTTAAATAAAGCTATTATCCAAGGCAGGTTGATTAATAATAATGATCTTACAGTTGCAGGGGATTCCCAAGCGCAATCGTTGTCTGGAGCGGGACGGGGGACGTTGAATGGCATTTTAACACTTACTAATGCACAGGATACGTATAGTGGTTCCTTATCCGGTAATGGTGGGATAGTCGTTGCAAAAGGGCACGAGGTCTTAACGGGTATGAATGATTATTCTGGCCCGACAATGGTTCCCGATGGAGCAACGCTGGAAGTAAATGGCGCAACTGGGAACGGGTTGTTGACCGTTCAGCAAGATGGTCTGTTACGTGGTGTGGGGAGTGTTGGCGAGACGCATGTTGAGAGTGGCGGCGTTATTGCACCGGGGATCTCGACGCAGAGTGGCCTGGGGACGCTTCACGTCACGGGTGATGTGAGCATGGCGAAAGGCTCTATCCTTCGCATCAATGGTACAAGCGATGTGACAGGCCAGAGCCTGACCACGGCAAAGGGGGATGGGTATAACGAACTAACCTCTGACCGTCTGGCTGTTACGGGCAAGGCAAACTTAGCGGGCGGAACGTTAGACCTTATTGTTAAGAATGCGGGAGAAGGTTTAGCCTATGGCGAGGCCTATCGTGTTCTGACAGCCACACAAGGGGTGAGCGGTCAATTTAGTGGGCTGACGACTAATCTCGCTGCACAATATGCGTATCTGGACCCGACCCTTGCTTATAGTGCTGATGCGGTGGATATTGTGTTGAAGCGCAATAGCACTGGCTTTGGTGATATTGGCGGGACGCGTAATGAGGTGACGGCTGGCCAAGGGGTAAGCCATGTTGGGACAGGGAGTGGGCTGGTGACAGCCTTAACGGGCCTGACCAAAGACCAAGCCCGCCGCGCGCTTGATAACCTCTCGGGTGAGTTACATGCCTCCATCCGCACAGCGTTAATCCAGGATAGCTTCTATCTTCGCAATGCCGTTATGAACCGCCTCGCCAATGCAGATTGTGATTATGGCCGTAATGGGCAGAGTGTTTATGACCTTAAAACCCATCAAAAGAATGGGGCTTGCTACTCTGATCATGCTGTCCTCTGGGGCCAAGCTTATGGGGGCTTAGGCCATAATAGCGGGGATGGTAATGCCGCGCTGATGCACCATAATACGGCAGGCTTTATCGTAGGGGCGGATGCACCCATCAACCATAGTCATTGGCGTGTTGGTGGGCTGCTCTCCTATGGTCATTCTCAATTTAATGTTGAGCGTGGGCGGTCCTCCTCTGGTAACAGCAATAATATCTCTGTTGGGGCCTATGCGGGGACGCATTGGGGGCGGCTGAACCTTCGTTTAGGGGCCGATTATAGTTGGAATGTGATTAACACGCGCCGTCAAATTGCCGTTGGGGATTATGGCAGCCGTGTGCGGAGCAGCTATCTGGGCGGTACAGCGCAAGCCTATGCGGAGCTAGGCTATAAGCTGCGCGCAGGCCGTACAGTGGTCGAACCCTTTATGAATGTGGCTTACGTCAATATGCAGACGAACAGCTTCCGTGAGCATGGCAATGATGCGGCCTTACGCAGCCGGGGGACGGATCAGGGTGTGACCTTCTCCACCTTTGGCTTCCGTGCGGCAACGCGGTTGAATATTGGTAAGGCTGTTTTTATGCCGCATATTATGGGTGCGTATCGTCATGGGTTTGGGCGTCTGCGGCCTGGGCTGCATGAGGGCTTTGTTGCTGGTGGTGGAACGAACACGATGGATGTTGCTGGTGTTCTGCTTTCTAGCAATGCCGCTGTGACGGATGCGGGTATTACCGCGAAGGTGACGGACCGTGTGGGGGTAGACCTCTCCTATATCGGTCAATATGGCAACCACTCCATCGAGAGTGGTGCCACAGGCAGTGTGAATGTGAGCTTCTGAGGGGTATATCTTTATGTAGGGGAGGCGGGGCTTAATGAGGCCTCGCCTTTTTACATGCTGAATCCCTTAGAAGTTTTGTACATCTTTCGGGCGGAAGAACGTTACCCCGATGCTCATCATCGTACCAGCGAGCACGCATATGGTTGCAGCGATGGGCAGCCCTGCCACGAGAGGCCCAAGAGCGGGTACAATGCGACCTGCTAAGCCTTGCCCTAATGAGCCAACAGCATAGCTTGTGCCCATCCCTGCGCTGCGGCGTTCATTAGGGAAGCGTTGGGAGAGGTAATGTGGCACAAGGGCATAAACGCCTGATGCGGCTGCCCCGATGAGGAAGGCTGATGCCAGCAAAATGGCCCATGGTCCTGCATTGAGGAAGGGGATGATTAAAAGCATGACTGTTAGGAGGGCAAGGCGCATGATGCGGGCCTCCCCAAAGCGTGCAGCTAAGGCCCCGCATAGGATTTTCCCACTAAAAGAGCCGAGGCAATAAAGTGCTACGGGCCAGAAGATAAGCTGGGGGCTTAGATGGTGATGCTCCCGCAAAATCGTGGGGTAGAATGTGTATAATGCTGCTTTTTGGAACTCTAGGAAGCACATAAAGGCTACAGCTTGAAAAGCAGCTCCGTTCCAGAAGGCACGTATGATATGCCATAGGCTGGGGCCTTTCTCGGTAGTTGGGGGCGTATGTGTTGCGTGCTTCTTCTTCTCTTGCGTGGCGAGCCAGAGGGGGCTTTCTGCTACTCCAAGGCGAATAAAGATGACGAGTAAAGCCGGGAGTAAGCCGATAAAGAATATAAGCCGCCAGCTATAATGTGGCAGAATTAAAGCCTGTGCGCCTGCTGCGGCCATATAGCCGATTTCATAGCCGGACATCATTGTAGCAGAGGCTAAGGGGCGGAGCGGGGCGGGTACGCTCTCCATTAAGAGTGTGGCGGAGGCGGTCCATTCTCCCCCAAAGCCAATGCCGAAAAGGAATTGAATGATGATGAGGCTGAGGAGATGATGCGTTGTGCCGGTTAACGCGGCGAACAAGGCAAAGAAAAGGACGCCTAATGTAAAGGCTGGTTTGCGTCCGAAGCGGTCTGAGAGCCATCCCCACCCTGTGTTGCCAACAGCGCGCCCCAGAGCTTGCGCTAAAAAGACGCTGCCTAACATCGCCAATGAACAGCCGAAATCCTTTGCAATATCGGGGAGGGTAAACATGAGGGCGGTTTGGTCAAACGCATCCAAAAACCAGCCGCTAAAGGCAGCCAGTGTGACCTGCCAGTAAGGCAGTAAAGCAGCAAAACGGGGATGTTCATTTTGGTGAGATGAGGCGGAAACAGGCAAAAGAGAGGCCCTCCGGCAAGCAGGCCCCATAGGGGCAGGATGAATGTTATTAGCTATAAAGGAATGGAGAGGAAAATAGTAGTTTAATAGTCCTATTTTAAAGATTCTGTAATTATGTTTTCGCCTATAACAGTGTTTAAGCCTTGCTTTCTGGGGAGTGAGACCTAAAGTGAGGCCCGCAAGGAGAACTATTTTATGAATTACGATACCCTATTTCAAACCGCATTAGATGGCCTGCGTGCTGATGGTAGCTACCGCTATTTTGCGGAGTTAGAGCGTCATGCAGGTAAGTTCCCCAAGGCATTTCATCACGGTGTTGGGCGTGATGTGACGGTATGGTGTTCTAACGATTATTTGGGGATGGGGCAACATCCTGATGTTATAGCGGCGATTCATAAATCATTGGATGAAAGCGGGGCTGGCGCGGGGGGAACGCGTAATATCTCTGGCACTAATCATTACCATGTTAGTTTGGAGAGAGAGCTTGCGTCTCTCCATGGTAAGGAGAGTGCGTTATTATTTAACTCAGGCTATTTATCAAATTGGGTTACACTAGGAACATTAGCGGCACGTTTACCGGGCTGTGTGGTGATTTCTGACGAATTGAACCATGCGTCCATGATTGAGGGGATTCGTCACTCCCGTGCGGAGAAGCGCATCTTCAAGCATAATGACCTACAAGATTTAGAAGCGAAGCTAAAAGAGTTTCCGCTTGAGACGCCCAAGATTGTGGCTTTTGAATCAGTCTATTCCATGAATGGCGATATCGCTCCGATTGAGGAGATTTGCGATATTGCTGACCGCTATAATGCGATGACCTATCTTGATGAGGTCCATGCGGTTGGGATGTATGGCCCTCAAGGGGGTGGTGTCGCGCAGGAGCGTGGGTTGGAGCATCGCCTGACAGTGATTGAAGGCACATTAGGCAAGGCTTATGGCGTGGTGGGGGGCTATATTGCAGCCTCGGCGGCGTTATGCGACTTTGTGCGCTCTTTTGGTTCTGGCTTTATTTTCTCGACCTCTTTGCCACCGATGATTGCCGCGGGGGTTCTGGCGAGTGTGCGGCATTTGCGCCATAGCGATGCCGAACGTAAGGGGCAGAAAGCCGCCGTAGCCTCTTTGCGGAAGAAGCTAGAGGCAGTGAAACTCCCTTATATGCCCGCGCAATCGCATATTACGCCGGTGATGGTGGGGGATGCGGCTTTGTGCCGTGAGGTGACAGACCGGCTCTTAAAAGAGCATGGTCATTACCTTCAGCCGATTAATTACCCGACTGTCCCGCGCGGCACGGAGCGTTTGCGCCTTACGCCGGGGCCGCTGCATACAGAGGCAGATTTAGATTCTTTGGTCCGTGCGTTGGATCATGTCTGGCAGGAGCTTAACCTCCCGCGGGCAGGGGCTTAAAATCCCCCCACAATTTGGAAGTCGCAGAACGTCCCACGGCGATTTGCGAGCTCTGTTGTATGGATGCGGCGCAGGCGTATCCCGGCGTCGACTGTAAGGTTGATGTGCCTATTGAGGCTACCGGTAAGGTCTGCGCCAATGCTGGCGAGGCTAGCTGCGCGTGGCCCTGTGCCGACATGGCGGACTTGGCGGTTATCTGCCCAATCCCAAAAGATACCCAGCTTATTGCTATCAGGCTGTCCTGCTGTGGGGATATGGGCGAGTTTGAGGAGAGAGAGGGCGGGGGTGAATATCTCCTCGCTTACAGCATTGCCGTTACTGCCGAAGGATGTATTGGCAAAATAACCGCGTGCATTGCCCATTCCCCCAATCATGAGCTGCTCACTATAAAGTAGATTTTTGCTCGCACGTTGGAAGGTTACCTTCGTGGTGGAGGAGAACCCGTAAGGAAGATTTTGTGTGCGGGTGAGCATGAGGCGGTCATAAACATAATTCGGGCTGGATTTCGGGAAGATGCCCTCATAAGCGCGGCGTGTATCATTGGGGAGTAGGCCGCCGGGACCGTAAAAGAATTGGTTATTAATTTGCGTCTGCCCCCATGCGTCTTGGAGGGAGCCTGTATAGCCTACCACAAATTGCGCTGTATCGGCCTCGGAGAGGGTGATGGTCCGTGCATGGTAGAATTGGTCGGAATGGGTATTCTTCCAATCAAACCCAACTTGAATCATGCCATCAAGGCCAGCATTACGGCCTAGGGCGATATGGTCGAACATATGGAGCCAGCGTAGGGAGACTTGCCCGCTCTGACCACGGTTGATGAGGTCGCGCGTGTTGCTGGTGGGGTGAGAGAGGGCGTAATTGCCAAAGATTTGGAGCGCATTATGCCCAAAAAGAGGGATGGTCCAACTGCCTGTATGGTTGTCAAAGCGATTCATAAAAGTGCGGTTGAATTGATAGGTCAGGATGTGCCCCAGCCCAAAAGCGTTTCCCCATGAGGCTCCCGTGTACCAGTTAAACCGCCCTAAGGAGCGGTCGGCCTGATTATTCATGGCGGCATAAGCATAAACGGGGAAGCGGTCTGTGATATTAATATCCACATCCGTACTGCCGGGGTGCGTACCGGGGCGGTAGATGAGGTCTGCCGTGTGAAAAGGATTAAGGTTAAGCCAGTCTAGCTCCGTCTGAAGGGAGGTGAGGGCCATGGTTTGGTTGGGGCTGAGTGTGCTGGTCTGCCGGATTTGCCAAGCAGGCGTCCAGCGGTTGCCATGCACCGTGATGCGCTCCAAACGATATTCGGAAATATCAATATGCAGCACACCATTATGCACGCGCTGCGGCGGAACCGTTACGCTGATAAAGGGGCGGTCATGTTGGCGATAAAAGACGGCAATCGCCCCTGTAAGTTCGTGCATTTTCTGGAAGGTAAGGGGTTTGCCTATATAAGGCAGGATGATTTTATAAAGCCCCGGTGCGTGGCTAAGCCTTAGTCCGGCTGAGGAAATGGGCTGTTGGTCTAGTTGGCTGCCAGTTTGACCTGCGGGTTGGAGGACCACAGCTTGGAGATGCGGTAACGCTACATCATTAGCCATATGGGGGGCTGGGTTTGGTCCGGCAGGGCCTTGGGGAATGGGCTCTGTTACAGGCGGGGATGTGTTGGGGGTGTTATCGCCTGATGCTGTACCTTGGACATTAGCAGAGGGCCCGCCGATTGTATGGCGATTAAAAAGGCCAAATGGTTCTGGCAAAGCGGTGATGGGCACACCGGCTTGTGTGGTGGCAGGGGGAACACCTTGGGCAAGGGCTTGTGCAGGAATGAGGAGTAAGCCCAATAAAGCAGACCGTGACCATATGCGCCACTCTTTCAAGGCCCGTTGTGATGTGGAAGGAGCGGGCATCACGGAGAGGTGGGGCCAGCGAGTGCGTTATTGCTTAAGTCAATATCCCCATCAGGTAAGCGTTGTGCTGTATTGACGGGGACCTCATGAGAGCGATTACCCGCTAGAGTAAAGGCGTTGCCATCGGCACTGGCAAGGCTGGTGGCGGCATCTAATGTTAAGGCGCGGTCGCTTGGATGGGAGCGCGTGCATGGCTCTGGCAGAATATAAATGCCGGTAGGACCAAAAGAGGCATTGAGTGTTGCCCGACGTGTTGTGGGGGGATGGGGGCTGGATGTTGCGAGGATAGGTTGTTCACTCACCCCAATGGTTACGGTCTCAAATCCTTTTCCACGCCGACCGGTGCCAAATTGATAATGGGAATGTGGGGCATTAGCCGCTTGGCTGGTAGGGAGGCGGGCCGTACCGGGGGTTTGGCAACCACCGGGAGGGACAATTAACCCATTGGGCGCAGTAACAGTGCCATCGGCAGCGATATGGTAGAGGTCGCCTGTGATGCTGGTTTGTTTTTTAAGCGGTGAGTGAGCATTGCCGACAACGCTATCGAGCATTGTATTGGCTGTTGTGGCACTACGCGCGCCGGGGGAGTAGCCTGCAACAGGTGTAGCCTGCCCCCATGCGTGATGAGGGGAGAGAAGGCCACAAACAAGGACTATCGCTTGAACGCAGCGTACCGGGAGGGTTGTGGATGATACATCCATAAAAACCGGACCCCATATGGTAAAAGACGATGCCAGTCGCTCACGCAGGGGAGATATAAAAGATTTTAGAGTGAGAGAAAAGGCCTTTGGCAGGTTTTGGCGGCGTTTGACCTTTCTTAAGCTATAATCGGGTAGAGTAGGGGCGTATTGAGATAAAATGATGCTTGAGGAAGGGATATAACATTCTTGTGTGCTTTCTTTCCTTTTGCAGGACGCTATAAGCCCGTTATAATGGCCTTGAGATGAAAAAACCCACAAAACATAACGCTGCTAAGGAACGCGCAGAACTTAAGGCTGGGCAGGAGTGTAAAGCCTTTGCTGAGCAGGCAACTGACTGCTTGCTGGATTACCTTTATGGGGACCCGGAAGCATTGGTTGATGATAGCGCGCTCTTCCTCCAAGAGATACAAAAAATATGGCATCAGCATGGCATAAGCGAGGTTGCTATATGGCAGGAGCTAACAGAGCGGCTCGACCTCTCGGCAGATTTACTTAAGCGTGGCATAAGGGCTCGTAAGGGAGGGCGATATCGCTCTACTAAACTGCCTTGATGTTTTTAAGTAGTTTGAGCGGGGGCTAAGGGGTTATATGACAGGCCTGCATGGGACGTTTTTGGAGCATTTAGGCCCGATGGATTGGGGGATTCTCAGTCTTATCGGGCTTTCGACTGTGTGGGGGCTGATACGCGGCGTCTCTCGTGAGAGTGGGGCCTTGCTTGTTTGGGTTGGGAGTGTGTGGGTTGTTAGCCGGGTAGGTGGAGCTGTATTGGCAAAGCTTGGCCCGTTGATCGTACCCTCCCTCCAAGGGACGCCATTGCTTTACTGGGGGGGGCGGTTGGTCCTCTTTGTACTGGTGTTGATTGTGCTTAACCTCATAACAGGACAGTTAGCGCGCGCGCTTCGGGTTGTTCTCTCTGGCTCGTTGGATGCTCTTTTGGGGGCGGGCTTTGGTGTGGTGCGTGGTTATGTGGTTTTAGTGTTGCTTTTTTGCGCAGGGGGCTATCTTGCTCAAGATTGGCTGGAAACTGCGATGAAAGGGAGCATTTTCTCCCCTTATATCGTGCGAGGCGTTGCTTTTTTGCAGGGGTATGTGCCTCTTTCCTGGTCGGAACATCTTGCCTTTATGGCTCCGAATAGCCATTGAAGGGGCAGCGTTTCATGCGCTGCTGTGCCACTCGATAAGAGCGAGAGTCGCTCGTCAGGTTTGCTCTGTCTATGTCTTTTCCTGAATCGTCCAGTCGTCCCTATGAGGAATGTGGTGTTTTTGGTGTGTGGGGGGTGCCAAATGCGGCCGCTCTGACAGCCCTAGGCCTGCATGCTTTGCAGCATCGTGGTCAGGAGGCGGCGGGGATTGTCAGTTTTGATGGCGAGGCTTTCCACCAGCATAAGGCTCTTGGGCTGGTGGGGGATGTGTTTGGTAATCAAGCCGTTATAGAAGGTTTACCCGGCGAGGCAGCGATTGGCCATAACCGCTACGGCACAACGGGCGGGACGCATGTACGCAATGTTCAGCCTATTTATGCCGATTACGCCTTTGGGGGGTTGGCTGTTGCTCATAATGGCAATTTGACCAACGCTGCGACCTTGCGCCAAGCTTTGGTAAAGCGTGGCTGTATCTTCCATTCTACGATGGATACAGAGGTCATTGTTCATCTCATTGCGATTTCTCTCTATGATACGGTTATTGACCGTCTGATGGATGCTGCGAAGCAGATTAAAGGGGCCTATTCTCTCATTACCTTAACGCCTGATAACGGCATGATGGGGATGCGCGACCCGCTTGGCGTGCGGCCTTTAGTGTTAGGGCGGATGCCTGGTTATGAGAAGAAAGCGGGCGGTTGGATATTAGCCAGCGAGACATGTGCGCTGGATATCATCGGTGCGGATTATGTCCGCGATATTGAGCCGGGTGAGATTGTTGTCATCAATGCTGAAGGGGTAAAGTCGCTTTGGCCCTTTGGGGATGTCGGGCGGCGTTTTTGCATCTTTGAGTATATTTATTTTGCCCGGCCTGATTCTGTGCTGGAGGGTCAGTCCGTCTATGAAGTGCGGACGCGCATTGGGGGAGAATTAGCGCGGGAGAGCGGGGTGGAGGCGGATGTCGTCGTGCCTGTGCCGGATTCCGGTGTGCCATCGGCCATTGGTTATGCGCATGAAAGTGGCCTACCTTACGAGATGGGCATTGTGCGGAACCATTATGTAGGGCGCACCTTTATTCAGCCGACAGACCAAGTGCGTAATCTCGGTGTGAAGATGAAACATTCCGCCAATAAAGCGGTGCTGGAAGGACGGCGCGTTATTTTGGTGGATGATTCGATCGTACGGGGAACAACCTCGCGTAAGATTGTCGATATGGTGCGCGCTGCTGGGGCGAAGGAGGTGCATATGCGCATTACCTCTCCGCCAACAAAGCATCCGTGTTTTTATGGGATTGATACTCCCTCGGAGAAGCATTTGTTAGCAGCGCGGCATTCGTTAGAAGAAATGTGTAAGGCCATCAATGCTGACAGCCTTGCTTTTATTAGTTTTGATGGTTTGTACCGTGCTCTTGGTCACCAAGGCCGCCCTGTGGCTAACCATACGAATTGCGATGCGTGTTTCTCTGGTGATTATCCTATTAGCTTGGTGGATAAAGAGGGCAAACTCATCCAGCAATGAGCTCTTACGACCCCTTAGGGGGCGTAATATTCGGCTTAAGCATGAGGGCAGGGTCCGCCACGCGGTCATAGTCCTCTCCGCTCATAAAACCGAGATCTAGCGCGCTTTGGCGGGGGCTGAGTCCATGCTTCATGGCGTGATGCGCTACCTGAGAGGCTTTGTCATACCCAATGCTGGGGGAGAGGGCTGTGACCAAGACTAAGGAATGGTCTAATTGTTGGCGGATATGTTCCTCATTGGCAGTTGTGCCCTCAATGAGGAAGCGGCGGAAGTTTTCCATACCATCATGGAGCAGGGTGAGGCTTTGCATGATGTTATGAATCATCACCGGTTTATAGACGTTCATATCCAGCATACCACTGGCCCCGCCCATCCCGACAACTGTATCATTACCCATCACTTGGAGGCAGAGCATAGTGAGGGCCTCGGCTTGAGTGGGGTTGATTTTACCCGGCATGATGGAGGAGCCGGGCTCATTAATCGGGAGGTTTAGCTCCCCCAATCCGGCGCGAGGGCCGCAGGCGAGCAAACGGATGTCATTAGCAATTTTAAAGAGGCTGCCCGCTAAGGTCCGTAAAGTGGAGGAGAGATGTACAAGGGCATCATGCGCGCCTTGGAGGGCGAATTTGTTGCTCCCACTTGTGAAGTCGAGCTGGGTGAGGCGGTTAATCTCTTTACAAGCGCGTGTAGCAAATTGTGGGTCGGTATTTACCCCTGTGCCAAGGGCTGTCCCGCCTAAGGCGAGTGGGAGAAGGCCATCGCGTGCGGCTTCAATACGTTGGATGTTTTCGGCCAGCATGCCCGCATAGCCTTCCCATTCCTGCCCTAATGTGATGGGGACAGCATCTTGAAGATGGGTACGGCCGACTTTGACGATATGTTTCCATTGCGCTGCCTTATGAGTAATCGCCCCGTGTAATCGCTCCAAAGCGGGGAGGAGACGGCGATGGGTGGTGAGTGCGCTGGCAATATACATAGCAGCGGGGAAGGTATCGTTTGTCGATTGCGCCATATTGACATGGTCATTAGGGTGCAGCGGTTTTTTGCTCCCTAAAGGTTGCCCTGTCATTTGGCTTGCACGATTGGCGATGACCTCATTAACATTCATGTTGAATTGCGTGCCAGAGCCTGTCATCCAGACATGTAGCGGGAAGTGACGGTCGTGCATCCCGCTCATAATTTCATCACAAATACGGATGATGAGGTCCGCCTTATCGCCTGCTAACCGTCCACTCGCCGCATTGGCGATGGCACAAGCGCGCTTGAGGATGGCATAGGCCTCAATCATCTCGCGCGGCATGAGGTCCTTCCCAATGCTAAAATACCGTAGAGACCGTTGTGTTTGCGCCCCCCATAGGGCTGTTTGGGGGACTTCAATCTGGCCGAGGCCATCGGTTTCTATACGGTGTGCCATGGGAACTCTCTAGCAAGGGATGGGAAGGACGGGCCTCGTTTATGAGGCCGGACGATAGGGGCGGTAGCGCGGCTGCCAGCTAAGGGCGGCGATGGCCCCTTGCAGGGCGGTATCATCAAAAGCCGGGCAGAGTTGTTCAGCCTGCGCTTGTTGGGCTACGGCATATGCAACTTTAAGAGCAGTTGTGCGAATGGATTCGAGGGGGGGAAGGAGATTCGTCCCCCCATTCTTCAATGGGGAGAGGGCGGCAACGGCTTGCGCGGCGGCCATGATCATCCCTTCACTTACCGTTTTGGCTTTGCAGGCCAAAGCTCCAAGCCCCAAACCGGGGAAGATATACGCATTATTGGTTTGGTCGATCACGACATTCCGGCCATCTAGTTCTACTGGGGCAAAAGGCCCACCTGTGCTGACCCACGCTTGCCCTGCCGTCCAGGTGAGGATGTCCTGCGGTGTGGCTTCCACACAGCTTGTCGGGTTGGAGAGGGGGAAGATGAGCGGACGGGTGCAATGAGTGGCCATCTCGCGAATCATCCCTTCCGTAAAGAGACCGGCTTGGCCAGATACACCAATCAGAATCGTAGGGGCAGATTTGCTGATAACCTCCCCTAGTGGTCGGCCCTGCCCATTCTGAGCGGTTTCATCCTGACGGGCAAAAAGGGTCTGCCCCTCGCTAAGATTAGCCATATCGTGGGTGAGTAAGCCGTTACGATCCACGATATAGAAGCGTTTTAGGGCGTCCTCACGGCTGAGGCCTTCTGCTTCTAGGGCGGTGAGGAGCAGCTCGGCAATGCCAATCCCTGCCGAGCCTCCCCCAGCGATGGCGATGCGTTGTTGGCTTAGGCGTTCCCCATTCGCTTGCACACCGCTGAGGATGGCTGCTACGGCAATGGCGGCCGTGCCTTGAATATCGTCATTAAAGCTAGGTAGGCGGTCCCGATAGCGTTTAAGGAGAGGGGCGGCATTACGCCCTGCAAAATCCTCCCAATGGAGGATGATGCCCGGCCAGCGTTGCTGTATAGCGGTGACAAACTCCTCCACAAACTCGGCATAATCTTGCCCGCGGAGGCGAGGTGTACGATTGCCGATATAGGCAGGGTCGTTACGCAGTGTCATGTTCTCTGTCCCCACATCTAAGGTGACAGGGAGGAGAAAGGCAGGGTTTAAGCCTGCACAGGCTGTATAGAGGGCGAGCTTACCAATGGGGATGCCCATCCCATTTGCACCGAGGTCACCCAAGCCTAAAATGCGTTCACCATCGGTTACGATGATGAGGCGAACGTCATTCTGTGGAATAGCCGCGAGGCGATCAGCGATTTGCCCACGGTCTGCACTGGAGAGGAACAAACCGCGAGGACGCTGCCATATTTTGGAGAATTCCTGACACGCCTCCCCAACGCCGGGCGTATAGACGATGGGCATAAGCTCGGTGAGATATTTTTGGAGCAAGGCGTGAAAGAGTGTCTCGTTATTATCTTGGATTGTACGGAGGCGCACATAGCGGCTTAAGATATCGTTAGTTGCGGTAATGTAGTTATAAGCGCGTTCAATTTGTTCTTCTAACGTATGAATGCCGGGGGGAAGAAGCCCGTGAAGCCCAAAAGCTGTGCGCTCATCCATGGGGAAGGCTGTGCCTTTATTTAGTAAAGGCGTGTCTAATAAGGCCATCCCGTGTTGGGTGATAGTGCGGGGGGAGAGCGGGGCAGCCATGGGCAGGAACCTCCAGAATCGTGGCAGAGCCTTGGATATAACGCCTCAATTATACGGCGAAGTTTAAAGAAAAGGAACCCGTTCTTACTTTTTGCGGTGTTGAATCCATCGCTCCCCGGAGAAGCGGAATTGCGCCAACAGGAACCCTGCTGTTAGCCCAGAGCCCAAAAGGGGGTAGAGCCAGAAGGATGCTGTGCTGAAGGCATGTGGTGTGAGGATGAAAATGAGGGCTAAGCAGAGGGCAAGGCCGCTAAGTGCATAGAGGAGAAGCTCATGGAGGCGGGGGCCATAATGTTTCTCTGCCCCACAATGGGCGCAATGGAGGGCCGTATGTTGGAGGGGTTCATGGCAGCAGGGGCATGGGATGAGTTTACGCGGCGGTAGAGGCTGCGTGCTGTTATGCAACCGGGTGGCGGCTGTGCGGGGTAGAGTGGGCTTCATGGTTGTCCTCCAGAGGTGTGGGTGGGGGCCATTGTGCTGGCTGGTGGTGCGATAGGCGAGGTATGAAACGCCCCAGCAGGAAGGGCGGCTTCAGGATGCGGGCCGAGGAAGGGTTGACCATGTAGGGCATAGAGCAGCAAGGCCACAAGCGGGACTAAGACGAGGGTGGAAATACCAATGATGCGATGCGCATGCCCTGCCCCGCTGAGGCTTGGTGGAGGGGTGGAGATATGGTTGATAATATCGCGCTCTGTCTCAATACGAGCGGCATCATAATGATGTTGGTCCATCAGCCCGGCTTGTTTATCCCGTGCGAGGGCTTCTAGCCGTTCTTGATGGAGGGTGAGGAAGGGGTCTTCCGTCTGTTTGCTGAGTGTCCCGCGTATGGCAAGGCTAATTACAATTGGTAAGCCAATAAACAAGCATAGAAAGGCGAGGATCAGAAGCGACATGCAGGCTAGTCCTTATTGAAAAACTGATTGAGTTTTTGGCGTTCTTCCACAGTGAGAGGGGCTGGCGGGGGAGAGGTGCGGCGTGCCCAGAGGGGGCGTGCTAGGAGGAAGCCTATCATAAGGCTGAGGAATGGCATAAGCCAGAGCAAGGCTGTCGATGCAGAGAAGCGAGGTTGTAAACGGATGAACTCCCCATAGCGTTGGGTCATCCATAAAGTAATGTCTTTTGGTGAGCGGCCTTGCTGGAGTTGCTGACGCACGATGTGGCGGAGGTCTTTTGCTAGGGGGGCGGAGCTTTCCTCAATGCTCTCATTTTGGCAGACGAGGCAGCGTAATTGCTGGCCAATATGCTGGGCTTTTTGTTCTAATACCGGGTCGGGTAGCATTTCATCAGGGCTATCAATAGCATGGCCGATGGAGCTTCCATATAGGCAGACGGCGAGGAGGAGCAGGCCTTTTAGGCAGACGCGCATCATAATGCCCCTCTTAAAAAGGGCTGAATCTGCTCACGATAGAGTGCCTCTGTTAAGCTCCCCGTCCCGTGCCAGACAATGCGGCTACCTGTTAGAGGATGAGGGAGGATGAGGAAGCTCTCCGGCACACCTGTTACGCCCCATTCAATAGCGCATTGGCCGTCATAATCCATGCCTAGACGGCTGAAGGGGTGATGTGCTTGCTCTAGCCAATGCGCGGCTTGTGAGGGGGTATCTTTATAACAAACCCCCCATAAAGCGAGCGGGGATGCGGTAGTGGTCTCCCCCGCGATATGCTGGCGGAGGAAGGGGATTTCCTCCAGACAAGGTAAGCACCATGAGGCCCAGATGAGCAGGAGGACAGGCTGCGTGAGGGTGTGAAAATCCTGCCATGAGAGGCCGGGGCAAGGGGTAGGTTGCTCTGGCAAGGCTGGCAGGGGAGAGAAGGCGGGGACTGCTTGGCCTAGCCGTGGGTTGCGAACGGCTTTGGGGTCGAATGTTCCTTGGGTGGCATGGCGGAGCATGTAGAGGAACCCACCCCCTAAGCCAGCGGCCCCTAAAGCAGGTAGAGCAGCGAGATAATGGCGGCGTGTTAGGCGCATGCGGGCCTCCTCTTACGGCGTGCGGGGATGAGATGTAAGACGCCGCCCATGGCCATGATGATTCCGCCAAACCATAGCCAAGAGGCGAGGGGATTTTCATGCACGCGTAAAATAACGCGGTAGGTGTTTTGATCCTGCGGAGTTTGGACCTCTTTAACACTCCCTAAGGCGGCGTAGAGGTCCTCTAACGGGCGGTGAATGATTGCGACATGCAGGATTTTTTGCCCCTGTTGGGGGAAAAGGCGGATTTGCGGCTCAAGGATGGCTAGCACGGGACCATGTGCATCATGACGGCGGATGATGATGTGAGCTTCTACTGCCTCATAATTCGGGCCATGATGAGGGGTGAGAGCGGTGAGGGCCCAATCATGCCCGCCAAAGTGGAGATGCGTGCCTATTTGGGCCTCAATGAGGCGTTCTTGGCTGCCAGCCATGCCGCATAGGCCCAGCATTGTGATGCCGACCCCAATATGAGCAAGGCTTGTTGCCCAAAGGCTGCGTGGCAAGCGGGAGAGACCGCGATGCTCTTGCGGCATTGTATAAAAACGCGAGATGAGGTCGTTTAAAGCTGCGTTGATAACCCAAAGAGCGAGGACAGCCACACTCGCTGCCAAAGCGGTGGGAAAGAGCCAGAAGGCGGGCAGAATGGCCCCAAGGGTAAGGCATAGGGGTAGAGCAAGACGGCGTAAGGTTGGGTTTATAGGGGCATAACGCCAAGGTAAGGCCATGCTGCCCCCCATTAGGAGGAGGAGCGGGATGATGAATGGCGTTGTTGTGGCCTCAAAAAACGGTTTACCGACCGATAAGGTGCGCCCAAAGAGCAGTTGCATAAAAGGTGGGTAGAGCGTGCCTGTAAGCACGATGGCGCATAAGGTGCAGAGGAGGATGTTGTTAAGGACTAACGCTCCTTCCCGTGAGAGGGGGGTGAAGGATGGTGTTGCTGGTGGCAGGAGGTTAGGCGCGCGCAGGGCGAAAAGTAATAATCCACCCCCGCCATAAAGGCCCAATAAGGCAAGGATAAAAAGGCCGCGTGCCGGGTCATTCGCAAAGGCATGAACGGAGTTGAGAATCCCCGAGCGAACAAGGAATGTGCCAGAGAGTGAGAGCGCGAAGGTGGCGAGGGCGAGTAAGAGGCACCAGCTTTGCAAATGGCTGCGTTTTTCCACCACAATGACGCTATGGAGGAGGGCTGTGCCTGTTAACCACGGGATGAGCGCGGCATTTTCTACCGGGTCCCAAAACCAATAGCCCCCCCATCCTAAGACGGCATAGGACCACCACGCGCCTAATGTGATGCCTAATGTAAGCAACGCCCATGCGCTGATGACCCATGGGCGGGCATAGCGTGCCCAAAGCGCATCGGCGCGGCCATCTAGCAAGGCACTTATGGCAAAGGCGAAGGGCACGGCAAAGCCGACATAACCGCTATATAATAGGGGTGGGTGCACAGCGAGGCCGGGGTCTTGCAGTAGGGGGTTCATCCCTAGCCCATCTATCGGGACGGGCCAGAGGCGGAGGAAGGGGTTGGAGGTTGTGAGACAAAAAAGCTCAAATCCTGCACTGACGATGCCTAAAAGGGCGAGGAGGCGGCTGCGTAAGCGGGGTGGCAACCCGGCGGGATGGCGGGGGCTTTGGCCGGGGAGGAGGGCTAAGAGGGCGCAATAGAGGCTTAGCAAGCTCACCCATAAAAGGAGAGAGCCTTCATGATTGCCCCATAATCCGGCTATTTTATAAGGCCATGGTTTGTTGATGGCAGAGTTATCGGCAATGAGTTTGAGGGAGAAATCATCCCCTAAAGCAGCGATGATGAGGCAGGCCCACGAGATGAGCAATGCGAGGCAATGGCTGAGGGCAAGCGGGCGGGCCAAGGCTGTAAGCGGGCTATGGGCGCGGCGCAACCCTATGAGGGGTAATATTCCTTGCAGGGCAGCAAGCACACAAGCGAGGGCGAGGGCAAAATGCCCGCTTTCTGGTGAAAAGACGGGGGCTAAGGCTGCAAGCAGTGTGGTGAAAAGGGCCTGCATATTAGGGTGTGTTCTTTAGGGTGGTGGAGCTTTTGGCGGGGGCGGTCATACGGTTCCAACTTGCAGCATCAGGTGGGGGGCCAAAGCGTGGGTCCCATTTGCCGGTTTTTTGCAGAGCATCAGCCACCTCTTTGGGCATGTAAGTTTCATCATGTTTAGCGAGGACCTCAGAAGCGAGGAAATATCCTGAAGGTTGATAATAGCCCAAAGCCACAACGCTTTGTCCTTCGTGGAAGAGGTCGGGTAAAATGCCGTGATAGGAGACGCGCAAGGCGGCTTGGCCATCTGTGACCTCAAAGGAGGTATCTGGCGTGCCATCTTGGGTGGGTTGGTTATGGAGGGAGCCTGCCACCACCATACCGCCTAGCCGGATGGTTTGGTGTATGGGTGGGGGGTGCGCGTGTATTTGTGCAGGGGTCATGAAGAAGATAATCGTGCTGGAGAGCGCATGCATGATCAATCCCACCGCCCCAGCGAAGCAGCTTAGGCATGCGATGATGAGCCAAAACCGGCCAGCCTTACGGCGCATGAAAGGGCGTGATGAGGGCATGGAGCGTTAGTCTAAAGAGGATGACGGTTTATAGAGGCGGTGCATAAGGGCAAGACGCCGTTTTGCACGATATAAACGGATGAGGCTACCACCGAGGATGAGCAGGACGGCAAGGCAGGTAAGCCCATAGCTGGCGAGGATAAAGCCCCAATGAGGGGGCCATGAGGGTGGGGTCATAATGTGGGGTCCTGCATGGCAAGGGCTTGGGCGCGGCGTTCGAGCAAGGCGGCATGGAGGCGGAGCAATAAAAGGGCGAACCCTGTAAGGGTAAAGCCGATGGTACAGACTATGAGCGGGTAAAAGAAGCTCATAGCCATAGTTGGGGCTTTGGTAAGGGTGATGCTGGCAGGCTGGTGCAGGCTATTCCACCATTGGACGCTGAATTTGATGATGGGGAGGTCCACTGCCCCGGCAAGGGCCAGCAGGGCCGCTGCGCGTTGGCCGCGGAGTGGGTCATCAAATGCGCGGATGGTGAGGATGTGACCAAGATAGAGGCAAAAGAGAATGAGGACGGAGGTGAGCCGTGCATCCCATACCCACCATGTTCCCCAGCTTGGTTTGCCCCATAGTGAGCCTGTGATGAGGCATAAAGCCGCAGCCATAGCCCCCAGCGGCCCTGCCTCCACAGCGATAAGACCAATAAGAGGGTTGCGCCATATAAGATAGAGAAAGCCACATAAGGCGAGGAGGGCGTAATCCAAGCTGGCAAGCCATGCCATCGGGACATGGAGGAACATGATGCGGACAGTCTCTCCCTGTTGCCAGTCCGCCGGGGCAAAAAAGAGGCCCCATATCATCCCAACAGCCAGCATGCTTAACCCTACACATAAGCAAGGGAGGGTGAGGCGGCGAATGAGTGTGAGGCACGCGGTGGGGCTGGTTGTCCAACGGGTTAGGGATGAGGATATGCGCATAGCCCCTAGTATGGACGTTTTAGGGGGCGGAAGAAAATGAAAAATATGAAGGGTGGGGCCGTAAGCATGTTCGCACCATCCTGTAGGAAACGACCCTTTGAAAAAGAGATGAAGTCGGGCATGGTGGGGCCAATAGCGTATAGAATATAAGGAGAATGGAGCCATGGCCTTCTGGCTGATTAAATCGGAGCCAGCGTCTTTTTCGTGGGATGAGCAGGTGCAGAATGATGTTGAGCCATGGACAGGCGTGCGGAATTATCAAGCGCGGAATAATTTGAAGGCCATGAAATGCGGCGATAAGGCGTTGTTCTATCATTCCGTGACGGAAAAGCGCATTGTCGGTGTGGTAGAGGTTGTGAAGGAAGCTTACCCCGACCCAACAGCAGAGGATCCGCGTTGGGTCTGTGTGGATGTTAAGGTAGATGGGGCTTTTGTACAGCCTATCACATTGGCAGAGATTAAAGCCGACCCTACCTTAACAGAGATGGCTTTATTGAAGCAGTCTCGTCTTTCGGTCGCACCGGTGCGGGAGGAGGAGTTTGCGTATCTCACAAAAAAGGGCCAGTGGGAAAAAGCCTGATTAAAGGTTAGTAACAATGAGGAGGCTTTTGCGTAAAAGCCGATTCTTAAAAGGAGGTACAGAGCATGAGTAACGAGCGGAAAGAGCATGTGCCCAGCGCGGCTTTTCTGTTTCAGGACCTCGATACGGAGGCTCTGTCCCAATTACATGCCGTGCTTGATGGTGTGGAGAAAGGGCGTAGCACCCTAACCCGTTTGGCGGATTTGATGGGCGGTGCGGTTGGTCGTGCAGCGCATTTGGGCTTGCATACGCTCTCTTTGGCACCGGGCCTGCAAGAGAAGGTGCAATCCCTTGCCGGTACAGCGTTGGAGCAGGCTTATCGCATCGCGATTTTGGGGTTGGAGCGGCAAAAGGGGCGGCCTCAGCACGCGATTAAGGAGAGGATGAGGCAAGCCGTTGTTGCAGCTTCTGGTGCGGCGGGCGGCTTTGGCGGCCTTATGAGCATGGGGCCGGATATTGGTTTTACCACCCTAACGATTATGCGTGAGATTGCCATTATCGCGCAGGAAAATGGGGAGGATTTGCAAAGCGAGGAGACACGCCGCGCGTGTTTGGAAGTCTTTGCCCTGCGGAATATGGGAGGCAAACAGGGCAGCGAGCCGGGTGAGGGGCAAGGTGAGCTTGGCTTTTTTGCAGCACGCAGCCTCATGCGCGGTCAGCCGCTTGTATTGCTTATGGCGGAAGTTGCTGGCCATTATGGGATGGCTCTCTCCCGTAAATTAGCGGCGCAGATGGTCCCGGTAGCGGGGGCCTTATGTGGGGCAGCGATTAACTCCGCCTTTTTGGCGCATTATCGTGCGGTGGCGAAAGCGCATTTCACCATCCGGCGGTTGGAGCGCACCCACGGTATGGCCGTGCAGGAGGCCGCCGAGGCGTATCGGGGTCATGCAGGGGCAGAGGGCTAGACGGCATCAGCCCTTTTTATGACGGCAGAGCTGGTAGAGCTCTAACGGGGCGAAGATGAGGATGCCAAGAAGGCAGCCAACCTCAATGATGTTCATAAGAGGGCGCAGGGCAGGGCGGGCGAGTTGCAGCATAAAAGCCAGCCCTAGGCTGAGAGCGTAGATATATGTTTGGTAGGATGAAGGCTGACGTGTGGACATGAAGAGTCTTTCTATAAGGGCTGCGTGAGAGATGGAGACTATCACGGCTGAGTTAGTTTTGCGCGCTTATGCGGCAGGTTTATTTCCCATGGCTCCAGATGAGCAGAGCGATGAGCTGGAATGGTTCTGCCCACAAGAGCGGGGGATTATCCCGCTAGAGCCTTTGGAGGCCATCCGCCTACCGCGGCGGTTAATGCGGAGCGTCTTAGCCGGGCATTATCGCCTTTGTAGTGATGAAGATTTTGATGGCATGATGCAAGCCTGCGCCCAAGCCACGGCTGAGCGACCAGAGACATGGATTAGCGGACGGATTCGGCAGCTTTATGGGGAGTTGCATCGCTTAGGTCATGCTCATTCTGTCGAGGTGCGCGATAAAGAGAGCGGGGCTTTGCTCGGCGGGCTTTATGGCGTCTCCCTGCATGGGGCGTTCTTTGGGGAGAGCATGGTCTCGCGCGTGCGGGATGCCTCCAAAATCGCGCTGGTGCATCTCATGGCGGCATTGCGGCGTGGGGGGTATAAGCTTTTAGATACGCAATATATCACCCCTCATTTAGCGCGTTTGGGTGGGGTGTCTGTCCCCTTTATAGCGTATAAACAGCAGCTTGAGGCGGCCATGATGCAGGAAGGCCATTGGCCTGATGATATAAGTTTGGAGGCTTTGGCAGCCGAGATTACCCTTATGGCCCAGCGTTCTAAAGGGAGATGAAGGGCGGGGGCATTTTCTCTCTGGCTCTCTCTTTTTGGTCTGATTATGGTGGGGGTAAGATTGTGAATGAGACGAGCAAGAAAGAGAGGCAGTGATGACACTTTGGCGTATCAAGCGGGATGGGCAGCATAGATGCGGCAAGGGTGGTGTGATAGCGGCTGCTTCATTGGCGATTCTGGTAGGGGCTCATACGTCTCTTGCATGGGCAGGGGCGGATCACCCGCCGCTATCTCCCACGCGGGATGCGGTGGTGACGTATCGCTTCCAAACGGAGGTGCTGCCGGGTGATAAAAAAGGCAGTGAGCCGGAGCATCAAGTCAAAGTATCCTTCGCTGCATCAGGAGACCGGCTACGGATAGACCCTGACGATGGCCGCAGTGCAACAATTTTAAATCGCCAAACCCAGATTATGACGCTCGTGAGTATGCAAGAGCGGCGTTATATTGAGTTTCGCCCTATGCATGGGTTGCATAATCCGTTCTTCTTAGGGTTAGGGATGACTTATCACCCTGAGGGAACGGAGCAGATTGCTCATGTCACGTGTCAGAATTGGACGATTGATAGCAAGCGCGGCAAAGCAAAAGCCTGTGTGACGGAGGATGGTCTTATTCTCTCTGAAGAAGGGGTGGATGCTGATGGGCTAACGGGCCGTTTAAAGGCCATTGCCGTAGAGTATAAAGACTTACCTGCGGATATTTTTACGCCTCCAGCTGGGTTCCAGAAGTTTGATCCATTTGCCAAGATGAAGAAGCAGCTTGCACAAAAGCAGGCGCAGCAAGCACAGCAATCTCAGCAAGGCCAGCCGCCCGTGCCGGGTGCTGCGATGGAGGGTATGCGCCGTGGGGGGCATGAGGCTGTGGAGCAACCTGCTGGGGACCAACCTCATAGCCCGGATGATTCGGTAGGGGATGGGAGTGTTACCCATAGCGACCAACCTACAAGCAGCAATGAGGGGCAATAAGCCATGACGCAAAAAACGCACGTAATAGAGCTTGGGCAGAGCGCGCCGGACTTCACGTTGGAGGGTGTTGGTCCACAAGGGGAAACGCAGGTAGAGAGTACCTCGCTAAAAGGTAAACCTTATTTATTGTATTTCTACCCGCGGGCTTCTACGCCGGGTTGTACAACGCAAGCGTGTGATTTGCGTGACCATTTGGCAGAATTACGCATCCCCGGTGGGGAGGGGCTGACAGTATTGGGTGTTAGTCCCGATGCGCTTGGCGCGTTAGAGACGTTCCTCACCAAGCAGGCACTGAGCTTTACGCTCCTTTCCGACCATGAGCATAAATTGGCTGAGGCTTATGGCGTTTGGGTGCTTAAAAAGCTGTATGGGCGTGAGTTTATGGGGATAGAGCGCAGCTCCTTCCTTATTGATGCGCAGGGGCGTATTGCTGCTTTTAAGCGGAAGGTCAGCCCTGCAAAGCATGTGGCTTGGGTGCAAGAGGCTTTAGCACAGCTGTAAGGCTTTTTAGATATGTCCTTCTTGGGGTCTCCTAGAGTATGAACTGGCAGCCAATGGTACGCCGTGTGGCGTTTGGTCTTTTAATCCCATTTGTTGGGGTGTTATTGGCTGTGGCTCTGCTTTTGGGGCGGTTAGCGCAGGGACCGTTGGATGTGACGGGTCTATCCCATCGGTGGGGTGGGGCGTTAACACATATAGGCGGGGGGACATTGCAATGGGAGCGCATGGCCCTCGCATGGCAACCGCAAAAGGGCGGTCACTCCTCCAAATTATTATTGCAGCTTGATAATATTCGCTTCATCGCTCCTTCTGCCCCTATACAGCATATAGAGCATGTGGGGTTTACCTTTAAATTAGCTTCTCTATTGCGTGGGACGGTGAGGGCGCGCTCGCTTGAGGTGCAAGGGGTCAATGTAACCCTGATAAAGACCTTACAAGGCCGTGTGCAGGTTGCAGGGATGGGGCGTAATGCACGGACGCATCATCGCTCTGGGGGGGCTGAGTCCTTCGCTTCGCTCGTGCCGTATCATCTTACTATGCATGATATTCATCTCACCATGTTGGATGAGGCTCAACCAGATGCCTCTTTGGTGATGAGTATGCCGGATATGCAAGCGGATTATACAACGCGGAGCGGTTGGCGGGGTCAATTTGCGTTCTCCCTCCAAGGGCCGGGATTAGTGGATGGGACAGAGCGTGGGACAGTGCAGATTAAGGGCGATATTGCCCCAGAGGGGAGCGGGAAAAGCCATTGGCACTTCACTCTTTCCCCTATGCGCTTGCCCGCTTTGGCCCCGTGGATTCCTGTGGCGAATGAGCAGAAGAAAGGGCTTCTAGTCGCTAATCTGCCGCTTGCTTTTCAGCTAGAGGGGCAGTTTCAACAACGCGGTGTGTTAGGGGCGTTCGAGACGCTTAGTGGCACAGTTGAGGCTGGGGCGGGGGAGGTTATTCGGCCGGGGAAGATGCCTTTCCGTGTGTCATCGGCTCGGTCGCGCTTCACCTTTGGGCCGGCTCATGCTGATAAGCCCGAGCCGTGGGCATTGGCCCTGCATACGGATCTAACTGCTCTGGATTCCCATGAGATTCCTGTCCCATTTGTTATTGATGCTCATGGCGAAATGGACCATCTACAGCATGCACATAATGTCAGCATGACGGTAGATGGTAAGGTTGCTGCCTTCGATTTTGCAACATTAGCGAGCGTCTGGCCAGAAGGGGCCGCTCGCGGTGCGCGGCGTTGGATGACAACCAATATGACTGCCGGGCGGGGGGATCATCTCCGGCTTATCCTCTATTTCTCCAGTACAACGGGTTTAGCGGGGTTGGATGTCCATGCTTTGGATGGTGATTTGATCGGCCATGGGCTGAATGTGACATGGTTAGATAATATGCCCCAAGTAACGGGGGAATATGCTCATGCCCATTTCATAGGGCCAGAGACATTGCAAATAGACCTTCAGCACGGCCATATTGCTGACGGTAAAGGCGGTATGGTTTTGCTGCCTTCTGGGCGCATTATATTGAGTGATTTGTTACATCATGAACAAATGGGTGAGTTCTCTTTGGGGATGGAGGGCAAATTACCACCTTTTTTATATATTTTATCATATCCTCGTTTGAATCTCTTAGCCCGTCATCCTGTTGACCCGGCGACAACGCAGGGCGAGATGAAGGGGACTTTTACAATCAAATTACCGCTTAAAAAACATGTCAGTATGAAGGAGTTGCAGTTCGGAGCAGCGTTTGACATTCACGATATTGGGATAGCGATGCCCGGTATTGACCATGTACAGCAAGGATGGGGACGGCTTTCTATTAATGAGACTAGCCTGACAATTAAAGGCGGGGCGGTTTTTCGTGGTCTTACAGTAGCGGGGAGTGTGTTTGATAGTTTCCAATCCAATATTGCAGGGCGTTTGTTATTGAAGGCTGATTTAACCGCCCCGCTTGGTGTAGCGGAGTTTCGCA
Source organism: Parasaccharibacter apium (assembly GCF_002592045.1). Classification (GTDB taxonomy): domain Bacteria; phylum Pseudomonadota; class Alphaproteobacteria; order Acetobacterales; family Acetobacteraceae; genus Bombella; species Bombella saccharophila. The sequence continues at coordinate 384,912 of NZ_MEJG01000001.1, read as the reverse complement.
CCCTTGGGGTGCCTGCCTCTATTGCGCGGCCTTCCGTGTTAAAAGGTAAAGCGCAAAGTCATGTTGTGTATGAGCAATATGGATTAGGCAACAAGCATAAACGTACAACAGCGCACTTACAGCTAGATCTTACGCCGCTTGCTGTGACAGCTTCGTTTTGGCAGAAGCCCGCCGGGGCGGATGCAGGCTTAACAGGGACGATCCTGTGGGAGAATGGTCAGCTTATCGGATTGGATGATGTGCAAGTTCATGGGCCGCAGATTGCTTTAAAGGCGGAGGGGCGTGTGCGGCAAGGGCAGGTAGGCGGTGTCCATTTGACGCATTTTCAACTCGGCCGGACAGAGGGCAACGCTGTGTTAGACTGGCCTTTAAAGGGCGATCTGACAGCACGTTATCAAGCGAATATTCAAGCAGAGCTTTTAGACCTTACCCCATGGTGGGGGAAGAAGAAGGGGCAAGCTGTTGCGAAGCCATCTCCATCTGCTGGTGTGGGTAAATCGCCCTCCAATTTACGCAAATCTTTCCTCCCAGCGGGGACGTGGAAGGTGAGTCTGGAGGCTGATAAAGTCCTTTATGGGAAGGAGAAAACGGCCTCTCATGTCATAGTGCGTGCGCAATGGGCGGCTCACCATGTAACAGAGCTTGCCTTGCATATACGCCAACCTAATCCGCTCGCTTTTGACCTCAGCCCCATCCCCGGGCAGAAGGGCGCGTATGATGTGAAGTTTACGGTAGCGGATTTTGGGGCTTGGCTGGCCTCCCTTGGGGTTTATCAGCAACTTACCGGTGGTACGGTGGATTTGGAGGGGCGCTGTCAGCCTGTAGCACCGGGAAGCTCGGTGACGGAGGCAGAGCAAACAATGGGTATAGGCCTTGGTCTGCCTCCTTTTACGGGGACGCTTAAAATAGACCATCTAAACTTAGAGCATCCGCCAACACCCTTAGTTGTGGCTACCTTTGCTGCCCCCTTGCATTGGGGGCAGATCTCACGGGAACGTTTTGAGGATGTGCGCCTTCGTGCGTCGTTCCATATGGCGGGGAACCAATTGGACGTGGAGGATGGCCGAGCCAGCAATGCCATCTTTGGGGGTACGATGAAAGGGCAGGTCGATCTCGGGCAGGAGATGTTGCATATGCAAGGGACGCTCTCGCCATTCTTTGGGGTGAATCAAGCCGCAGGGAGCGTCTTTGGGGCTAAAAAAGGCAGTGGGGCCATGGCGGTGACCTATAAGCTAGAGGGGAGTTTTGCCAAACCTGCCTTGCATGTTAATTATCTCTCAGCATTTGTGCCGGCTATATTAAGGCGTTTGTTCGAGTAGCTTTTATCATCAAGGCTGTAGAAATAAATGTGAGAGAGGATGAGGGCGGAGATTATGGCGGATCTCTTTGGTGGGTCTCCCTCAGAGGAGCCAGAGGCGGGAGCGGCATTGCCACGCCGTGGGGCTGCTATAGGGCATAAGGCGGGGACGCAGCCTTTAGCAGACCGATTGCGCCCGCAACATCTAGGGGATGTTCGCGGTCAAGAGCATCTCCTAGGGCCGGAAGGTACGCTGACACGGATGTTAGAGAGCGGCCATCTCTCAAGCTTAATCCTCTGGGGTGGGCCGGGCTGTGGTAAGACGACCATTGCTCAGCTTCTCGCCGCTCAAGCTGGGTTGTTTTATACGAAAATCTCAGCCGTCTTTTCAGGCGTGGCAGATTTAAAAAAGGCGTTTGAGGAAGCACGGCGCAAAGCAGAGGCTACCGGGCGGGGGACGCTATTATTTGTTGATGAGATTCATCGTTTTAATCGGGCGCAGCAAGATGGCTTCCTCCCCTATGTGGAGCGCGGTACGGTCGTATTGGTGGGTGCCACAACGGAGAACCCCTCCTTTGCGTTGAACTCTGCTCTTTTATCGCGTTGTCAGGTCTTGGTGCTGCATCGCCTTGATGATGAGGCGTTGGAGCAATTATTGTGCCGTGCCGAGGGAGAGATAGGCCGCACCCTCCCGCTCACCAAGGAAGGACGGGCCTCACTAAGGGCAATGGCGGATGGGGATGGGCGTTATCTGCTTAATATGGTGGAGCAGCTTTTATCGCTTACAAAAGCAGATACGCAGCCACTTACCCCGGAGGCCCTAGCGCGCTCCTTAGCCCGCCGTCCCGTTTTGTATGATAAAGATAGGGATGAGCATTATAATCTTATCTCTGCGTTGCATAAATCATTGCGTGGTAGTGATCCTGACGCGGCCCTTTATTGGTTTGCCCGTATGTTAGAAGGGGGGGAGGACCCGCGCTATATTGCCCGCCGCCTTGTGCGTTTTGCGAGTGAGGATATTGGCGAGGCTGACCCAACCTCTCTGCCGCTCGCGCAAGCTGGGGCGACAGCTTATGAGCGTCTTGGCTCGCCAGAGGGGGAGGTCGCATTAGCGCAGGTTGTGGTACATCTTGCTGTGGCGTCTAAGTCGAATGCTGTTTACAAAGCGTATAACCAAGCACGGGCTTTAGCCAAACAGACAGGGAGCCTCATGCCGCCTGCACATATTCGTAACGCCCCAACAGCGTTGATGAAGGAGCTAGGCTATAATAAAGGTTATGAGTATGACCATGATTATGAAGATGGTGTCTCTGGCCAAAATTACTTTCCAGAAGGGATGGAGCGCGTGACGCTTTATGAGCCGGTTGATCGTGGTTTTGAAAAAAGAATCCGCGAGCGTCTGGACATGTTGACGCAGAAACGGGCATCTCGCCAATCATGAGTGTTCAGAATCGTATTGTCAGTGAGGATGAGGCCGATTTACGTCTTGATCGCTGGTTCCGCCGTCATTATCCCAATTTGACCCAAGGCGGGTTGCAGAAATTATGCCGTAAAGGGCAGGTGCGGGTTGATGGTGGGCGTGTACAACCTAATAAACGGCTTTACCCCGGCCAGAGCATCCGCATCCCGCCTCTGCCAGACCAAAGCCGCCCAGCCCCGCCGCCACCGCCTAACCCAGAGCTTATCCAACAAATGCGGGATATGATTCTGTATGAGGATGAGCAGCTCATTGTGTTGAACAAACCCTCTGGCCTGGCAACACAAGGCGGCCCCGGCATTACCGTACATGTGGATATGATGTTGGAAGGGTTGCGCCCTGAAGGGGGCGAGAAGCCCCGGCTTGTTCACCGTATCGACCGGGATACATCAGGGTTGCTCCTTGTGGCGCGGACGCCCGGTGTTGCGGCAAAATTGGCGGCGGCTTTTCGTAGTCGTGAGGTGAGCAAGACCTATTGGGCGGTTGTGGTGGGGCGTCCCACACCGCCAGAGGGCGTTATTGATCAGCCTTTGGCCAAAGTAGGGGCGGGTGGGGCCTCGCTCATCGTGCCAGTAGAGCGCGGCGATGAGGATGCGATGAGTGCTAAAAGTGCTTATGAGACGCTCGATGCCACGGGTAAGCGGTTTAGCTGGCTGGCCCTTTCACCATGGACGGGGCGGACGCATCAATTACGCGTCCATACAGAGAGCTTAGGCACACCTATTTTGGGGGACCCGCGCTATGGCGGGGCCGCAGCGCATGTGGAGGGCTTCCCCGACCGGTTACATCTTCATGCGCGTATGCTGGCCTTCCCCCACCCAGCAGGGGGGCGGTTGGAGGTTACGGCTCCTTTGCCGCCGCATATGCAAGAGACGTTTCAGATGTTGGGGTTTATCGCAGGTGATACCCCTAAGCCCCGCCGTAGTCGGTAAGATGGTGGGGCATTGGTTTTACCCAAGCCCGATGTGAAAGAAGGAAAGGGAAAAGGCTGATGAAAAAACTAGCAGCCAGTCTGATAGGGTTGGTGGTCGTGCTGACAGGCATCAGCCTTGCCCCGCAATTTTTGATAGACCAAAATCATTTGCGTGAGCGGGTGACGGCGGTGTTCCAAGCCCAAACAGGCTTAGAGCTTAAAATGGGAGAGACGTCTTTTCAGCTCTTACCGTGGCCGTCTTTCCAAGCGACAAATGTGGTGTTGACGCGCCCGGGCTGCTCACCCTTTGTTGTGGCGCGGTCTGTCCATGCGGATATGTCTTTATTTGCGTTGTTAAATCGTGATGTTTCTTTTCAAGATTTCACGATCAATGGGGCAGGGGTTATGCTCCATCGGGCAAGCGAGGGGCAATGTTCTACATGGCTGCCGGTGATGTCTCAGCCGGCACAAGGTGGGGCTGTTCCTGCTGCTATGCCGGGCCATCTTCTCCCGCGGTGGAAGGTAAGCTTTGGGGCTTTGCATCTAAAGAACGCGACCCTCTCATGGCAGGATGATCTCTCAGATGGAGAGGTGCCGATTAGTGGTCGTGTTCAGATCACGCGTTTGGAATTAGAGGGTATGCGCAGTGCCAGCCCGTGGGTGGATCTAAGCGGGCAGTATGAGCATACGCCCTTTACGTTGCGTGGGCGTATGGGGCCGTTGGAGCGTTTGCTCTCTGCTACAATAGAGCAGAAAAGTCCTTGGCCTTTCAGCCTTGGTATGACGTTAGGAGATGGCACGCAACAGGACCATGCTACTTTAGATGGAACAATGAGCGATGCGCATCGTCTGCAGGGCTTAGCTTTTACGCTGGAAGGACATTGGGCTTCCCTTAAAGGATTGCATCGTCTGTTTCCGCATTTTATGCCGGTGGAGATGGAGCAGCTTGATGGCACGCTGCGCCTCCATGCGGTTGATGCTCCGCATAAGGCGGCTGATGCTGGTCTTGATAAAGGAGCGGATGTCGCTTTGACGGATGCTCTATTGCATGTGCCACAGCGTTTGCGCCCTGATGTGATTCATCTCCATTTAGGGCATGTAACGGCTCCAACAGGGCTTCAGCTACGCGATGTGCGTTTGGATGCTGAGAACGGACAAGCCCCTCTTATTATGCAGGGTAAGGCCACCAAGGGGCGGTATGCGTGGCTCTTCCATGGGGAGGTGCAAAGCTTACAGCAAGCGGTAATGGCTGGGTTGCCGGGTGATTCTACCCCTGTGATGGTGAAGATGGAGCTGCAAGGTGAGGACAAAACGTTAGCGAGCCTTTTTAACCAAAGTGACGCGGAAAAAGGGAATGCCGCGCAAGAGCATGTTTCGTTCGCTCTGCAAGGGCAAATAGGGCGGACGGGCAGTATGCTGGATGTCTCCGGCCAAGCGCATCTTTTGCAATTACCTGATTGGGGATGGTTCTCTGGCCTTTTGCTGCATGATGTCCATTTAAAAGGCCAGCTCGCTTTTGGGGCGATAGAGGAGGCGGGCCTGCCGTCTGTCACACTGCATGATCTAGTTTTTGAAAGTCAGGAGATCGGTGGGAGCGCGGCTATGGTAGTGCCTGCTCCTCTCGGCGCGGCAGGGCTGACAGGGCAGATACATCTTGCCCATATGGATGAGACGCGCTTCCACTATGCGCCGATTATGGAGTTTGCGGGGGGCGCGACGGAGCCGTCTGTGCCGACTTTATCACTCGGTGCTGCGCTCAAAACAGTGGAGCAACCCCCTGCTACGTCTATGCCCTCAGGAGAGAGTCGCTCGTCGGGGGATCGTTATATAGGTGCGCAATATGCTGGCTCTCACGAGATGGAAGCGGAGGCTCATAGAGGGCAATCTCATGCAGAGGCGGCTTTTGCAAACCTCCCGGGCCATGATGGCCCTCTGGCGCGTTGGTTAGGGGCTCTGGCCGTCCAACCCTTGGATATAGATTTTACGGCTGATCATCTCCAAAGTACGGAGGTAGAGTACCAAGGGCTGCACCTGCATCTTTTAGGGCATGAGGGGCATCTTGTTCTTTCTGTCCTAGGGGGTGCGGTGCAAACTGTATCATTATCGGGCGAGATTGTGTTGGATGGCTCTACTGAACCTTTGCGGATGGGCATGAAAGCGGACCCGCTCATTTTGCCCGCACGCTGGGTGCAGTTGGCGTTAAACCAGCCTGTTACGGTGGAGGGGCCAATTCAACTTGTAGGGGCTTTAGGGACGGAAGGTGCGCATCCGTCTGACCTTTTGCAAGCGATTGAAGGGCAGATGGGCCTCTCCATTGTGGATGGGCGTATCCATCGGGAGGTTTTAGCCCCCTTAGCAGGCCCCGCGGCACGGTTGCTCAAGCTAGGTGATGGCACTATGGGCCTGCGCTGTGCTGCGGGCGTGGTGCAGTTTAACCATGGGCAGGTTCATTTTGGGGATATGGCTTTGGAGGTCAAACATCTTTCGGTCCTTGGGCAGGGCAGTATGGCCTTGGCAGACCAAAGCTATACGCTTCAGCTTATGCCGCATGTTAGTGTGATTGGGGCGGATTTCTCCACACCATTGCTGCTGGAGGGTAAGGGGGGAAGCGTCCATATCGGTACAGCAGGGAAAGATGGCGTCCCCGCTTTGCCCCCGCTTGATACAGCAAAATTTGGTGATGATGCTTGCGCCTATGCTGTGCAACAAGCACGCGCAGGGCGGCAAGGTTTGCCCCTACCTGAGCGGGAGCAAGACCATGGCGGTGGTGCAGGGGGTATCCTGCGTGCGCTTGGCCTTGGTGGGCATTAAAGAGAAGGGGGTAGAGCGTGGTACAAGCGCGTAAACGCTTTTGGAAGCATGTAACCGTTGGGCCGGTCGGAGATGATGGGCAACAAGGCGTGTTGCTAGATGGCCGGCCCGTGCGCTTACCTGCGGGCGCTGTGCTGGCGGTATCGTCATCCGCCCTGGCTCATGCTCTGGGGGAGGAGTGGCGGCAGATTGCTGAAGGAGCGCATTTCACCCCTGATGATTTGGTGCTGACGCGTATTACCGGGAGTTATATTGAGCGTATTTTGCCCGATCGTACTGCGACAGAGGCCGTTCTCTATGGCTATGGGATTGATGATAATCTCTGTTACCAAAGCGAGGCGCAGGATGGGGCTTTAGTTAGGCGCATCCTTGCTTGGGCAGCGGAGCAAGGGTTACATCCTGCCATGACTGAGGCGGTGATGCCGCTAGAGCAGCCAGAATCCTACAAAGAGGCAGTAAAAGCCACGTTGGCGAAGATGGACCCTGCCTTATTGGCCACGTTAGGGGTTATGGTCCCTATTATGGGCAGTTTGCTGCTGCCTCTCGCCCTTGTGCGGGGGATCGTGTCTTTTGATGACGCTGTGCATCTTGCCCATGCAGATGAACATCAGCAGCTTACAAAATGGGGCCATGATAAAGAGCTGGCCCGCCAATTAGAGCGCAAAAACGCGGATATTGCGGATGCGCTCCGTTTCTATAACCTCATGCAGGGTTAGAATAGCGGGGGTATCACACCCCGCTATCGGGTACCATGATGCTGACGGCGGCCGTAGCGGCGATGCCTTCTTCACGCCCGGTGAAGCCGAGACGCTCGGACGTTGTAGCTTTGACGGAGATGCGGCTGGGATGGACCTTGAGCAACTCGGCCAAACGAGCACACATGGCCTGAGCATGAGGGCCGATTTTGGGGCGTTCGCAGATGATGGTGAGGTCGGCATTCACCAACATCCCCCCCTTGGAGCGAATTAGCTCCCCGGCATGGATGAGGAAACGAGCGGAATCCATATCGCGCCATTTTTCATCTGTGGGGGGAAATGCCGGCCAATATCACCCTCATTAAGGGCACCGTAAATCGCATCGCAAAGTGTATGGATTCCCACATCGGCATCAGAGTGACCGGCAAGGCCCTTCTCATGAGGAATCTCAATACCGCATAGGATGAGCTTACGCCCCTCAGCAAAAGCGTGGACATCATAACCCAACCCAACACGCGGTAGGAGCGGTGGGGTAGGCTGGTTTTCTTGGCTTTGCATGGCACGTTCAAGCCGCATAAGGTCCTCCGTAACGGTCAGTTTAATATTATCTTCGGCCCCCATAACGATAGCCACAGGGTGGCCTGCTGCCTCTAAAAGCCCGGCATCATCGGTTAAGGCTGTACGGTGGCGGGTATGGAGGGCGTGCAATAAAGGAAAGGAGAAGCCCTGCGGGGTTTGCGCACGCCATAGCCCATCACGCGGGACGGTATCGGTGATGATGCCGTCTTTGACCTTCTTTAACGTATCACTGACAGGCAGGGCAGGGATAACGCCTTCATGATGCTCTAACGCTTCTAAAACACGGGTAATGAGGGCCGCTGGCACATAAGGGCGCGCACCATCATGAACAAGCACAATATCCGGGGGTGTGGGCAAAGCAGCCAGAGCCTCCAACCCAGCGCGCACACTATCATGACGCTCGGCCCCGCCGGGGACGGGGGAAAGAACATCCAGCCCCGCTAGAGCTTGCGGGAGGAGAGGGTCACTGCCTACAGGTTGGAGATAATCAACATGCGGCAAAAGGGCGAGGGCCGCATGACGAATAACAGGCTGCCCCGCAAGGAGATGGAACTGCTTGCTGATGGCTGCTTGTTCTTCTGTCGTACCAGCGGAGAATCGCCGCCCACGCCCTGCGGCAAGGAGGAGGGCCGCAACGCGCTTGCGTTTGATGGGAGAGGGAGTGGCGTCCAAGGGGGCGTCCTTCGCAAAACCGGGAGGTTAGTGGGTCATGCCGATATGATGGGGGCTGTCTAGGCTAAAAGCTGGTACGCTGACATCAAAGCGATGACCGCTCGCTGGGGTAATCATGTGATAGACGCCCTCCATAAAACCGCTAGGGGTTTTGAGCTCTGCTCCAGATGTATATTGGTAGTTACTTTCGGGAGCGATGATGGGTTGTTCCCCAACGACGCCCTCACCATGCACTTGCTCTTGGCTGCCGCGTTCATCGGTAATGGTCCAACTACGGGAGAGGAGTTGGACGCTTTCTTGGCCGTTATTTTCGATCAATACGTGATAAAGCCACACATAGCGATGCTCATCAGGGTCGGAATGTTCATCAACCCAAAAAGGCCGAACATTGACCGTTACATCCCCCGTGCGGGCAGTAAAAGCGGGGAGGGAGGTGATGGGTTCTAGCTCAACAGTGTCTGTGTCAGCTAATGAATCTTCTGAGGGGGGAGCGTTATCAGACATAGGCTCTTACTAGACTCATTATAGAGGGTTGTCACGGTTGCGGAGGATATTTACAGAAAGGCCGCCCATCATGGGGGTGGTATGATGGGCGGCCGGGGGTGCGGGCAGATTCCTTATAACATAAAAAGGGGGGTTAGCGTCCAGCCCTTAAAGCAGCTTCTGCCCCACGGCGAATATCTGCGATGAGGTCCTCTGCATCCTCCAAACCGACAGAGAAGCGGATGGAGCCATCGGTAATGCCAAGGGCATTGCGTTGCTCTTGTGTTAGCTTGCGGTGCGTTGTGGTGGCAGGATGTGTAGCAAGGCTGCGTGCATCACCAAGATTGTTAGAAATAGCAATGAGTTGAAAGGCATTGAGGCACGCAAAAGCCCCTTTCTTGCCATTTGCAACGGTAAAGGCAATCAGCGTGCCGCCATTGCTCATTTGTGTATGTGCAAGCTTTGCTTGGGGATGGTCCTTCCGCCCCGGATAGCGCACAGCGGTAATGCCGGGGAGGTCGCCTAGTACATCAGCAATACGGGCAGCATTGCGGGCCATAGCCTCAACGCGGAGTTGTAAGGTCTCTAGCCCCTTAGAGAGAACCCACGCATTGAAGGGAGAGAGCGTGTTACCTGTATTGCGGACAAAGGGTTGCAGCGTCTCGGTAATCCATTTTTGGCTGCCTAGAATCGCCCCGCCCATCACACGGCCTTGCCCATCAATATGTTTGGTGCAGGAATAGATAACGACATCGGCCCCAAGCTCTAACGGTTTTTGGCCGACAGGGGTGGCAAAGACATTATCGACCATAAAGAGCGCACCCGCTTTATGAGCAAGCGTGGCAATATGGCGAATATCCAGCACATCCAGCATAGGGTTGGAGGGGGTCTCAATCAGCACAGCCTTAGTAGGGCGGGAGAGGGCCTCCTCCCACGCTGCGGGGTTGGTGCCGTCAATCATGACCGTCTCAATCCCATAAGCGGGAAGCAAGCTGTCGAGCAGCCAATGGGTGGAGCCAAAGAGCGCGCTGGAAGCAACAATACGGTCCCCCGCTTTAAGATGGGCGAGTAACGCGCAGGAGACAGCCCCCATGCCGGTGGACGTCGTCTGGCAGGCCTCGGCTCCTTCTAGCAGGGCGAGACGGTCTTGCAGGGCATCGACCGTGGGATTGCCATAGCGGGAATATTGGAGATGTTGAATCGTGCCTTCAAAAGTAGCCTCGGCTTGCTCGGCACTATCATACACAAAGCCGGATGTGGGGAAGATGGCATCGGATGTCTCCCCATGTTCGGTACGATGGCGCGCTTCATGCAGCAGGCGTGTGCCTGTGCGACAGGAGGCAAGGAAGGTAGGGTCGGTAGAGGGCATGGGTTCCTCCAGCTGAAGAGGCAGCCGCACCCCAGCGGGCCGCCTAATTGAGATGGAGGCCGTCTGAAGTCCTGATTCTGCGGGGGAGAAACAGGGCCTCTTTAGCGCATGTTGTTTAACCTCGCCGCAAGCCGGCCTATCAAATCACGAGGGCGATGGTATGTCCCATCACGATGAGACTATGCGCTCAGGGTGGGAGAGCGTCAAGCGCAACTATTGCGAAAAATATATAAACAAGGGATTGCACGCTGTTACTCCCCTCAGTATAACAATCCCCGTTGAGCGGATGTAGTTCAATGGTAGAACGGCAGCTTCCCAAGCTGCATACGGGGGTTCGATTCCCCTCATCCGCTCCAAGATTTCCCTAAAAATTTGGGTATGATGCGTTATCCGTTAGGTAGAGCCTTACGGGCTGTTGAGCGTGTCTTGATAATGTTGGCCATCAAAGACCCACCGGTCATTCCCATTGATGAGCAAATCCGCCATGCCATTATGATAACGCCGTGTGATGCGAATGGTGCCATTCACGCTATCAAGTAAGGTCTCCCAGTCGTTTCCAGCTTGACGGTAAATGGAGGTCGTGCATCCGGCCGAGCCGCATAGCCGATAAGATTGCAGTTGTACAAAGAGAATCGTCTCTTTTTGGCGTGGGGAGAGCCGGGCTGTCCCTGTAAGGATGATGGGTTGGTCGTTATGGCGGGCTGCATCATCGAGGAGGTCAGCATTAAGAGCGCGTGCCTGCTTGTCGAGCTCTGTCCCAGGGCGGGCTTTTAACTCTACAGAGGTTGTGTTGGGGGTATGGCGTGCATGGGGGGCTGCTAATGCTTGATGCGTAAGAGAATGCAACGGATTAAAAGCGATTAGCGTAATAGTGAGAATGACGAAACGAAGAGACCGATGGCATGAGTATGTCATAATGGTGATCCTGTAAGGAGGAGAAGGGGTGAAGGGGCGGGGTTCTTATTCGTATCGCAAAGTGACAACAAGGACATCACGATAGGCTGGTTGTGAGGGGTCTTCTGGCTCCACAGCGGTTACTCCATGATAAACGCGATGATCATTTACAATAGCGGTATCGAGCGGGTCCTTTAATGTAAAAGACCCTAGTTCTGTCTGCTTATTCAGCGCATGGATACTCGTAACGCCCTCGCGAATATTGATACGGTTGATCATAAATACAAAGACCCAATCTACACCATCGCGATGCATACCCTCTGGCGTGGGACGACCTTGCGTATGAACTGCGGCCTCAATGCGGAATTGATGAACCTCCACATGCCATGAGGTTGGGCGTGCATGCTCTTGGGCGAGGTGATCAGCTAATGTCGCACTGGCCTTTAGGATTGCTTGGAGTGCAGGATGATTGCCTATCTCCTCGCTAATAGGGTTGAACCAGCGTTCTATCCCGCCATTGAGAAGGTTATAATCTCGGCTTTGATAATGTGGCTGATGTTCTTTGCGGGTTATGTGACCGCTATTGATGGAAAATGTCCCATAACGGCGACGGCGGTAACGCCCGCTATCGGCCATGTAACGGTCCATCCCTAACGTGTTCCAACTCGCTGCGAAGCTCTCCCAATCCTTTAGACCATAGGGTGTTAGCCATGCTTGAGCATGATGAGCAGGTAGAAAAAGAAAGCCTTGTTTATGAAGTTGGGCTTCGTCCGTCCGGTTAAGGGCTGTGCAAGACGGTATCATGACGGCCGATTCCCTTTCTCCAGCTTAGGGGGGTAGGGCAAAGCTATAACTTACTTATGTGTATCTGTCTGTAGAGTGATATTAGGCTCTTCCTCTCACATGGTTGTGAATGTGAGAGGAAGGGCGCAGGATTAATCGTTCTTTTTGTGTCGTTCTTTGCCGTTAAGGTCTGGATTATTGGGGTGGAAGCGCTCCTTGAGGGCGACGCAGAGTGTACGGAAAAGGCCGCTTAAACCCATCTGATGCTGGCGGAAGAGGCCCTCGTGAATAAAACGTGCCAATTGGGCCCCTAGGCCGTGACCACCAAAGCCTTTTTTGGAAGGCCACATACCCCAAGCGTTATAATGACCTAAAGAGACGACAGACCCACGGTCGGTATAGACGAAGGGTACAGGCGCTTTCCCAGCGATTTGCCGAGGGATAGCCACCCGGCCAACATAGCGCCCTTCTTGGCGGGCGGCTTGTGCGGTTGGGGCAACGGGGTTGACCTCCATGCGGGCACAATCCCCAATGGCGAAAATTGCGGGGTCTTTTGTGGTTTGGAGCGTTGCAGTGACCATAATCTGGCCGCTGCGGCTTAGCTCTAGGTCTTTTAGTAAGGACGTTGCTGCACAGGCTTTTACCCCGGCTGCCCAGATAGGAAAGTCGGATTGAATACGACGGCCATCTTTGAGGGCGATATACCCACAGCCGACTTCACTAACCATCCCTGATACAATGACCTGGAAGCCGAGTTTTTCCAGCTCTGTTTTGGCTTCGGCAGACACTTTCTCTGGGAAGGCGGCGAGCAGACGCTCAGAGGCTTCAATCAAAGTGGGTTTAAGCAATTTGCGCCGGGCATCAGGCCCAAGACCGGGCGTGTTATCAATCGCTTGGCAGAGTTCTGCAGCAAGTTGCACACCGGTCGCTCCCCCGCCGACAATGCCCATATGGACAGGCTCGTTTGTAAGTTGAGCGCGCTCAATAAGGGAGCGGAAACGGTCATGGATGGTGGTTGCATCAGCGAGGGAGTTAAGGAACAGGCAGTTCTCTTTTGCTCCAGGTGTCCCGAAGTCGTTTGCACAAGAGCCAAGGGCGACCACAAGTGTATCGTAAGGGAGAGTCTGTCCATCCTCTAAGGTGAGCGTCCGATTGGTGCGATCGATCGTCTCCATTGTACCTTGGATAAAGGTAAAGCCAAAGCGTTTAGCGAGCTCGTTAAAAGCGAAGAGATTACCTTTAGGGCTAATGGTTCCTGATGCAAATTCATGCAAGACCGGCTTCCAGAAATGGACCTTGTTTTTATCAATCAAGGTGACCGCCACACGGGGGTTATGGCTCAGCTGCGTTGCGGCTTCTAGCCCGCCAACACCACCTCCAAGAATGACGATACGTTTCTTTGTGGCCATGAGCCCGTTCCTCGTTTTTTGATGCAATCAGCGCAAATAGGACGCGCATGGTAGTAAAACGTGTCCTAGTAGCCTTCCCATGCAGGAGATACAAGCCCCGATGAAGGAAGAGCGCATATTTTTTAAGGGGTTATTAAGGTTACAGGGGGGATGGCTCGTTTAACTGCGATACGAGCCATTAATATCGATATAACCGTGGGTTAGGTCGCACGTCCAAATACTCGCAGAGCCTGCACCTAGCCCCATATCCACCGTGATGGTGATTTCCTGCTGGCGCATATAAGCATCCAGAGCAGAACTATCATGCTCTTTGACGCAACCTTGATGGGCAACCCAATGGTCCCCAATCGCGATGGAGAGTTTATCGCGGTCTGCTGGTTGGCCACTTTTACCAACCGCCATAACGATGCGGCCCCAATTGGCATCCTCCCCAGCGATGGCCGTTTTCACCAAGGGAGAGTTAGCAATGGCTAAAGCGATTTTGCGGGCGGATTCATCACTTTCGGCTTCTTGGACATCAACCCTGATGAGCTTAGTCGCCCCTTCGCCATCACGCACCACGAGCAAAGCAAGCTCATGCAGTAGCTCCTTTAATGCGGTGCGGAAGGCAGCGAGTGCGTTATCCTCAAGGGCGGTGATCTCGGCATGTTTGGCCTGCCCTGTAGCGAAGAGCATGACCATATCTGACGTGGATGTATCGGAATCCACAGTGATGGAATTAAAGCTCGGCCCTACAGCTTCTTCCAATAGGGCTTGCAATACAGGTTGGGGAAGAGCGGCATCGGTGGCGACATAGGCGAGCATAGTTGCCATATCCGGCGCAATCATGCCGGAGCCCTTGGCGATGCCTTGGAGGCAGACCGTCACATCCCCAATAGCGACCTCACGGCGTGCCGCCTTGGGGAAGGTGTCTGTTGTCATAATAGCGCGTGCAGCGTCCTCCCACCGGTCCTCATGGAGGCCCTTAATGGCGGCAGGCAGGGCAGCAAGAATTTTCTTGTATGGGAGGGTCTCGCCAATCACGCCTGTGGAGGCAAGAAATACGTCTTCCACAGGGCAATCCAGCAGATGAGCGACCTCACCTGCACATGCTACCACAGCCTCCTCACCAGCACGGCCAGTAAAGACGTTGGCATTGCCAGAATTGACCAACAAAGCCCGTGCATGGGGCGTATGAGCCAGCGCGCCCCGGCACCAAGGGATAGGGGCACCGGGGCAGAGATTGCGTGTAAAGACCCCGGCTGCTGTCGTACCCGGCGCGAACTCAACCAACATGAGGTCTGTTCGTCCCTTATAGCGTATATTAGCCTCCACACCGCTAAGACGCACCCCAGCGATAGGGGATAGTTTGGGGAGGGAGAGGGCCAAAGGGGAGCGCGGGTACGACTGTGCCATGGTTAGTGTGCCGTATTTGCTGGGGTGGCAGCAGGAGCCGGTGCTGCTGGGTTGTTCGTAATAGGCTGGCCTTTTGCATCGTAATGCACGATTCGGGCTTGCTTCTCGGCATTCTCCACGACCTTACGCACTTCCTGACGGATCAGATCGCGGCGGATTTGGTCGCGGACTTGCTCAAAGCTGGGCACTGGGGCCGTACGCGTCCCTAGGACTTGGATGACATGCCAACCATATTGCGTATGGATCGGTTTCTGCGTGATGCTACCAGACTTCATGGCAAAAGCAGCATCGGAGAAAGCAGAGATCATATCACCACGCTTAAACCAACCGAGGTCGCCCCCATTTGTGCCACCAGAGGCTTTGTCTGTGGAGAGGCGGCTGGCGAGCTTGGCAAAATCAGCCCCTTTATTGAGCTGGCGGATAATATCCTGCGCCTTTGCTTCGCTATCTACCAAAATGTGGCGAGCATGGACCTCTTCCTCCGGCTTTTTGGAGGCGTATTGGGTCTGATAATAGGCTTTTAGGGCATCATCGGTCAGCTTTGGTGCCACCTGCTCTTCCAGATACGCGTTTTGAAGAGCATTCCCTGCTGCGGCTTCCATGGCTGCTTTAACAGCGGGTTTCTCCGGTAGGCCCTCTTTTTCAGCCTGAATCTGCACTGCCTTTTGATCAATCAGCTGATTGATGAGCAGCGGGATAATCACTGTAGGTTGGAGCTGGCGTGCCTCCGGGGGCAAGGTCGCTGCAGCACGTTGCACATCGCTTAGGGTGATTTTTTGGTCATTAACAGTGGCTAACACCAAGTTGGGGTCTGTTGCTGGCGTGGTAGAGGATTGCGCCGTGGCATCGGCCTTGGTGGCCGGTTGCGCTGGGGCGGCATCAGCCGCTATGGCCTGCGTTGTTAGGGAAGAGAAGCTCCCAATGAGAGCTGTGCAGAGTAAGAAAGAGCGGGAAAGCCGCATGAAAGACCTCGTTATTTCGATCTATTAAAAATCAGCCCTGTTACCATGACAAAGCCGGCCGATCCCTGCAAGGGGATGAGGGGAGCAAAACCCAAAGTATTTCCTATATTTTATGTTATTTTTTATGTTGTGTTGCAGGTTAAGTGGCCTTTTGCGGGCTGGTTATATGTTTAATGGAGGATGAAAATAGTGCATTATAGAGGGGGAAACGGGCTTTTTCATTGACCATACTAGCAAGGCCGCTTATGTCGGGCCTATATGAAAAGCGTTGTGACCATCCGTAGCAGGTTCTTTTCGGCTTTCAGGGAAAGAGGAAGGGACACTGGCCGCTGATGGCAAAATTTTCAGGGTATCTCATGCTTTCACGCCTTGCTCGCGCCCTTTTTGGCCATTCTAACGACCGCTCTTTGAAGAAATATCAGCGGCGAGTGCCGGAGATTAATGCCTTAGAGCCCCAGATACAGGCGCTTACGGATGAGGAATTAAAGGCCAAAACGGCAGAGTTCCGCCGTAAGTTGGCTGATGGTGCTACGCTGGATGAGCTGCAGGTCGAGGCTTTTGCGGTGTGCCGGGAGGCGTCTCGCCGTGTATTGGGGATGCGCCATTTTGATGTGCAGTTGATTGGCGGGATGGTCCTTCATGATGGCCGTATTGCCGAGATGCGCACGGGTGAGGGTAAAACCCTTGTCGGTACGCTCGCAGTTTACCTAAATGCCCTAACAGGTAAGGGCGTGCATGTTGTAACGGTGAATGACTATCTCGCCCGCCGTGATGCGGAGGAGATGGCTCGTCTTTACGGCTTCCTCGGCCTCACAACTGGTGTGATTATCCCTAACCTCTCTGATGAGGAACGCCGAGCAGCTTATGCGGCGGATATTACTTACGGGACGAATAACGAGTTCGGCTTTGATTATCTGCGCGATAACATGAAATACGCGCTAGAGGAGATGGTACAGCGGGACTTCAACTTTGCCATTGTCGATGAGGTGGATAGTATCCTCATTGATGAAGCCCGCACCCCGCTGATTATCTCCGGCCCTGCGGATGATAGTTCTGACCTTTATCGGCATGTAGATGAGGTTGTGGCACGTTTGGTTGAGGAGCCAAATGTGTATGATAAAGATGAGAAGATGCGGACCGTCACCCTCACAGAGCATGGCTCTGACCTTGTGGAGGAGATGCTGAATGCGGCGGGGCTATTGCAGGGCGGGGGATTATATGACCTGCATAATGTCTCGGTCGTGCATCATGTTCAGCAATCATTACGGGCGCGGACGCTCTTTACGCGGGATGTAGATTACATCGTCCGTGATGGTAAAGTGATGCTCATTGATGAGTTTACGGGCCGTATGATGGATGGTCGCCGTTACTCCGATGGGTTGCATCAAGCCCTAGAGGCGAAAGAAGGGGTGGAGATTCAGCAGGAGAATCAAACGCTTGCTTCTATCACCTTCCAAAACTACTTCCGCCTTTACCCCAAACTTGCGGGCATGACCGGTACCGCGATGACGGAAGCGGATGAGTTTGCGGAGATCTACAATCTTGAGGTGGTGGAAATCCCCACCAACCTGCCTGTCCGTCGTAAGGATGCGAATGACGAGGTCTATCTCACGGCGGAGGAGAAATACGAGGCCGTAGCGGAGTTGATTCGTAAGGTTCATGAGCGGGAACAGCCTATCCTTGTTGGGACGGCCTCGATTGAGCAGAGTGAGATTCTCTCACATCTTTTGCGGCAGAAGCGTATTCCCCATAATGTGTTGAATGCACGGCATCATGAGCGTGAGGCGAGCATTATCGCACAAGCAGGGGTGCCCGGTGCGATTACGATTGCCACCAATATGGCCGGGCGTGGGACAGATATTAAGCTTGGCGGCAATGTGGACATGCTGGTGGCTGAAAAGACCGCAGGCATTGAGGATGAAGCCGAGCGTGAGGCCGTTGCTGCCCAAGTGCGGGCGCAAGTTGCGGCAGACCATGAGCGTGTGCATGAGCTTGGCGGGCTTTATGTTATCGGGACGGAGCGGCATGAGAGCCGGCGTGTTGATAATCAGCTCCGTGGGCGGTCTGGCCGTCAGGGTGACCCCGGTAATTCGCGCTTCTTCTTGTCCTTGCAGGATGATTTGATTCGCATTTTCGGCTCGGATCGTATGGGCGCGATGATGCAGAAGATGGGCCTAAAGCGCGGTGAAGCGATTGTGCATCCTTGGTTGAATCGTGCCTTGGAGAAAGCGCAAAAGAAGGTCGAAGCCCGTAATTTCGATATGCGGAAAAACACGCTGAAATATGACGATGTCATGAATGCACAGCGTAAAGAGGTCTATGCCCATCGGCGCGAATATATGGCCTTGAAGGACCTTTCCGGCGTTATTGCGGATATACGCGGTAAGGTGATTGAAGATATTGTCCACGCGCATATCCCCGAGAATGCCTTTGTTGAAGCTTGGGATATTGAAGGGCTGACACGCGAAGTTAAGCGTGTTTTGAATCTTGATCTGCCGATTGCAGAATGGGCGCAAGAAGATGGCATGACCGAAGAAGGTGTCATCGAGCGGATTGAGGAAGAAGCCACACGGGCTCATGCTGCGCGTGCAGCGACCATCGGGCCGGATATGATGCGCTTGATTGAGAAGCATATTCTGCTCACATCTTTTGATGGCGCGTGGAAGGAGCATCTCCATGGGCTAGACCAAGTGCGTCAAGGGATTGGCTTGCGGGCCTATGGCCAGCGCGACCCGCTTAATGAATATAAGCAAGAAGCCTTCCAGATGTTTACATATATGCTGGAAGATATGCGGATGCGCGTTGTGCAGGCGATTGCCCATGTGCAGCCTGTTAGTGAGGCACCTACCATGCCGGAGGTTCCTACGGCGATGCAGGTGGAGGAGCCTGTAGAGGATGAAGCGTTGGATACAGCCACATTTGCGCGTTGGTTGAATGAGGTTCCACGCAATGCCCCATGCCCTTGTGGCTCTGGGCTAAAGTTTAAACATTGTCACGGCAAGATGGTTTAAGAGGAGAGAGGCCCATGGCAGGACATTCCCAATTTAAGAATATTATGCACCGTAAGGGCGCGCAGGATGCAAAGCGGGCCAAGCAATTTGCGAAGGTGATTCGCGAGATTACTGTGGCGACACGCTCTGGTATGCCAGACCCGGCTATGAATCCCCGCCTGCGTGCTGCGATCACGGCTGCGCGTGAAGTGAATATGCCAAAAGATACGGTCGAGCGGGCTATTAAGAAGGCCAGCGGTGCCGGCGGTGGTGAGGATTATGTGGCTGTTCGGTACGAGGGTTATGGCCCCGCTGGTGTGGCCATCATCATTGAGGGGCTGACAGATAACCGTAATCGGACAGCCTCCGAGGTGCGTGCGGCTTTCTCTAAACATGGTGGCTCTTTGGGGGAGACAAATTCCGTCTCTTTCGGTTTCGATCATATTGGGGTGATTACCTATCCGCTGGAAGCAGCCTCCGAAGATGATATGCTAGAAGCCGCTATTGAAGCTGGTGCGGATAATGTAGAGACCACGGAAGATGGTCATGAGATTATCACCGAGATGGAAGCTCTGATGAGCGTGCGTGATGCGCTGGAGGGCCGTTTTGGGGAGCCGCGCTCGGCAAAGCTGGATTGGCGCCCCCAAACGACCGTGACGTTGGATGAAGACCAAGCGCGTTCTGTCCTCAAGCTGATTGATGTGCTGGAGGAGAATGACGATGTCCAAGCCGTTTATGCCAATTTTGACCTCCCCGATGAGGTTGCTGAGGCTCTCGCAGCTTGATTCGTCTGATAGGGATTGACCCCGGCCTACGCTTTATGGGCTGGGGTGTGGTGGATGTGGAGGGCAATCGCCTCCGGCATGTGGCTGATGGTGTATTAGCCACGCAGTCCGGTGATGATGTCCCCCGCCGCCTTTGTGACCTGCATGAGGGTTTGATGACCCTCATCCGCCGTTATCAGCCAAGTGAGGCCGCGGTGGAGGAAACTTACGTGAATCGCAATGGCTCCTCGACATTAAAGCTCGGCTATGCGCGTGGTGTGGCGTTGTTGGTGCCTGCTCTTGCGGGGTTAAGTGTGCATGAATATGGCGCGATGGCGGTTAAACGTGCTGTTGTTGGGACGGGTGCTGCCACCAAGGAGCAAGTGAGCATGATGGTGCGCCGTCTCTTGCCGGGGGCGGAGATAAAACGTGCTGATGCCTCCGATGCGCTTGCGCTTGCGATTTGCCATGCTCATCATCGGGCGAGTGCCCAGCATGTCGCAATGGGAGTGCGCATGGCATGATAGGACAGCTTACCGGCCTCGTCTCGCATATAGAGGGGGATCATTGCCTGATTGATGTGCATGGGGTGGGGTATGTGGTGTCGGCCTCTACCCATACATTAGGGCAGTTGCCACGCCCGCCAGAGGTTGCGCGCCTGTTGGTGGAGACGATTGTGCGGGAGGATGCCATCCAGCTTTTCGGCTTTGCTGATGCGGATGAGCAAGCGTGGTTTCGCCTTCTTACGACTGTTCAAGGCGTTGGTGTGCGCGTGGCATTGGCGATTTTATCGGCCAGTCGGCCCGCCTTATTATGGCAGGCTGTGCAGGCGGAGGATAAAGCGGTGTTTACGCAAGCAGCCGGGGTTGGGCCGCGGCTAGCAACGCGTTTATTGACGGAACTCAAAGCCAAAGTCGCCAAGATGCCCGCACCTGCAAGCCTTAGTGGGCAGCCCCTTGCGCCGATGAGCCACGGCGGTGGTGGGGTAAGTGGGGCGCATCCTCACGGAGAGGTTGAGCAAGATGCCCTTATGGCGTTGGAGGGGTTAGGTTTTAAACGTGCTGAGGCATGGCCTATTGTTAATCGGATTATCGGGGAGACTGAGGGGGCCGGGTTGGATGTGGTGATTCGTCTTGCCTTGAAGGAGCTTGCACGATGACACCCTTTATGCCGGAGACGCCCCCCCAGCGTGCCCCAGAGACGGATGCAACACGTCAGGCGGAGGATGTGGCAGATGTTGCTTTGCGCCCTCAAAGCCTTGCTGATTTTACGGGGCAAAAAGCGAGCCGTGAGAATCTCGCTATCTTTATCGAGGCGGCGCGTAAACGTGGGGAAGCGTTGGACCATGTCCTTTTGCATGGCCCGCCGGGTTTAGGGAAAACGACCCTTGCTCAAATTGTTGCACGGGAATTGGGGGTAGGCTTCCGAGCGACATCTGGGCCTGTGATTCAACGCTCAGGCGACTTAGCTGCTATTTTGACGAATCTCCAGCCGCGCGATGTGCTGTTCATTGATGAAATCCACCGCCTTCAGCCTGCGATTGAGGAAATCCTCTATCCCGCTATGGAGGATTTTCAGCTTGACCTTGTCATAGGCGAGGGGCCAGCGGCGCGCTCGGTACGGATTGACCTTGCCCCTTTCACGCTCGTTGCGGCGACAACGCGTTCTGGCTTGTTAGCTACGCCGTTGCGGGATCGTTTTGGCATTCCCTTGCGGCTCGTCTTTTATACACCGGATGAATTGCGGCAGATTGTTAGCCGTGGGGCTGCAAAGTTGGGCATGGCCCTTACAGATGAAGGCGCGGAGGAAATTGCCCGCCGCTCACGCGGGACACCGCGTATTGCTGGGCGGTTGCTGCGGCGTGTGCGTGATTTCGCGTTGGTTGCTAAAAAGGATGTGATTGACCGCCACTTAGCGGATATGGCCCTCTCTCGCTTAGAGGTGGATCGCCACGGGCTGGATGCGATGGATAGGCGGTATTTACGCCGTATTGCCGAGCATCATCGTGGTGGCCCTGTGGGGGTGGAGACCCTCGCCGCAGCATTGGCAGAAGCCCGCGATACATTAGAGGATGTTGTAGAGCCTTATTTGATTCAGGAAGGTTTAGTCTTACGGACATCGCGCGGGCGTATGTTGGGGGAGCCGGGATGGCGGTATTTGGGTTTGACCCCACCAGCAAGCTCTATAGAGCCACAAGAGCCACGGTTTTTATAAAAAGGAGAGGGTATGGCGGCCCATCATTGTCAATTTCGTGTCTATTATGAGGATACGGATGCAGGGGGCATTGTATATCATGCGCGTTATCTTGGCTTTGCAGAGCGTGCGCGGGCAGAGGCGTTGCGCTCTTTAGGGCTATCTGTAGGCGAGATGGCCGCAGAGGATGGGATAGGCTTTGTCGTCCGGCAGTTGAATATCCGTTATCACGCCCCATTGCGGTTGGATGAGCTGTTAGAGGTGGAGACAAGCCTCCTGCATGCCAGCGGGGCGCGGTTGATGTTGCGGCAAATCATCACCAATCACAGCCGAGCGGGGCAAAAGGCCGTGGTGATTGAAGTAGAGCTAGCGTGTTTAAAACTCGCCAGCATGACCCCTTTGCGTCTGCCCGCCGTTTATCAAGCGCGGTTGGAGGGGTTAAAAGACCTGACAAAAGATTAACGATTAAAGATATTTGCTCTTTCCTCCCCTTGTGCCATTGAAAAAAGGTCATCCTACTGCAACATGAAGCAGTAGTTTTTAGTTGATGGACCATGAGATAGGAGAGCGGAGTGGATCAGGCTGTGAGTTCGAGTGCCCTGGGTGCTGCTGGGGCAGCGGGGATGTCTCCCCTTCATCTGTTCCTGAATGCTTCGTTCGTGGTGCAGCTTGTGATGGTAGGGTTGGTGCTGTGTAGCATCTTCGTCTGGGCTGTGATTGTAGAGAAGTTCCTTCTTCTTCGCCGTGTGAATCAAGAAGCCAGCGCGTTTGAGGATCGTTTTTGGTCCGGTGGCTCGTTGGATGACCTCTATGATAGCGAGGGGGCACGGCCTGTTCATCCTATGGCTGCGGTGTTTGGTGCGGCTATGGGGGAATGGCGGCGGTCCTCCCGTATTGCGGGGATTGATGTGATTCATGGCGGTACGTCCGAGCGGATAGACCGTGCCATTGGCATTACAATTGCCCGTGAGATAGACCGTTTGAACCGCTATGTTGTGTTGCTGGCCACAATCGGCCCGGTGGCTCCCTTTGTGGGGCTGTTTGGGACGGTTTGGGGGATTATGCACGCCTTTAGCTCTATCGCGACAATGCATAATACGAACCTTGCTGTGGTGGCCCCGGGTATCTCTGAGGCTTTGTTTGCTACAGCGATTGGCCTGATTACCGCTATCCCTGCTTATGTGGCGTACAACCTTATCAGCCGCGCGATTGATAATTTTGGCGACCGGATGGAGGGTTTTGGTACGGAGTTTGCTGCTATCCTCTCCCGTCAGTCTGAAGAGCGTGGCGGCGGGAAGGGCTGAAGGTCATGGCGTTTTCCTTACGGAGCGGGCGACGGACCCGGCGGAAGCCAGAATCGCATATTAATGTGACGCCGCTGGTTGATGTGATGTTGGTGTTGTTGATTATCTTCATGGTCACAGCACCGATGCTCACCAGTGGTGTGAATGTGGACCTCCCGCAGACGAGTGCTAAGCCTGTTAATGCGGATAATAAGCCTATTACCGTGTCGATTAAGAGCGATGGCAGCCTTTACCTAGGGGAAGACCCGGTGAGTGCGGAGGAGTTAGTCTCACACTTGCAGCAATTAGCGAGTAATGATTCCGGGCGGCGGATTTTCGTCCGCGCTGATGCGAAGATTGATTACGGCAAGGTGATGAGCGTCATGGGTCAGATTACCGCTGGGGGCTTTACCCATGTGGCCCTTCTTGCCCAGCAGCCGCAGGGCGGGCAGTAAGGAGCCGTTTGTGAGTTTCTCTGCCTCTCCACCTTTTGATGAGGCTCCACCGCCTTATCCGCGGTTGGGGCGAGAGCCTTCCAGCTTGGTGACAGGCGGGGTGGTGGTCTCGCTTTTGCTGCATGGTGGGTTGTTGGTCCTTTTACTGTGGCACCCTCAGCCACCACCACCGGAGCCGCAGCCAGAGCAGACGGTTGCTATGGTGTATGAGAGTACAGGTGGCCCTCATGCTGCGGCAAAAGCGATGCAGAAAGCCGATGTGCCTGCTCCTCCTGCGCCGGTAGAGACGAAAGCTCCCCCCGCGCCAGAGCCTGCAAAGCCACAGCCTGTTGAGCCGCCACCGCCTGCCCCGCCGCCACCTCCCCCTGCTCAAGCTGAGCCGGAGCCTGCGCAGGTGGCGGCTAAGACGCCCGTGCAGCAAAAGGCTCCCGTGCAGGAGAAGGGCGAGGTGAGTGATACGCCTAAGCCCAAGCTAGTGCCCGCGCGTAAGCAGGCGCAGGTGAAGGCCCCAGAGCGTGTGGTGGAGAAGCCGCCGACTAAGGCGCAGCCCTCCCATACGGAGCAGGCGCATGAGGCGAAGAAAACGCAAGCTGATAGTCGCTCTTTGTTGGCCACGTTGGATGAGTTCCGTAGCCAAGCAAAGCAGGAGCAGCCGCCTAAGGCGCATCCTAACCCGGCACAAGGGGGGTCTCCTCATGGGGGTGGGCGTGTTGATGGTGATACGGCCGCTCTGACAAGCGGGGAGCAGAATGCCATTGGTTCTTCCGTGCAGCGTTGTTATCAAGAAGATACATTGGCGCGGAATTATCAGAGCTTCTCAGCGCGTATGATGGTCACTGTCGATGCAACAGGTGAGGCACGCATGGTGACCTTCCTGCCAGAGACGCGCGCCCGTATGGCGGCGGACCCGGCTTATCGTGTTCAGGCTGAGCGCGCGCGTGATGCGGTGTTGAGCCCTGTATGTTCCCGCTTGCCTGTACCCAAGCGACTTTTGGGGCAGGTGCGGCAGTTTCGCTTCCTTTTTAAGCCCTAAGGCTGGATTTATCTGAGGTAGGTCATGTCATTTTTTTCCGATGCTGAAGCTGGTTTTCTTCAGAAACATCTTTCCCGCCGGTCCCTTATGGGCGGGGTGGCTGCGGGGGGTGTTCTTGCTACGCCGCTGGGCCTTTTAGGGGGGCGTGCTTATGCTAGTGGTGAGGCGGCTCCGGCAGAGATTACTGTAGCCAATGCTCATCAGGCACCGATTCCTATCGTGGTGCCTAATTTTGGGGCGGGGCTAGGGGATCAGATTTCTAGCGTGATTGCCGCAGACCTTAGCAGCACAGGGTTGTTTGAGGTATTAGGTGGTGATGTCCCTGCCTCTCGTCAGCCAGACTTTCATGCGTTGAAAGCCCGTGGCGCGCGCGTTGCTGTAGCGGGGAGCGCAACAGGGGCTGACCGTGTTCGGGTAGAGATGCGCTTGTGGGATGTATTGGCAGGCCAGCAGATGACAGGCCGTGCTTATACGGCCTCTCAAAACAACTGGCGGCGGATTGCTCACATCATCGCTGATGAGATTTACAAGCGGTTATTAGGTGAGGACGGGTATTTCGATACGCGGATTGCCTATATCGCGCGGACAGGCCCGCGGCGGCATCAAACAACCCGTCTTGCGATTATGGACCAAGATGGGGCGAACGCGCATATGCTGACCAATGGCAGCTGGTTAACGTTGGAGCCACGTTTTAGCCCAATTAGTGAGAAGCTCGCGTTCCTCTCCTATGCCAATAATCGCCCACGCGTTTATGTCTATGACCTCAATAGCGGGCAGCAGACGATTCTTGGCACATTTGAGGGTATCTCTTTTGCGCCGCGCTTCTCCCCTGATGGGCGGAGCATTATTCTTTCAGCCACAACGCGTGATGGCGGGGCGGATTTGTATCTCATTGACCTTGCTACGCAACATCGGCGTAAGCTGACAGGCACACCCGGTGTGATTGATACCAGCCCGTGCTTTAGCCCTGATGGGCGGAGCATTGTCTTTAACTCCGATCGTGGTGGTTCACCCCAGCTTTACGTTATGAGTGCCGATGGGGGGAATGCACGGCGGATTTCTTACGGGAATGGGCATTATGGCTCCCCCGTATGGTCACCACGGGGGGATCAAATTGCCTTTACGCGCATTGGTCATGGTGGGTTCTCCCTAGGGTTGATGGGCCCAGATGGTGTTGGTGAGCGGACCTTGACAGAAGGTTTCACGGTGGAGAGCCCCAGCTTTGCGCCTAATGGCCGGGCTTTGGCCTTCTGCCGTCAAAATGCAGCCGGGGCGGGGGGAGCTGGTTTTACCTCCACCATTGAGGTGATTGATGTTGCTGGGTTTAACGAGCACAGCATCCCCACCACAACGGGCGCGTCCGACCCGGCTTGGTCTCCTTTACGGCGGTAAGGGGTATTTCGGTTTTTCTTGTTCGCACGGTGCGGGCGGGGGAATTCTTCCTCATAAAGGGGGAGATTATTTTGGAGGAATGGTTATGAAAATTACAAAGATTGCCGCTTTAGGTATGGTTTGCGCTTTGGCTGCATGTAGTGGTGGCCATAAAGATGATAATGGTGATGGCAATGGCCAGAACGTATCACAACAGCAATATAATCAGGGCCCTACACCGGGCAGTGAGGGCGACCTTGTCGCAACAGCAGGGGATCGCGTTTATTTTGAGCTGAATAAGAACCAGCTTGATAGTGATGCCCGCGCAACATTGGATAAACAGGCTGAGTGGTTGGCCCGCTATCCGCAGGTGAATATTCTCATCGCAGGGAATTGTGATGACCGCGGGACGGAGGAATATAATATTGCTCTGGGGCAGCGTCGTGCCAATGCAGCGCGTGAATATTTGGAGGCCAAAGGTGTTGCTCCAACACGCATCATGACCATTTCGTATGGTAAAGACCGCCCAACAGCTGATGGTGATACACCAGATGCATGGGCACAAAATCGTAACGCGATTACCTCTGTCCGCTAAGAGTAGTTAGGGGGTTGATGCCCCTTATGGGGAGAAATCGGGCCGGTTGGAGAGACCGGTCCGATTTTATATGCGATGAAGGCTCATCGATGGGGAGTTAGAGAGATGATGCGTCATTCTGCTGAGACTATGACAAGCATGACATGTGCGGTGGTGCGAGGGTTAGGGGGGCTTGCCCTGCTATCTTACGCAGTGGCCTCGGTGGCATGGGCGGATGATTCCCTCTCGCGCGAGGCGATCATGAAGCAACATCAAGCTCTTGCTCAACAACATGAGCATCATGAGGATGCGAGCGGGGAAGCTCTTGATGACCTAAGCGATAGCGGTGCCAGCACTGCCGAGCCAGAAGCATTGCCTTCACCCGCTCCTAGCACATCAGAGGGGCGTGGGGAGACAACCCGTAATACGGCGTCATCGCATCAAAGGGGCAGCAGCGACCTGGTGACCACGCTGCTTGAGCGCGTCACGGCGTTGGAAGGCCAAGTGCGGGAGATGCATGGGCAGATGGAGCAGATGAGCAATCAACTCCATCAAGATGAAGCGACAGTGAATAAGCAGCTTGGTGATATGCAATTTGCTTTGGAGAATGGCCATCATAGTGCGGCCCCCCCACATGCGGCAGAGAGCCATGCAGCCCCAGCGGCAGCGGGTGAGGCGCCTGCTGCCACCCCTGCGACGGTTGCGCCTCATAATGGGGCAGATGCCTTACAAGCGGGGCGAGCTGCTTTGAAAGCACATAATTACAAAGAGGCTGAGGAGCAGGCCCGTCAGGCTATAAAAGAGAGTAAAACAGGGTGGAGCAAAACAGAGGCTCAGTTCTTGCTCGCGCAGTCCCTAGCGGGGCAGAAAGCTTATAAAAATGCGGCGTTAACATATTATGATATTTATAGTCGTACACCATCCTCTTCCCGCGCGCCGGAATCCCTGCTTGGGGTTTCGGCCTCTATGTTGGCGTTAGGCAATAAAGCGGCCTCCTGCGAGGCGTTGCAGCGGTTACATAAAGAGTTCCCTAATGCATCTGCACGGGTGAAGGCGTCTGAAAAAATCTTCCGTGAGAGAGCATCTTGCCATTAAGGCGGGGGTAGGGACATCGCCCCCTCATCTCATACAGGCTGGGGAGGCAGAGCCGCTTACAGAGGCCGATTTTCGCGCTTTGATGGCGTTGGTGGAGCCTATAGGGCCTGATGAGGCAGGGCATCCGGTTTGTATTGCGGTATCGGGCGGAGGGGATTCCATGGCCCTTGCCCTTTTAGCGCGGCGATGGCGGCGGCATGTTCTTGCGTTGGTGGTGGACCATGCGTTGCGTGAAGAGTCCGCAGCGGAGGCCCGTTTAACATGTGAGCGTTTAGTGGCGTTGGATATTCCCGCGCGGTTATTAACATTAGGGCCGTTGGCTGCGGGGGGGCTACAGCAACGCGCGCGTGAGGGGCGTTTTGCTGCTTTGGAGGCAGCATGCGTGGATGCTGGAGCAACGGTTCTTTTGGTTGCCCATCATGAGGCTGACCAAGAAGAAACACTCTGGATGCGGCATGAGCGTGGCAGCGGTACGCGAGGGCTAGCGGGTATGGCTCATCGTGCTGCGCGTGGGCGGATTATAGTGGCACGGCCATTATTGGGGGTCAGGCCAGAGCGTTTACGCGCCACATTGCAGCAAGCTGGTGTGGCCTGGTGCGAGGACCCGTCTAATCAAAATCGCCGGTTTCGCCGTGTTCAAGTGCGGCAAGATATAACCTCAGCGCAGCGGCGTATGATGAGGGAGCTGCAACAAAAGGCGTGTATAGCCCAGCAAGAGGATGACGCATGGGTAGCGCGCTTCCTTGCTCATGGGGTGGCGTGGCAGCCAGAAGGATGGCTAAAGCTGGCTCCTTTTCTGATTCAAACAGCGCATGAGAGGCCGCATATCTTCATAGATGATGGGCTGGATGAAACGCGCTTTGTCGCTTTGTGTGATGAGGTGATGGGCCGATTGATTCGGCTCATTGGGGGGCAGGATTATGCTCCTACGCGGCATGCTGTGGCTGCTTTGCGCCGTGCTGGGCATGGGGCGTTAGGGCGGGCTTGCCTTGCCCCGTTAAAAGGGCAGGAGCGAGGCTGGATGTTGTATCGTGAGGCACGCAATCTTGCAGGGGCTATGCCCGCTCATACAGGGCAATGGTGGGATGGGCGATGGCGATATTATGGGCCGGAATATTCTGATGTAGTGATTGCCGCTTTAGGCATGCAGGCCACGCGATGGCGTGAGGGGCGTGATGTGCCTGCCTGTATCTTACCGAGTCTGCCGGCTTTATGGCGCGGGGAGGAGCTTGTGGCTGTGCCAGAGGCTATGCGTGGTTTGCGCTCTGACGTCCCCCGTGTGGCTTTTGTATGGGAGGGGGGAATCCCTGTTACGGGTGAGCGTGATTGGCAGAGTGGCTACGCTAAATAGAGGCTATGTAAAGATGAAATCTCTTACATAAATGCAAAAAAGAGCGTCTTTTGTCCCCTTTCTACGTTGTAAGGGGTAGGAACCTAGGCAGAAATACCTATCTTGAGGGGACTAGAGAGAGTCGTGTGGGGTGAAACTGCATGGCCTATTTGATGGGGTATGAAAATAGATGAACAACATTGGCCGTAATGTTGCGATTTGGGTGGTCATCGTTTTGGCAGCCATTGGTGTGCTGGCAGCATTCCAGCCCGGTAGTCATCAGGTGACCCAAAAGATCGCTTATTCCGATTTTGTGCATGACGTGGAAGGCCATGAGGTGCGCTCGGTGACCATTCAGGACCAGAATATTTCTGGTGTACTGACGAATGGGACAGCCTTTGAGACATACGCCCCAGAGGACCCGATGCTCGTCCCGCGTCTTACCTCTGCTGGTGTGCAGGTGACGGCTCATCCATCGCAGAGTGATGATAATTCGGGCTGGCGTTATATCATGGCGTATCTGCCGATTCTGCTTTTGCTCGGCTTAGGCTTTATGTTGTTCCGTCAGATGCAAAATGGCGGTGCCGGTGGGCGTGGGGCGATGAGCTTTGGCAAATCGCGCGCTAAGATGATGGTCGAGAAAAAGGGCCGTGTGACCTTTGCCGATGTTGCTGGGATTGAAGAAGCTAAAGAGGAACTGGTCGAGATTGTCGATTTCTTAAAAGACCCGCATAAATATACCCGGCTGGGGGGGAAGATTCCCAAAGGGGTGTTGTTGGTTGGTCCGCCCGGTACCGGTAAGACCTTGCTCGCCCGCGCCGTTGCGGGGGAGGCGAATGTGCCTTTCTTCAGCATTTCCGGTTCTGATTTTGTGGAGATGTTTGTCGGTGTTGGGGCATCGCGTGTGCGCGATATGTTCGAGCAAGGGAAGAAGAACGCCCCCTGCATTATCTTTATTGATGAGATTGACGCAGTTGGCCGCCATCGTGGCGCAGGCATGGGCGGCGGTAATGATGAGCGTGAGCAGACGCTGAATCAAATGCTCGTGGAGATGGATGGGTTTGATAGTAATGAGGGCGTCATCCTGATTGCTGCGACTAACCGCCCTGATGTTTTGGATTCTGCTCTGCTGCGTCCCGGTCGTTTTGACCGCCAAGTGGTTGTGTCGAACCCGGATGTGAGAGGGCGTGAGAAGATTCTTCAAGTCCACATGAAGAAGTTGCCGCTCTCCTCTGATGTGAATCCAAAAGTGATTGCGCGTGGGACCGTTGGCTTCTCTGGTGCGGAGCTGGCTAACCTTGTAAATGAGGCGGCATTATTTGCGGCACGTTTGGGCTTGCGGACAGTAAGCATGGCGCAATTTGATGAAGCGCATGATAAGGTACGGATGGGCGCAGAACGCCGCTCTGCCGTTATTGAGGAAGAAGAGAAGAAGATGACCGCCTATCATGAGGCGGCACACGCTTTGGCGAGTTATTATAGCCCGAGTGCTGACCCAATGCATAAAGCAACGATCATTCCGCGTGGGCAAGCTTTGGGGATGGTGCAGTCCCTGCCGGAGAAAGATAATCTTGCCTACCGGCGGCAATGGTGCCTCTCTAGGATTGTGATTTGTATGGGAGGTCGCGTTGGTGAGGAGGTTATCTTTGGGCATGATGAGGTAAGTGCCGGGGCGGCTGGTGATATTCAGTCGGCAACAGGCATTGCTCGGCAGATGGTCACACGATGGGGTATGAGCGATAAGCTGGGCATGATGGACTATGCTGATCAGGATACGCTCTCTGGCATCACCGCACGGGAGGTGGATCAGGAGGTCCGCAAAATCCTGGATGAGGCCTATGCTACATGCCGCCATATCATTCTGACCCATATGGAGGCGTTTCACCGTGTTGCGCAGGCCTTGTTGGAGTATGAAACTCTAACAGGTGAGGAGATTGGTCGTCTCATCCGTGGGGAGCCTTTAGGCCGTACTGATGAGGAGAATCAGTCCTTCCATGGGCGTAGGCCTTCTGTGCCCTCATTTATTCAAGGGGTGAGTGCTTCTGTTGGGGATGATGGGCCGGTAGCTCCACAACCGGCTTAACGATTCCTTTTAAAAAAGAGGGTTAAGAGCAGGCGTATGGCGGAGGTCATGCGCCTGTTTTGTTAGGGGAAGGCCTTGCGTCCTAAAAGGGAGGCTGGCATCACAGCGGCGATGGGTGTTTTAGTCGATAAAGGGGAAGGGCATGGCAGGTAAACGGACGTTTTTTGGCACAGATGGTATTCGTGGTACGGCGAATATGGCCCCCATGACGGTGGATATCGCCCAGACCCTAGGCCAAGCGGCTGGCTTGTATTTTTGCCGCCAGAGTGAGACAGGCCGCCAACATCGCCATACGATTATCGTGGGGAAGGATACGCGTCTTTCTGGCTATATGATCGAATGTGCTTTGGTCTCTGGCTTTTTATCTGCCGGGGTGGATGTTGTGCTGTTAGGGCCTTTACCTACGCCAGCCGTCGCGTTTTTAACGCGGTCTTTGCGGGCGGATTTGGGCGTGATGATTTCTGCCTCGCATAATCCGTTTACGGATAATGGCATTAAGCTTTTTGGTCCTGATGGCTTTAAGCTCTCCGATACTGTTGAGGCAGAGATTGAAGCTCTGATGGCGGAGGATTTAAGTGGGCAGCTAGCCTCTCCTGCGGCAATTGGTCGTGCCTCTCGGCTGAATGACGCCGCAGGGCGTTATATTGAGAGTGTGAAATCATCCTTCCCTCGTGGGCTACGGTTGGATGGGTTGAAGATTGTTTTGGATTGCGCTCATGGCTCCGCTTATCGTGTGGCTCCGGTCGCCTTGTGGGAGTTGGGAGCAGAGGTCATCACGTTAGGGGCCTCCCCTGATGGGTTGAATATTAATGATGGCGTTGGCTCCACCCATCCAGAAGCCCTATGTGCTGCGGTGCGTGAGCATAAGGCTGATTGCGGTATTGCGTTGGATGGTGATGCAGACCGTGTGTTGATTGTAAATGAGCGCGGCGAGATAGTGGACGGAGACCAGATTTTGGCTCTGATTGCGACCTTATGGCAGCGGTTAGGTTGCTTAAAAGGGACTGAAATTGTCGCAACAGTGATGTCCAATATGGGGCTAGAAGCTTACCTTGCCACGCAAGGTTTAAGCTTATACCGCACTGCGGTGGGGGACCGTTATGTTGTGGAGCGGATGCGCCAAACAGGGGGGAATCTAGGGGGGGAGCAGTCTGGCCATATGGTGTTGTCTGATTATGCGACAACGGGCGATGGGCTGTTAGCGGCCTTGCAAGTGCTGGCGGCGTTGGTCGAGACGGGTAAAAAAGCGAGTGAACTCTGCCAGTTATTTACCCCTTATCCGCAGCGTTTACAGAATGTGCCGTATCACGGTGCTAATCCAATGAATCACCCTGCGTTAGATGATATTGTAAGAGAAGCAGAGGAGCAGTTGAAGGGGCAGGGGCGGCTGCTTTTGCGGGCGAGTGGGACAGAACCTTTGATCCGCGTCATGGTAGAAGCACAAGATAAGGCGTTGGTTGATGAGGTGGTTGAGCGCGTGAGCGCGCATATGAGAGACTTAGCTACGGATTAAGAGATAAAAAAAGAAGCACTCTAGGAGATAGAGTGCTTCTTTGAGACGTGTAGATGTAGGGTAGAAAAGATAACTTTCTACAATGGCTACCCAGCGTGACAAAGGTTATGCGCAGCCTCGCTGCGTGCCAAATTTTGCGCGGCTGGCGGAGCTGTGTGTGCTGTTGCGAGGGCTGGTGCCGTTGCTGTTGGGTCTTGCAAGATATAACCACGCCCCCAAACCGTGATGATCATGTGGTCTGCGCCGAAACGTTGTAATTTACGGCGTAGTTTGCAGATGAATACATCAATGATTTTCATCTCTGGCTCATCAATACCGCCATAAAGATGGTTTAAGAACATATCCTTGGTGAGAACAGCCCCCTTACGTAGAAGAAGGAGCTCAAGAATAGAATATTCTTTACTTGTAAGGTTGAGGAACTGCCCATTGATACTAACCATACGGCTCTCAAGGTCCAGCTCCAACGGCCCGACACTAAGGCGAGGCTCAGACGCCCCATAGGCGCGGCGGGTTAAAGCTTGGACACGGGCTTGCGTCTCGCTCATGTCAAACGGTTTTGTAACGTAGTCATCTGCCCCAGCGGAAAATGCAGCAACTTTGGTTTGTGCATCGGCCTGGGAGGAGATGACCATGATGGGAGTTGCAACACGGGACCGCCGTAGTTGGCGAATCAACTCTTCTCCGGGTAGGTCTGGTAAACCTAACGCGGTGATGAAGAGGTCATATTGATAGTGTTTAAACATGTTGAGAGCGTCATCAGCTGTCTTTACATGCTCAACTTGATAAGAGAAGCGTTCCAGCACGGTAATGAGCTGCTCTACAGCGACACTGTCATTTTCAGCGATAAGAATACGCATAATTCAACCTCCCTTGAACTGGTTGTATTATGGATAGTTTATTAGGAATAATGCAACCCTAGATTGTCTAAAGGTGAAATGACACAACTAAAAGTATAGTTATTAAGAAGCTCGGCCCATAGGTTTTTTCTAGGAAAAGGGATGATATATCACGAGAAATTTACAATTTTTCCTAAAGTAAAAAATAAGTATATCTTATTGTTATTTAAGTGTTAAATTTTATATGGGGTATATGATTTTTTTATACCTACATTAAATTAAATATTTAACATCTTTTAATAAACAAATTATCTAATCAATTTCTAAGTTAATATAAAATTATCATATTGTGAACATAATGATATATAGATTCTTATGAATGCATATTTACTTATTGGTATTTTCAATTACCAAAATTATGCAATCCAGCATTTTTTTGCCACAAAGAGCCACAATGTGGCAGGCTTTCTTGAGAACGAATCGCGACTTAAGCAGGAAATGCGTCAGGCGCATCCCGTAATAGTGCCCGAAGTACTGAGCAAATGGTTGATATGCTCGACTGTCCCGATCAAGGCGCAGGCAACGGGATGGGTTTTATCAGCAACAAAGACAAGGCGTGTCTGGGCGGAGCTTGGGAAAAGGTCCGTCTGGAGGGTAAAGACGGTGGCGTCCTCTTTATGTTGTTGCTCGGCCTCTTTGGCGGCTTCACTGAGGAGGCGGGCGCAAATACGCTCTAAGGCAGGGAGGAGGCGCGCTCCAATTTGTGCCTCTGTTTCCTCTGGCGTGGTTTTATGGTGCGCTATTAGCTCCTCCCACCCTGCGCGAGTGAGAAAGCAGGGGATGCTCCCTTCTGGCGTCTCTCGCTCAGCACGGAGGATGAGACCGTTTTGAGCGAGGGAGAGGACATCCAACTTAGGTAGAT
Organism: Parasaccharibacter apium; assembly: GCF_002592045.1. GTDB lineage: Bacteria > Pseudomonadota > Alphaproteobacteria > Acetobacterales > Acetobacteraceae > Bombella > Bombella saccharophila. The sequence continues at coordinate 350,731 of NZ_MEJG01000001.1, read as the reverse complement.
GGGCAGGGTCGAGCGTAATGGCCATGGGCGTTTATCCTGCTTGACGTTACACCCATTCCCCTGCACGCATGAGAGGAACGTGCTGGCCGTCTTTCACACCATCAATATCAATCTCACCAGAGCCAATCATCCAATCAATATGAATCATGGAGTGATTGGCCCCACGGGCGATGAGCTCATCTTCACTCAAGCCTTCAGGGTCGATCATACATTTTGTGTAGGCTTGGCCGAGGGCGATATGGCACGCGGCATTTTCATCAAAAAGGGTGTTTTGGTAGAGAATACCGCTTTGGGAAATCGGTGAGGAATGAGGCACAAGGGCCACCTCCCCAATACGGCGCGCGCCTTCATCACTCTCCAAAATCCGTTGGAGGACATCTTCGCCCTTTTGAGCATGGGCCTCCACGATGCGGCCTTTCTCAAACCGGACCTGAATCCCATCAATGAGGGACCCTTGATGAAAAAGCGGCTTCGTGCTGGAGACGGTACCTTCCACCCGCGCACAATGGGGAGTCGTAAAGACTTCCTCCGTTGGGATATTGGGGTTGCAGACCACACCATTGCCCGCAGCTTCTGCCCCACCTGTCCAGAGGTGCCCATCTGCGAGGCCAACGGTAAGGTCCGTCCCCGGCCCGGTGAAGTGCAAGGCATCAAACCGAGCATCATTGAGCATAGCCGCGCGGGCATGGAGGGTTTTATTATGCTCTGCCCAAGCCGCTACAGGGTCTGCAACATCCACGCGGGAGGCATGGAAGATGCCTTTCCATAAGGCAGCGAGGGCTTCATCCTCTGGGAGATGGGGGAAGACCTGTTGCGCCCAAGCGGGGGTAGCACAGGCGATGATGTTCCAATTAATATCAAAGCTTGTGATAAGCTCCATCGCGGGGCGATGAGCAGCGGAGCTTGCCCGGCTCGCACGGGAGATATGCTCGGGGTTTTGCCCCTTTAGAAGGGTGGGGTTGCCCCCGGTGATGGCCATGCGGGCTGCGCCATTGCGGAAGGCTTCAGCCATGCCATTGGCCAGCCAGCCCGCAGCTGTATCAAAGCTCTCCTCACGGGCGTGGTGGAAACGGGCCAGAGTGGTTTCATCATCCTGATACAGCGTTGTGACGAGTGAGGCCCCTGCTTTATAGGCATGGGTGGTGATGCGCCGGATAAGCGGGACGGCTTCCAGCCCTGCGGTAATAACAAGCTGCTGGCCGGGTGTAATATTTAACCCCGTGCGGACGGCAACTTCTGCTAGACGGTCTAAAAGCTGGTCATGGGTGAAAGAAGATGTAGGCATCGTCATATAATCCTTTGGAGAGGCTGCATGGGGGCGTTTAGCGGGGGAGTATGTCATCAAGGGCGGTGAGGAGGCTATCCATCTCCTCATCTGTGCCGATGGTGATGCGTAACCAATCGCTGATGCGTGGGCTATCACCTTGATGGCGGACAATGATGGCGCGTTCCCGCAAGGCGGTGAAGATATGCGCCGCAGAGCAAGAGGGATGATGGACTAAAATAAAATTAGCTGTGGAGGGGAGGACTTCCATCCCACGCTTCTGCAAAGCCGTGATAATGCGCTCGCGCGTGGTGATGATGCGGGCTGTTGTTTGTTTAAGCCATGCCTCATCACGGATGGAGGCTTCCGCCCCTACTTGGGCAGGGCGGGAGAGAGGGTAGGAGTTGAAGCTATCCTTCACGCGTGTCAGCCCCTCAATTAAGGGGGGAGAGCCGATGGCGTATCCTACGCGCAGCCCTGCTAATCCTGATGATTTGGAGAAGGTGCGAATGACAAGAAGGTTGGGATAGCGGTCGATTAAGCTGATAGCACTCTCCCCACCGAAATCCACATAGGCTTCATCAATCACTACAACCTGTTCCGAGACGCGTTGGAGAAGTGATTCAATGGCCGGTAAAGGCAGGCTGATGCCTGTATTGGCATTAGGGTTAGCAATGATGATGCCCCCCGTAGGCCCTTCATAATCTTCTGGCGCGATGGTGAAATCATCGCGTAGTGGGATGGTGCGGTATGTTAGCCCAAATAATTGGCAATAAATGGGGTAGAAGCCATATGTCACATCGCTAAAGAGGACAGGGGCATCATCTTGGAATAAGGCGCGGAATGTGTGAGCGAGGACCTCATCAGACCCATTGCCGACAAAAACACACTCAACGGGGACATTTGCTTGTGCGGCAATGGCTGTACGCAGCGCTAGGGCGGTAGGGTCTGGGTATAAGCGCAGCGTGTCATCAGTACCGGCTTTGATAGCCTCTAGCGCGCGCGGAGAAGGGCCGTAGGGGGATTCGTTGGTATTGAGCTTAACCAGTTTTGCTATGCGTGGCTGCTCGCCGGGGATATAGGGCTTGAGGGTATGGACCCGTTGGTTCCAAAAGCGGCTCATGGGTTTGGTGCCTTTGCTTCAAAGAGGCTGCCAAGACCTTGACGATGGGCAAGGTCGCGTGCGGAGAGGCCCTCAGCATCGCGGAGGTCTGGGTTGGCCCCATGGTCTAGCAAGAAGCGCGCCATTGCTTGCCGCCCAAACATGATGGCGAACATAAGAGGTGTCCGCCCTGCATGATTAGGATGATCCACCTTCGCCCCATGCTCTAAGAGGAGGCGGGCAATGGGTTCAAAGCCTTTAAAGGCCACACCAGAGAGGGCGGTTGCCCCTTTCGCATCTACGCCATTAGGGTCGGCCCCGCGCTCTAGCAGCAAACGCGCGGTATCGAGCTGCTCATTATAGGTTGCGACAATGAGGGGCGTATAACCTTGGTTGTTGGTGCAATCGGCGGGCATCCCAGCGTCCAGAAATTGCGTAACAAGGTCAGTCTCCCCATTACGGGCAGCATCAATAAAGAGTGTTGTGATCTGTTCTGGGGTAAAGGACATGTTGGGTTGGGACATGGGTAGGCTACCTTGTGTTAGAAGGAGAGCAGATTGATTAACAAGTATTCTCAATCTCTTGCTTGTAGGCACTTAGGTCAAGGGGGAGAATGGTGGAATAGCTGTGTATGAGAGGGAAGGCGTAAAAAGAGAGCCTCTAGCTGATGGCTATGAGCTTAGGCGTGAGTTTGGGGGGTAATATACAGGATTATAAGGAAATTTAACCTTATTTGCGTGTTAGGCATTGCGTTCTTTTGCCGTATGAGGGCAGTTGTAGAATGTCTGGACTGTTATTGGGCTGTGTTAAGGGGCACGGGGCTGATGGCAGGCGACCGGACGATGTTTTGACTTAAGGACGTTAGATCAGTGAATAGTATGCTGTCTCAACTTGGCATAGACACGATCCGCACATTGGTGATGGATAGTGTAGAGCGCGCAAAATCCGGCCATCCGGGTACCGCAATGGCTCTGGCTCCGGCTATGTATGCTTATTGGCAGTTTACAATGTATTATAATCCGGCTGATCCCTTTTGGCCGGGGCGGGATCGATTTATCCTCTCAGGAGGGCACGCCTCCATCCTGCTTTATGCGACTATTTTCCTCGCTGGTGTGAAGGATATAGAGGACGGAAAGGTCGTGGACCGTCCCGCACTTACCTTGGAGGATTTAAAGAACTTTCGCCGGTTTGAGGCGCGTACGCCGGGCCACCCAGAATATGGCCTCACCGCAGGGGTGGAGATGACCACAGGGCCTTTAGGCCAAGGGTGTAGTAGTGCCGTAGGTATGGCGATGGCCGAGCGGTGGTTGGCAACGCGTTATGGCAGGCCGGGGTTTGATTTGTTCGGCTATCACATCACGGCCTTTTGTGGCGATGGTGATGTGATGGAGGGGGTAGCCAGTGAGGCAGCCTCTTTTGCGGGGCATCTCAAATTAGGCAATCTGACATGGGTGTATGATAGCAATCGCATCTCCATTGAAGGCTCTACAGATGTGACCTTCACTGAAGATGTTGCTGCACGTTTTGCCGCTTATGGCTGGCAGGTCCTAGAGGTTGAGGATGGGAATGACGTCCCCGCTATTTGCGCGGCTCTCAAGCAAGGGCGGGAGGAGACGGACCGCCCGACTTTGATCATCCTTAATACCATCATCGGCTATGGCGCACCGGGCAAAGCTGGGACGGCCTCGGCCCATGGTGAGCCGCTGGGTATGGAGGCCCTTATAGGGGCTAAGAAGGCCTATGGTTGGCCGCATGATGCCCCACATTTTACCGTCCCGGATGGAGTAAGGGAGCATTTTGAGGCCCTCTCTGGCAAGCGCGGGGCGGAAGCGCAAGCGCGGTGGGAGGAGCAATTTGCGGCTTATTGTGTGCAATATCCGCAAGAAGGGCGGGAGTTAAAGCATATTTTCGCTGGCACGCTCCCAGAAGGGTGGGAGCATAACTTCCCCCATTATCCCACAGATGCAAAAGGGATTGCCTCGCGCCAAAGTTCTGGTGAGGTGCTCAATGTCATGGCAACTCATGTGCCGTGGCTTATGGGGGGAGCGGCGGACCTTGCGCCTTCGACACGGACCCTGATTAAAGGGGAATTCTCTTTGCAGGCACCCTCTAACCAAGGGGAAGGCAGCGGGCATTATGGTGGGCGTAATGTTCATTTTGGTGTGCGTGAACATGCCATGGCAGCCATTTGTAACGGGCTGGCTTTAAGTGGGCTGCGGCCTTTCTGCGCTGGGTTTGTAATTTTCTCGGATTACATGAAGCCTGCGATGCGTCTTGCCGCGTTGATGCACCTGCCTGTGATTTATGTGCTGACACATGACTCCATCGGCGTGGGGGAGGATGGGCCAACGCACCAGCCTATCGAGCAATTTGCCCAGTTCCGCTCCATGCCGGGGCTTACATTGCTGCGCCCTGCTGATGCTAATGAGGTGGTAGAGAGCTGGCGTGTTGCGATGGGCCATCGCTCTGGGCCGGTGGCTCTTGCTCTTACGCGCCAGAATCTCCCCACATTGGACCGTAGCCGCTATGCCTCTGCCGCTGGTGTGGCGCGTGGGGGGTATGTTTTGGCAGATTGTGAAGGCACGCCAGAGATTTTGCTGTTAGCATCAGGCTCTGAGGTCTCTTTGGTGGTAGAAGTGTATGAGCGTCTCTCTGCTGAGGGGGTTAAGGCGCGCGTGGTGTCTATGCCGAGTTTCGATCTGTTCGATGCGCAAGAGAAAGCCTATCGTGATGCTGTATTGCCACCTGCGGTGCGCTTGCGGGTTGGGGTCGAGATGGCGTCATCCTTTGGGTGGGACCGCTATATCGGTCTAGATGGTGTCGTTATCGCGATGAATCGCTTTGGCGAGTCTGGTGCTGCGGTGGAATTGATGGAGAAGTTCGGCTTTACGGTGGAGGCTGTGTACACACAAGCACGCCGTTTGTTGAGCCAACAAACGGCTTGATGGAGGAGGAAAGATATGGGGCGTAAGCCGGACACCCCCCTTACGCGTCTGGCAGGATACGGCCAATCTATTTGGCTCGATTTTATCAGGCGGGATTTTATTGAAGAAGGCCGTTTGGCCTCTCTGGTGAAGGAGGATGCCCTTAAAGGGGTGACCTCCAACCCGGCGATTTTTGAGCAAGCTATCGGCCAAGGGGCGGAATATGAGGAAGCCGTGCAGGAGCTACTGTGTGAGGAGAGTTTGCCTGCTGGTGCCTTGTATGAAGCCGTAGCGGTGGCGGATATCTGCCAAGCTTGTCGTGTCTTGCGCCCTGTATTTGATGAGACATCCGGCCGGGATGGTTATGTCAGCTTAGAGGTTTCACCCTATCTCGCTGATGATGCTGAGGCCACGTTGCATGAGGCTCGCAGGTTATGGCAGCGTGTTAATCAGCCCAATGTGATGATTAAAATCCCCGCGACAGAGGCCGCCCTCCCAGCGATTGAGCAGGCCATTGCGGAGGGGATAAATGTTAATATCACGCTGCTTTTTGCTCAATCCATGTATGAAAACGTGCTGGAGGCTTATCTGCGTGGATTAGAGGCGCGCGTTCAGAGAGGTCAACCCATTGCCCAGATTGGGAGCGTGGCATCCTTCTTCGTAAGCCGCATTGATGGGCGGATTGATGCGATGATAGACCGCCGCATCGCTGCGAGGGATCCGCAAGCGGACGCGTTGAAGCGTTTGCGTGGGCAGGTTGCTATTGCTAATGCGCGTATGGCGTATCAACATTATTTGCATGTTGTGGCGAGTCCGCGTTGGCACGCTTTGGCAGAAAAGGGCGCGCAAACCCAGCGTTTGCTGTGGGCTAGCACGAGTACAAAAGATAAGACCTATCGTGATGTCCTATATGTAGAGGAGCTGATTGGCGAGGATACTGTCAATACGGTACCACCACATACGCTTGAGGCGTTTAGGGACCATGGTGTACCCCAAGCGCGCTTAGCGGATAATGTGGAGCAATCGCGCCAGATTCTAGAGGATGCAGACCGGCTAGGGCTTGATCTCCCAGCGGTAACCACCACGTTGTTGGGCGAAGGTGTAGCAGCGTTTAAAGCTGCTTTTGATGGATTGCTCGGTGCGGTTGCAGCCCGCCGAGAGGCTGTTTTGGGGGGACGTCTTATGCGAGTATCCTTAGCATTATCGGATGAGTTGGATAACGCTGTTGTCGCAGCGGGTAAAAGCTGGACGCAGGATGGTAAGGTGCGCCGCCTGTGGGAGCGCGATGCGTCTGTTTGGACAAATGGGCCAGAGAGCAAATGGCTCGGCTGGCTTGATGTCGTTAAAGATGGCATGGCTCATATTGATGCTTACGAGGCCCTACAACGTGAGGTAAAAGAGCGCGGCTATAGTGATGTGCTGCTCCTTGCGATGGGTGGCTCTAGCCTTGGGCCGGAGGTTCTGGCAGAGACATTTGGCCAAGTATCTGGTGGGCCGAAGTTGCATGTGCTGGATAGTACGGACCCGCAGCAAGTTGCGAGCTTTGCTAAGGCGATTGACCCTACCAAGACACTCTTCATCGTTTCCAGTAAATCGGGCAGCACGCTCGAGCCAAATATTCTTTTTGCGTATTTCTGGGCCTTAGCGGGGACAGCCCTTGGCCGTAAACCGGGGGACCGCTTTGTAGCGGTGACAGACCCCGGCTCCTCGCTTGAGACTGTAGCGCAGGATCACAACTTTGCGCATATCTTCCACGGTAATCCAGAGATTGGGGGGCGGTATTCTGTTCTCTCCCCCTTTGGTCTCACCCCCGCAGCCGCTGCCGGGTATGATGTGCGTGCGTTGCTGAACTGCACACAGCTGATGATTGAGGCATGCGATGCCTCTGTCCCCCCTGTGACGAATCCGGGTGTAAATCTTGGTTTGGCTCTCGGTGTGGCGGCAACGACCTTCCGGCGGGATAAGGTGACCTTTGTTGCTTCTGAGCAGATTGCCTCCCTCGGGGCATGGCTAGAGCAGCTTTTGGCAGAAAGTACGGGCAAGAGCGGTACGGGGCTCATCCCTATTGATGGCGAGCCGTTGGGCCGGCCGGATGTTTATGGTGATGACCGCATCTTTGTGGAATTACGGCTTGGGCATGAGCCTGTAAGCCCGGGGTTGAAAGCTCTGCGTGAGGCAGGTCACCCAGTCGTGACACTGCATCTTGATACGGTGGAGCAGATTGTCCAGGCTTTCTTTGTCTTTGAGTTTGCAACAGCCGTAGCGGGCTCTGTTTTGGGGATTGACCCGTTCGATCAACCTGATGTGGAGTTTAGCAAGGTTGAGACGCGGAAACTGACAAAAGCCTATGCGGAGACTGGCCATCTGCCAGAGGAAGCCCCCTTTGCAAAGGATGGCAACCTCGCCTTTTATGCTGATGAGCGTAATCATGAGGCTTTAGCGGGCAAGGATGCCAAAGCCATCCTCAAAGCGCATTTTGACCGCGTGGGTAAGAATGATTATATTGGCCTCCTGGCTTATATTGAGCGAGATAAAGCTCATATCGCGTGGGAACAGACGGTTAGAGTGGCGTTGAGAGATCAACTTCATGTTGCAACAGCAGCGCAATTTGGGCCGCGTTTCCTCCATTCGACAGGTCAGGCCTATAAAGGAGGCCCCAATAGCGGTGTGTTCCTCCAAATAACGGCAGATGATGCTGCTGACCTGTCTATCCCGGGCTATGCGTATAGCTTTGGCGTTGTCAAAGCCGCCCAGGCCAGAGGGGATTTCGATGTTCTTGCCTCGCGTGGGCGTCGTGCTTTACGCGTGCATATTACAGGGCCGTTGCAAGCAGGGTTGGACCGTCTCGCTCAACTGGTGACAGAGATTTTAAAAGGAGCTTGAGGATGCGTATCGGAATTATTGGGCTTGGCCGTATGGGTGGTAATATTGCCGTCCGCCTGACACGTAAGGGCCATGATGTCGTCGCGTTCGACCGGACCCCTGCTGTTATCGACCGAATCGTCGAGCGGAGCGAGACGGGGCGTGCGCAGGGGGCTCCTACTTTTGAGAAAATGGTGGAGCTTCTCTCTGGGGAAGAACGCCGCGTGATTTGGGTCATGTTGCCAGCGGGGAAGGTCACAGAGGATTGCATCCAAAAGCTTGCCCCTCTCTTGGGGAAGGGTGACATCATCATTGATGGTGGCAATACCTATTACAAAGAGGATATTCGCCGCGCGAAAGAGCTAGGTGAGCGGGGCATTGATTATATTGATGTCGGCACATCTGGCGGTGTGTGGGGGTTAGAGCGCGGCTATTGCATGATGTATGGCGGCGAGAAACATGCTGCTGATTATGTGGACCCGATTCTTGATGCATTGGCACCGGGTGTTGGTGATGTGCCGCGTACGCCAGACCGTGAAGATGATGGCCGTCACGACCAACGGGCCGAGAAAGGCTATCTCTATTGCGGCCCTGCTGGGGCAGGCCATTTTGTGAAGATGATTCATAACGGCATCGAATATGGCATGATGCAGGCCATTGCCGAGGGGTTTGATGTTCTCGCCAGCAAGAACTCTGCCAAATTGCCTGAAGATGAGCGTTATGACCTTCACCTAGCCGATATTGCAGAGGTGTGGCGTCGTGGCAGTGTCGTCTCCTCTTGGTTGCTCGACCTCACAGCCGAGGCTCTTGCCCGCTCTTCCGACCTAAGCGAGTTTAGTGGGGAAGTGCAGGATTCTGGTGAAGGACGCTGGACGATTGAGGCAGCGATTGAGGAGGATGTGCCCGCCCCTGTGATGACAGCGGCCCTCTTTACACGCTTCCGCTCTCGGACAGGTAATAATTTTGCCGAGAAAGCTCTCTCCGCCATGCGTTACGGCTTTGGTGGGCATGTAGAGCGTAAAAAATAAAAGGCCTGTTATAGGGCGTAAGGGGCGGTTGGGGGCATCCGCCCCTAGCCTCCTTTAAGGAGGATGGTCAGGATGAGCGATACAGCCCCCATAATCAAATTGGTGTTGTCTGATATGGATGGCACCATTCTCGGCCCCGATAAACGCCTTTCCCCCGCGACATGCAAAGCGGTGGAGCAGCTTGCCGCGCATCATGTCCCTGTTGCGCTTGTAAGTGCGCGTTTGCCTGCGGCGATTCTGCCTTATGTGCGGCAGTTAGGGCTAAAGGGGCCGTGCGCGGGGTTTAATGGGGGGGTGTTCTTTTCCCCTGATGGCACAATTTTAAAAAGCTATCGTTTCCCACCCGAGGATGTAACAGCCTTGCTGGCACGGCTTGCGCCCTTGCCGGTAGAGCTATGGTTCCAGACCGAACGTGAATGGCTTGTTAGGGATGCAAGTACGGCTTTAGTACAACGCGAGCATAATTTAACAGGCATCACCCCGCGGGAAGTTGCTGAACTTTCCTCGCATGATGAGGCTGTGAATCGTGTGATGGTATGCTCGGAGGATACGGCCTTAATCGCGCGGTTAGAGGCTGAATTGCCTGCGTCTTTTGGGGGGCGGGCCAGTATGTTGCGTTCAGCACCACATAAATTGAACATTACGCCCGCCCTAGCCAATAAGGGTGATGCGGTGAGGGAGCTTGCCCAGCTTTATGGCGTAACCCCGCAGAATGTAGCGGTTTTGGGTGATGCGCCGAATGATTTACCGATGTTGAGCGTAGCGGGGATGAGCATTGCGATGGGCCAAGCCCCAGAGGGCGTAAAGGCGCAGGCACGCTATGTGACAAAAACACCTGCTGAAGATGGCTGGGCATATGCGGCAGAGAGGTTCATTATACCCGCAGCCCTATCACAATAGGGTAGTTAGTGATTCGGAGAGTTATGGGTATGACAACAGATATGCGCCACGCCGTTGTGGATGTGTTGAAGGATGCTGATGCTGTCGCCATGAAAATGGCAGAGCTATTAATAGAGACGGTGCGTAATAAGCGGGACGGTAAGGCCCGTGTTGCGCTTTCTGGTGGGTCCACCCCTAAAAAATTATTCTCGATTCTTGCACGTCCAGAGGTAGCGCAACAAATTGATTGGTCACGCGTAGAGATTTTCTATGGGGATGAGCGTCATGTGCCAGAGGGCCATGAGGATAGCAATCATACGAGTGCTAAGACATTATTGCTCTCCAAAGTAGCGATTCCGGCCGCTCAGATTTATCCTATGCCGACAAAAGGGACCGCCCAAGCTGATGCCGCACAGTATCAAACCGTGTTGGAACATGCTTATGGCCGCAAGACATTAGAGGCAGGGCATCCCCTTTTTGATATCGTCATGCTGGGCTTAGGGACAGATGGGCATACGGCCTCTCTCTTCCCCGGTGAGGCTGTTTTACAAGAGAAAACCGCTTGGGTGGGGGTATCCGCCCCCAAAACAGCCCCGCATGAGCGTCTTACCCTGACATACCCAGCCATTGCCTCTAGCAAGTTAGTGGTCTTTTTGGTGACGGGGGAAAATAAAGTACCAATGTTGGCCCGTTTGCGTCAGGGGGATGGCAGCATCCCATCCGGGCGTATTGTATCGGAAGGAGAAATTCTGATACTGGCAGACAGTGCTGCTGCTGGAGAGCCTTCATGAACGTTGATGACTGCAAACGTGCTGCTGCTCATTATGCCGCCAGCCTCGTAAAACCGGGGATGGTTGTTGGGCTTGGCACAGGCAGTACCGCCGCTTTCATGATTGAGCGCTTAGGCGAGCGTGTGGCTGAGGGGCTGGATATTCTAGCCATCCCAACATCTGAGGAATCGGCTGCTTTAGCTCGTGCAGCAGGGATTAAAATCACAACATTTGCAGAGCATTCTGTAGTCGACATCACCATTGATGGTGCTGATGAGGTTGAGCGTAAGACGCTACATCTCATCAAGGGGCTAGGGGCGGCTTTGCTGCGTGAGAAGATTGTTGCGCAGGCATCACGGCGTTTTGTCGTTATTGTCGATGCGACAAAACCGGTGAACCAGCTTGGCGAGCGGGTGCCCGTACCTGTGGAGGTTGTTCCTTTTGGGTATGAGGCAACGGCGGCCCGTCTGGAAGCCATGGGGGCAAAAGTGATTTGCCCCCGCAGGAAGCTTACTGGTGAGCTTCTTACTACCGATAATGGGAATAGAATACTCGATTGCAGCTTCGGCCCTATTGAGGATGTGCAAGCATTAGCGGCACGGCTTGATGGGATTGTAGGTGTGGTGGAGCATGGACTGTTCCCCAATATGGCAACCGATGTACTGGTTGCAACCGAACGGGAGGTTGAGCAATGGACGCCATGACAGAGAAAGAGGCAGTAAAAGCTGCCGCTGGTATCGCTCCGCATTATATTGTGGTGATGGGTGTTTCCGGCAACGGCAAGACGACTGTAGCAGAGCTACTGTCTAAATGTCTGGGATGGCCGTTTCAGGAAGGTGATGACCTTCACCCCAAGGCGAATGTGGAGAAGATGCGTTCTGGCCACCCGTTGACGGATGAGGACCGCGCCCCTTGGCTGGAGCTATGCCATGACTGGCTGGCAAAATGTGCCGAGAAGGGAACAGGGGCTGTGTTGACATGCTCTGCGTTGAAGAAGAAATATCGTGAGGTTCTTGCCAAGCATATTCCTGTTCAGTTTGTTTATCTCAAGGTAGATCCGAAGATTATCGAAGAGCGGTTAAAGCATCGTGTGGGCCATTATATGCCGCCGTCTTTATTGCCGAGCCAGTTGGCCACGCTTGAAGAGCCGACCGATGATGAGCCTGTAATTCGTGTGCCGGGTGATGCTCCTCCTGAGGAATTGCGGGACCGTGTTATCGAGCGGTTGCGCGTGGTGCCTCCGCCGAAGAATTTTTAAGTAAATCTCGGCAGTATGTCTCAGTTACATGAGACAAAATGAATGGCGGGGCCTTGGTCCCGCCATTTTTAATTAACAGGTGACTAATAGACGGGGCATAAGCTTTGCTTATTGTGGCAAGAAACGGTAGGACTATTCTTTATCAGTAAGGGTATTTGTCCGGTGGAAGCTACATGATGACATTGAGTGATTGTCCCAGTCCTGCGTTGCAGGGCAATGTTTTACCGGGACAGCCCGAAGTTCAATTACGACGTAATGTTTTATATGTTCCTCGGGCAGCTGGGGGACGTGATACGGAGTTTGGTCTATTTTCTGAGACAGGGCGACAATTACTCGACCATGCCTTATTTTCCCGATACCCGCAAAAATTAAAGAGCCAAGGGATAACGACTGCGCTTATGCCCTCCCCTTATCGTCTAAGGGTAGAGGGCAATGTAGTGTATGGAGGGGTGATTGGAGATCATTATGGGCACTTCATTACGGAATGTTTGAGTGTCCTATGGTATTGTATAGAAAACCCGGACCCTGAGCGGCGGATTTTATTTCATAGTGATCTGACGGTGGAGGAGATTTTTTCCATCCCCTGGATGGCAGAGTTTTTATCTTATTGTCAGATAAAACCAGAGCAAATTCTATTACCGCACTTACCCGTTATTATAGAGAGCTTAGTTTTACCAGGCCAGGGCTTTAGTGAAGATGGGTTTATTTATGAAGGCTATGGGCAGAGCTGCCGGTTATTGGGGGAGTGTGCTTTACCGTTAGAGATGCGGGAGAGAAAGGTCCAACCTATTTATTTAAGCCGCGCAGCCTTAAAAGGTGGCACGCGACAATTGGTAAATGAAGAGGCGTTAATCCATGCTTTGCAGCAGCGTGGGGTTAAAATTATTGTGCCGGAAATGCTGAGTGTGCGGGAGCAGATCTCATTATTTGCATGTCACCCTGTGATAGGCATTATGGGGTCAGCCTGGCATACAGCTATTTTTACAGATTATGTGTGCGGTGTTGCGCTTTGTTTTGATGACCATATTTATCGCTCCTTCCCACTTATGGATGCTGTGCATGATACCCGGCTTGCTTATGTACGGGTAAAAGCTGGTGGGCAGCGGGCTGTCGATCCTGCGCCTGGGTTTAAGGTAGCTTGTGTGTTAGAGGACCCCGAGGCAGTGGCGAATGCGCTGCTTGTTCGTCTTTCACAGCTCATGCGTGATGAAGGGGCATCTGAGCAGGAGAGTGCATTTTCCCTTCATCCTACATTACATCAAACGGTGGAGATATTTCGGCTTTATTCCGCTCTTGGGGAGCCTGTCACAATGCATACGGCTTATGAGACCGTGGCATGTTGTGAGGATGTGAGCCGGTGGCATGTGCCAGTCTTAGCCCTCATAGTGGGGGAAGCTGCTTTTCTATGTGCTGAGGATGATATGTTACCCTGTATGGGGATTCCTCATGATGGGGGAGGGCCATTTTTATCCTATCGTGTGATGCGTGGTGCGGACGGGGCGGTGAGTTTGCAACACCCGGAGACGGGGTTATGGCTTAAAGCCCCTCCGGCGCATGTAGGCTTGCCGTTGCATAGTGATGGGACAGAGGTACTGACATGGGAGCAATTTACCCTAAGGCCATATAACGTGGCTTTTGAGAGGAGAGGACGTTTGCAGGAGGCCTTAACCTTACTTGAGGAAAAATGTCTCTTTGGTACGTGGGACCAACAAAAGGCTCATCACTATGGGCTTATGGCGGCATGGCAGCGCGTTTTTAAGGATGATAGTGCCTCAATAGAGGCATGATCTTTCTTAAAGAGCCGCAGTTTGCCAGCCCGGCCCAATAATCGCAACACGGCGGTGGCGACCTGTCCCTTGTAAGATGATGGCCTCGCATGTCTCCAGATAAGTGAGTTGCCGCCGGGCGCGCCCTAAGGAGTGTGTGCCATAAGCGCGGGCAAGGGCGGCATCATCAGGGCATGGCTTGCCCTCCATCGCAGCCCGGGCGAGGAGGAAATAAACAGGCTGCATATCATCTGGTAAGCGTCCGGCCCGTTGTTGAATATCCTGCCATTCTTCGCTCTCGGCTTGTTCGCGCGTTAGGCCGCATCGGATGGTGCTGAGCATGGTCTGGAAGCGCGCCATAGGCAGTAAATTGCGTGAGAATCCTGCTAAACGCGCCCGCATTTGGAAGTCTTGATACAAGGTAGCAAGCGGGCGATAGGCTGCGTCTTTATCCTGCCCTGTTTCTGCAACAAGTTGCCAGAGGGTCTCTGGGTCTGGCTCGGTGGAGAGGCTGGCTTGCTGTTGTTCCTCTGCGGCACGGTTTGCACTATAGGCATCAAGTTGGGCGAGGAGGTCCGGCTTGGGGGCAGCAGGCTCTTTACGCGGGCGGGGTGTTGGCTCGGCAACAGGCTCTAAGATGAGATCGCGTAATTCCTCCACAGGCATGGAGGGCTGCTCTAAGGGCATAAGGGCTGGGCCGCCGGCATGGCTTGCGGTTTCCACCGGGCCAATCGTGACTCGTTGAGGCCGGCGGGCGAGTGCGGGGCCGAGGGCCATAAATTGCCCGCGGGCAAGGTCACGAAAGCTCTCAGCAGCGCGGCGTTCCATTCCTAAGAGGTCCGCGGCACGGGCCATATCAATATCAAGGAAGGTCCGCCCCATAAGGAAGTTGGAGGCCTCTGCGGCGACATTCTTCGCAAGCTTGGCAAGGCGTTGAGTAGCGATAATCCCCGCCATACCGCGCTTACGCCCGCGGCACATGAGGTTGGTCATGGCATTGAGGGAGAGGCGGCGCGCTTCATCAGAGGTATCCCCCCCTGCGATGGGGGCAAAAAGTTGCGCCTCATCCACAACGACTAAGACGGGATACCAATAAGCGCGTGGGGTATCGAACATTCCAGTTAGAAAGGCCCCAACGGAGCGGAGTTGCCCTTCTGCCTCACTTTGTTCCAGATTCAGCACCACGGAGGCACGATGCATACGCACGCGTTCCCCCGCCGCGCGGAGGCTGGCCTCGGATTGTGTATCGGTCTCAATCACAAGATGGTCGTATTTTTCAGCAAGGGTGACGAAGTCCCCCTCTGGGTCGATGATGACTTGCTGGACGAGGGTCGCACTCTGCTCCAATAACCGGCGGAGGAGGTGGGATTTGCCAGAACCAGAATTACCCTGCACGAGCAAACGCGTAGCGAGCAATTCGGGGAGGTCAATATGGGCATCCTCACCGCGGGAGGTCGTGCCAAGGAGAAGGGGGCCAAACTGTGATGAACTCATGCAGGTAGTTTACCGGGCAATGCGCCAGAGAGCCAGAGATGAACGCCCTCTGCGCAAAGATAAGCGGTCGAAAAACACCCTTGGAGCAAATATCCCCCCGTTGGGGCCTCCCAATCAAGCATTTCTCCACAGGCGAATAAGCCGGGTTGATGATGGAACATGAGATGCTCATCCAAAGCATCCTGCTTGACCCCACCGGCCGTTGAGATAGCGCGGTCTAATGCGGCTGGTGCGGTGAGGGTGAGGGGGAGATGCGTAATCGCTTGTGTTAGCTCATCAGGGCTGCGGGCTTCGGGGCAGAGGAGGGTGAGCAGCTCGCGCATGGTGCGGTCTAACCCTAAGGCTTTGCGGAGCTTATTGCTCCGGCTTTCACGCAGGCGTTGGCGTGCCAAACGCTCCCTTATTGCGTCCGCCTTTAAGGTAGGGCGTAAGGAGAGATGCAGGGTGATAGGGCGTGGGTGGTTCTGCGCCAGGGCCTCACGCAGAGGGGCCGAGAGGGCATAAAGGGGAGCCCCCTCAAGCCCGCGTTTGGTGATGATGAGGTCCCCACGTTTGGTCTGGCCTGCAAAGCTGAGCGTAACCCCGCGTAATGTGGCGCCCTCATGCCGGGTGAGGACGTCATCCGGCCAGTTGGGCATAAAGCCACAATTTGAGGGCGCAAACGGCGTGCAATAAGGGGTTAGGAGGGAGGCCCATTGGCCATCACTGCCCAAGCGGGACCAGCTACTTCCCCCAAGGGCGAGGATAACCGCCGAGGCATGTTGCGTTACACCCCCTTTTGGCGTCTGGAAGGTGAGGGTTAGCCCTTCTTGGCCGATGAGTTTATGATGGGGAAAGAACTGCACCCCTTGCTGTTGCAATCGCGCAAGCCATTGGCGCAGAAGGGGTGAGGCTTTAAGAGAGTGCAGGAATACCCGGCCAGAGCTGCCCACAAAACAAGGCGTGCCAAGCCCCTCAGCCCAATTTTGGAGGTCTGTGGGGGAAAAGGCACGTAAAGCGGGTTCTAACCAATGGTGCGCGGGGCCATAGCGGGTGAGGAAGGTCTCTAGCGGCTCGCTATGAGTGAGGTTGAGGCCACTACGCCCTGCCATAAGGAGCTTGCGCCCCGGCCGCGCCATATGGTCGTAAAGATGAACCTGATAGCCGCGTTTGCTCAATAATTCCGAAGCGAAAAGCCCTGCAGGGCCAGCACCAATAATCGCAATAGGGGCAGTAGGAGCCGTAGCATGATGGCACATAGAGGGGCGTATCCGGCGATAATATCGTGTGAAGAGGAGACTGTAGCTGTTGTTAGCCTGTTCTGTAGCGAGGGGAAAGATGGGCTTTCTATGCAACCCTCTATAGAATCGTCTTATAAGACAGGATAAGGAGGAGCCTCTAGGCTTATAGGGCCGTTAGGTGAAGGGGATGATGAAATGGAACTCTGCACAACAATCCAAGCCATACGGCAAGCGCGTGCTGCTTTAGGGACGGTAGGTTTTGTCCCGACAATGGGTTTTTTGCATGAGGGGCATCTCTCCCTCGTTAGGCAAGCGCGGGCGGAGAATGATGCGGTGATTGTGAGCATCTTTGTCAATCCCATACAATTTGGCTCGGCAGAGGACCTCTCAACCTACCCGCGTGCGTTAGAGCGCGATGTGGCCTTGTTACAGCAAGAAGGTGTGGCGTGTGTTTTCGCCCCTGATGTAGCAGAATTATATCCAGAAGGCTTTGTAACGCAGATGTCCCTTGGCGGTGTGGCTGCTGCATTAGAGGGTACCTCTCGCCCCGGCCATTTTGCGGGGGTCGCGATGGTGCTGATGAAGTTATTTAACATCATCCAACCACAAAGGGCCTATTTTGGGCAGAAAGACGCGCAGCAATGTGCGGTTGTTCGCCGTTTGGTGGAGGATGTGAACAGCCCTGTAGAGATTATCACCGCCCCCACATGGCGGGAGGCAGATGGTTTGGCTGGCTCTAGCCGCAATAGCCGCTTAACGGAGGAGGACCGCAAACGTGCCCCGGCTTTGTATCGGGCTTTGTGCCATGCGCGGGACTGTGTGCGTGCTGGGGAGCATCGCCGTACTGTGTTGGAGGCGGCAATGCGCTCTGTCCTAGAGGCAGAAGGGCTGACAGATATTGATTATGCGATGATTGTAAACTCAGAGACATTCCATACCGAGGGGGAGATGATCCCGCCTCATGCCTTGGCGTTATTAGCAGTCCGGGTAGGGGCGGTGCGTTTGATTGATAATATGCCGTTATTATGAGGTTGTGAGTGGCATTGTCCAATATGATGAAGAGTATTTACCTATAATATAGGGGTGCATTTGTCCTATTATTGGGAGAAGGTAGTTTATTGTTAGGTAAAATATGTAAACTTATCTTCAACCTATGCAGCGCACTACATGCTGTCATGCTCGGAAATACGCTTCACTCACTAGTCAAGGGCGGGAGAAGGGCGTAGCGTAACAACGTATTCAGCATTTTAGATATGCTTGATAGGAGAGTTTAAGCATGGTTGAGACAACCCCACGTACCGTTGCGTCCCCCAAGAAATTCGTTATCGGCACGGGTTTGCTGGCCCAGTTGCATGATGTTGTGAAGGATTTTGGCGATAATGCCTTCATCATCAGTGATGAGTTCTTTATTGAGCGCGTGCAGAAGGAATCTGTCGCAGGACTGGAGAAAGCAGGGCTGAAGGGGAAGGCCGAGAAGTTTAATCGCGAATGTACAGATGCTGAGATTAAACGTCTGGGTGAGCTAGCCAAAAAGCAGGGCGCGAATGTCATTGTGGGTATTGGTGGTGGTAAAACACTCGATACCAGTAAGGCTGTGGCACATTACTACAAACTGCCTATCATCCTGTACCCGACCATTGCATCTACCGATGCTCCCTGTATCGCTCTGGCAGTGATTTATACCGAGTCCGGTGAGTTTGATCGTTATCTCTTCCTGCCGCAGAATCCTGATGTTGTGGTGGCTGATACAAGTGTGATCGCTGGTGCACCGGTACGCTTCTTCGCTGCGGGGATTGGTGATGCGCTCTCTACCTATTTTGAGGCACGGGCTTGCCATCAGGCTGATGGGATGAACCTTTCTTGTAAGCGTCCGTCCCGCACAGGGCTGGGCCTAGCACGTATGTGTTACGACCTTGTCTGTAAGAATGTGGACCTCGCTATGGATGCCGTCCGCAATAAAGTGCCGACCCGTGCTTTGGAGGAGATGGTCGAGGCGACTATCTATCTCAGCGGGACAGGGGCGGAGACAGGCGGCCTTGCCGCGGCCCATGCGGTGCATAACGGTATGACCGCGATTGAGGACCTCCACCACGCTCAGCATGGTGAAAAAGTGGTCTTTGGTTTGATGACCCAGCTCGTTCTTGAGAATGCGCCGAAGGAAGAGATTGAGGAAGTCTTGCGTGTCGTACGGGTTGCTGGCCTGCCCATGACGCTGAAGGAACTTGGCGTAAAAGAGTTTGTTGAGGCAGATTGGCGCAAAGTTGCTGAAATCGCTTGCGATAAGAACGATACAATGGGGAACCTACCCTTCAAGGTGACGCCAGATGATGTGTATCACGCTATGGTAGCGGCTAATGCATTGGGTGAGCGTTATCGCGCAGAGCATCAGGGCTAATAAGGCTCTGCTTTATAAGGGGGGTGGGTTTTCCTCCCCCCTTGCAAAAAGGCCCGGAGATGGATGCTCCGGGCCTTTTTATATGGGTATGCATATGGTGTGGTTAGGTTAGTTCTGTAGGGTGAATTCCCCAAGTAAATGGCGAAGCTGGCGTGTACGCTGGGCCATGTTGGAGGTCGCTGCGGATGTTTCCTCCACCATGGCGGCGTTTTCCCGCGTGCCTTGGTCGATGGTGGCGATGGCATTATTAACGTCTTTGAGGGCAGAGGCTTGCTCGGACGTAGCTTTGGTAATTTCTTGCAAATGTGTGCTGATATTTGCAACGCTGGAAATGATCGTATCTACCGCGTTGCTAGCATCCTTCATGATAGTGGAGCCAGAGCTTACATGGCTTTGGGAGGTCGTGATAAGCTCTTTGACTTCCTCTGAAGCATTGCCGACTTGGTTTGCTAATTTGCGAATCTCTTGGGCAAGCACACGGAAGCCACTACCTGCTTCCCCCGCATGAGCGGCTTCTACCCCTGTATTGAGGGCAAGAAGGTTGGTTTGGGTGGCAATATTAGAGATCACATTGGTAATTTTATTGACAGCCTCGGCAGAGCGTTCGATTCCCTTCATGGCGGCATTGGCGCGGTGGATCATTGTGCCGAAGCGTTCTGTCGTAGTTTGGCATTCCTCTACAAAGCGGTTGGCCTCCATAACACGGGCCGCAGTGGAGGAGACAGTCGCTGTGATTTGCTCCACGGCAGCGGCTGTTTTCTCGACAGAGACGGCTTGTTTCTCGGTGCGGCGGGCAAGGTCGCGGGCTGCACTGTCTATTTCATCAGCGGTGGTGTCGATGCTGCCAGTTGTTTCTCTGATGCTATTGAGTGTTCGGCATAAGGTGGCAATCGCGTGATTGAGGTCATCGCGCATGGGGAGATAGGTTGTGGGGAGGTCTCCGTCCACTGTGAGGGAGAGATTTTTATCTGCCAATGCATTGATGATATGGCCGAAGCTTTGTGTGACGAACTGACGCTCTTGCTCAATAGCGTTATCAAGCTTGGTCATTTCCTCTTTATTGAGCCTTTTTGTCTCCTCAATATAGATAGAGATAGTGAGGTCCATATCTAAGAAGACGGCCTTAAAGAGGCTTCCAAAGGAGGCAGCTAGGTCGCGTAAGGAAAGTTTGGCAGGGAGGAATGGCACAGTAGGTATAATCTGCGCTGTAACACCATTAATGATGTGGCTTAGAATGATGGCATACCCGCCAATATACCAGCGTGGCTCAAGTCCGATACGGGCATGGGTTTTGCCAACTCTGCGGACGGTACTGGTAAAAGCCGTACCAAAATTTGCAGAAGCGATATTGCTCCAATAACCTATCTGGGCTTGCTTGGCTTGTTGCATATGTTGATCGGACGCAAAAAAGACCCTGGTCTGAGGCTCATTGCGGACGGTGGTGTAGAAGGCATCCAGAGCATGGGGGATTGCTTTAACAATATAAGGCTCAATCCGACGGATAGCTTGGCACTCAGCTTCGTTAAGATGGAGGAAGTTGAGCCGCGATTGAAGCTCTACATCATCAGTAGGTTTATGTGGGTTGGTCATGGTAGTTGGTAGTTGGGACATGATAACCTCTGAGCGTCTCTACATATCGCGTGGAATATGAATGAATGAGATTTTTTATAAAGCATTTTCTATGTTTATATGATTTTTTTTGAGTAAATGCAGCTTTCTATTAACATTTTGAAAAATATAAAACAGAATATAATAATAGGAATAGTATATAAATATGACAAAAATTCTTTATGCATCATATTCAATACTTAATATTTTTTATATGTGTGGAGAAATATCATATCTCTATCTAATAAGTCGTTATTTATGTGATGAGGGGGTATGCGGAACGTAGCAATTTGGTAGAATGCGCCTGGCACTTTTTTATCCAGGAGGGCGTTATGGCCACAACTGCCAAAATTAGTATTACGCTTGATCGTTCTAAGATGTTGAATTTTAACTCATCTATGTATGGGCCTGAATTTCTCGAGCGTATTTTGGAGGCTGTGCGAGCGGTCGTGCCTGACATTTACCAGTTACAGGCTAATTTTGGATCAGACCTCGCTACAGTGGAGGTTTTGACGACCGAAGATGTAGAGGAGTTCCCCAATATTACGGAGATTTATTCCGTTATTAAGCAGACATTTAAAGAATGGAACCACGCTGTTCGACAAATTGATGAAGAAAAATTAGAGAAGTTCCCCTTCCAAAAGGGACAAATTTTAAAGAAAACAGAGGAGCATCGTGGTGAAGGCGAGGCGAATGACCGCTTTATCGTCACGCATGTTCATTATGATAATGATGGTTTTGTAGTTTATGAGATTGAAAAAATAGATCATGACGGTAAGTCCATCTCTGATAGTTTGGAAAAAGTCTCTCTTGAGCATTTAGAAGAAATTTTTACAGCCGCAGAGTAAAAGGCCTGAGGGCTAAATGGCCCTTTTAAGCCGAAGAGGGAAAAGGTTTGCAGCTCTTTCATTCTATAGCGTCTGGGCTTTCACATTTATTTGCCGAAAGCCCGGAGCTGGCCTTTTTCCTCTCTATCGGGTTGGGGTATTTGGTAGGGCGTATAAAGGTCGGGGCCTTCCAGCTTGGTGGGGTGGCAGGGTCTTTATTAGTCGCAGTTTTGCTCAGCCAATATGGTGTGCAGATTAGCTCCAACCTTAAAACGGTCCTTTTTGTTTTGTTCATCTATGCGGTGGGGTATCGCAGCGGGCCGGGTTTTTTCCGCTCTTTAGGGCGGCAATCCTGTAAGGAAATCGCTTTAGCGGTGATTATGGCCATGAGCGGCCTTGGCACGGTTGTTATCCTAGGCCGGTTATTTCATTTAGATAAAGGGATGGCTGCGGGCTTAGCGGCTGGGGGATTGACCCAATCTGCGATGATTGGCACCGCAGGCTCGGCCTTAGAGAAGTTAGGTCTACCTTTAGCGCAGGTGCAGCAATTACAAGGTAATGTCGCCATTGGTTATGCGGTGACCTACATTTTTGGCTCTATCGGCACAATCATTTTTTGTGTGAATATTCTGCCCTTTTGTATGGGCCGGTCTCTAGCGGAGGATGCGCGTAATACAGGGCTTACCCCTACTGAGGATGCTTTGCTAGGAACGTCAAAACATTCAGCTATCCCGCCGGTTATTCTGCCAGTGGGGACGGACCTTGTTTATAATATGTTCGGCGTTACAGCGGGATTGTTGCTGGGATTGGTGGTGGTTCATTGGGGGGATATTCCCCTTACATTAGGGAGCGGGGGCGGAGCGTTGCTCTCGGGCTTGGTGTTTGGCTGGTGGCAAGGGCGGCACCCTCATTATGGGGCTATGCCCTCATCAGTTTGTGCCTTTTGGAGCATGTTTGGCTTAGCGGGGTTTGTGGCAGTGATGGGCCTGCAAACCGGGCAACGCGCCGTGGCGGTGATTGCAGAGCATGGTGTTATGTTGCTGTTGTTAGGGGGGCTGGTAACGCTTATCCCCCTCATGATTACGGCATTGATTGGTTATTTTGTGTTAGGCTACCGCAATGTGGCTCTCTTTGCTGGGGCCTTAGCGGGGACGCGTAGTTCCAACCCCGCTTTTGGGGAGATTTTAGCCAAAGCGGGCCATAGTAGCCCTACAATTCCGTTTGCGATTACATATGCACTTGCCAATGTATTACTCACATTGCTGGGCCCGCTCATCGTGGCCCTTGTGTAGGGGAGGCGCGTGTTGATGATGAAGGGGGCTATGGGGATGAAAGCTTACATAAGGGCAGTTTTTATGGTGTTGACGATGTTACCTTGGGGGACAAGCCTTATGGCGGCCGCTCCTGCGTCTGGCGGGGGAAGCACAGGGCAGGGGGCTTTACCGCGTGTTCTTATCTTAGCCACAGGGGGCACGATTGCGGGCAAGGCTGACCCACGCTCGGCCATTGGCTATGATGCCGGGGCGGCAACAGGACAGCAACTCATCGCGAATGTGCCGGGGCTGGATAAGCTTGCGCATCTTCAGGTGGAGCAAATTGCTAATATCCCCTCGCAGGATATGAATCATACGGTCTGGTTCCGTCTTGCAGAGCGGATTAATGCCGCCTTTGCTCATCATGAGGCGGATGCGGTGGTCATCACCCACGGCACGGATACGATGGAGGAGACGGCCTTTTTCCTCGATACTGTGTTGCATCATGAGCAAGCTGTGGTGATGACAGGTTCTATGCGTCCTGGCTCAGCCATTAGTGCGGATGGTCCGGCGAATATTTACGAGGCTGTGCAGGTCGCTACCCATCCCCACGCACGCGGGCGGGGTGTGTTGGTGGTGCTGAATGATACAATCCATGCGGCCCATTGGGTGAGTAAGGCTGATAGTACGGCGTTGCAAACCTTTACCTCCCGCCATGCGGGACCTGTTGGGATTGTGGACCCGGCAGCGGTGCGCTTTTTTGCCCCACCGCGCTCGCGTTTGGCGATGGCACTCCCCAAAGAGCAGAGCTTGCCAGCCGTTGATGTGATCTACGCTCATGCGGATATGGATGGACGGCAGATTGATGAATCCATTCGTGCAGGGGTAAAAGGGCTTGTGATTGCCGGGATGGGCGATGGCAATGTCTCTGCCTCGGCTATGAAAGCACTGGACCGTGCCGTAGCAGCGGGGCTTGTGGTTGTGCGCTCTAGCCATGTGGGGGATGGGTTTGTTAACCGGAATGTAGAGGTTGATGATAATGCGCATCATTTTGTGGCATCATATGACCTAAACCCCCAAAAGGCCCGGATATTGCTCCAACTTCTCTTAGCGGCAGATGTGCGGGATGTGGGAGATGTGCAACAGGCTTTTGCCTTCGGGTATTGAGAAGCAGCCCTGCATCTTCATCAGTTTATAAGCCGGAGCCTTCCGCGGTAGGGTGGTGAATGTTTTAGATGAGGAGGGCAGGGCATGAGCATCAAAGCAGAGGTGTCACAAAGGAGGGCGCGGCATATGTGCTTAACCCGTCGTGGCATGTTGAGTGGCCTTGTGGGTTTAGCGGCCACCCCCCTCGCAGGGTGGGCCATCGGGCCGATTGCCTCTGGGCTGAGTGTGACGAGCATGCCCCCGCGCCCGTGGGGGGCAGAAGCCCCACCGGTTAATCTGCCTGACCCTGATATATTAGTTTTGGACCCCGCCTTCGGGCAGGTGAATTACGGCAATGCCCCTTTACAGCGTGTATGGCAAGGGGCTGGTTGGTTGGAGGGGCCAGCATGGTGTACGGTCGGGCGGTTCCTCTTACTCAGTGATACGCTTGCAAGCCGGCAATATCGTTATGACCCGGAGGATGGGCCGCAAGGGCATATCAGCGTGTATCGCCGGGAGAGCTATAATGCTAATGGCAATACGTTTGATGAAGAAGGCCGGTTAATTACCTGCGAGCATGGGATGCGCCGTGTTATCCGTTGGGAGCATGATGGCAGAGCAAGCGTCTTGGCCGACCGGTATCGCGGTAAGCCGCTTAACTCTCCTAATGATGTTGTCGTAGCCCCTGATGGGAGCATCTGGTTTACCGACCCCGGCTATGGGGACGGTGTGGTAGAAGGCCACGCTGATGCGGAGGGGCCAGCAAACCCTCATCGGCATCTGAATCCTTATTTGGATGCTGAGCTGACAAGCCAATATGGCGGGTTGCAGCGGCAGGAGGACCATACATTCCGCATTGATGGGCAGACAGGCAAGATAGAGGCTGTACTATCCCAAAAGGATGTTGCTGGCCCTAATGGGCTTTGCTTCTCACCTGATGGCACAAAGCTTTATGTGGTTTCATCCGGTGTTGCTTTGGGCGCGCAACCGCCCTTGCCAGACCACAGCATCCATGTGTTCGATATAAAGCAGGGCCGCCCGGTAAATGGACGGATTTTTACGGATTTCACCGTAGCAGGCCATCCGATGCGCCCTGATGGTCTCCGTGCCGATGTGGAGGGTAATCTTTGGTGCGGGGCATGGGGGCCGTTAGGGCTGTGCGGCGTGCTGATTTATAGCCCAGAGGGAAAGATGATAGGCCGTATTCGCCTACCCATTGGCTGCTCCAACCTCACTTTTGGTGGGCCGAAACGGAATATCTTATATATGTGCTGTGGCACGGCCCTCTTTAGCCTCGTTACGGCAACCCAAGGGGCAGGGTATTGTTAATGCCCACTTCTCTCCCATACCCCCAACGGAGTTACTCACAATTTTGGCGGATGAAATGGTGGATGATGTGGGGATGACATTGTGGATGAATGGGGATGAGATGCAGGTGAGGATGAGATGAGTGGCAATGAGAGGTGGGAACGCTTTTGGATAGGTTTCAAAACATTGCAATCCTATCAGCGGGCTATGGGTGGCGCACGGGTTGCGATGACCTTTGGTGGAGCATTTTTAGTCGTGTGTTTGGGAGTATATCCAACATATAATGTGCTGGTAGTTGATAAAGATAATGCTTTGTCATGTCGTTTAGCTTCTATGGCGCATGATTATTATGCGCGTATAGGGGGATGTCTCGTATTTGGGGTTAGCCTTGCGATTATATCATTTATAATTGGTATAGGGGAAAAAGAGAATTTCCGCCAAGGGACAGTGAATTGTTGTTTGGCTGGTATTTTATATTTATCATTAGTGGTGTCTGTAGCATTTTATATGTGGGCGATAAGAGATATGGCTGAGTTTATAGGTCATAGTACTCAATCAGTGATTATGACGTTAAAGACGCCCTATGATGGTTATATTTGTCCGCCGCTGCGAGCTCCCGATAAGTAATAAGCGCGTTCTATTTTACCATCAGCCTCAAACTCATAGATGAGCGGGGTGCCGGTGGGGAGTTCTAACGTGCAGGTTTCGGCCGGGCTGAGGCCGTTTAGTTGACTGATGAGCGCGCGCATAACTGTTCCATGGGTGATGACAAGTAAGGATTGCCCGGCCTGTAGGCTGGGGCGGAGTGTGTTTTGCCAATAAGGAAGGACGCGCTTTATTGTCGTAGCGAGGCTCTCTCCTTTGGGGAGGTCAGCGTGGGGGAGGCTGCTATAGCGTGGGTCATGGCCGGGATAATGGGGGTTGTTTTCTTCAACTTCCGGTGGGGTAATGGTAAAACCGCGCCGCCATTGCTGGACCTGCTCTGCGCCATAGCGGGCGATGATGTCGTTTTTCTCCAGCCCTTGTAGGGCACCGTAATGGCGTTCATTCAGTCGCCAGCTTTTATGTTCAGGGAGCCATGTTTGGTTCAGTTCATCCAAGCAATGCCATAAAGTATGGATGGTGCGTTTGAGCATAGAGCAATGAGCCGCATGGAACTGGAAGCCATGCGCACGCATTAGGCGGCCTGCGGCTTTGGCTTCTTCATGACCTGCGGGGGAGAGGTCTAAATCATACCATCCGGTGAAGAGATTAGCATGATTGCCAAGGCTCTGCCCGTGGCGCATAAGCACGAGTCTTGCATGGGTCATGGGGCCTCCCTCTGAGTGGTTAGGGATGTAACGCTACAAGAGGATTATAAGGGACGCCAAGAGAGAATGCCCCGCCTATCATGCATGGCTTCCCATACTTGCCAGATGCCCAAGGATGCGCCATGCAGAAAGAGTGATTGTAGAAGGAGGTCGTCCATGGTGGAAAAGAAAGAAGGCTCGTTACTACAGCAGGAAGGTAATTCCGGCTTGATTATGGGGATATTGATTGTCATTGCAGGCCTTGTAATGGCCATAACGCCGGTATTGACCTTCATCTCCCTCACAGCGTTGATCGCTGCTTTATTGTTCGTGGCAGGGATTTGTACGTTGATAGACGTATTTCGCCGCAATGCTATGGAGCGGAAGATGCTCGATGGTTTTTTGGGGATACTTTTTATTATTTTGGCAGGGCTAATTTTCTTTAATCCGATTGGTGCGGCCATTGGCTTGACGATTTGGATCGCTGCCTGGTTCATCGTCCGTGGTGTGATGGAGCTGGCAGGTATGGGGGCCTCCCCTTATGGCCGTGGCTTTATGGCGATTGATGCGTTTGTAAATATCGTCCTTGGTGTGATCTTAATGTGCGTAAACCCTGTTACCGCACAGGCTGCTTTGGGTTTTTATGTGGCTATCAGTTTGATCTTCTGGGGCTTTTCGTTGATTTATCGGAGCGTGTTGCTCAAACATTTGCTCTAAGATGCTGTGATGATGTAACGGCATAAATAAAACATACCCAGCCTTACTTACAGGGCTGGGTATTTTTGTAAGGGTGGGATGTGTGTTACGGCACGACCTGAATTTGAGCATGATGAACTTTCGGTTGATGCAGCCGGAATGTCAGTCCTGTGAGGCTCAAAAAGTAGCAGGGCCATAAGGGGGGGCATGAGAGCGGTGTGGGAAGGAATGAAAATGCGGCATGATGGTTATATGTTTGGGGGTGTGCTTGCTGCATTACTCGTATCTTTTATGCCGCTGCCAGCATGGGCGGATGAGGCGGCTCTTGTTGCGTCTGTCACGCAAAAAGGTGGGGGCATGCCGGAGATTATGGCCGCAGAGCATCCGGGCGTTGCTGCGCGGTCCGCTTTTGCAGGGCCGTGGCGTTATGGTTGTGCGTATCCTGCCAAAGGCAGCCCACAAGTGACGCAATTTTGCATTATTCAGCTTGAGCATATGAGCGGCACAACGATTGATAGCGGTTTTCTCCTCTTTACACACACCACACCGAATATGAAGACAGCCCCTTTGGCACAACAGCCATGGGAGATAAGCTTTAACTTACCCACGCGCTTGCCATTTGGGATGCACGCTGCGCCGTCTCTCCGTATTGACCAAGGGACGACTATCCTGCTGACGATACAATCATGCGATGGTACGGGCTGCATGGTGCAGCAGGCTTTGACGGCTGAGCAGCTTCAGGCCCTAGCAACGGGGCAAACGGGGTATTTAAGCGCGCAAACAAAGCGTGGAGAGGCGTGGTCCTACAGCTTTTCCTTAGCGGATATTCAGCTTGGGATGAGGGAGATTGAGAGTTGGGCCGCCCAAGGAGCCTTGGCCCCCTAATGTAGGGTAGGGAGGGAGATAGGTCATGCCGATGACGGTGCAACATCTCGCACAGCGTGCGCGTATAGCGGCCCAGAGTGTGGCTCTAAGCCCGACAAAACAGCGTCAAGACGCCCTGTACCATATAGCTGCTGCATTGCGGGCGGATAAGGCGGCTGTGCTGGCAGCGAACCAGCATGATATAGGCGGGCCTGCTCTTAGTCCTTCTTTACAAGCGCGATTAACATTAACAGATGAGCGTTTGGAAGGAATGGCCCGTAAGGCCGAGGCTCTTGCGGAGATGGAGGCCCCTGTTGGGCAGGTTC
This sequence comes from Parasaccharibacter apium, assembly GCF_002592045.1. Lineage (GTDB taxonomy): Bacteria > Pseudomonadota > Alphaproteobacteria > Acetobacterales > Acetobacteraceae > Bombella > Bombella saccharophila. The sequence continues at coordinate 322,452 of NZ_MEJG01000001.1, read as the reverse complement.
TAGGGGAATGGGAACGGCCCAATGGCTTAAAAATCCGCCGTGTTGCCATAGCGTTGGGGGTGTTAGGCTTAATCTTCGAGCATCGCTTGGTGATAGGCTGGGATGCGGCATTACAAAGTCTTTGGTCAGGCAATGCGATACTGCTTTGCGGTGGGGCGGAGAGTGCCCATAGTATGCAGGCCCTTCATGAAGTGATTCAGCGTGGCTTGCGACAGGCGGGCTTGCCAGAAGATGCCGTTCTTCTCATTCCACATGGGGATGCGGCACAGCGTGCGGCCTTATTGCAGGCTGTTGGGTTGGTTGATTTCATCATCCCCCGTGGCGATCGCGCTTTGACAGAGCGTATCAAGCGGGAATCACGTGTGCCAGTTTTGGCGCATGCGGCGGGGTTGTGCCACAGCTATATTCATGCCGCGGCAGAGCCTATGATGGCAAGGCGTGTGCTGCGTAATGCCAAGCTGCGTAGCCCCGGCATATGTGGAGCGACAGAAACGCTCTTAATAGATGCTGCCATTGCACCGCAGCTCCTCCCGTTGATTGTAGCAGACCTCAGCGCAGAGGGCTGTAGCTTTCGCGCGAATGAGGCCGCCTGTGCCCTTCTGCCAACCTTGCCTGCGGCAATAGAGGAAGACTTCGCGACAGAATGGTTGGATAAAGTGCTTAATATCGCTGTTGTGGCCAATATTGACGAGGCCCTAGCGCATATTGCACGTTTTTCCTCCCACCATACTGAAGCGATTTTGACAGAGGATGAAGCCGTAGCGCGTTATTTTATGGCGCGTATTCCGAGTGCTATTGTGATGTGGAATAGCTCGACCCAGTTTAGCGATGGCGGGGAGTTCGGCCTTGGGGGAGAGGTGGCGATTGTGGCAGAGCGTGCCATACCACGCGGGCCGATTGGGCCTTTTCAACTAACGAGTTACCGTTATGAGGTGCATGGGGCGGGACATATACGGCCATAATGATGAGATAAGGGCTGCTTGACCTCCTCTTGAGGAAAGAAGAGGGTAGGGGATGTTTTAGAAACGTTCGTTGAGGAAGGAGCCTCTATGTCACGCATTGTAAAAGATGCCCGCCAAACCGAGCATCAACGGGCTGTTGATAGGCGGAGTTTTGTCTCTGGTGTTGCTGCTTTGGGGTCACTTTCCTTATTTTCATCTGCTCAAGCTGCGGCGGGGCCGTCTGTTATGCAGACGCACGAGGCAGGGGGTTTATTGGACCCTGTGACGCGTTATCCCGCTCCCCCTTTTGCGCAACAACCGCAGAATTGGCCCGGCCTGCAAAGTGCGATGACCCCTCGTCCTGATTGTGGGGAGGCGCATTATCAAGGATCCGGTCGGCTTGCGGGACGTAAGGCGTTGATCACTGGTGGGGATTCCGGCATTGGGCGGGCCGTGGCGATTGCTTATGCGCGCGAGGGGGCCGATGTTGCTATCAGCTACTTGCCGCAAGAGGAAAGTGATGCGCGTGAGGTTGAGGCTCTTATCCGTCAAGCAGGGCGAAAAGCCGTGTTATTGCCGGGTGATATTCGTAAGGAAGCAACCTGCCAGACAATCATACATAAAGCGGTCGATGCGCTGGGTGGGTTGGATATTCTGGTTAATAATGCAGGGCGGCAGCATTATTGTGAGGATATTCTTGAGCTTACGACTGAGGAGTTTGACTGGACAGTCAAGACGAATCTTTACGCACTCTTTTGGCTTGTAAAAGCGGCCATCCCGCATATGCCAAAGGGTAGTGCGATTATTAATACGACCTCCCGCAATGCGTATCAGCCTAACCCTATTCTGGTTGATTATGCGATGACGAAGGCCGGTATAGCCAATATGACCCATAGCTTAGCCCGGCAGCTTCTCCCACGTGGCATCCGGGTGAATGCTGTGGCCCCGGGACCATTTTGGACGCCTCTCCAAGTATGTGGGGCACAGCCGCAATCAGTTGTACAACATTTTGGGGAGGAGACGCCTTACCACCGCCCCGGTCAGCCGGTGGAGATTGCCCCGGTTTATGTCACGTTGGCGTCTCAAGAGAGCAGCTATGTGACGGGGCAAGTCTGGGGCATTACCGGTGGTGATGGCGTACCGGGGTAAGGTGTAATGCCGCTTATGCAATGTGGTGGCAGCCTGCATGGTTGCCCCCTTGCAGGGGAGCTTTGGGGTGAGAGGAGGATAGAGCGAGATCTTTTTTCGCTTCTGTAACATTCTCTGGATTGTCGGACGAACATGCTGTAATAGAGCCGCCAAGGAGACCGAGAGAAGGATAGTCATGGCGGTAAAAACGCGGGAACTGCTTTATGCAGCGTTTATGGCGGTCACGATCATCCCTTTTCCCAAAGCTTATGCTGATCTCACGCTGCTTTCCCGTAAAGATATCACCATCAATGCTGCATTAGATATTGGTGGCGATGCGTTTTATTTCCCCAATGCTAATTTTGCGACAGGCTCTTACGCGCCGCATAAAGGGGGGTATTACACACGTACGAAGAATGTCACCCTTGGGGAGCTTTATGGCCAGCCTATGCTTTCTGGCACATGGAAGACCCCGTGGGGATTTTCAGTTTTTGGGCTAGTTTCAGCCATTGGCTCTACCACCCTTGGTGATGGTGATGCAGAGAGTGTGAGCCAAACCTCTGGCACACCACGGCAGGTGAATCTTGAGGATGCAAATCTCGGTGTCAAAATCCCTCTCACGAAAACAAAGCGGCTGATTATTGAGGGCGGGCGGCAGAAGTTCCAAATTGATGATGGGTTTTTGATGGGGAAGGGGGCCTATAGCTCCGGTGAGAGAGGGGCGTGGTGGTATGCGCCACGTTTTGCTTTTTCTGGCCCGGGGGTTATTAAATATGAGGGGAAATCTTTACGCTCTGATGTATTTATGTTGGAGAATAATAGTAATAACCGCCAGACTTATGGAAATGATAAGCCAGAAACAAAGTTTGTTGGGTTTGATGTTACGTTATTCCGCAGTAAGCCGGGGGGTGATGGGGCCTCTACTTATGGTGATAGAGCCGCCTATATTACGCTGACCTATTTTTATGTGCGTCATGCGGATAAAGGTGCGGCCTATGATTACTCCAACAGGGCAGATAGGCAGGGGATGAATGTCGTAGCTCTTAGCTGGGGCGGGACGCCCTTTGCGATGAAGGCTCATCCTTTTACAAAGAATATCACATTTTACGGCAATTTTGTCTCGGAGCAGAATAGCCATGCAGGCAATGGCTATAAGGGTGTAAGTGCTTATGCTGTGTATGTAGAGCCCGGCTATACATTTGCAAATGCACCTTGGCGGCCTCATATATTTTACCGTTATACACGCTTTAGTGGCGGCAGGGATTTACATAGCCGGACAAAGCATAATTACGATACCTTCTTTTTATATGATGGCGCGCGCTATACTTATGGCGGCTATTGGCCGGGTGAGATTGTAGGTAATAATCTCTCGCCTTTATCTAATATGGAGATTCAGCAATTTGATATTACAGGTGTGCCGCCTGTTCATTTATGGAAGAAGGATGACGAGCTAAAGCTTGGTCTGCATTTTTATGACCTTGCTTATCTTTATCCTACCGGGGCGGGGCTGCCAGCGGGGACAAAACGGCGTATGTCTGATGAGGTGAATATCTCTGCTGAATATGCGTTGGATGCTAATACATCAGGTGCGATTGCTGCGGGGGCGGCTTTTTCTGGCCCGGCAGGGCGGGCGTTGGTGCGTGCTGGTGTGCCTGCTGGGCAAACGATGCCGGGGGTGCATGGGGCCTCCGGTGTGGTAGAGCTGTATTTTTATAAGCATTTTTGAAATTTTTTTAGAAAAGTTTGTTCATTTTAGGCTGTGAAAACGCCTGGTGTCTCATTGTAAGAAAATATGGCGAGAATGGCGAGTTAGTGCCGAATTGAAATGAAAATGAGCTTCAAAATAATAAAAGAACACTTTTATATATAGTACAGTAATTATAAATTAAATTAATAATTAGAAAGAGCGTGATATAGACATAAGAGCATAATGCTGCAATAAAAGACGGATAGAGCATCCCAAAAAGGTTAAAATATGGCACCGAAATTGCGGAGATTTCTTGTCTCGCTTGCCGCATTGGGCAATGTTTATGCGTTTTCCGATGCTTATGCAGATCAGACACTTGTGGAGAGCAAAGATATTACGATCAAGGCTGGTCTTGATATTGGGGGGGATGCGTTTTTTCTACCAAATACAAATTATGGAGCAGGGTCGTATCGGCAACGTCGCTCAGGTGGTTATGCGTTGATTCAAGATACGACCTATGCGGAGCTCTATGGCAAGCCAATTCTTTCCGGGCAATGGAAGACCCCATGGGGGTTTACGGTATTTGGCCAAGCATCGGCGATTGGCTCGACAACCTTAGGCGATGGGGATGCAGAAAGTCTCTCCCAAACCACGCGTACGCCGCGGGCGATTACGTTGGAGGAAGCTAATTTGGGGGTCGATTTGCCGTTTAATAAAGACCAGAAGTTGATCATCGAAGGGGGGCGACAAAAGTTCCAGATTGATGATGGTTTTCTTGTGGGGAAGGGGGCTTATAGCTCTGGGGACCGTGGGGCGTGGTGGTATGCGCCACGTTTTGCTTTTGCAGGACCTGGGGTGATTAAATATCAAGGTAAGCATATCCGTGCTGATGCGTTTATGTTGGAGAATAACACTAATAATAATCAGACTCGCAATAATGACCGCCCGGAGACGAAGTTTGAGGGGTTTGATGTTACCCTTTTTCGCAGCAAAGAGGACGGTAATGGCGGTGCAGTTTATGAGGATAGAGCGGCCTATATTACGTTAGCGTATTTTCATGTACGTAAGGCAAATATTGGGGCCGCTTATGACTATGCAAACCGTGCCGACCGGCAGGGGATGAATGTTACGCAGCTTAGTTGGGGTGGGACGTTCATTCCTGTAAAAACATGGGGCATTGACAAGCATTTCTCTCTATATGGGACATTTGTTTCTGAACAAAATAGCCATGCAGGTAATGGTTATAAAGGTGTCAGTGCTTATGCAACCTATATAGAGCCGGGATATACGTTTACATCTCTGCCATGGAAGCCCCATATATTCTACCGCTATACGCGCCTTAGTGGAGGGAAGAACCCTCATAGCCGGACAAAACATAATTATGATACATATTTTCTCTATGATGGTCGCCGCTATACTTATGGCGGATATTGGCCGGGAGAGATTACAGGCATGTATCTTGCTCCGCTCTCGAATATGGAAATTCATCAGGTGGACTTGACAGGCGTGCCCCCAATCCATTTATTACGCAAAGGCGATGAATTAAAGTTGGGTCTGCATTTCTATGACCTTTCTTTTCTCTATCCCAGTGGCTCTGGCCTGCCGAGTACGGTAGGGCGGCATATGTCGGATGAGGTTGATCTTTCTGCTGAATATTCGTTTGATGCCAATACATCTGGAGCCATTACAGGAGGGGCCGCATTTGCAGGCCCTGGGGGTAAGGCCCTTGCAAAAGCAGGGATCCCTAGTGGGATGAATGTTCCGCCCATGCATGGGACATCAGGCGTTTTGGAACTCTATTTCTACCGGCATTTTTAGGGCAATACGGGCTTTTCTTCTGTTCTGCCTTCCATTTTGTCGGGAGATGTCACAAAATGGGTTACCGTAGCGGAGTGTTCATCTTTTTTACTGGGTGCCCCGTACAGCCAACTATCATAAGGACCTTTTCATGAAGGAACCAACTAGCGATCAAACCGTGTCCGAGGATAAAGGACTTTCGAGTCGTCATATCGCGATGATTGCCCTGGGCGGTGTGATTGGCGCGGGACTTTTTGTCGGGAGTAGTGCGGCTATAGCAAAGGCGGGACCGGGCATTGCGCTCGTTTTCGTTGCTGTGGGCTTCTTAATCATGGCGATCATGCGCATGCTGGGCGAGATTGTTGTGAGCGACCCGGGCCGTGGCTCCTTTGTGGAATATATTCGTCTTGCCCATGGGGACCGGATCGGCTTTGCTTCTGGCTGGCTTTACTGGTTTTTCTGGGTGGTGGTGATTGGCTCGGAGGCTATCGCTGGGGCCATGATGCTGCGGGATTGGATCCATCTGCCTGTTTGGGTCTTGTCTGTTCTGCTCATCATCAGCATGAAGCTAGTGAACTTCTTTGCGCCGAAGATTTTTGGTGAATGTGAGTTCTGGCTTTCCAGCATTAAGGTGTTCACCATTGTGGCCTTTATCTTGCTGGCATTGCTTTATGTCCTGCATGTTTTTGGTCATGGCGTGCCCGTGCATGAGAATCTCTTTGGGCGCCGTGGTTTGTTCCCTAATGGTATTGTGCCGCTGCTTGCCCTTGTGCCAACGGTGTTGTTCACCATGATGGGGTCTGAGATTTCCACCGTTGCGGCGGCTGAAACATCCGACCCGGGGGGGAACGTCTCCCGTGTGACACGGACACTCGGCTTGCGGATTATGATGTTCTACGTCTCCTCCATCTGCTTAATTACAATGATCGTGCCGTGGTGGAGTCTTTATCCGGGTAAATCCCCCTTCGTGGCTGTGTTGAAGGTCATGGGTGTGCCAGGTGCTGCACTCATCATGCAGATTGCTATCTTGAGTGCCGTTCTGTCCTGCTTGAACTCCAGCATGTACATCACCTCTCGTATTTTGACAGAGCTGGCGATTCAGGGTGATGCCCCGGCCTTCCTTGTGCGCTCTGCACCAGATAAAGCCCCGCGTATGGCGATTACGATCAGCTCTATTGCTGGGTTGTTGGTGGCGTTCTCCTCCATCTTCGCGCCGAGTGAGATTTTCGGCTTCTTGCTGAACTGTAGTGGTGGGTTGATCCTGCTAACCTACGCACTCATCTCCACGTCTTATATTGTCTTGCGTGGGCGTAGTAAGCGTGCAGGGACGAGTGAGCATTTCACCATGATGCTCTATCCGTATCTGAGTATTGCCTCGTTGATTGCTATCATCCTGGTGTTTGTGGCCATGTTGATTAACCCCGGCGAGCGGGAAACGGCTTTTGCCTCCCTTGGTACAGCCGTGGTGTGTTATCTCATGGCATGTAACTTTGCGAGTCGCTTGGCCCCTGTCGCTATCTCTGAGCCTGTGGTGACGGAGGAAGAGACAAAGGACGAAGAGTCTAAAGACGGTAACGCCTAAGTTAGGCATAAAAATAGGGATGGAGGGGTGCTTCCTTCCATCCCTATGGGCGGGCTAACCTATAGAGACGAGGATAGCCCCCAGCCCTATAAAAAGAATCCCCATCCAGCCTTTAAGTGATAGCTGCTCACCTAAGAGTGTGACGCTTAGTAAGGCGACAAACACAACGCTGAGTTTATCGACTGGTGCAACACGGGCCGCATCCCCCAGCTTGAGGGCGCGGAAATAACAAAGCCATGAGGCCCCCGTCGCCAAACCAGAGAGCAGCAGGAAAAAGCACGCCCGTGGCGTAAAGCCTGCGGTATTATGAAACTTTCCCGTTGCCAGCAATAAAGCGGCCAGAATAGCAAGAATGACGATCGTACGGATGAATGTTGCAAGGTCGGAATCTATTTCATTAACACCGACCTTAGCGCACAGAGCCGTTAATGCCGCAAAGCCTGCGGAAAGTAAGGCCCAAAAGAGCCATGAGGTAGAGGGCATTATACCTCCTCATATTATGCTGATCTTTTTCTAAAATATGGAAGATGGTCTGAAAAGGGGGCTTGCCAGGGTTAACGGTTCGGGTCTCCAACGTTCTATTTAATGGGCTTTTTGGTGGTAATATCTTTTGTAATTTTTTGAATTACAGTTTCTTCTGACTGTTTGTGTCAGTTCTCATATTCAGCAGGGGGGTATGCTCCCAGCGTGAGCAGAGAGGCAGAGCAAAAGGAAAGATCATAAGCTAGTTAGGATGAGAGCCGTCCTGCTTGGCGTTCCTTGCTTCACTGTGTAGTGTAAAAACACTATTATGAACCGGAGACCACCCATGTCCAACTCACAAGGCACTGCTTTTCGTACACTTCTGGCGAGTTTTGATGAGGATGGGCAGGGCCATAAGACAGGCCAGCGGGACCGGGGCACGGGGTTTGAAAAACTGGCCCAAATTTATCTTCAGAATGAGCCGAAGTTTCAGGAATTATTCTCGGAGGTTTTGACCTTCGCAGATTGGGTTAAAAAATACATCCCCGGTGGTTCGGCGCGTGATACGGGGGTTGATCTTGTTGGTGTTATGCAGGATGGTTCTGGCTTTGAGGCCATTCAGGCCAAATTTTATAGCCCGGACCATACAATCTCCAAAAAGGAATTGGATAGCTTCATCGCGGCAAGCAATCGTGCGGACTTCATCAGTCGTCGGATCATCGCTACAACGGGCAAGTGGGGTGATAACGCTAAGGCTACCATGCAGATGGTCGAGCCGCTCATCCATTTAACAACGCTTTCCGACCTTGAAAATGCGGCCATAGATTGGAGCCAGTATCTCAAGACGGGTGAACCGACATTACTACCCCGCAAAACACCTCGTGAAGAACAGCAGGAAGCCATCGTAAAAACCGTCTCAACCTTGAAGGGGGGGACTATAGAACATCCTACTAAAGGTCGCCTTCTTATGGCTTGTGGAACGGGCAAGACCTTTACATCCCTCAAAATTGCGGAAAATCTCGCAGGCAAAGGGAAGGTTGTTCTGTTTTTAGCGCCATCGCTTCATCTTGTGTCTCAGACATTGACGGAATGGACGCAGCAATCTGCTATTAAGTTGTCCTGCTTTGCCGTTTGCTCAGATAGCGAAGTGGGTAAAAAACGTGATGATGTTGGACGGGTGGAAAATGACTTGGATTACCCCGCCACTACCGATGCCCTCGGCCTGACAAACGCCCTTACCAAAGCGCGTTCTGCTAAAGATGCTGATGAGCGGATGATCGTCATCTTTTCGACCTATCATTCTTCGCCTGTTATTGGGGAGGCGCAGAAGCTTGGTTTGCCTGCTTTGGACCTCGTCATATGCGATGAGGCGCACCGTACGAGCGGTGCTAAAAGGCGAGATGAGGAGACAAAGGCCTTCCAGTTCATTCATCAGCCGGACGGCATAAAACGGGCGCGCACTCTTTTTATGACGGCAACGCCGCGTATCTTCTCATCCGATGCGTTGGAGAAGGCCAAGGATGCCGATACAACCTTGTATTCCATGGATGATGAGGAGTTATATGGCCCCATTATTCATGAAATCTCTTTTGCTGAGGCGGTGAAGAAGGAGCGTCTCTGCCCCTATAAGATTGTCGTTCTCGGTGTGTCAGAGAGTGATGTGGCGGAGTTCGTCCCTAGTACCTTGTCTGATAAAGATAATAACATCACGTTGGATGTCGCCTCGCGTATTATTGGTGCATGGAAGGGCCTCTCCCGTGATGATATGCGAGGTGAGGATGAGACACGCCCGATGCATAGGGCGGTGGCTTTTTGCTCTACGATTGATCCGTCTAAAAAACGTAGCGGCAATGTTGCCTCCCGTGTGATTGAGAAGGGGTTCTCCGATGTTGTGGAGGAGTACCGTAAGCGCAAGAGTAAGCTACCAGAAGAGGCAGCCAAGAAGGAAAAGCCTGGGGCTTATTGCGAGATTAGGCATGTTGATGGCGGGATGAACGCTGCCGAAAAAAGCGCACGGCTGGACTGGCTGAAGGATGATGCCCCACCCTTTATTGATGAAGACGGGAGAAAACGAGAGGTCTGTCGTATCCTCTCTAATGTGCGTTGCTTGTCTGAGGGGGTGGATGTCCCCGCATTGGATGCCGTGGTGTTTTTAGCCCCTAGCAGCAGCGAGGTGGATGTTGTTCAGTCCGTAGGCCGGGTGATGCGCCGTGCGCCGGGTAAGAAACGTGGCTATATCATTATTCCCGTTGTGGTGCCGCATGGTTATACGGCTGATGAATATTTTGCTAAAGGGTCATCAGGCTTTCGCACGGTTTGGATGGTCCTTCAGGCCCTCCGGGCGCATGATTCTTCTTTGGATGATGAGCTAGACCGTGTGAATCTTGGTGGCCAGCTGGACTATACGAAGATGGAAGTCGTATGCGTCTCAGCTCGTATTCCAGCTAAAAAGAAAAAGGGCAAAGCTGAATCCGCCGCCAATAGTGTGAATAAACATCTCAATGGTCAGGGTGTGGATGAACGTGCCTCTGAGGAGGAGATTACCGATTACGGCCAGCAGCTTGTCATGCAATATGGCCAGCGGGAAAAGCTGGCTGATGCGCTTTATGCTCGTATTGTGCAGAAGGTTGGCAATCGTAATCCCTTTGCTCGGTGGTCTAAAGACGTCAAACGCATTGTGGACCGGCATATTATTAGTATTACCCGCCTTTTGGATGGTCAGCTCCCCCTTGGGGCCGAACATGATGCAGAACGTACCCTGCAAGACGCATCCGCCAGGGCCCGGAAGGTCTTTGACAAGCTAAAGGCGGAAATCCACGCCTCTATCAACCCGAACGTCCCGGATAGTGACATTATCGAGATGCTGGGCCAGCACCTTGTGACAGGCCCGGTTTTTGATGCTCTTTTCGGGGAAAATGGTGGTCATAGCTCCAACCCCATGACACAAGCTCTTGATGCCGTCACGCAGGAGCTTTACGCCAACGGCTTGACGAAGGAACAGCAAGGGCTGGAGAGCTTTTATGACAGCATCCGTGCCCGCCTGAAGGATGCCAGCCCGGAGAGCCGACAGGCCCTGACCATCCAGCTTTATGATGATTTCTTCCGAGAGGCCTTCAAAAAACAAGCTGATAAGCTGGGCATTGTCTTTACACCGGTCCCCGTGGTGGATTTTATCATCCGCTCTGTTGAGCATGTGCTTCAGACGCAGTTTGGCTGTGGCATGGGGGATGAGAACGTCTCGGTTTTGGACCCCTTTACCGGTACTGGCAGCTTTATCGCCCGGTTGATTGACCTACGGCAACGTCAGGCCGATGGTAGTGAGGGAGACTACATCATCCCTACTGAAAAACTGGCTGCCAAATATGAGGCCGCCGGGAAAGAAGATGCCATCCTTGGCAAGCCCGGCCTTTGGGCCAATGAGCTTGTCCTGCTCGCTTATTACGTGGCGGGTATTAATATCGCGACCTCTTATACCGCCCGTACAGGCAAACAAGCACCCTTTGGTGGCCTCTGCCTGACAGACACCTTCAATCTGACAGAATATGTGCAGACAGATAAAACCCTGCATGACAGCATGGGAGGATACCTGAAAGGCAATAGTGACCGCATCCTTGCACAGGAGAGTGCCCCCATCCGGGTGATTATGGGCAACCCGCCTTATTCTGCGGGGGCTAGTAAAGCCGGACAGGCCCAGAATGATAAATATGAATATCTCGATAAACGGATTGAGGAGACTTACGCAAGGAACTCCCAATCTATGAACAAGAATTCCCTTTATGATAGCTATATCCGCAGTATTCGTTGGGCCTCGGATCGCATAGGTGAACAAGGCGTCATAGGGTTTGTGACCAATGCAGGCTTCATAGATAGTGCTGCCAGTACTGGCCTCCGTAACGCTTTGGAAAGTGAATTTTCCGAAATCTGGATTTTTCATCTGCGTGGGAATGCGCGAACATCAGGTGAACAACGACGGCAGGAACGGGATAATATTTTTGGGCAAGGCAGCCGGGCTCCGGTTGCCATCACCATTCTGGCCCGCAAAAAGACTCATACAGGCAAAGGCCAAATCCATTTTTGCGATATTGGTGACTATCTTACAGCGCAGGAGGCTTATGCACGCGCCGGGGCAAACCTAAGCAACGCCCCGGAGACGGATAAGTTCCATTGGCTGCATCGCTTTGGGTCTATCGCAGCTATCCCGAGCGAGGCCTCAGATGCGGGGCAAGAAACCAACCCCGATGGTACGTTCCGCCGCTGGCAGACATTGACACCTGATGAGCATGGCGACTGGTTAAACCAGAGAGATGATAGCTTCTCAGCCTTTATGACAATGGGCAGTAGAAAAGGTGAAAAGGGGATTTTTAGGATATACTCTAATGGGCTGAAAACACAACGTGATGCCTGGGTTTGGAACTTCTCTCGTGAGCGTATCCAACAGAGTGTAGAGCAACAAGTTGCGGCTTACGAAGCTGAGCGGGAACGGCTCAATGAGCTTTTGCCTCATGGCAAGAAAGAGGCTCGGTTAAATGAATTAAAACGCTCTCCTGACTTTGCAACAACGGCACTGAGCTGGACAAGTGGTTTACAGGATACAGTAGTAGCAGATAAGCCATTATCCATTTCCGATGGGGAGGTGCGTGTTGGCATGTACCGTCCTTTTACGAAGGAGGTCCTTTTCTTTAGTCGCAGGCTGAATGAAAGAGTCTATCAACTCCCCAAAATCTTCCCAGAAGTGGGGATGGAGAATAGGGTGATTTGTGTAACGGGAAATAGTGCTTCAGATTTCTCTGCAATCATGATGGATCATATACCTGATCTCAATTTGTTACAGGCTGGGGCCCAATGCTTCCCTCTCTATCATTATGAACCCATAAAAACTGCGCAGCCTGAAGGGGATATGTTTGGGGGGATGGAGGAGCCAAGCGCGGCTCGTTACAAAAAGAAAAGTGCCATCACGCCAGAGGGCATGGCCTATTTCCGTAAAGCATGGCCCAAGGCGCAGTTTGATGAAGAAGATGTGTTTTATTACATCTATGGTCTGCTTCATGCCCCGGATTATCGCAGCCATTACGCCACCAGCCTTTCTAAAGAACTCCCCCGTATCCCTTGCGTAAAGACGGAAGATGACTTCTGGGCATTTTCCAAAGCAGGACGGGCGCTTGCGGAGCTTCATTTGGGGTATGAGGCGGCTGTGCCTTATTTCGCGCTGGATGATGCGACGCATGTGCATATCAAAACCAAAGCGGGCCTTACGGAGGAGCAGCTTTATCGTGTCGAGAAGATGGCCTTTGCCAAAACCCGTGGTGAGGATGGCAAACGCATCCCTGACAAAACCCACCTGATTTATAACAATCACATCGAGATTACAGGTATTCCGCTGGAAGCCTATGAATATCAGGTCAATGGCAAATCTGCTCTTGAGTGGGTCATGGATCGTCAGCAGGTCAAGATTGATAAACGCTCCACCATCACCAATGATCCGAACGATTGGGCTCTTGCCGAAGCTCAAGACCCTAAATGGCCCCTCTTGCTCTTTTTAAAAGTGCTGCATGTGGCATTAGAGACGAGAGAGGTGCTAGCTATGTTGCCTAAGATGGCGTTGTGAGAGAAAGACAACGGTAAGAGGCTAGCAAGGGGCTGAAATACGCCCCTAACGTCTTTGCTTTTAGGACTGTTGGATGGTGGACCCGGCGCGATTCGAACGCGCGACCTTTGCCTTCGGAGGGCAACGCTCTATCCAGCTGAGCTACGGGTCCGCTGGCCGTTCTTTTAACGGGAAGTTGCTGTTTTGCCTAGCCCTGAATTGTCGCTTTTTCGTGCGTTCACTGTGTTTCTGCCAGCCAAAGCCACATGGTGGCAGCATTATCCCCGCCGGAGGGGAGGAAATGCCCTGGCTGCTCAAGCCATGAGAGAATGTCTCTGGCAGGGCGGTTCTGCGGCTCGCGGGAGATGAGGTGATAGCCATGGGGGAGTTCATCTAGCCGGAGAAGGCCTTGAGGCACCCGTTGGATAAGGTGATGCGTGGCAGAGGCGGGGACAAATTGGTCGCGATCACCCCATATTAGCAAGGTGGGTGTGTGTAGTTTTGGGGTCTCTTGGGCAGCATGGCTCATCAGATGCGTTAGCCCCCGGAGGGCGTGGACGGTTGTGCCATGGCGGGTGAGAGGGTCGAAAAACATGCGACGGAGGGCTTTGATATTGCGCGTTGCAATATGGTGGCCCGGCATATGGGCCCCTGTTAGGCGAGCTTGAGGGGTGATGAGATTCCAGCCCTCCAAAAGGCTTTGCCATGGCTGGCCTAATGTCATGATGGCTGGGGCGAGGAGGATTAACCCGGTGGGGTGGGGGGCATGCAGTGCAGTGCTGGTGAGGAGGGCAATAGCACCCCCCATGCTCTCGCCCATTAGGTAAAGCGGTTGCTTGGGCCATTGCTGATGGCACCATTGGGCCTCTGCTAGGCTATCAGCAATGAGGCGTTGGGTGTTGCTCCATGTCCGTGGTGTGGGGAAGGCCCCAAAGCCGCGTATATCAGGGGCAACGATGAGGAACCCAGCCTGCGTTAAGGGTGGTGCCATAACCTCCCACGCATCGCGGCTATCCCCAAAGCCGTGAAAGGCCAGAATCACCCCGCGTAGGGGCTTGTTTTGGGGTGGCGTGTAAAGCCGTATGGGCGCACTCTTACCATCGGAGAGCGGGAGGGAGAGGCTCGCGGGGATGAAGGCGGATTCTGTAGGGCTGTGAGGCCATGTTTCCGGGCGCGGCCCCGTGCTGCACCCTGTGAGACATAGCGCATAACAGAGCATGAGAGGGAGAAATACAGCCTTATCGGCATGTGGGGCGTTTTTAAAGCGGCGGAAATCCGCTAGAGAGAGCCTATAGAGCAAAAGTAATGTGCCCAATATGGCAAGGGAGAGGGACGGCGTGACGTCAAAAAACACACATCTGGTTTTGGTGGATGGTTCTGGCTTCATCTTCCGTGCCTTTTTTGCCATCCCCCCGATGACCAACCCGGAGGGTGTGCCTGTTAATGCCGTTTATGGCTTTACCAATATGCTCTCACGCCTCATTAAGGAGCATGAGGGCCAGCCTATGGCTGTCATCTTCGATGCAGGGCGCAAAACATTCCGTAACGATATTTATCCTGAATATAAAGCCCATCGGCCAGAGCCGCCGGAGGATTTACGCCCGCAATTCGACCTCATTCGCCAAGCGACGGACCAATTCGGCATCCCCGCGATTGAGCTACCCGGCTGGGAGGCGGATGACCTCCTAGCAACTTATGCGCGGCTGGTGGTGGAGCAAGGCGGGAATTGCACCATCATTTCCTCCGATAAAGACCTCATGCAACTTGTGCGTGAGGGGGTGATGCTGAAGGACCCGATGAAGCAAAAGCCCATCGGCTTAGCGGAGGTTGAAGCGAAGTTCGGTGTAACGCCCGATAAAGTGGTGGATGTGCAAGCCCTCATGGGGGATTCTACCGATAATGTGCCGGGTGTGCCGGGCATTGGCCCAAAAGGGGCGGCACAGTTGATTAATGAATATGGCTCGCTAGAGGCGGTGTTGGAGGCCGCACCGGGGATGAAGCCTTCTAAAAGGCGGCAGAACCTAATTGACCATGCCGAGGGGGCCCGTATTTCCCGCCAGTTGGTTTTATTAGCGGATGATGTCGCTGTGCCGACCCCTGTTGATGAGCTACGTCCCCGCGAACCTGATGCCGAGACGTTGCGGCATTGGCTGGAGAGCATGGGCTTCTCCTCCATTCTTCAACGCATGGGTTTTGGGGGCAAGGCCCGCTCGCCAGCGCGGCATAAGCCTGATGTGAGCCCAGCCTCTAGTGGCGAGGCTGAGGTGGAGGGCGATATGGTGCCTCGCAGTGAGGCTCCCTTTGGCCCTTATGAGACGGTGACAACGCAGGAGGCACTTCAACAATGGGTGGAGGCTGCTTATAAGGCTGGGTTTGTTGCGGTGGATACGGAAACAACGGGCCTGAATGCACGCACGGCGGAGATTGTTGGTTTGTCTCTCGCTATTGCACCGGGGAAGGCGTGCTATGTGCCGTTCCGTCATGAAGGCACGTTGGAGGCTCCTGTTGGGGAGCAGCTCGCTGTAAAAGAGGCACTCGCCCTGCTTGCCCCATTGATGGCTGATGAGGCGGTGTTGAAGATTTTCCAAAACGCGAAATATGACCTCACGATTTTGCGCCGTGCGGGATTGGAGGTTATTACGCCGCTGGATGATACGATGCTGCTGTCTTACGCGCAGTCTGCTGGGGCGCATGGGCAGGGGATGGATGAGCTCTCCCGCCTGCATTTAGACCATACGCCCATCTCGTATGATGATGTTACGGGTACGGGGCGGAATCGCATCGCCTTTACGCAAGTCCCGTTGGATAAAGCAACCGCTTATGCGGCGGAAGATGCGGATGTAACATTGCGTTTGTGGAAGATATTGCGCCTGACCTTACCACGGCAGAAAGCCACCGCCTTGTATGAGGAGATGGAGCGTCCCCTCATCACCGTGCTGGAGGGGATGGAGGATGCTGGCATCCGTGTGGATGCGGAGGAATTGCGCCGTCTCTCGGAAGATTTCGCAACACGCATGGCGGAGATGGAGGAGGGGATTTATGACCGCGCCGGGCGGCCCTTTAATATTGGCTCGCCTAAACAATTAGGGGAAATCCTGTTTGATGAGATGGGTCTGCCGGGGGGCAAGCGGACGAAAACCGGCGCATGGGGGACAGATTCCCGCGTGTTGGAGGAGCTTGCTGTACAAGGGCATGATTTACCAACGGCTATCCTAAATTGGCGGCGTTTGGCAAAGCTGAAATCCACCTATGCGGATGCGCTGCTTAAGCTGATGGAGCCGAAGACCCAGCGTGTGCATACGACCTTCCAGATGACGACAACCACAACAGGGCGGCTTTCCTCCAATGAGCCGAATTTGCAGAATATTCCCATTCGCACGGAGGAAGGGGCGCGTATTCGGCAGGCTTTTGTGGCAGCACCGGGGCATAAGCTGCTCTCTGCGGATTATAGTCAAATTGAGCTGCGTTTATTGGCTCAGGTAGCGCAGATTGACCCATTATTAGATGCGTTTCGTCATGGGCAGGATATTCATGCCCGTACAGCGTCCGAGGTGTTTAATATCCCCTTAGAAGGGATGGACGCGTTGACGAGACGGCGGGCGAAGGCGATTAACTTCGGTATTATTTACGGTATTTCAGCCTTTGGGTTGGCGCGTCAGTTGCAGGTGCCCCAAGGGGAGGCCAAACGCTATATTGAAGCGTATTTTGAGCGTTATCCCGGCATCCGTACCTATATGGAGGCCATGAAGGAAGAAGCGCGCGAGAAGGGTTATGTCCTGACCCCCTTTGGGCGGCGTTGTTATGTGCCGGGGATGCAAGCGCGGCAGGCAGCGCAGCGGTCCTATGCGGAGCGGCAGGCGATTAACGCGCCTTTGCAGGGCGGGGCGGCGGATATCATCAAAAAAGCGATGGTGCAGGTACCGCGTGCTTTGGCTGAGGCCGGGTTAAAAGCGCGTATGTTGTTGCAAGTGCATGACGAATTATTGTTCGAAGTCCCCGATGAGGACGCTGAGGCAACAGCGGCTTTGGTAAAGCATGTGATGGAACAAGCGGCCTCGTTGAAGGATGTAGCCTTGGTGGTGGAGACGGGGCTTGGGGATAATTGGGCTGAGGCTCATTGAGGTTTGAGGGTATAGTAAGGAGCATGATGGACGTGCAGAGTGACGGTACGGGCGGGGTGGAGCCTAAAAAACATCTAGGTTGGAAGATTGGGGCGATTATAGCGGGTTTGCTGCTGGTCGCGGGGTTGTTAGGTTTGGGGGGGTATTATCTCTCCACTGGTCATGATGAAGGGGCGCGGCTCCATAAACAGGGCAATGAGGTTGGTGGCTCTTTCCGTGTCTTTTCCCTTGGGGGGGGAATGGTGACGGAAGGGGACTTCCGCGGGGCGTGGATGGTGGTGTGGTTTGTGGACCCGCGTTGCCCTGCTGCCCAATGCCAGCCGCCTTTAAAGGCTTTGGATGCCACCCTTATGAGCATGAAGGCACAGGGCCGGAAGGTCCTCCCCCTTGTTGTATCCTTAGATGCAAAGGCGGAGGATTCTGATGGGTTGAAGGATTATGTCATGGGGGTGGCCCCACATATCTTTCCCGTTTTTGCGACCCAGAACATGACCCAAGCGATGACGCGCTTGTTCCATGCCCCTTATGAGCAGGAGCGGGGGACTGGATATTATAAGCCTGCGCCGTCCTTTGTGGTCATGGACCCAGAGGGCCATTATGCTGGGATGCTCCCTGTTACGCATGATTCAACGGCGTTGACGGCTGGGTTAGAGCACCTCATGGCTCACCCTCAGCAAAAGAGCCAATAAAGGACCGCCGCTATGTTACGTTATCCTGTTCTTTTACTTGATTATGATGGCACATTGGCTGAAACACGCCCGGCTATTATTAGGAGCTTGCGCGAAGCTTTTGAGGACATTGGCCGTACCCCGCCCTCCGCTGCGGAGCTGGCAGAGCGGTTAGGTAAGGGCGATGCGCTCCAAGGGTTTTATAAGGGGTTAGTCAATGATAGCTCCCCCGAAGAAGCCGAGCGTTATGTCGCAGCCTATCGGAAGCGTTATGCCCAAGCGGATGCGGAGGAGACCTTCCTGTATGATGGGGTGCATGAGGTCTTGCCTATTTTAAAGCAGCGTGGCTATCGGCTGGTGGCCCTTAGTAACAAGCATGGGCCAACCTTGCGTCATAGTTTGGCACGGTTCCAGCTTGATGGGTTTTTTGAGGTCACCCTCGGTGCAGAAGAAGGGCTACCGCGTAAGCCAGAGCAAGAGGTGTTTCAGCATCGTCTTGCCCCGCTATTTCCTTCCGTCCCCGCAGCGGGGTTCCTCATGGTGGGGGATACAACGGCCGATATCGGCTTTGCCCAAACACTCGGTATGGATGTTTGCTGGGCCAGCTACGGCCATGGTGTGGCAGAGGTCTGTAAGGCGTTAAAGCCTACATATCATATTGATAGTTTGTGGGAGCTTCCGACCCTGTTAGCAAAGACGGAGAGCTAAGGAGGCCCCCGCCCGCCGGAAGGGGGTGGGGGTATCACCTATGATGCTGCTTTAGAGCCCAATATCGCTGCGGAGCATTTTATCAGTCCATTGAATGGTCGCTGCGGCCTCATAAGCGCGAGAGCGCGCCTTGGCTGCCGTGGGGGCTGTGGCGCAGATGGTCAGCACACGCCCTCCATTCGCCACCAATTTATCGCCCTCTAGCTTTGTCCCTGCGTGGAATACGGAGACGCCGGGGAGTTGTGCGGTGCGGTCTAAGCCAGAAATGACACCCCCTTTTACCGGAGCATCAGGATAGCCTTTAGCCGCGAGCACGAGGGAGAGAGAGGGCTGGTCTGTAAAGCGGATGCTCTCCTCAGAGAGGGTGCCCTCTGCGAGGGCTTTGAGGGCGGGGAGGAGGTCGCTCTCTAAGCGGATGAGCAGGGCTTGGGCCTCTGGGTCACCAAAGCGGACATTATATTCTATGAGCTTTGGCCCTTCTTCTGTCAGCATCAAGCCTGCGAAGATGACACCACGGAAGGGCGTGCCCCGGCGGAGCATCTCAGCCAACATGGGACGGACCGTGAGGTCTAATGCGGCCTCTTGTGCGGCGCGGTCAAAATCCGGTGGGGGGCAGATGGCTCCCATCCCGCCTGTGTTAGGGCCAGTATCGCCATCGCCAACGCGCTTATGGTCCCGTGCGGCACCAATCAGGCTGGCTTTATCATCTGCACAAAAGGCAAAGAGGGATACTTCCCGCCCTGTAAGACATTCCTCAATGACGAGGGGGAGGCCGAGATGATCAATAGCGGCGAGGGCTTCATCAACGCTTTGTGCCACAACAACGCCTTTGCCCGCAGCGAGGCCATCGGCCTTGATGACAATCGGCGCACCTTGCTCACGCACATAGGCTTTGGCGGCGTCTATGCTGCTATTAGTATCAAAACGCTGCCAGCGTGCGGTGGGGATGCCCGCAGCATCGGCCACTTCTTTTGTAAAGGCCTTGCTGCCTTCTAAGGCCGCTGCCGCTTTGGAAGGACCAGCGCAGCCAATGCCAGCCTCTTTACATGCATCGGCTAACCCCGCCACGAGGGAGACTTCCGGCCCGGGGACGACAAGGTCGATCGCTTCTTTTTTGGCGAACTCTACAAGGCCTGCAATATCATCAGCTGCAATAGGGACACAACGGGCGCATTCTGCTATGCCGGGATTACCGGGGGCGGCAAAGAGGGCTTTGAGCTGAGGGGACCGGGCAATGGCGGTAGCGAGGGCATGTTCCCGCCCGCCAGAACCAACAAGAAGTACGCGCATCCTGTTTCCTTTATATGAGCCTGCGGTGTTGATAGCCGCTTTTACGTTGCCCTTCATTTAGCATAGAATAGCAGGATGATGGAACGAGACCTTCTTTTTTCTGCCCAAGAGCCGCAAAATGCTACTTCGGCGGGGAGTAACATCCCCGAATATTCTGTTGGGGCGATTTCTTCCGCCATTAAGCGCGTGCTGGAGGGAAGCTTTGGCCGTGTGCGCGTCCGTGGGGAAATCACGGAGATGAAGCGTTATGCCTCTGGGCATATTTATCTTTCCCTCAAAGATGAGGGGGGGAAGATTGCTGGGGTGATTTGGCGGGGCAATGCCTCCCGCCTTGGTATGGTGCCAGAAAATGGGACAGAGGTTATCGCCACTGGGCGCATCTCCTCTTATGGGGAGCGGTCGAGCTATCAACTGATTATTGAGCGGATGGAGTTTGCTGGGGAAGGGGCCATGCTCGCGCGAATAGAGGCCCTAAGGGTGCGCCTGCGAGATGAAGGGCTTTTTGCGCCGGAGCGGAAGAAGCCTATCCCCTCCCTGCCGCATCGTGTTGGGGTGATTACCTCACGCTCTGGTGCGGTTTTGCATGATATTTGCACCACTATTGCCCGCCGTTTCCCCCGTGAGATTTTGCTCTGGCCCGTTGCCGTGCAGGGGGAGGGAGCGGCACAGCAAATTGCTCATGCTGTTAAGGCAATGGGGCAGCTTCCCCACCCGCCAGATGTGTTAATTGTAGCGCGTGGGGGTGGTTCGTTAGAGGACCTCATGGCCTTTAACGATGAAGCTGTGGTACGGGCCGTGGCGGCGTGCCCCTTGCCGGTTATTTCCGCCGTGGGGCATGAGACCGATACAACCCTCGTAGATTATGCAGCCGCCCGCCGGGCCCCGACACCGACTGCCGCGGCGGAGATGGCCGTGCCTGTGCGCTCGGAGCTTGTGGCAGACCTTGCCCATCGGGCAGCGCGCCTTTCGAGCGGGTTAGTGGGTATTTTGCAAAAGCAGAGCTTGCAGTTGCAAGCAATGGCCGCGCGTATGCCGGACTTGCCTAGCCTGCTTGATACGGCACGTATGCGTTTGGATGACCGCGCTCAAAGGTTGGAGCTTGCCTTACCGGGCTTTGTGATGCGTGCGCGTGCACGCTTGGGGGGGGCGACATTTCACCTCCCGGCAATGGAGACGGTTCTTGGTCAGCGTCATCGTTTGCTGGAGGGGCAGGCGGGGCGGTTGCAGGCAGGGTGGGAGCGTTTTTGGCAGGGCTGCCAGATGCGTCTTATGCGGATGCCGTTGCAAATTGGGGCGATTCAAGGGCCATTGGCGTTGCAGCAAGAGCGTCTTGCCGGGGTGGCACGGCATTTAGAGGCTGTCTCTCCCCGTGCGGTGTTGGAGCGTGGTTATGTGCTGGTGCAGGATGCAAAGGGACGACCAGTGACGCACGCGGCGGCTTTACCTCAAGGGGGTGCAGTGCAGCTTGCGTTTGCAGACGGTGCAAGACAAGCTAAGCTAGAGCCTAATGAGGGAGGGAAAAAACGGCATCGTAAGGGCCGTGTAGTGCATGAGACAGCCGCTACACCGCCAGAGGCAGATAAATCGCAAGGTGAGCTTGCTTTATAACACGGATGAGAAGGAGTGGGGGTGATGTATCGTTATAGAATTATGTTGGGTATGGGAATTATGTTTTTGGCAGGCTGTACGAGCCATCCTACCGCACGCGAGGTCGCCGCGGCTCAACATCCTAAGATTCAGAGTTTCGTCGGGGCTCCTACTGGGCAGTCAGAGGTTGAGTCTTCCGAACGTGTAAAACTGAATCTTCCTTCTGCCCCAGCGGATACACCCCTCTGCGGTACGGCTTTGCACGAACAAGCCAGCACTGGTGAAGCGATTTATAATGGTGGTTTGATGACGGGCAATAGCTGTACGCGTAATGCTTGTTTTCAGCCATTAACAGGGACGTTCATTGCGCAGAACGGTACGAATAGCGTTTGTCGGTAAGGAAGGAGATACGCAGAATGGCCGGACCGAAACCCAGCCATCCTGCATAAAACCTAAATAGGCCTTTATGATGGGGTAAGACTTAACGCCGCCACCAACCCACTCGCCGTTTTTGGGGTTTGGCTTCGTCAATATTGACGGGCTGTGGGGCAGCGATATTCTCCGCAGGGGTGGTGTCTGCTGTGGCTTCTTGCGTGGGGGCAGCAGGCGTGTCCTCGGCTTTTTTCCGTCGCGCAGGGCGACGTTTGCGTGCAGGGGAGGCTTTTTCTACAGCTTCATCTGCGGATGTAGCGGTCTCTTCTATAGCTTCATCCATTGTCGTGGTGCGGGCTGTAGTAGGCCGGCGGCGCGGCCGTGCACGACGCGTGGAAGAGCGCGTGGTGGTCTCACTATCTGCACCTGTAGAGGCAGAGCGTGTGGAGATTTTCACCATGTGGGTCGCGTCGTCTTCTGTTTCTTGATCTGTGACGATGCGGCTGCGTGTTGGAGGTTGGCGCGGCGTGTGTGGACGGCGCGGTGTGGCTTCATTCTCTTCTTCGAGGCGTTCATGCCTACGCGCTGGGCGGCGGCGACGGCGTGTGGAGGAAGGGGCCTCCTCCGCTACAGCGTGTTCTTGCTGCTCGTCTTGATGAAGAGTTGGGGATGCGTGCCGGGCCTCCTGTTGTTCCATCATATCGAAAATATCAATGCCGGCATTTTGGAAAGGATTTGCAGGTGTTGGCCCTTGATAAGCGGCGAGCTCTTCAGTGGAGATAAGTTCTTCCTGCTGGCGCGGGGGGCGACGGCGGGAAGAAAGCTCGCGGCGGTGAGACCGTTCTTGTGCTTCGTGTTGAGGAGCGGTGGCGGAGGAGGATGTAACGCGCCGTGTCCGTGTCCGACGCCGGCCGGGCATGAGGGCGCGGTCATTCTCTTCATTGCTTTCCATTGAGGGAGGCATGTCTGTATCTTCGTTTGTTGGGTTTAGAGTATCTTGGGTTTCATCATCGCGGCGACGTCCACCGCGCCGACGCCGGCGACGACGAGAGGTTTTATCGTTATTGCTCTCTTCCATCTCATGATGTGCTTCATCTGTGGTGGATGTAGGCGCAGGGGGAGCTTCATCAGCAATGTTAATCGTGCGGATGGTAGTGATAGGATTATCTTCACGTGCCGTCTTGTGACGGGGGGCAACACGCTCAATGCGGAGCTCCCCTTCTGGGAGGGTATTGTCATTTTCAAAACGGATGGTCATGTCGTGATGTTGTTCCATCCCGCTAATAGCCGCCCTTTTGCTATTAAGCATGTAAAGGACGATATTAGGGCTAACATGCACGACAATTTCCGAAGCACGACGGCGGCTGGCCTCATCTTCTACACTGCGTAGTACTTGTAAGGCCATGCTCTCCACCCCGCGGATGGAGCCAGTGCCTTGGCAATGCGGGCAGGGGCTGAGCATACTCTCAGCAATGGAGGGGCGCAGGCGTTGGCGCGACATCTCCAAAAGGCCGAAATGAGAGATACGGCCTATCTGAATCCGCGCTCTATCCAACCGTAAGGCATCTTTGAGGCGTTTTTCCACCTGGTTATTATGGCGGCGGCTTTCCATATCGATGAAGTCGATGACAATCAGCCCGGCAAGGTCACGCAGGCGGAGTTGGCGAGCGACTTCCTCAGCGGCTTCTAGATTTGTGCGGAGGGCGGTTTCCTCAATATTGCGCTGGGAGGTGGATTTGCCGGAGTTGACGTCAATAGCGACAAGGGCTTCGGTCTGATTGATGACGAGATAGCCCCCAGATTCCAACCGCACAGTGGGGGAGAACATCGCATCAAGGTGGCTTTCTACCTGATAATGGGCGAAGAGATTTTGCCCTCTATTTTGCCAAAGGCGGATGCGATTGACGTTATGGGGCATCAGCAGGCGTGTAAATTCCCGCGTATTTTTCCACGCCTCTTCTCCATCAACCAACACGGTCTCAATATCGCGGGTAAAGAGGTCACGAATAGCCCGTTTAATGAGGCTTGCTTCCTCATAAATTAAAGCAGGGGCGATAGAGGTAAGCGCATGAGTGCGAATATCCTCCCAGAGTTGGAGGAGATATTCACAATCCCGCGTAATCTCCGTCTCCGGGCGGCCCGCCCCGGCGGTGCGGATAATCATCGCCATTGTGGGGGGGAGGTCCAGCATGTTTACAATGCTGCGTAAACGCCGCCGGTCTGTCTCGGAGGTGATTTTACGCGACACACCGCCCCCGCGGAGGGTATTGGGCATGAGCACACCATAACGTCCCGCAAGGGAGAGATAGGTCGTTAAAGCAGCTCCTTTATTACCACGTTCCTCCTTTACAACCTGGACAAGGATCACTTGCCGGCGGCGGATGACTTCTTGGATGCGATAATTGCGTAGAAAACGCGCCATGCGGCGGCTGGCGCTATGCTCATCACCAGTATCATGCTCGCCGCTGACAATTTCTGGGCTTACATCTTCACCATCACTGTCATTATCACCATCGCTGTTATCATCAGAGAGGGTGTCTTCCGTACGGTCGTCCTCTTCGAGGGGATCATCTTGCTCGCGTTGTTCAGCGGCATATTCCTCCTCTTGAAGGGCGAGGAGTTTCTCGCGATCAGCGACAGGGATTTGGAAATAGTCGGGATGGATTTCACTAAAAGCGAGGAAGCCGTGGCGATTGCCGCCATAATCCACAAAGGCGGCCTGTAAACTTGGCTCTACACGAATAACTTTAGCGAGATAAATATTGCCTTTGAGCTGACGGCGCGCTGATGTTTCAACATCATAATCTTCAATACGCTTGCCGTTCATGACCACCACGCGGGTTTCTTCAGCGTGTGTGGCGTCTATGAGCATTTGTTTAGTCATGAAGGACGGGACTCCGTGGCGCGCGGCGTATAGCCTTCCTGGCGCCGATTGTCTTGATCAATAGAGGGCATCCTGTCCATTTTCTGGCGAGCGGGCTTCGTATCACGCGGTACGCCATAAGGAATAACACAGAACAGCATTGCAGCCTCTGGTAAACATGCTGGTAGCAGACACTGCCACCGGGATTATCATGCAACCCGCCTGTGAGATGGTTATGCCACTGGGCCGATCGCGTTAGTTGTAGATGCAGACCTCCTGCCAGGGTGTGAGCGTACTGAAGGTTAATGGCCCCAGGCTTTCGACACCGAACGGCATAAAGCGTACTACATGCGTGAGCCGCGCTTGGCACGGCCTTTTATGAGTTAAATCAGGACGTACCATGTTACCGGCTTTTGCTAACTATAGAATGACGTAAATTAGCGTGGCTGGCAAGAGGGGAGTTCGTCCCCCTATGGTAAGGCAGAATACAGCCATTTTCTGCCTTTTTTAAGAGTATATTCATGTCTGAAAAGGAGACTATTTTATCTAAATTATAGTCAATTTATCGCGGCAATGACGGAAGGAAGCGACGGATCACTATGTGAATATTTACAATGCAGTATAATAAGGTGAAATACGATATGAGGGGCAGAACTCTGTTGGAGAGAGTGTAGAGGCTATGGCAGGCTTAACGCGTCGTGGTTTTGTGAGGGGGACCATAGCCGGTGGTATGGCAACAACATTTGGGCCCCACCCTGGGCTAGCAGCTGCGAGGCGGCATAATAGTCATGCTCCGGCTATTTTACGCCATGCGCCACCGCCTAAGCCGGTTATCATGTTGGACCCTGGGCATGGCGGCAAAGATCCCGGGGCGATTGGCGTCTCTGGGACGTATGAGAAGCATATCGCTGTGGCCGCCGCGACAGAGTTACAGCGTATGCTCATGGCATCAGGGCAATATCAGGTTGTTCTTAGCCGCAATGATGACCGGTTTATCCCCTTAGCAGGGCGTGTGGAATTGGCTCACAAACACAAGGCAGACCTTTTTATCTCTATGCATGCCGATGCATTGCATCAACCACAGGTACGCGGGGCGAGTGTTTATACATTATCTGGTAATGCCTCGGACAAACAAACAGCCGCATTAGCTGAGACGGAAAATAGTGCGGACCGTTTTGCAGGCCATGCAGGGATAGGAGGTGTGCCAGCTGAAGTTGAAGCGATTTTGAATAGCCTGATTCATGAGGAAACACGACGTGGCTCGGCCCATATGGCTGCGAGCGTGATTCAGGCATTTCAGAATCGAGTGCAATTGCTGCATCACCCCTCGCGTCATGCGGCCTTTCGGGTGTTGAAATCGGGCGATATTCCCTCAGTGTTGGTGGAGATGGGCTTTATGTCCAACCATTTAGATGAGCAAGCATTGCGCCGCGCAGCCCATAGGACGCAAGTAGCCCAAGCGATGAAGCAGGCGATCGACCATTATTTTCATAATCGGGTAAGCGCAACGCTTTAAAAAGAAGAATGGTCTCATCGCTTGCATTATATCGGAAAAGGCGATAGGTAACGCGTGTAATGTTAGATTTTCGTACCCTCCTTCTACGACTTATGACCCCCTGAATGCCGTATAGGCAGGCAGATGGTCTGCTGCGTTCAGGGGTTTTGTTCTTATCATTTGTCACAACGTAGAAATTGAGGGCGTTACGATGTCTTTTCAGCATCCTTCTTTTGGTCATATTGACGATAAACGCATCGTTATTTTCGATACCACTTTGCGCGATGGCGAGCAGTCTCCTGGCTTCTCCATGAATTTGGATGAGAAGCTGCGTATGGCTCATGCTTTGGCTGCGCTGGGGGTTGATGTAATTGAGGCAGGCTTCCCCGCCGCTTCAGAAGGTGATTTCGAGAGCGTAAAACAAATTGCTGACCATGTAGATGGGCCTGTTATTTGTGGGTTGGCCCGTAGTGCTGCGCGGGATATTGAGGCTGCTGGTAAGGCGATTAAAGGTGCGCGCCGGGGGCGGATTCATAACTTTATTTCCACCTCGCCTCTGCATATGAAGTACAAGCTGCGGATGGAGCCGGAGCGCGTGTTGGAGCTGATAGCATTCGGCAATAAAGAATCCCGCCGCTATACAGATGATGTTGAATGGTCAGCTGAGGATGGCTCCCGGACGGAACCAGATTTTCTGTGTCGTTGTGTGGAAACAGCCATTGCGAACGGGGCAACGACTATTAACATCCCCGATACAGTCGGCTTTGCGACCCCTGATGAGATGGAGCGCATCTTCACGATGTTGAAGGAGCGTGTCCCGGGGGCGGATCAGGTGATTTTCTCCACCCATAATCATAATGATTTAGGTTTGGCTGTGGCCAATACGCTGGCCTCTGTTGAGGGGGGAGCCCGCCAGATTGAATGTACGATTAACGGCATTGGCGAGCGCGCAGGTAATGCAGCACTAGAGGAAGTCGTCATGGCGTTGCGGACTCGGCATGACCGCTACGGTATGGAGACAGGGATTGAGACTCCGCGTCTGCTGGGGCTGTCCCGTTTGCTGGCGACCATTACAGGCTTTGATGTCCAACCCAATAAGGCCATTGTGGGGCGTAACGCCTTTGCTCATGAGAGTGGCATCCATCAAGATGGTATCCTCAAACATGCCGGAACATATGAGATTATGACGCCGGAGAGCGTGGGCTGGACGAGTACCTCTTTGGTGTTGGGTAAACATTCTGGTCGTGCTGCTTTCCGCGATAAATTGAAGGCTCTGGGTTATGATGAGCTGAAAGAGGAGACAATTAACGCGGCCTTCCAACGCTTTAAGGCTTTGGCAGATCAAAAGAAGATCGTTTTTGATGATGATGTGCGGGCTTTAGTGGATGATGAAAGTCGCGACCATGAGCGTATTCGTCTTATCTCTTTGGATCTGAAGGGTGGGACAGAACATGCCGCGCATGTTGTTATGACGCTGGAGATTGATGGTGAGTCGCAGCACGTCACTGCAACGGGGAATGGCCCGGTGGATGCGGCCTTCCGTGCGTTAGGTGAGGCCTTCCCCCATGAGGCGACCTTAGCGTTATTCTCAGTAGCGAATGTGACTGAAGGGACGGATGCCCAGGCGCGTACGACGGTACGTTTGCAAGAGGGTGGCCGCCTTGTGGATGGGCAAGGCAGTGATGCCGATACGGTTGTATCAGCCACGCGGGCTTATATTCATGCTTTGAATAAATTATTAGTGAAACGCTTACGCGGTGAACCCGCAGAGGATGTGGCCTAGTAAAATGGGGGGATACCCCCCATTTTTTGTGAAAAAATAAGTTCATGAATATAACAGCTTATTAATAAGTGGGGTTTTCTGCGAAAAAAACGCTCAGAAGCGGGAATATGGCCTTGCTGAACGGTCGTGGGTCTTTATAATTTGCGGCGAATGCTGTGGATGGTATTCGGACCGTTTTCTTTACCCTCGTAAAAGCGGGGTCATCCTGCCAGGAGTTTTGAATGTTCTCTCGTCTGTTGGGGCTCATTTCCGTCGATATGGCGATCGATCTTGGCACTGCCAATACCTTGGTATATGTCAAGGGGCGTGGTGTTGTGTTGAGTGAGCCTTCCGTCGTCGCTGTTACAGAAGTGCGCGGGCGCAGACAAGTTTTGGCCGTTGGTAATGAGGCCAAATTGATGGTGGGGCGTACACCGGGGAATATTCAGGCCATTCGTCCTCTGCGTGATGGGGTGATCGCCGATTTTGAGAGCGCGGAGGAGATGATTAAACATTTCATCCGCAAAGTGCATAATCGTCGTTCCTTTTTCAGTTCTCAGATCGTGATTTGCGTGCCTTCAGGCTCTACCGCGGTGGAGCGGCGTGCGATTCAGGAAAGTGCGGAAAGTGCTGGGGCCCGTAAGGTATATTTGATTGAGGAGCCTATGGCAGCGGCCATCGGTGCGGGCCTTGCTGTGACGGAGCCTTCCGGCAGCATGATTGTTGATATTGGCGGCGGTACGACAGAAGTTGCGGTGATTTCCCTCGGCGGCATCGTGTATGCACGCTCTGTCCGTGTAGGGGGGGACCAAATGGATGAGGCCATTATGGCTTACATCCGTCGTAATTATAATCTTATGATCGGTGAAAGCTCTGCAGAGCGGATTAAAATTGAGCTAGGTGCGGCGTCTTTCGATCCGGCCTCTCAAAGGGAAGAGCGAACCATGCCGCTTAAGGGGCGTGATTTGCTCAATGGTGTCCCGCGTGAGATTATTGTGAGCGAGGCACAAATTGCCGAGGCTTTGGAAGAGCCAGTCGGTCATATTATTGATGCTGTTGCAACCGTATTGGAGCATACACCCCCTGAGCTTGCGGCAGATATTGTGGAGAAAGGGATTGTCCTTTCCGGCGGGGGAGCTTTGCTGCGTCGTTTGGATGATGTGTTGCGTTATGCGACGGGTCTGCCAGTCTTTGTGGCGGAAAATGCCCTCTCTTGCGTAGCTGTGGGGACAGGACGGACGTTGGAACAAATGCAGCAGCTTCGTAGCGTTTTGAGCAGCATGTACTGATAGAGCCTCTCTTGGCAGGGGTAACCTGCTGCCCTCTTTAGCTATAAGGTAGGGTGAGAGGGGAGGAGCCACCCTTTTATGATCTCCATCCACACACGTCAGCTTTTGTCTGGGCTGGTTTTGCCGGTCTTTGT
Source organism: Parasaccharibacter apium (assembly GCF_002592045.1). Lineage (GTDB taxonomy): Bacteria > Pseudomonadota > Alphaproteobacteria > Acetobacterales > Acetobacteraceae > Bombella > Bombella saccharophila. The sequence continues at coordinate 292,982 of NZ_MEJG01000001.1, read as the reverse complement.
GTTTTTGGCTGTGGGGATCATTCTAACAGGGCAAATCTGGCCAGATAGGATGGCGCAGCTGCGTATGGGAGCTGTGCGCGATGTTGGGCCGGTTTATCAAGCGTTATTATTCCCGCAGCGGCAATTTCATAAATGGCAACTCACCTTACAAGGTGTTGGTGACCTTTTGGCGGAAAATGCCCGCTTACGGAAGGAGAACCGCAAACTTATTTATTGGTATGGGGAGGCACAAACCCTCAAGCAAGAAAATACCCGTTTAAAATCGGTCCTTCATTGGGGGGCAGAAGGTGCGCGGGACTATGTAAGTGGTTGGGTTGTGCGCGATGAGACAGGGCCGTATCTCCGGGCAGTCTTGCTTGATGTCGGAGGGCATCATGTTACTGTTGGTAGTCTCGCTGTGGATGAGGTCGGCCTTGTAGGGCGGGTGAGCGAAGTCGGCCCGCATGTGGTCCGTGTATTACTTATTGAAGATGCGGCAAGCCGTATCCCCGTTACGCTGCAAAATAGCGGTGGGGATGCCATGATGATAGGCGATAATACGCTTTACCCACGCCTGATGTATTATAATCAGAATATTCATCCCGAGGAGGGAGAACATCTCGTAACACGGGCGCAAACGGCAGGATTAACCGGCGGTATTGCTGTAGGGCGGGTCCATTATTTGGCACCTGGGCAGCCTGTTGTGGTGCCAGATGCTGCGTTGGAGCATCTGGATTTAGTGCGTATTTTTGATGGTGATTTTATGCCAGAAGGGCCGGTAAGTTCTGGCCGTGTGCGGGAGAAACCGCCGCTTTTGCCGGAGCAACATGATGGTAATACCCCCTCTACTTGGCAGAGTTTGCGCAGGTTTCTACCGTTTACATCTTTGCAGAATGGATAATTTAGAGGCCATGTTATTTATGAGAGTAGTATATTAAAGGGACGCGTAAAATGGTCATGCGATTTGAGCACGGAGGGTTAGACCATGACGCTCTAGAAGGGGCTAGACAGCGGAAACTGATGGTCCGCATGCGGCGTAAGTTTTTCCCATGTATCATAATGGTGGTCCTGGCAGTTATCCTCTCCACGCCTTTTGGAATTTTAGGACAGATGGAGCTGCAAGTAGCCCTTATTTTGGGGACAGTGTGGTTCTGGTCGCTTTATCGTCCTGCCTTTATGCCGCTTGTGGGGTTGTTCTGCGGTGGATTAATTGTGGAATTATTTAGTGTTAATCCGCCGGGTGTCCTTTTGTTTTGGATGTTGGTTGCTTATGGTGTGGCCCACGGATGCAGGGTAAGCCTATCGCGGCAGGGTTTCCTTTTAGCGTGGAGTCTCTACGGTCTAATTGTCCTGGGGGAAGCTCTAACGGATTGGGTTTTGATGGTTATTAGGGTTCGTGGCGCTCTTTCTGTCTATCCGATCGTATTTCAAGAGGCATTGGCGGTAGGAAGCTACCCTTTTTTGCATATTCTTTATCTATGGGGCCTTTCCGTTATGGAAAAGCACGACAGATTGTAATAAACTATGGCGAATGTGGCTTAAATAGCTTGATTTTTCGTTTTTTAATCTTTTTTTAGCGTTTAGTATAGATGTCCCTCCGGCGCAATGATACCGGCTCGCTATTTCGGAGGCGGAGTAGCTCACCACCTGACCCGTCTTTTACGGAAGAACGGGCAATAGGGGGGGGTATGTTTACGCGCCGTGCCCTATTGTTATTGGCCGTGCAAACGGGCGTTATGGGCACTCTGGCACATCATCTTTACAAATTGCAGGTTGTAGAAGGCGGGACGTTAAAGGAGCAAGCGCGTCGTAATCGGACGAGTCGGCGGCAAATATCGCCCGCACGTGGGGAGATTTACGACCGTTGCGGTGTGCTCGTTGCGGGGAACAAACCAAATTGGCGCGCCCTTGTGATGGTGGAGGAGACAACGGACCTCCAAGCGGTGGTGGATCGGTTTGCCACCATTGTGCCGCTAGATGAGCGGGACCGGGCCCGTATAGAACGGGACCGCAAACATATTCGTCGTTATGTGCCGTTGACGCTGAAAGAGTTCCTCACATGGGATGATGTGGCGCGTTTGGGGTTAAATGCGCCGAGCTTGCCGGGTGTGTTGATTGATGTTGGCACCACGCGCGAATATCCGTTTAAAGAGCTGATGTCTCATATTATCGGCTATGTCGCCCCGCCAAATGAGACTGATGTGCAGCATGATGCCGCCTTGGCCCTACCGGGGATGAAGATAGGCCGCGGGGGGTTAGAGCAAACGCAAGAGGCTACGCTGCGGGGCCAGCCCGGCACGGTGGAGATGGAAGTCAACGCCTATGGCCGTGTGATGGGCGAGTTGGAACGTGTAGAAGGCCAACCCGGTGCGCGGCTAGGTTTGACGCTAGATACAGTGCTGCAAACACGCATCAGAGAACGCATTGGTGAGCGTGTGGCGAGTGCGGTTGTGATGGATTGCCGCAATGGGGAGGTGATGGGGCTGGTCAGCACGCCCTCCTTCGACCCCACTTTATTTGATGGCGGGATTAGCCGTACGCAATGGAATAGCTTAATTACCGACCCCGCTACGCCGTTGGTGGATAAAGCTGTGTCCGGTCTTTATCCGCCGGGCTCTACCTTTAAGCCTGCCGTAGCATTAGCGGCATTGAAGGCCCGTGCCATTACCCCTTCGGAGCGTTTTACATGCCCGGGTTATTATGACATGGGCGGGGTGCGCTTCCATTGTTGGAGCCGTTATGGGCATGGCTCTATTAACCTGCATCAGGCATTGAAATATTCGTGTGACGTTTATTTCTATCAAGTAGCGCGCCGGTGTGGGATGGATGCGATTCACGAGGCTGCTGTTAGCTTAGGCCTAAGTGGCCATTTACCCATAGAGCTTCCCCATATGCGGGCGGGCTCTGTCCCCACGCCAGAGATGCGGCGGCGGCATGGGCATCATTGGAATGGCGGTGACACCGTTAATGCGGGAATTGGGCAAGGCTTAGTGCAAACAACGCCTCTGGCTTTGGCTACATATACATCTCGCTTAGCTACGGGGCGGATGGTGCAACCCCATCTTGTTCGGACGGTGAGTGAGAAGCTTGTGCCGGAGGATATTCCTCCTCTGCCCTTTGCGAAGGATTCTCTCATAGCCGCGCGGAGTGGGATGTTCGCGGTGGTGAATGAGCCACAAGGGACGGCTCCCAAAGCGCGTTTAAACCTCCCCGGTGTGCAAATGGCGGGGAAGACGGGCTCGGCACAGGTGCGTAATGTTCCCCGCGCTTTGCGTGAGAGCGGGCATTTTAACTCTATGAATCTGCCGTGGCAGTATCGCCCTCATGCGTTGTTCATCTGTTTTGCACCTTATGATAACCCGCGTTATGCGGTTTCGGTCGTTGTAGAGCATGGTAATGCTGGTGCGACAGAGGCCGCCCCGCTGGCCGCGCAGATTATGACCGATACGTTGGTAAGAGACCCTGCTAATCGGACGTCACTCTCGCGCGGGGTTGTGGCACGCGCTGATGATGTAAGCGAGTAGGGGAGGCTTATGTCCCTCAAGGATTTTACTGTCCCTCGCACAGCGCGGCGTTTATTGCGAGCAGAGCCTAACCTGCGCATGTTCTCGCGTTTATGGCAGATTAATTGGTTTTTTGTTCTGCTGGTGTGCTGCTTGGCTGGTGTTGGGTATATCGCTTTATATTCAGCAGGTGGCGGGCGTGCGGAAGCCTTTGCTCAACCGCAGATTATACGCTTTGGCTTTGGGCTTTTGATGATGTTGGGGGTAGCCCTTGCTAGCCCGCGCGTTTTGCGGATGCTCTCCATCCCGATTTATGGTTTGTCCATCTTGCTTTTGGCTCTGGTGTTGAAAATGGGCCATGTGGGTAAGGGGGCAGAGCGATGGATTAATTTGGGGGGCTTTCAGTTTCAGCCTTCAGAGTTTTCTAAAATCGCGCTGGTGTTGATGCTCTCAACATGGTTTTACCGGATAGGGCGGGAGCGGATGGGAAATCCGCTGCGCTTGATTATCCCCGCGATTTTAACGGCTATTCCTGTCGTGTTGGTGCTAAAGGAGCCTAACCTTGGCACGGCAACCATTGTGGGTGTGATTGGGGCCTCGCTCTTTTTTGCCGCAGGGATGCGCTGGTGGTTAATCATCCTGCTGGCTGCGCCTATCCCGTTCTTAGGGCCGTTTCTTTACAGCCACCTGCATGATTACCAAAAAGCGCGGATTGATACGTTTCTACACCCTGAGCATGACCCGTTAGGGGCGGGGTATAATATTCTACAATCGCGGATTGCCCTTGGGGCGGGTGGTCGCTGGGGGCAAGGCTATATGCATGGCACGCAGGGCCAGCTTAGCTTCCTGCCAGAAAAGCAGACGGATTTTATCTTCACCATGATTGGTGAGGAATGGGGCTATGCGGGCGGTGTGTTGGTGATTGGCCTGCTCTTTCTCATCACAATGAGCGGGATGTTAATTGCACTGCGATGCCGTAATCGGTTTGGCCGGCTGGTCGGGCTGGGTATCTCGATGGATTTTTTCTTATATTGTGTTGTAAATCTCTCTATGGTGATGGGGGTCATCCCTGTTGGTGGGGTGCCTTTGCCGCTTATCTCCTATGGGGGGTCGGCCATGTTGACAATGATGTTTGGTTTTGGCCTGCTTTTATCAAGCTGGGTCCATCGGGATGACCCTGATTAAAGCAATAAGCGTGAGAGGTAGTCGGTCTTTATGCATGCGTGGCTTCTCCCCTTATTAGCGTTTACGACCGCTGGCGCGCTTTTCACCATTACGCCGGGGTTGGATTCCATCATGGTTTTACGGACAGCCGCAGCAGAGGGGCGGCGCGCTGGGGTAGGGGCCATTTTTGGCATCGCACTCGGGCTAACCATATGGGGCTTAGCGGCCGCTTTTGGGCTGACGGCATTATTGGCTGCCTCTAGCAAAGCCTTCTTCATCGTAAAATGTGTGGGGGCATTGTATTTATTATGGATAGGCTGCTCTCAGCTCTTTCATCCTAGAGCCGCGTTGACAGCGTCTCCGCCAACGACATTTCGTCCCTCTCTTACATCTCGTCACGATTTTTGGTCCGGTTTCCGCCGAGGGGTGTTGACGGACTTGCTGAACCCTAAGGCGGGGATTTTTGTGGTGACGTTCTTCCCACAATTCATCCCACCAGATGCCAATATTGTGGCCTTTACCTTAGTACAGGTGGTGATTCAGGTCTTATTGACATTTATTTGGCTAGGGCTGCTGGTGGCTCTTACTGTGCCTTTAGCGCAATTTTTTAACAGGCCAGTGGTGGTGCGGCGGCTTGATCGGCTTACTGGGCTTGTGTTTATCGGGTTTGGGGCGAAGATATTCCTCACTCATAACCCCGCCGCTCCTGGATAAGAACGAACATAAAAAGGCCGGTCAGGACATACCCCCAACCGGCCTTTATAATGATGTGCTGAACGTGTGATGAAGGGTGGTTTAGCCTTCAATCTTGCTAAAATCAGCAATGAGCCGCCCGCTTTGGCTAAAGCGTTTTAAGAGGCGCAGGCGATTGCTGCGTTGTGCTGCATCGTCTGCATTTACCGTGACGGCCTCAAAGAAGTGGTCGATCACCGGGCGTAGAGCGGCAAGATGCTGCATAACGCTGGTGAAGTCCTCCTTCTTCAAATGGGCATCAATAATAGGCCCAGCCTCTTTAAGGGCGTCATCTAGCGCACGCTCCTCCTCCTGCACATAGAGATGTGCTTCTGGCGTGGGGGTATAGGGGCCGTCTTTTTTCTCCTCAATACGGAGGATGTTATTGGCACGGCGATAGGCGGCGAGAAGATTCTTCCCATCCTCTGTGCCTATCATGGTAGAGAGAGCCTCCACCCGGTTGAGCAGGCGGACGAGGTCACCATCTAAATGCTTAAAGAGGGTTGTGCCCTCTAGGGCTTGCGTGACGGCCAATGTGGCATCCAGCACGTCATGGCGGCGGCCCTCATTACGCAGTTGGACGCGCAGCCTATCGATGAAGAACCCATCTATATCCTCAAGAGCGGAATCCTTACCGGCCTTGCTGGCATGAGGGATAGCCGCTTTGGAGAGCAGGTGGCCAAGGTCTAGGCGGAGGCCATTATCACGAATGGTGCGGATGACGCCTAAAGCGGCGCGACGCAACCCGTAAGGGTCGCCAGAGCCACTGGGTGTCTCCCCAATTGTGAAGAAGCCTGCCAGCATATCCAGCCTATCAGCGAGAGCAACAGCGATGGAGATGGGCGCGTTAGCTGTTTGGTCGTTCAACCCGCGGGGCATGTAATGCTCAGCAACAGCTTGTGCCACCTCTGAGGCTTCACCATCATGGGCCGCATAATAGCCCCCCATGACGCCTTGAAGCTCAGGGAACTCACCCACCATGCCCGTTGTTAGGTCTGCTTTAGCGAGCAGGCCCGCCCGCTTAGCGTGGGCTATCTGCCCCTCATTAAGGCCCATATCTGTGGCGATGAGGCCCGCTAAAGTGGCGATGCGCTCTGCACGTTCTTTTTGCGTGCCAAGCTTAGCATGGAAGGTCACAGCCCCTAGCGCAGCGACACGCTCTGCGAGTTTGGTTTTGCGGTCAAGGTCCCAGAAATGCCGGGCATCAGCAAAGCGGGCGCGTAGGACGCGCTCATTCCCCGCGATGCAGAGGGCCCCTGCATCAGTGAAGCTTTGATTGGCGACAAAGGCAAAATAGGGAGCTGCTTTGCCCTCTTGCGTACGCAGCGCAAAATAGCGTTGATTTACCCGCATGGAGACCTGCATCACCTCTGGCGGAAGGTCCATAAAGGTATCATCAATGCGGCCGAGCAAAGGTACGGGATATTCCACCAACCCGCTGACTTCTTGGACAAGCCCTTCATCCTCAACGAGCTTTAAGCCTTTATCCTCGGCTAATTTATGCACACCATTGCGGATGAGATCAGCGCGTTTTTGTTCATCAAGGATGACAAGTCGAGCTTCTAAATCCCGCAGCCATTGCGCCGTATTGGTGATGGTGAACGTGCCGGGGGAGAGGATGCGGTGACCCTCTGTCACATTGCCGCTTGTAAGGCCATGAGCATCATCATCCTGACGCGCAAGGCTGAAGGGGACGGTCTGCCCATCCAACACACAGGCAATATGATGAAGCGGGCGCACCCATGTAAAGAGCGAACCATTGCCCCAACGCATCGCCTTAGGCCAAGGGAACTTCCATAATAGCTCTGGTAGCTGCTCGGCGATGAGAGCTGCTGCATTGATGGGCGGGAGTGTGCGATGGAGGACCCAAAAGCCGTTCTCTTTTGTCAGAGCATCAGGGGAGACACCATGTTTACGGCAAAAACCAGCAAGAGCTTTCTCAGGTGCACTCTCACGCGGTCCACGCTCGGAGAGGGTGCGCGCAGGGATGCTCTCATCCACCTCTAGGCTAGCGGCAATATGACGTGCCCCGTAAAAACCGCGTATAGTGCGGGGGTTGAGGGGGACTAGGGCTTGCTCTAGCAAGCGGGTAAGGTCCTCTGCCGCGCGGGCTTGCATTCCGGAGGGGATTTCCTCACAAAAAAGGTCAAGTAGCAATTCAGCCATGGGTGGTGTCCTCCTCATCTCCAGCAAGCCAAGCTTCGCAAGCGGCTTTCGCTAATGTACGCACACGCCCAATATAAGAAGCACGCTCGGAGACGGAGATAACCCCGCGCGCATCTAAGAGGTTAAATAGATGGGAGGCTTTTAAGCATTGGTCATAAGCTGGCTGGGCCACACCGGCTTCAGAGAGGCGGATGGATTCAGCCTCGGCAGCGTTAAATTGGGCAAGGAGCATATCCGTATTGGCAAGCTCGAAATTATGGCGGGAATAATCACGCTCAGCCCGGAGGAACACATCGCCGTAAGTGAGGCCCCGACCGTTGAAGTCGAGGTCATAGACATTCTCCACCCCTTGCACATACATAGCTAGTCGCTCCAACCCGTAAGTTAGCTCGGTAGAGGGGATGACCGTTGGGATGCCGCCAACCTGCTGGAAGTAGGTAAATTGCGTTACCTCCATCCCATCGCACCAGACTTCCCAACCAAGGCCCCACGCGCCGATTGTGGGGTTCTCCCAATCATCTTCAACAAAGCGGATATCGTGCTTCTCTGGGTCGATCCCAATCGCACGATAGCTCTCAAGCAGGAGGTTCTGGCTCTCTTGCGGTGTGGGTTTGAGCAGAACTTGATATTGATAATAATGCTGTAAGCGGTTGGGGTTTTCCCCATAGCGACCATCAGAGGGGCGGCGGCATGGCTGCACATAGGCCGCAGCCCAAGGCTTACGGCCAAGAGCACGCAATGTAGTATGTGGCGAGAGTGTGCCTGCGCCGAGCTCGGTATCGTAAGGCTGAAGGATGGCACAGCCCTTTTGAGACCAGAACTGATGAAGACGCAGGATCAGATCCTGAAAACAAGGGGGCCGGGATGCGGACAATTCACGAGGCTCCATAAATGTAAAGCATGATTGGGGGCATTCTATAGGATGATGGGCATCATCGCTAGCAGTTAGAGGCCGATTTTGGCCGCCTTCGTGAGCGGGGCCTTGCAGGGGCGGGGAACAGTATCCTATCTTATAGAGAATAAAGGGCGATCTCCCTGATTGGGACGACCCTGATGTGATGAAGGATAACATAGTCATGAATTCGGAAGAACGTGATCTCATAAGCCGCTTTGTCGCCCGTGTTGGGGGTGGGGTAGGGCTGCCGAATGGTCAGGGGCCGGCAAGTCTCCCGCCTATAGACCCCGAAGCGGATCGTTATATCGCCGAGAACTTCCAGCGTTATCCTGAGGCACGTTACCGCATTACGCAGCTGGCTGTCGTGCAGGAGGCTGCTTTGGCACAAGCGCAAGCTCGTATTCGTGAGCTAGAGTTTCAGCTCCAACAAGCGCGGGGGGAGATTGCTTTGCTACAACAGCAAGTGGCGTCTCAATCTGGTTCGCAAGCAGGGCAATCAGGTGGTTTCTTCTCAGGGTTGTTTGGGCGTAATGGTCAAACGTCCGCTCCGCCGCGTGCTGCGTCTCTTCCTCCAGGGTGGGGGCCGGCCTCCGGGGCAGCAGCACCGGAGATGGGCCGCGGCTATGCCCCGCCACCAGGGTATCAGCCGGGGATGTTTGCTCGTTCTGGCTCTGGTTTTCTAGGGTCGGCTTTGACAACAGCGGCCGGTGTGGCTGGTGGTATGATGGCAGCACACGCACTGGAAGGGCTGTTCTCTGGCGAGCATGGCGCTCATGAAGGAGCTGTTGGAACAGGGGCCGATTTTGGTAATGAGACAACCATCGTCAATAATTATTATGGCGATGGGAATAATGGGGACTTTAACGGCCCACAAGGTGCCGATCCCTTTAATGGGAGTGGGACAGAAGCTGGAAGCTTCGGCGCACAAGATTTCGGCCCGCAAGATTTTGCAGATGATAATGCGGATCGGGATGACTTTTTTTGAAAGCGTATAAGGCCATAATATAGCGATGGGTGGGGCTATGTGCCCCACTCATTTTTTAAGAACATTCCAGGTCGTATGCCTCTGTTAGATGGGTGGAATGTTTGGATAAAGGGTGTGTGTAAGGGACACGATAATGGAGATTGCTCCTCAAGCTGCTCTTGGGCCGGATGTCAATGGGACGACTACTCCTGCTTTGCCAGATCAGACCCTCTATGATGTGGCGGCGGTGGATGATGTGAGAGAAGGGGATATTCTTTCTATCACATTAAAGGAGCAGGCTATTGCTTTGGTGCGTGTGGGGGATGAGATCCACGCCGTAGGGCGGAGGTGCCCGCATAAGGGGGCATCATTCCGTGGGAAACTTTCTTGCCGTAGCCCTGTTCATGGTGATGTGATTGTCTGTCCCTGGCATAAGGCTGTCTTTGGGGTGCAGGATGGTAAGGTAAAGGAGCCGATCGCTTTTTCGTCTTTGCCTGTTTATCCCGTAAGACAGGTGGAGGGGCGTGTCCTTGTTGGGGCTAATCCGATTATTCAAAAACCAGCGGCTAAATGTGGAGAGGATGAGACGGTACTCGTACTCGGGGCAGGGGCTGCTGCTGCGAGTGCAATTTATACATTACGAGAGGAAGGGTTTGCTGGGCGTATCACGATGATTGGTGATGAAGGCTTTGTGCCTTATGAGCGTCCTGCGTTGAGTAAAGGGGTATTCTTGGGAGGGCGAGAGAAGGTCCAACCCTCTCCTTTGTTGAGTGAGGAATTTTACGCACGGCACGAAGTGGCCAGGATGCGTGGAAAAGTTGTTGCGTTAGATTGTGAGGCAAAGCAAGTACGGCTGGATGAAGGTAAGACCTATCATGCCGATCATATCCTGATAACAACGGGAGGGCGTCCTGTTTTACCGCCGCTCCCTGGGATTGGGCTTGAAGGTGTCATGTCTCTCCACACCGTGCGGGATGCGTGGAAGATTGCTGAAGAGATTACGGGGGATCAAGCCGTTATCCTCATTGGCTGTGGCCTTACAACGTTAGAGACAGCCTCTGCTCTGCGGCAAAAAGGTGCTGGCGTTACAATTATTGCTCCTGATTATCCTGTCCCGATGGAGCGACAATGGGGCCGGGAAATTGGGCAGGTTTTACGTCGTCTGCATGAGGATAATGGCGTTGCCTTTGTGACAGATGCGTCTGTTGTGGCAATCCATGGGACAGAGCGCGTAACAGGGGTCGAACTTGATGACGGTATGACCTTAACATGTACTCATGTGCTGGTCTCCATTGGGAATGAGCCGTGTCGGGATTTTTTACCTGAGCAAACAAAAGAAGAGGAAGAAGGGGGCGTACAGGGTATTATCGTAGATGATAATATGCAGGTACGACCTGGTATTTATGCGGCAGGCGATGTTGCGGCATTCCGGCGAAATGGAACTTTGTGCCGGGTCGAGCATTGGCGGCCTGCCCAATGTGAGGGCCGTGCAGCAGCGCGTAGTATTTTGGGTCTGCCACGACAGCCTATGCCAATGCCATGGTATTGGACGCAGCAATTTGGCAAAAAGGTGGAATATCTAGGTTGGGGGGAAAGCTTTGATTATATTTTAATAGAGGGTGATCTAGGGGGCTTTGATTTTATGGCGGCCTATATAAAGGATCAGAAAGTGGTCGCATTAGTATCTTCGGGGCGGTCTGCGGCGATGGCGCGAGCAGCGGTGGATTTTGAAAGGTTTGTAAACGAGGAAGTGAGAACTCACATTATATAAATATATTTTAATATTGATGCGCTATTGGTTTTAAAAGGTTGAATATTAATATTGTAGGAATATTTCTAGATATATTAAAACAAATATTAGTATGTGTTGGAAGGGCGGGGTGATAAGAGGAAAGCTTGTCTTGAGTTATATTTTATAAAGTGCTTCTTATGTCTGACACGTTTGCAGTGTATGAGCCGCCATCCATTTTTCATCAAGAATGGTGGCTGGAGATAGCAAGCCGTGGAAGATTTGCATCAATTGATATTGAGATGGGGGGGAAGATTGTGTCTCGTTTTCCTTTCCTTGTGAAAAAGACATTAGGGTCATCGGTTATTAAGATGCCTAAATATACGCGGGTATTGGGGCCGTATTTTTCCTTGCCGCAATCTAAGTCCTTTCGGTATGAACAAAATATCCGCCATGTTGTTGAAAAAACAATAGAGCGCTTGCCAAAATATGATGGTATTCATTTCTTTGTTGACCCTGATAATGAATCTTTATTGGCCTTCCGTTTGGCAGGTTTTAAGATATTACATGAATTTACCTTTCGCATTATGCCGGAAAAATCGTTGGATGCCGTCTGGCAGGATTGTGACCATAAAACGCGTAATCTCATTAGAACAGCCGATAAGAAACTCTCTGTCCAACAAGCAGGGGAATGTGAGACATTTATTGCTTTAGTTCAACGAGAATTGCCGCATAATCATCATGATTTTCCTTTGCTTAAGGCGCTATTTGAAGCTGCATATCAACGTGGGCAAGCGACAGCCCTTTATGCTTATGATCAGGAAAAACTTGTCTCTGCGGCTTTATTGATATGGGATGAAAAAACGCTGTATTTTTGGCAATCGGCACGCTGTCGTCGTTCTAAAGTGCCGGGTATGACAATGTTACTTATTTGGAAGGCGATAGAGCAGGCTAAAGAGCGGCATTTGATCTTTGACTTTGATAGTTTTGGCTCTGTTCGTACAGCAAAAATGCTGGCTAGCTTCGGCCAAAAGCCAGTCCCCCGGCCGGAAATTCGTTTCGGGACATGGAAGTATAACATAAAGCGCTATATGATTGATACGCTCCAAAAGCATATCCTGAAAAAATATCGGAGTTATGATCTTTATTGAGGCTCTCCCTCTCTTTTCTTTGCTCGTATGAGAGATGATGGATTAAGATTGGCGTTTTCCTGGTTTTTCAGGTAGGAAGCAGCGATAAGAAGGACGCTACGTCATAATGACGTAAGGCTCCTCATGCCGTTAAAGACGATAGTGACGAGGTTTGAGATTCATGCACCAGTACCGTACCCATCTTTGCAATGCCCTGCGTGCTGATGATGCAGGCAAGACCGTACGGCTCTCTGGCTGGGTTCATAGCAAGCGGGACCATGGCGGGCTGCTCTTTATCGACCTACGCGATAATTACGGCATGACGCAAATTGTTATCCCTTCTGAGGGGGCATTGCTCGAAAAAGCCGAGCGTTTGCGGGTGGAGAGCGTCATCACCGTCACTGGTGAGGTCGTGGTGCGTGAGGATGGGCAGCGTAACCCCGCCTTGCCAACAGGGGATGTGGAGGTTCGTGCCAGCGAGATTGATGTGCAATCCCGTGCGGAGGTGCTGCCTTTCCAAGTGGCGGGGCAAGAGCATTATCCTGAGGATTTGCGCCTGAAATATCGCTATATCGACCTCCGGCGTGAGAAAATGCACCGCAACATCATCTTGCGGAGCCAGATTATCACCAGCTTGCGTCGTCGTATGGTCGAGCAGGGCTTTACTGAGTTCCAAACCCCTATTCTTACAGCTTCCTCCCCAGAGGGTGCGCGGGACTTCCTCGTGCCTGCACGGTTGCATCCGGGTAAGTTCTATGCGTTGCCGCAGGCTCCGCAGCAATTTAAGCAGTTGGCGATGGTGGCGGGGTTTGACCGATACTTCCAGATCGCTCCCTGTTTCCGTGATGAGGCCTCCCGTGCGGATCGCAGCCCTGGCGAGTTCTATCAGCTGGATTTTGAAATGTCTTTCGCCACGCAGGAAGATATTTTCGCAGTGCTAGAGCCAGTATTAGCGGGCGTGTTTAACGAGTTTACCCCAGAGGGATGGAAGATTACCGAAGGGGCCTTCCCCCGTATTGCCTATGCGGATGCGATGCGCGATTATGGCTCCGATAAGCCGGATTTGCGTAACCCGTTGATTATTAAGGATGTAACGGAGCAATTTGCAGGCTCTGGCTTTGGGTTATTTGCGCGTATTGCTGCCTCTGGTGGGCAGGTGCGAGCGATCCCGGCACCGGGTGCGGGCAGCCGTCCTCGTGCCTTCTTCGATAAACTCAATAATTGGGCGCGGGACCAAGGGGCTGGTGGTCTTGGCTATATCATTTTTGATGAAGAAGGCGGTAAAGGCCCAATTGCCAAAAATCTGGAAGCCGAGCGCGTTGCGAAAATCCGTGAGATGTGCGGCTTGAAGGCCGGTGATGCTGTGTTCTTCGCGGCAGGGAAGGGTGATGAGGTCGCCAAATTCTCTGGCGTAGTGCGGACGAAGATCGGGACAGACCTAGAGCTGATTGAGCAAAATGCCTTCCGCTTCTGCTGGGTGGTGGACTTCCCCATGTATGAGCGTAATGAGGAAACAGGGGAGATTGACTTCTCCCACAACCCGTTCTCCATGCCGCAGGGTGGTTTGGAGGCCCTGAATACGCAGGACCCGTTGAGCATCAAGGCTTATCAGTATGATATTGTCTGTAATGGTGTGGAGCTATCCTCCGGGGCGGTGCGTAACCATCTGCCAGAGGTGATGTTACGGGCGTTTGAGATTGCAGGTTATGGCCCTGATGTTGTGGAGGCGCGCTTTGGTGGGATGCTCAATGCCTTCCGCTATGGTGCTCCGCCGCATGGTGGTGCGGCACCGGGTGTGGACCGCATCGTCATGCTGCTCGCTGATGAGCCGAATATTCGTGAGGTTATTCTCTTCCCGCTGAATCAGAGCGGGGAGGATTTAATGATGGAAGCCCCTGCACCGGTCGAGCCAGCCCGCTTGAAGGAGCTTTCCCTCAAGCTAGACTTACCTAAGCCGAAACCTTCTGCCTCTAACGGTAACGTGGCGGAAAAGAAAGGCTGAGTTACAGCCCCTAGCGGGTGGTTTAGGCGGTGCGATAAAGGCCGGGGCGGGTGGAGTGCTCCGGCCTTTGTTATGGTGATAGCTTTACAAAGCAATGCCGATGCTCATCCGTATGGTCCGTCCTTGCCCCCATGAAACGCGGGTATTTGCTCCTGAACTGGAGATGAAATAAGCCTTATTGGCAATATTGTCCGCATTGAGCTGAATGTTGGCTGTATGACCATAAATTTGTCTGATTTTCCACGCCGCAAAAAGGTCCACTGTGGCATAGCCGGGTAGCCAGAAGCTGTTACGGGCATCACCGGGCCTCCGTCCGACATAACGTGCTCCTGCCCCAAAACGCAGGCTAGAGCGATGCCAAGGCAGGTTGGTTTGGTATGTTAGATACCCACCACCAGTATGGCGGGCCACGTTGGTGAGTAATTTGCCCTGTGTGGCGGGAATATCCTTTATGGTACGAGCGTAAGTGTAGGCGTAATTGGCGATGAGATTCCAGTGGCGGGAGAGACGACCATTGATCTCGGCCTCCACGCCTTTAGACCCGGCTAGACCGGACAAACGCTGCCGTAGGGCTCCGGTCTCGGTTTGTCCGTCAGTTTGTTGGATGTTCTTCTTATGAATATTGTAGAGGGCGACATCTGCGGTTAGGAAGCCTTTTTGATACCGGGCACCAACCTCAAATTGTCGCCCGCTTGTGGGTTTATATCCGCTGGTTAGCACCGTGCCGGGGGATATTTGGTTGGGATTGTAGGATTGTGAATAATCCCAGAAGAATGAGACATGCTTGCTGGGTTGATAAACAACCCCGATAAACGGAAGTGGCTTAACAAAGGAGGCGTCTGTAGCTTTGATAAAAGGCTCTCCACCACCATAAGAATAGTGGAACCATTGATACCGAACACCTGGTGAAATGGTAATGCCGTGGCCGATATGGATGTTGTCTTTAAAATAAAAGGACGCACTATTGATGCGGGTGTGAAAATAACCGAGGCTTTTATCATCCACGCCTATCCTGGGGAGCAGACCATAAACAGGGTCGGAGGGACGGAACCCCCCATAGATATTGCCGGTTAGGAAGCTCCCTTGTGTGATGCGCCGGTTTTCGTAATCACCGCCTATGGCAATTTTATGCGTCATGCCCAGTAGTTTATGCTCGGCGATAATATCTAGTGCGACATAGCTGTTCGCTCGGGTTGTGCCGGTATTGCTGCGAAAACGGCGGCGCAGGACGCCCGTGGTGGGGTTATAATCCCGTGGGTCTGCTTGTCGGTCATGATATCTATCTGCATTCCAACCGCTGGTAAGACGTACCCTGTCATGCTGTGTGAGTTGGTATTCCGCCGCCCCTGCTAAGAGATGGCGTGTACCGTAATCAGCCGTCCAGTGTTCATCTAATCGGTACCGGCGGCCACTGATTGGCTTGCCGTTATAGAAGAAGGCCCCCCGGTCTAACACATTGTGATAGTCCTCCCATTGGTAGGAAAGGTCGAGCTTGAGGCGTTGATGCTCATAACGCAAGCTTGGTGCTACAATCTTCTCTTTATTGGCTCCGAAATTGCGCCAATAATTTTCATTTTTAAAGCTTGAGATTAGGCGGAATGTCAGCTCTTTATTGGCCGAAAGAGGGCCGCCAACATCCAGCGTGCCGACCCCGCCACCAAGAGAAGCCCATGAGCTATTGAGTGAGGCTGCCCAATCCTTACGGGGTTGTTTGGTGATGATGTTGATGACACCACCTGGCTCCTGCATACCGTAGAATAATGAGGCCGGTCCCTTTAGGACCTCGACCCGTTCTGTCGTGGCGGTGGTGAAGTTACGGCCTATGGGCATACGCACACCATCCCTCAGGATGGAGCCATCATCTGGCCCGCCGAAGCCTCGTTTTAACAAACTATCCTGTGTGCCGCCAAAGTTGTTGCCAATGGTAATGCCGGGAACATATTTGGCGATGTCCTCCATGCTCTGCGGGTCCATGTCCTTGATCGTCTGATGAGTGACAACATTGGCAGTTTGCGTTTGTTGTAAGAAGGAAACGCCCGTCTTATCCCCGATGCTGCTTTCTTGCGCACCGTAGCTGACACGACCATTGCCATAGACATGGATGAACTCTTCTCGTGGTGTGTGAGGAAGGGATGTCTTTTTCTTTGTGCGTTTAATGTGTTTTTTGGTGAGCTTCTGCCCCTTAGAAACGGGTGCAGAAGCACTGACACTAGAGGGAGCAAGGGCCGTCTCCGCCCAGCTAGGGGTAGATGCACAAAGGGTCAAGGTTGAGCCGGTGAGTAGAAGACGGAGCGTTGTGCGCATGGAACCTGCTTTATGAGAGTGATTCTTAAAATCAATTTTAATATTAAAATTATTTTTAAAATCAAGCCATTTCCTTCCGTTCAGCTCTGGCGCAAGCTTAGGGAAGTATGAAAGGGGAGCGGCGCATGAGTTTTGATGAGATGATGCCGGATTACGTGCCGGAAATTGCTCCAGCGGTGCGGGCGGAGGTCATGGCCAGCTTGCGACAGATTGAGCAGGATCATGATGTGGAGATCCTGTTTGCTGTGGAGAGTGGCAGCCGTGCATGGGGGTTCCCCTCGCCAGATAGTGATTATGATGTGCGCTTTATCTATCGCCATCGGTTGGATTGGTATTTGTCCTTAATGCCGGGCCGGGATGTGATTGAGCTGCCTATCTCTGATGATTTGGACGTAAATGGCTGGGATATACGCAAGGCCCTGAATCTATTGATGAAACCTAATCCCACTTTGTTGGAATGGTTAGTCAGCCCGGTGCGTTATGTATGGCAAGCACAAGCTGATGAGCTTACCGCCTTTGCCCAGCAGATTGAAGCGGGGTTAAGCTGCCAACTTCATTATCTAAATCTAGGGCGTAATAGCTGGAAGCGTGCTTTCCAACAGGATGGAACAACACATTATAAGCGGCTGTTTTACGCGCTACGCCCGGCCATGGCGTTACGCTGGATGCGCCTGCACGGGCAGGGCCAGCCCCCGATGAACTTTCAAGCCCTTTGTCAGGGCTGTGACGTGCCACGCTCCGTATTGGGGCCTATCCGGGAGTTGCTGTACCTTAAATCCAGAAGCCGGGAGCAGCAGAGCGGCCCTTCCATCCCTGCGGTGAATGAGCTTATCGAAGCCGAATTCGCCCACGCCGAGACCCGCCCCTTCCCCAAACCAAAGCAAGACGTGCAGAAGCAGGCCGAGGCTTTGTTCCGAGCCATGGTGAAGGTGCCGTTTTAGGAAAGAGTAACGACCACCGGTACATGGTCGGAGGGTTTGTCTCGGCCGCGTTCGTCTTTGTCGATGGTGAAGCTGGTGAGGCGGTCGGCAAGGCGGGGGGAGAGGAGGGCGTGATCAATCCGTAAGCCGGAATTACGTTGATATGCCCCTGCCTGATAGTCCCAGAATGTATAATGTTGCCCGGTAGGGTGTAGGCAGCGCAGTGCGTCTGTCAGGCCGGACCATAGCAGACGGCGGAAGCCCGCGCGACTTTCTGGGCGGAGGAGGGCATCATCGGGGGAGAGAGCTTTGGGGGCGTAATCTTCATCCGTTGGGCAGACATTATAATCGCCAATAAAGGCGAAGGAGCGTCCCTCTTGCTGCAAAGCACGGGCGCGATGATAAAGGGCGTCAAAGAAGTTTAACTTCTTAGCAAAGCCGGCCTCTCCGCCAGAATTGCCATTGGGGAGGTAGAGATTACCAATGGTCACATCGTCTAGCTCAGCCTCGATGTAACGGGCCTCGTCACTTTCAAAACCGGGGAGGTGGTCGGTCGTGATGGTTAGAGGGGCGCGGCTGATGAGGGCAACTCCGTTATAAGCCTTCTGCCCCGCGACAGCGACATGAAAGCCAGCCTCCTCAAAGAGAGGGGGGAATTGGTGGGCTTCGCATTTAATTTCTTGCAGGCAGAGCAAGGTACAGGCTTCATTGCGGTCCAGCCAGTCTTTTACCAGATGGGCACGGGTGCGGATGGAGTTGATGTTCCAACTGGCAAAGGTCAGGGACATAGGGTGTGAGGTCTCCAAAAAAGGCGTTAGGTGAGGGAGAAACTACTGCCACACCCGCAAGATGAGGCCGCATTGGGGTTTTTAACTGTAAAATGCGCGCCCATGAGTTTATCAACAAAATCTAGCTCTGCCCCTTCGAGGAGGTCTAGGCTTGTAGGGTCAACAAAGACGCGTGCGCCGTCTTTTTCAATTAAATGGTCATCGCTTTCTCGCTCTTGGACAAGCTTAAATTGATATTGGAAGCCATTGCACCCGCCCGCGAGGACGGCAACACGCAGGGCGGTGTTTTCAGGCTGGGGTTGCTGGCTAATAATCTCTGCGATACGGGCCGCTGCCGCGGGGGAAATGCCAAACTCGGCCATGAGATATGCTCCTTATCATCACAAAAACGCCTACCATCGCGGCAGAAATGGTTGCGGAACGGTTGACACTATAAAATTGGACGCCAAGAATCAAAAGTTGAAAGGCTGTGTAATTATAGCAGCCTACATATGGATATGGGGACAATAGAGCATAATGGCTAGATACGCTGTACAGTTGCAAGGCGCGCGCGGGCGACAATTTGCAGAGGAGGAAAGCTCCACCCGCACCCCGTGGCAGCGTGATCGTGACCGTGTGTTACATTCGGCGGGGTTTCGTCAGCTGCAATATAAGACGCAAGTTTTTTTGAATCATGAAGGTGATTTTTTCCGCACAAGGCTGACCCATTCGCTCGAAGTCGCACAAATTTCCCGCTCTATTGCCCGGACATTAGGGGTGAATGAGGATTTAACAGAGGTTATCGCCCTCGCGCATGACCTTGGCCATACGCCTTTTGGTCATGCCGGGGAGGATGCGTTGCAAGAGGCGATGAAGGATTGGGGTGGGTTTGACCATAACATCCAATCCTTACGGCAAGTGACGGAGATTGAAGCGCGATATAATGGCTTTGATGGCTTGAATCTAACATGGGAGGC
Organism: Parasaccharibacter apium; assembly: GCF_002592045.1. Lineage (GTDB taxonomy): Bacteria > Pseudomonadota > Alphaproteobacteria > Acetobacterales > Acetobacteraceae > Bombella > Bombella saccharophila. Next base: position 273,750 of record NZ_MEJG01000001.1, on the reverse strand, counting down.
GTTGGAAGGGCTGGCAAAACATCACGGCCCTGTAAAACGACCCCCCCCGTGGCTGGTGAGTTTTGATGACCGTTACCCGTTAGAGTTGGAATGTTATGCCTCTGTAGAAGCGCAGATTGCTGCTATTTGTGATGATGTCGCTTATCATGGGCATGACCTTGATGATGGCTTGCGGGCGGGCTTGCTCAGTTTTGAGGATATTGAATCTGTCCCACTTTTAAAAACCTGCCTTGAGGAAGCGCGTGCGCTGGATTGGTCCGGTCATGGGGCGTTTGACCGTGACCAGCGTATTCGGCATGAGACAGTGCGGCGGGTGATTAATCGCTTAGCGAGTGACCTGATTGAACAAAGCCAGAAGAATCTGGCCGCCTTAGACCCGCAAAATGCGGATGAGGTGCGCCATGCAGGCCGGGCGATGGTGGAGTTCTCGCCCGAAATGGCCGAGCGGAATAAGGAGATACGCAAGTTCCTTTATGCGCGGATGTATCGGCATTGGCGTGTACAGCGGATGACCCGTAAAGCGCGTATCGCTTTGGGAGATATTTGCACTATTTTGGGTAATGAGCCGGAGCTACTGCCAACGCCATGGCGGGAGCAAGCTTTGCCAAGCAAGAAAAAAGGGTACGAGGCCGCCTCGCGCCGTGTAGTTGCCGATTATATCGCGGGGATGACGGATCGTTTTGCGATGGAGGAACATCGGCGGCTGATGGATATTTCCGTTTTAGGGTAAGTGCGGTATCAGGGACGGAAGAAAGACCAAGCCGTAAGAAGGGCTTTGGCAGGTTTTAAAGGGAATAATATAGATTATGGCAGCTCTTGCCCCGACAGCATCATCTCCAGATTGTCTTTTTTCCGTCATGCGCGAGAAGGTCGTTGCGGCTCTCAAGACCGTATTGCCTGACCTGCCAGATGATGTTGCTGCCCGTGTGGAGGTCACTCCCCCGCGTGATGCGTCTCATGGGGATATGGCAACGAATGCGGCCCTTTTGGCAGCAAAGCCAGCTAAGCGGAAACCTTTTGAGATTGCTAAAGAGCTTGTCGCGCAGCTAGAGGCTTTGCCTGACATCGCCCATGTAGAGATGGCAGGCCCTGGCTTTGTGAATATGACCTTAAAGCCTGCTTTGTTTCATGATGTCGCAAAAGCTGTTCTCAAGCGCGGGGCGGCTTATGGGCAGTCCCGCTTAGGGGCGGGGAAACGTGCGAATGTGGAGTATGTTTCGGCTAATCCGACCGGGCCGATGCATGTTGGCCATTGCCGTGGGGCTGTGGTGGGGGATGCACTAGCGAACCTGCTAGCAGCAGCGGGTTTTAACGTCACGCGGGAATATTACGTTAATGATGCTGGGGCGCAAGTTATTGCGCTAACATGGGCGGCGTATTGGCGGTATCTTCAGGCTATTGGTACGGAGATTCCGGCTGATGAGTTTGGGGCTTTGGCCCCGAGTGGTTTGCAATATCAAGGTGATTATCTCATTGCTGTGGGGCAGGCTTTGGCCAAAAAACATGGCCGTGCCCTTGCCGGGGCTGATGGGGGTGTTGCCCCAGAGGATGCGTGGTTTGAGACCGTGCGGGCGGAAGCTCTCGCCCAGATGATGGGGATGATTAAAGAGGACCTCGCAGCTTTAGGGATTGAGCATGAAATCTTTAGCAGTGAGGCAGAGATTTTAAAGAGCGGGAAGGTGGATGCGGCCATCGCTCAGTTGGAAGCGCGCGGCCTGCTTTATGAAGGCGTGTTAGAGCCCCCAAAGGGTAAGAAGCTCGAGGATTGGGAGGCGCGCCCTCAGACGCTTTTCCGCTCGACAGAGTTTGGGGATGACCAAGACCGTGCCTTGCGGAAGTCTGATGGGTCGAACACATATTTTGCCAATGATGTTGGCTATCATGCTGATAAAGCATCCCGTTCGGACCTTTTGATTGACGTATTGGGGGCTGACCATGGCGGCTATGTCTCGCGGATGCGTGCAGCCATTACGGCGTTGACGGAGGGTAAGACGGCTTTTGAAGTCGTGATGTGTCAGATTGTGCGTGTTGTGAAAGATGGCGAGCCAGTGCGTATGTCCAAACGGGCTGGCACCTTTGTGACCTTGCGGGATTTGATTGATGAAGTCGGCAAGGATGCCGTGCGCTTTACCATGCTGACCCGTAAGGCCGATGCGCAGATGGAGTTCGACCTCAATGCCGTCGTTGCGCAGACGCGGGATAACCCGGTCTTTTACGTCAATTACGCTCATGCACGTTGTCGGTCTGTTCTACGGTTGGGGGAGGAGCGTTACGGGGCGGAGGCTATGACAGAGGCCGCCCTTGCAGGGCAGGATTTATCTTCCCTTACAGCGGATGAGGAATTAGCCGTCTTACGCCGCATTGCAGAATTGCCTCGCCAGATCGAGGCCGCTGCTCTCGCGCGGGAGCCGCACCGTATTGCAACCTACTGCATCGATCTTGCGGCGGACTTCCATGCGCTTTGGAATCGCGGGCGTGAGGAGACGAGCTTGCGCTTTATTCAAGATGATGCCCCAGAGGCGAGCAAGGCACGCTTGGCTCTTGTTGCGGCCATTGCCGCGACATTGCGCATCGGGCTAGGGCTTTTAGGTGTCGAAGCGGTAGAGGAGCTACGCTAAGTCATGGCTAGGCCGGATGATGAGTATGAGGATGACACGCCCCCACAGGGGCGCGAGCGCTTAGCTGGCAGGGCGCAGCGGCCATCGCGTAAAGAGCGTGGACCGCGTGATGGCGATGCAGCGGGTCGTGCGGGGTTTGTCTCATCGCTTTTAACGGGGCAATCCGGCACGCGTGGTTTGATGATTCTTGCCGTTGCGGGAGCGGCGTTGCTGCTTGTGATTGGCGGGGTGTGGAATTGGGTTGTGGGTAGTCATCCCGCCGGTGTGCCTGTGATTGGCCCGCCGCCTTATGCTGTGAAGGATCGCCCCGCTGACCCCGGCGGTATGATGATTATGGGGGATGATACAACCAAAAGTGATGTTACCGGTCGCGGTGCGGTGCATTTAGCCCCCCCGCCAGAACAGCCCGATGCGGGCTTGCTTGCGGGACGGTTGGACCAGCCTGTAACTAATGGGGAGGAGAAAGCAACGGCAGCTAACACCACCGCTCATAAAGAGGGTGAAGCCTCGTCACTGTCGGAAACGAAGCCGCCATCTGGGGCAGATAATGCAGGGGCTCGTCCTATGGATGGGGAAACAAAGACCGAGGCGAAGCAAGAGGCTGTGAAAGCTCCAGCAGCGCAAACCTCAGCCGTTCAGGAAGGGGAGCTTCCTCCCCCGGCAAAAGTTGCTCCCTTGCCACCGGCTATACCCGATAATGCAGCAGGGCAGGGGAAAGAGGCCAAGGCGGCGCAGGCCGAAGCACCAGCCCCGGCCTCTGCGACATTATATGAAGTGCAGCTTGCTGCTTTACAAAATGAGGCGCAAGCTCGGCAGGAATGGGCGCATCTGCGTAGCCGCTTGCCAGACCTTTTAGGCGGGCGTGAGCCTATTTTGCGGACGGTGGAGCGCGATGGTAAGCACTTCATCCGTTTGCGGGTGGGAGGCTTTGCTGACAGGGCAGCGGCGCGGCAATTCTGCGTGAAGCTGCATGCGCAAGCGCAGGCTTGTGCTGTGGTGACAAACTAACGTAATGGTCTATCGCTTGTGAGTGACGCATTGCATTTGGTGTTGGAGGGGTTTGAGGGGCCGTTGGACCTCCTTTTAGACCTTGCGCGCTCTCAGAAGGTGGACCTCCAGAAAATCTCCATTCTGCAACTTACAGAGCAATATCTGGATGTTGTAGAGCGCGCCCGCCGTGGGGCGGAGGCGTTACGGTTGGAGATTGCGGCGGATTGGTTGGTCATGGCAGCTTGGTTGGCATGGTTAAAATCTCGCCTTTTGCTGCCATCTGCTACGCAGGATGATGAGGCGGAAGATGCCGCTGGGCAGTTGCATGAGCGGTTGATTGACCTAGAGCAGATGCACCGTGCTGCGGCATGGTTGGAGGAGCAACCGCGCTTGGGGCGTGATGTGTTTGCCCGACCAGAGCCGGAAAATCATACGCGTATTGAGATGGCCCCGCTCAAGGGGGATATGCCGGCTTTGGTTCTGGCTTATCTTGCTGCGCGGCGGCGGAGCGGGCGCAAACGCTCTTATGCTCCGCGTGTGGCGCGGTATTGGAGCATCCAGCAAGCGCGCTCTGCACTTGCACGGCTTTTAGGGCGGGCGCATGTGGCAGGGTGGCAATCCTTGGCGTCTGTCTTGCCAGAGCTGACAGAAGGCGGCCCCCTTAGCCAGCGTGCCGCCCTTGCCGGGGCCTTGATGGCCGGGTTGGAGATGGCCCGTGGGGGGCAGGTGGAGTTACGGCAGGAAAATGCGTTTGGCGTCATCGAATGGCGGCAGAGAGAGGAGAGCGGGCATGAGTGAGAGTGAGATACAATCAGCCATGCTGGAGAGTCCGTCGGACATGGTGGAGCATGATAGAGTCGCAATGGCAGTTAGCTTTGTAGAGGCTCTGCTATTTGCCAATGCGGGACCGGTTTCTGCTAGTGCTATTGTGGCGATATTGCGGGAGCAAGGGTTAGAGGAACAGGCAGATAATCCCGGTGCTGTTCTTGATGGTCTGGCCCAGCGTTATAAAGGCCATGCGGTGGAGCTTCAGGCGGTATCTGGTGGCTGGCAATTACGGACACGCGCTATGTTTGGCCCTGCCCTTGCGCGGGTGATTGAGCGGCCAAGGCGGTTGAGCCAAGGCACGTTGGAGGCTTTGGCGATTGTGGCATATCATCAGCCTTGCACGCGGGTGGAGATTGAGACAATCCGCGGGGTGCGGCTTGGGCAGAGTATTCTTGATACATTGCTTGAAGAGGGATTGATAACCCCTAAAGGGCGTAAAGAGGTGCCGGGGCGGCCTGTTCTCTGGGGGACAACGCCACAATTTTTACGGATTTTTGGCCTTGCAAGTCTTAATGACCTCCCCAGACGGGAAGAATTGCTCTTTGAGCCGCCTTCCGATGAGGGGGGAAGTGAGCTAGAAGAAACCATTCAGCCTTCATAAAGAGGGGGGAGGTGGGACGATGTTTGATTTGAGTTGGACAGAAATTGCCTTATTGGTGATTGTGGCACTCGTCTGTATCGGCCCTAAAGACCTCCCCGTGGCGATGCGGACGCTCTCTAAGACGCTTAAAGCCATTCGGAAGATGGGGGCGGAGTTTCAGCATCATATTGATGAGATGGTCAAGGAGGCCGATCTCAGTGAGGCACGAGACCAATTGCGGGAGATTAGGCAATTCAGCCCACGCGAGCAGTTACGTAAGGCGATTGACCCTGACCGCACATTAGAAAAACAGATGGGGGCTGGCCATCAAGGGGGTATGCCCATGGCACCGCCGCCTCCACCACCACCACCGCCTCCGCCGCCTGCACCGGGGAGTGAGGAGCTAGGACAGCCGCGTTCTTATACAAACTCCCAGCCGCATAATGCCCGTATGCAAGAGCAAGCCGCAGCGTTGGAGCGTGCCCCCGCACTCCTCCCCCCGACAACGGCTCTACGCTTGATTGAAGAAGCACGTTATTGGCATCGTCCTGCTTTCTTGCCGCCTGAAATTGCTTTGCATCATGGTAAACGCACGACCATTCTTGCGCCATCACAGCCTCATAAAACGGGGGAGACAACGACCTCATGACCCAGCATGACCCCTCTAAAATAAATGAGCCGCCCTCACAGCCCTTCCCCACAGCAGAGGCGCAGGATAATGGGGCTGTAGAGGATAAGCCCATGCCGTTGCTGGAGCATTTGATGGAGCTTCGGCGACGGTTAATTTGGTCTTTAGCGACGTTCGTAGTGGCGTTTTTGCTATGTTATCACTTCTCGGGTGAGATTTACCGCTTTCTGGCCGCCCCTTTAGCGAGCATCATGCGGCAGAAGGGTGAGCAACCGCATTTGATTTATACAGCCCTTTATGAGGCTTTTTTTACCTATGTGCGTGTAGCGGTTTTTGGGGCTTTCTTCCTCTCCTTCCCGATGATTGCTATCCAGGCATGGATATTCATCGCACCGGGTTTGTATAAGAATGAGAAGAAGGCCTTCGCGCCCTTTTTGATTGCCACACCGGTGTTGTTTGTCGCAGGGGGGGCGTTGGCCTATTACCTCGTTTTCCCCTTTGCGTGGAAGTTTTTCCTCTCCTTCCAACAATTAGGGGGGGCGAATCAGATGGGCATAGAGCTGCAAGCGCGTGTCTCGGAATATCTTAATCTCGTCACCAAGATGATTATGGCCTTTGGGATTTGCTTTGAGCTCCCCGTGATATTAACCCTCCTTGTTCGGGCCGGGCTTGTGGGGACGGGGCAGTTAAGGCGTGTTCGCCGTTATGCGTATGTGGCGGCTTTTGCGGTTGCAGCGGTATTGGCCCCGCCGGATGCAATTACAATGCTGGGCCTCGCTATCCCGCTTGTAGGGTTGTATGAGGTCTCTATCCTAACCGCTCGCTTGGTAGAGCCTAAGCCTATCACCGCTGATGATGACGATGAGACCTCATCCACCCTCCCATAATTAAGAGCTTATACGGAGTATTTGACCTTATGCACGACCTTAAAGCCCTACGCGCTGATCCTGCTGCTTTCGATGCCGCTTTGGCACGGCGCAACCTCCCTGCTGTGGCGGAGAGCTTGGTGAAAGAGGATGAACAACGCCGGGCTGCTTTAGCTGCATTGCAGGAGGCCCAAGGGCAAAGGAAAGGCTTGGCAAAAGAGATTGGCCAAGCCAAACGGGCAGGGGAGGATACAACCGCCATCGAGGCCCGCGGTGCGGCATTGCGGGAGCAGATTGCTGAGTTAGAGGCCCGAGCGAGCGAAATCCAAGCACGCATTGATGGTGTCCTCCAACGCTTGCCAAACCAGCTTGATGCTTCCGTGCCTGATGGCAAGGATGAGAGCGATAATGTCGTGGTGCATCAACGTGGGGAGGTGCCGTCCTTTGCGTTTGAGGCCAAACAACATTTTGAGCTTGGCGAAGCTTTGGGGCTGATGGATTTTACCGCGGCGGGTAAGATTGCAGGCTCGCGGTTTGTGATGTTGCGTGGAGCCCTAGCGCGGCTAGAGCGGGCCTTAGGGCAGTTTATGCTCGATGTGCATACGGGGGAGTTTGGTTATGAGGAGGTCACTGTACCGCTTTTGGTGAATGAAGCGGCTATGTATGGTACGGATAAATTACCCAAATTTGCGGAAGATTCGTTCCATACAGATGATGATCGTTGGCTCATCCCTACGGGGGAAGTGCCGCTGACAGCCTCAGTTATGGGGGAGATTCTCACGGCGGAGAGTTTGCCACGGCGCATGACAACCCTCTCCACCTGCTTCCGCTCTGAGGCTGGCTCTGCGGGGCGGGATGTGCGGGGTATGTTGCGTCAACATCAATTTACGAAATGCGAGCTTGTCTCCATTGTCGCACCAGAGGAGAGCGAGGCAGAGCATGAGCGTATGACCCGTGCAGCCGAGACCGTGTTGGAGCGGCTGGGCCTGCCCTTCCGCCGTGTGTTGCTCTGTGCGGGGGATACAGGCTTTGGGGCGGCTAAAACATATGACCTAGAGGCATGGTTGCCGGGGCAGCAAGCATGGCGAGAGGTCTCCTCTTGCTCCAATACGCGGGACTTTCAAGCGCGGCGGATGAATGCCCGTCTGCGTAAGGAAAAGACGACCGCCTTTGTGCATACACTTAACGGCTCCGGCCTTGCGGTGGGGCGGGTGATGATTGCCTTGATGGAAGTGCATCAGCAGGAGGATGGCAGCATCATCGTGCCTGAGGCTTTGCGCCCTTATATGGGGGGTATTGATGTCATTCAACATTGAAGAAGGATGATTTATTGGGAGGGCTGTTCACTAAAAAGAGAAGCTAAATGGGGGATGGTCCTTGTTTTTCTTACTCTTTTTAGCTGGTAGAGCCGTGATGGACTGTGATATATTAACAGCGAGATAATGTAGTGTTGAGGGCTTTATAGGGCTCTCAACACATTTTCTTCAGGATAAATTATGACATTGCTTCGTTCTATGGGGCGTGTGCTGGCAGTTAGTGCGCTAGCCTTGTCCTCATGTTCTTCTTCGGTTGGTCCGCATAATATGCGGCGGGACCGGCTGGATTATGAAAAGGAAATGAGCCGACAACAGAACCAGGAGATGCTCTTTAACATTGTGCAGCTCCGTTATTCTTTGTCGCCGACCTTGATTGAGACGACACAGATCATCTCAGCTTATACAGCCGAGACAAGTTCTAGCGCAAATATTAGCGGTACGCCCTGGATTCAAGGGGCAGGTGGCTCTTTGGGTGGGTCTTTAGGTTATTCCTATAGCGATAGCCCGACTGTGACGTACCAGCCTGTCTCTGGTGTGCAATTCTCGGTGAATATTTTGCGGCCGATTTCGCCACAAACGCTTCTGCCGTTAATCTCCAGCGGCTTGCCGGTTGATACGCTGCTGCAAATGACGATGCAGTCTATCGGCCCGGCGAGTAATACGACCAGTACGATTGCAGGGACAGAGGGTAAAGAGGCTTCCATTCGCTTTACGTATTTGCTGCGTGCGTTACGTAAATTGCAAGCAGGTAATGCGCTGAGCATCCGTAGCATTGCTCCGACAGCAGCCACCAAAACAGAACCTGCCCAGCCAGAGCGGACCTTTATCCTTTTGCCAAAGAGTAGTTCGCCTGAGATTACAGAGCTACAAGGCCAAGTGCGCCAGGCATTGCAACTCCCCGCAGGGAGTGAGCAGGCAGAGGTTGTTTATGGGCGTAAGCCTAATCATCCAGGCGAGGTCGCGATGGTGACACGCTCCATGTTATCTATTTGGGAGGATGTGGCCAGCACGATGGAAGTGCCAAAAAAAATGGTGGAAAAGGGCATTACTGCACCATCTGTTGTACGTGGTCCTAATGAGCCGCAACCTGCAATTATCATCCATTGCAGCCCAGCGCGCCCTGGTGATGATGTCGCTTATACATCTGTGGAGTATGAGGGCTCTTGGTATTGGATTGCAAAGAATGACCTTGCCAGTAAGCTTGCTTTCTCCATGCTGCAATTCATCCATGCAATTGCCGAGACAGCGACTGCTAAAGGTGCAATGGTGACGATCCCAAGCCGGTAAGGTGAGGCTTTAGCGTTGTCGCAAAAAGGGCGTGTCCTGCATTTGGGCACGCCCTTTTTTGTGGGGTTAATGCGTTTTGCGTTTGTGATGTGGTTTTTTAGAGCCCAAGTTGCTTTTCTTACCATGGGAGGCTTTATGATGGCCGCGTCCTCCCGCATGGGGTTTTGGATGATGCTCGCCCCGGCGGCCCTGATGGCGGCGGGAGGTCTCGCGCATCCGGCTCTGGGTGCGAAGGACATGCTCAATCCATTCATCTAAGATAGCGGCATTTCGTTCCGCCACGATGAGCTCTGGGTAATTATCGGGGAAGCGCATTGCCAGCCACCGCCATGTCACAAGGCGGCGATGGCGTTTTTCAGCGCGTTCTAATTCTTCACGCCCGGCGGTAGAGGCTTGGGGAAGGCGGCCCGTGCCGGGGGGGAAGATGGATTGCCCGCGCGCATGGAGGGCCGCCCATTCCACAAGGCGGGGGATGCCGTTATCGCGTGTGTTGATAGGACACATGGCGTAGGTCCAGCGGGTGGAGAGGTCTAACCCATCTACCCCCTCCAAGGCTGCGGCAATCTCTAACGCTTGCTCCATATCCGCAAGGCGGTAATTGGGGTCATCAGGGCGTAAAACAGCCCGTTTAATGCGGGTTAGCACACCATAGAGGCTGTCTGATTCCATCTCTTGAGCAACAGCTTGCACAATGTCAGCATCAGGCTGCACAAGGGGGCGTAGCTCTAGCATAGGCTCTGGTGGGGCTTCGAGCATATGGCGGATGAAGCTGGGACGGCCCGCCCCTTCTAGCACGCAGACCAAGCCTTCCTCATGTTTACCAAAACGGCCCGCGCGCCCGCCAATTTGCTTGACCTCTTGAGAGACAAGATTGCGCGTTTGCCGCCCATCATATTTGCGCAGCGTGCTGAATACCACCCGACGAATGGAGAGATTAAGCCCCATGCCAATCGCATCGGTTGCGATGAGGATGTCCGCTTCACCACGGTTAAAGCGTGCTGCCTCGGCCCGGCGGACCTCTGGGCTTAACGCCCCGTAAATAACGGCTACCCGGCGGTTATGGGCCATTAGCTCGGCGCGGAGGTCCAGCACATCCCGGCGGGAGAAAGCGATGAGGGCATCCCCTGCGCGGAGGTCCGTTAAGGCAAGTGTGCCCGCAGGGCGCAGTGGGCTTTTACGCTCTAGATGGATCTCATCAACGGGGTCATTACAGAGTTCGGCAATGCGTTTGACGAGGGGGATGCAATCTGCCGCGCCTAAGATGAACACATGGCGGGCAGGCACCCCCATAATGGCCGCTGTCCATGCCGCACCTCGGTCGGGGTCGCTGAGCATTTGGGCTTCATCAATGATGGCCACATCAACAGGGTTGTTAAATGGGCACATCTCCACGGTAGCGGCAAGATGGCGAGCGGTGGGGTCGATGATGCGCTCCTCCCCCGTGGTGAGGGAGGCAGGTACACCGCGGCTTAGCATAGCCTCGCGGAACTCATGGGCTAAGAGGCGCAGCGGGGCGAGGGCCAACCCACTTTCTGCCTGAGCGAGGGCCTCTAACGCTGTATGAGATTTGCCGGAGTTGGTCGGCCCTGTCACAAGCGTGATGCGGCGATTAAGTGCGCGTGCCGTGCGGAAATGCGCTGCAAAGCGGTCTAATGCCGCTACACGTGCGATAGCTGCATTGCCTTTGCGGGCTTGGGGGCTATCATCATAATCTTCATCGCGTTTTTGGCTTGTCCCACGCCGCCAGCTATTGAGGAGCGGGCGGCATTTTTTAAGCTCGGTTGGGTCAAAATAGAAAATCTCCAACCCGTCTGGCTGTTGGTCGCGTTTGGCGATGGGGATGCGCTGTTCTGCAATCCAACGTAGGGCTTCGCGGCGGGAGCAATGCAGAAGGGCGGGGAGTTTCTCAAACCCGACAAGTGTGGCTTCCCAGTCTTTAATCTTCTGGAGCTCGCGTGCGCGGCGGGCCTCGGCTTTGGCGCGGATGTCCTCTTGCTCGCGTGCGCGGCGTTCTTCCTCAAGGATCAGCTCATCTTCAAAGCCGAGATCAACCCCACCAAAGGCACGGGCAATGCTGTGGGAGAGACGCTCAATTTGCGCACCAGAGAGGTACGTCCCTGCATCGGCTAGGTCGGCACGCACATCATCAAGGACGCGCAAGGGGGTATCGGCCATATCCCGCCAGCGTTCCTCCAAGAGGCTTTCCAGCACGGCGGCTTGGCCTTCTTCATCAATGAGGGGGTCGTGAATCCGTTCCGCTGCGAGGAGGACATCAGCTTTACGCACCCAAACAGCCCCGCTGCGATGAGCATGGTTCATCATGCTGTTAGCCCAACCACGGCGGCGGACTTGGCAGAGCGCGTGGAGGAGCTCGGCCTCATTAATGCTGGTTTTATCAGCCCCTAAACGGCGCGCCACTTGCCGGAGCAAAGCAGCACGCTCGCGTGGGGTGATGGCAAGATGCGCACCAAAGGCTTCTTCAGCCTGTGTTAAAGCCAGTTCTGCAGGGGAGGTTGGCACTGTATGGGCGGAATCACGGGGCGGGGAAGCATCTGTCATAGGGGTGTTTTCGGGAGTGGTGGGTAGGGAAGTCAAGCAAAAAGGCGGGTATGACTGTGTTTGTGATGACAAAAGAGGAAAAGATAGGCATGGTACGGGGCATGATGGGTGGTAATGATGGCCTCTCGCTAGTATCACCCCCTTGAGATAAAAGATTGTGACCTGAGTGTCATTTGAGAGAGGAATACGGATTCATGAGCACACCTTATCCTGCTGAATCAGCTCCGACCCCCGTTATTGCTGAGCCATTGACGGGCCTTGTCCCTTTTGAAGGGCATGAGGGCCAATATCGCCTTGCTACCCCAACGAAAGAATATGGCCATCTTTATCCGGCCACGGTGAAGCAAGTGCATCATTGGACAAACCGGCTCTTCAGCTTCACCACGACTCGCGACCCCGGCTTGCGCTTCTCCAACGGGCAGTTTGCGATGATTGGGATTGAGGTAGAGGGCAAGCCGTTATTGCGTGCTTACTCCCTTGCCTCTGCGAATTATGAGGATCAGATGGAGTTCCTCTCCATTGCGGTGGAGAATGGCCCACTCACTTCCCGCCTGCGCCATGTAAAGGTTGGTGATACGGTATTGATTGGCCGTAAGCCAGTTGGCACTTTGCTGCTCGATAATCTCAAACCGGGGCGGAATCTATATTTCCTCTCCACCGGGACGGGTCTTGCTCCTTTCATGAGCTTGATTAAAGACCCTGATGCGTATGATCGCTATGAGAATGTCATCCTCACCCATACAGTGCGTGAGCGTGGGGAATTGGCTTATCGGGATTACATCACCAATATCCTGCCAAAGCATGAGTTTCTTGGTGAAGATGTTGCTGCGAAGCTGAAATATTATCCCGCTGTGACGCGTGAGGAGTTCCCCGTGCAGGAGCGTATCACGGCATTGATCAATAATGGCCGCATCTTCCGTGACCTGAATATTGATGAGCTAGACCCAGAGCATGATCGTGTGATGATTTGTGGCTCCCCAGAGATGCTTGCAGATACACAAAAACTGCTGGAAGAGCGCGGTTTTGAGGAAGGTAATATGAGTCGCCAAGGCTCTTATGTGGTCGAGAAAGCGTTTGCAGAGCGGTAAAGCCGCGCTGTAAAGGCAGGAGTCTTTGCGGGGAGGAAGGCACGCTATGCAGGAATTGGATCTCTTTGTCATTGGTGCTGGCTCAGGTGGGGTGCGTTGTGCGCGTATTGCCGCGCAGAACGGGGCCCGCGTGGGCATTGCCGAACGCCGTCATTGGGGTGGGACCTGTGTCAATCTCGGTTGTGTCCCCAAAAAACTGATGGTCTATGCTGCAGAGACAGGCCGTATGATTGAGGATGCCCCAGCTTTTGGTTGGGATGTCCAACGGCCTGAAACATTCGATTGGTATAGCTTCCTTGCTGCGAAAGACCGTGAGATTGAACGTCTAAATGGCATTTACATCTCTATGTTGGAGAAAGCAGGCATCTCCCTTTATACGGGGGATGCCCGCCTGATTGATGCTCATACGATCGAGATTGGCCCTTCTGTCCTTGCACCTGATGCCCCGGTACAGCGCGTGCGGGCTAAGAAGATTGTCCTCGCCACAGGCTCGACCCCAATACGGTTGGACATCCCCGGTGCAGAGCTGGCCATTACCTCTGATGAGCTATTTCATCTCCCAGAGCGGCCCCAAAAGGTTGCGATTATTGGTAGCGGGTATATTGGGGTGGAGTTTGCTGGTATCTTAGCCGGTATGGGCTCTCAGGTGGATTTATTCTACCGTCAGACGTTGCCCTTGCGCGGCTTTGATGGTGAGGTTCGCGCGCATCTAAAAGAGTTGATAGACCTATATGGCATTACGCAACATCCCGGCACGAGCCCCGTGCGGCTAGAGGATGTTGGCGGTGGTAAAGCTGTTCGCCTTATATTAGACGATGGCACGGCTCATGAGGTTGATGCCGTTATTATGGCAACGGGTCGCCGGGCCGCTATTGATAAGCTAGGCCTTGATTCTGTCGGCGTAGCGATGGAGAAGGGTCATGTTGTCGCTGGGATTGATGGGCGGACGAATATCCCTTCTATCTATGCGATTGGGGATATTCGTGATGAATATAACCTAACCCCCACGGCGATTGCAGAAGGCCATATGTTGGCCGAGCAGCTTTTTAACCCGCAAGGGCGCACATGGTCGTTTGAGACGCTGCCTAAGGCGGTGTTCTTCTCCTCCCCGATAGGGGTTGTGGGGCTGAGTGAAGAGGAAGCGGCCCAAAAGCATGACCTCGCTATTTATACATCCACCTTCACCCCTATGCGCCAAACATTGCCGAAACGGGCCGGGAAGGTGTTGATGAAGCTGGTGGTGGACCGCCAGAGCGATATTGTGTTGGGCGCGCATATGGTCGGGCCTGATGCGCCAGAGATTATTCAAATGCTGGCTATTGCTGTAACGGCAAAGCTGACGAAGAAGCAGTTGGACCAAACGATTGCTTTGCATCCTAGCACCGCAGAGGAGTTCGTGACGATGAGAACCCCAACCCGTATGGTGGATAAGCAATAAGGCTTTATTAAAGGGGGGAAGATAGGCATGAGTTGGCCAAAGTTACAGCCCACAACTCTGAGTGCCGTTTTCTTCTCCCTTAGAACAACCATCGCCTGCTTAGTCGCTCTTGCCATCGCTTTGAAGATGGAGATGGGCGGGCCGCAATGGGCGGCTATGACGGTGTGGATTGTCGCCCAGAATTCTCGCGGGATGAGTCTCTCTAAAGGGCGGTGGCGTATTGCTGGGACCATGCTGGGGATGGTGGGGGGGATTGGCCTCATCGCCATTGCCCCGCAACATCCATGGATTTTCTTCTTGCTCTTAGCGGGATGGGTCGGCTGGTGTACGGGTATTGCCTGTTTGCTGGATAACTTCCGTGGTTATGCGATGGTTCTCGCTGGTTATACGGGGGCTATTATCGCCCTTGCCTCAGCCGAGCAGCCGGACCATGTGTTCTATATCGCTATGGCGCGTGGCTCTTATATTTTGCTCGGCGTTGTTTGCGAGATGGTCGCGGGGATGATTGCTGTACCGGGGGCGGACCGTGCAGCACGGGCGGAATTGCAAAAGCGTATTGCCGAGTTGCTGAGCCAAACAGCCATCGCATTAGGGCATGTTTTACGACGTGATGATGAGGGGATTAAGGGGCTAACGCGGCTGCTTGGCTCACTGCAAAGTTTTAATGACCAGTTAGAGTTTATCCGTATTGATTCCCGCTTAGCAGGGGAGGATGCGGACCGCGCTTATGTCACGTTAGAGCGTGTGGCTCTTGTTCTTGCACGTGGGGTGGGGCTGCGCTCTCGCCTTGCTTCTGCCTCGCATATTCCAGAGCGTTTAGCTAAGGGGCTGGAGCGTGTTGCTGAGGAAATGGATGATCTCTCCAATTTATTGAAAAAAGACATTCTCCAAGTGGTCGCGGGGTTGGGGCGGCTGGATGTTATGTTGCAGGAGAATCGGGAGGAATTAGACCGTTGCCTGCCGCTGAATGATGATGATTCCATCCAGCAAAGCATCGCCGGGGTGGGGGTGGAAGCCATGTTGGTGGATTTCCGCTCGGCTGTGGAATCTCAATTTGCAGGGTTACAGAAGCGGCATGTCTCGGTGCGGCATCATATTCACCGTATTGCGGATGGGAGGTTGGCTTTTACCAATGCGGTGCGTGCTGCAGTGGCGATGATTTTAGGAGCACTAATATGGGAAGTAACCGCGTGGTCCTACGGGTGGGCTTATTTAAGCCTATTGGCTGTGGTTTGCGCTCGTTTCTCCATTATGGATAATATGATTTTAGTGAGTAAATCCTTCTTTTACGGGGCGGTATGGGCGGTATTGGCCAGTATTATTCCCGTATTTTTTGTGATGCCGCTGACTTCTAATTACCTGGTATTTTCTCTTCCTTTTGCGGTGTTGATGTTTCTAGGTGGGATAGCGTTACGCTATCCCCCTACAGTTGGTATTGCAGCCTCTTATGTTAATTTCTTTCCTTGGGTATTGGGGTTGGATAACCAGGCGCGCATTAATGAGGTAGAGTGGTTTAACCAATCCCTTGCTTTGCTTTTGGCGTTATGGAGTGGGGTGCAGATTTTTAAAACGGTGATGCCTTTTTCCGTTAAGCAAGCCTGGGCGCAATTACGCCGCCAGCTGGTGGAGGAGATTCGCCAGCTTAAACAGCCTTTGCAAGGCCGTAAGCAAGCCCAAAATGACTGGACAAGCCAAACCACACAACGCATGGAGCAGGTCATACGTTTTGCAGGGAAATTACCCCAGCATGACGTTAACAGCATGGTCCGTGGGACATTGGCGGTGATGACAGTAGGACGGCATCTCATCACCTTGCGGGATTTGGCGTTGCAAAAGCGTTTGCCCGAAAATGCGCTACAAACAGGTGAGCAGATGGTAAAAGATATTATCCATCTGACAGAAGCAGGCGGCCATCTTCCGCGCTCTACTAGTAAAGCTTTTTTAGAGGAACAACAGTTCCTAATAGAAAAATATCGGCAGAGCCACGGCACGAGTACAACACGGCATGATCTAGCCGTGGGGATTGGCTCATTGCGGATTATTCATTTTGAATATATGGCGAGTAGAAACTTCTTCCGTAAGGAATATGAGTTCCTACTCGCACGCGGGCGTAACCGGGGGTAACGCCCTGCTTTTAGAGAGGCAAAGGGCGATTAAAAGCCGTTGCCACGTGGGGCGACCCAGCCATTGCCTGTTGCATCGCCCATTTTTCCGCTTTGGATGGGGTTGCTGTCCTGATAAGCACTGCCGAAATGACCCAAATTACTCCCCGTGACAGAATCACGATTGGCCCGTAGATGGGCTTCATGGTCCGGGTCTGGCCCATTTTCAAACTCTGTGGAGGGCACATCCTGATAGCCAGGCGGTGGGGGACGATGGCCCGTAGCGTGGAAATGCTCACCACCATGGGTGGTTGGTGCTGTGGTTTTTTGTGTCGATTTTTTGCTGCTAACCTTGCTGGAGGAGTCGTCCTGATAAGGCGTGCTAAAATGGACGCTCTGCGCAACAGCGTGAGAGCTAAGAGTGGTGGCAAGCCCTAATGCCGCGAGTGTTGTCAGCCGCATGAGGGGGGAAGAAAAGCGCGAAGCCATATGTGATTACGTCCTGCGTAGTAAAGCTACTTCTGGGGCGTTATACTCGCTATATGGGGCGTAATAATCAAGTTTTTTCAGAGAGAAAGATGATAGATGCGTGAGCGTGAGGATGATTAATTTGTTGCAAACTCTACCATTTGCACAATATTTCGGCCATAAAATAGGGTGCTAACAGCATAAACATACCATTGGGGTGTGGTAAATTCGCCCCGTTCCCCATGTTGTAGGAGAGTAAGATGCAGCAGTCAGATAGGCAGAGCAAAGCTTCATGGTCTCCCGAGAGTTGGCGCACGCGGCCCATCCGCCAAGCCCCGCATTATGAGGACCAGAACGCTCTTGCCGAGGTTGAGGCGCGGTTGCATCGCTATCCACCACTCGTTTTTGGGGAGGAGGCGCGCAGGCTCAAAGCGCGGTTAGCAGCGGCTTCACGCGGGGAGGCCTTTGTCTTGCAAGGCGGCCCATGTGCGGAGAGTTTTGGGGAGTTCACCGGCGATATTATTCGCGATACGTTCCGCGTTCTGCTGCAAATGGCTGCCGTGCTGACTTTTTCAGCCAAAGTGCCTGTGGTGAAAATCGGACGCATGGCCGGGCAATATGCGAAGCCGCGCTCCTCTGACATCGAGACACGCAATGGGGTGGAGCTGCCATGCTATCGCGGGGATAACGTCAATAGTCCTGACTTCACCGCTGAAGCGCGTAAAGCAGACCCAGCCCGTATGGAGATGGGGTATTTTCAAGCCGCTGGTGTGTTGAATCTATTGCGGGCTTTCTCCCATGGCGGCTTTGCTAATCTGCATGATGTGCATCGTTGGATGTTGGATTATGTGCAGCAATCCCCCCAAGGGGAGCGTTACGCGCAGCTTGCCAGCCAGATTGAAGGCAGCCTTGCTTTTATGAAAGCCTGTGGTGTGGATGATAATGCCCCTCAATATGATGAGGTGGAGTTCTTTACCTCTCATGAGGCATTGCTGCTGCCTTATGAGCAAGCTTTGACACGTATTGATGAGACGACCGGGCGGCATTATGGCCTCTCGGCTCATTTCCTTTGGATTGGGGATCGCACGCGCCAGCCTGATGGCGCGCATGTGGAGTTCCTCCGTGGGGTGGATAACCCGATTGGGATCAAGGTCGGGCCGACCACCACAGTGGAGGATTTGAAAAAACTCTTAGATATTCTCAACCCAGAGGATGAGGCCGGTCGCATTACCTTGATTTCCCGTATGGGGCATCAAAAGGTGCGGGAGCTTCTGCCGCCTTTATTGGAGGCTGTTTCCCAAACAGGCCGCCGTGTGACATGGGTGTGCGACCCGATGCATGGTAACACCACGACATCCTCCAATAAGTATAAAACGCGTGCGTTTGAGCATGTATTGGGGGAGATTACCGGCTTTATGGATGTGTTTGAGCAAGCAGGGCGTATCCCTGGCGGGATTCATCTGGAGATGACAGGCTATAACGTGACAGAATGCACCGGCGGCCCGCGCGGTTTGACCGATGCTGACTTGCCAACATGCTATAAAACATTCTGTGACCCACGGTTGAATGCGGAGCAATCTTTGGAGATTGCCTTCCAGCTCTCCGAGCGGATGGCGCGTATCTTTGCAAAAGGGTGAGCAGAACGGCCAGCCCATCGCGTGCTGGCGGGCTCTTTATAAAGGAGTGGTCGTGTGAGCGGTTGGAATCAGGCCCTCAAACAGGCAAAAACCCCGCGGCAAGAGTTGGAGACGGCCCAGATTGAGGGGCGGACGGATGCGTATTTTTTAAGAATGCGCGATATTGTCCGCCAGTTTGGGGATAGTCGAGTAACCTATGCCGTCTTTATCCGTCGCCCGGTTGTGGCGGCTTATGGCTTGGCTCTGCGCTGGGTAGAGAATGTTGCCCAGCATCAAGGTTTTGCGGTGGAGATTACAGAGGTCCATCCAGAGGGGACATGGGTTGGGGCGGGTGACCCGCTCTTTTACCTTACAGGCTCGTTGGAGGCCCTTGCGCCGTTAGAGACATTGTTGCTCCAAAAAACAGGGGCGGCTTGTGTTGCGGCACATAACGCGTATCAAATGGCTTTGGCCTTACCCAAAGTGCCCTTCCTCGCGATGGATGCACGCCATTGCGCGGGGGCGGAGATGCAAGAGCTTATGGCTTATGCCGCCGCTGTGGGCTCTCGCGCCGCGCAGAAGGAAGGGGCTGTTGGCTTTATCGGCAATGCGAATCACGATACGGCACGCTTTTTTGGGCAGGAGCGTGGGCTAGGGACGATGCCACATGCCTTTATTGGCTATGCAGGCTCTACCTTGCGGGCCGCAGAAATGTATGTGGAACGCTTCCCCGATGAAGGTTTAACCGTTCTAGTTGATTATTTTGGCCAAGAGGTGAGCGATGCGCTGGCTGTCTGCCGCCGCTTCCCAGAGCGTGCAGCAGCGGGGAATGTGAGTGTGCGGCTAGATACGCATGGCGGGCGGTTTTTAGAAGGGTTAGACCCGCAACGCTCTTATGAAGTGTTGGAGCGTCACACGCCGGGTACGATTCGGCGTTATCGCTCGGAGAAAGAGCTGCGTTATTTGGTGGGGACGGGGGTCTCTGCCGCAGCGATATGGCGGATGCGTGAAGCGTTGGATGAGGCAGGCTTCACAAAGGTAAAGATTATTGTCTCCTCTGGCTTTGGCATTGCTAAATGCACAGCCATGCATGATGCGTCTGCCCCGATTGATATTGTGGGCACTGGGTCTTTTCTGCCTGATCGCTGGTCGGAGACTTATGCAACGGCGGATATTGTTGCTTATGATGAGGTGCCACGGGTGAAGATTGGCCGTGAGTTCCTTTTGCAGAAACTTCAGGAGAGAGCCAAATGATGGATGAGGCTGATAAAGAGGCGCAGCGCGCTTTCATCACTGGTATTCGCGGGGAAGTGAGCGAAGGGGAGGAGCCAGAGCAAGCCGCCACTGCCAAGCCGGGGGAGACTGGCTGGGTGGTGCGTATCCTCGACCAATCCGGGGCGAGTGCGGGTGATGATGACGTGGTGGAGGAGGTCAAAGGTTTTTTAGACCTCGCCCATGCTAATGCTTTTGCGCGTGCTTATGTGCGCGATAGTATAGAGCGGTGCCGTATCCCCGGGGCTGCAGAGCGCGATGTGCTGGAAAGT
Organism: Parasaccharibacter apium; assembly: GCF_002592045.1. Taxonomy (GTDB): domain Bacteria; phylum Pseudomonadota; class Alphaproteobacteria; order Acetobacterales; family Acetobacteraceae; genus Bombella; species Bombella saccharophila. The sequence goes on along the minus strand of NZ_MEJG01000001.1, from coordinate 253,822 downwards.
TGGTTCGCCTTTGGGGAGAATGCTGAGGTTGTGGATGCTGGTGAAGATGGATGGAAGGCCAGCACGGAGCTGGATGATTTTGTCTCCAGCCCTGCCACACCGATGGAGCGTGATTGGCGTGCCTTAGACCCGCGCCGCCTTGTTGATGAAGCCGCTCTTGAGGGTTTTTCGGACACTGCGCATGATGACCTTGCTGATGAGGATGATGACGAGGCCTTTGTGACGGAAATCATCCGCCGCAAGCAGGCTGAATCCTAACCCTAACGCCGCCCCTTAGTTTTTAGATTTATGAGACCAAAAGACGGAATGATTATGAAAGTACGCTTTGCTCCTTCGCCCACAGGGCAGCTCCATGTTGGTAATGCACGTCTTGCCGTAGCGAATTGGCTGTTCGCGCGGCGGCATGGGGGCCGCTTTTTGCTGCGGATGGATGATACAGATACACAACGCGGCAGCAAAGCGTATGAGGAGGGGATTGGCCGGGACCTCACATGGCTTGGGTTAGACTGGGACGAATATGCTCGGCAGTCTGAGCGTTTAGCCCGTTATGAGGAAGTCATTGCTCAGCTTAAAGCTGATGGGCGGTTATATCCTTGTTTTGAGAGTGAACTAGAGCTGAAATATAAGCGCGAGCAACGTCTGCGAGAGGGGAAGCCCCCGCTTTATGACCGTGCGATGCTGCGGATGACAGAGGAGCAACGCGCTCGCGCCGAGGCAAATGGCAAGGTGCCTTATTGGCGGTTTAAGCTCAGCGGGACAACGCGGACATGGCAAGACCTTGTGATGGGGGAGTGCCATGTAAAGTTAAGTGCCGTGTCCGACCCGGTATTGGTCCGTGCGGATGGGAGCATCCTTTATACATTGGCTTCTGTTATTGATGATGTGGATATGGGCATCACCCATATTCTGCGTGGGGAAGACCATGTGACCAATACGGGTGTGCAGTTGGATATTGCCGAGGCTATCGGCACCAAAGCAGGGCATTTCACCTTTGGGCATCTGCCGCTGCTTTTGGGGCAGGATGGCGGTAAGCTCTCCAAACGTTTAGGCGGTTTGTCTCTCTCCACCTTGCGGCATGATGGGATAGAGCCACGGGCCTTAGTGGCTTATCTTGCCCGGTTGGGAAGTTCGGACGACCCGCAAGTGGCAGATATGGCGGAGATTATTCAAGGCTATGATATTAGCCATGTATCACGCTCTGCCGCACGGTTTGATGTTCCACAGCTTTTGGGGTTGAACCGGCGCGTGTTGCATAGCATGTCGTATGAGGAAATCCGGCCACGTTTGCCAGAGGGGGCTGATGAGGCATTCTGGTTGGCCATCCGTGGGAATATCGACCTTGCGGTAGAGATTGCACATTGGTGGGCTGTGGTGCAGGGGGATATTGTCGCACCCTCGCAGCCTGAAGATGGCGCGTTCCTCCGCCAAGCAGCACAGCTTTTACCCGCAGAGCCGTGGGATGAAACAGTGTGGAAACGCTGGATCGACCTCATAAAGGCTGAGACAGGCCGTAAAGGCAAGAAGCTCTTCCTGCCCTTACGTTTGGCTCTAACAGGTGAGGATGCTGGGCCAGAGCTTGCCGCGCTTTTACCGCTTATGGGCCGCGGGCGTGTGCTGCAACGCTTAGAGGACGCGGTGCAGGGATAATTTATCCCTGCGGCTCGGAGGGAGGAGTAGGAGCATCTTCTGGGTGCTGCTGGGCCTCCACCGGCTCTTGTGGGGAAGGTGCGTTGTTTGTATCGCTTGTGCCATCAGGGATGGTCGAGTGAAAGAGGCTGAAGTCGACCTCTAAGACCCCATCATTATTTGGCTGGAGCAGACTAACAAAGCGTGACTTTGGGAGAAGGTCATCGGCTTTATACATGCGGTATGAAAATACACTTTGTGCGGATACGGGGTCCGTTGCGGTGAGGGTGAGCAGGATGACCGCTTGTTGTTGCAGCAGAGCCTCTTTATCCCGCTCATAAATCGGGCTTTCTTCCGTAACGGTATGGGTGAAGGAGAGACTAACAGGGAGCAGCGGAATATGGCCATGGGTTAATGGCAATGTGTCTAGCTGGAGGGTCTCCCGGCCTGTATCGTCTTTTTGTGTGCGGGCGATAATTGCTTCAAGCTCTACATTGATGAGGGGGGTGCGCCGCAAATTACCAACACGGAAATTGAGGCACATATGCTCGCCCCGCTGGGAAAGTGTGGCCACGCGGCTAAAGAGGACGGCTGCACGGGGGCGGGAGAAGCGTGCATAGACCAAGCCGGTGATGATGGCGGTAAACACCACGCCAACGAATACTTCTATAGAGGCAATGGCATTGGCCAGATAACCTTGCGGGTAGAGATAACCATAACCCACAGTTGAGAGCGTTTGCACACTAAAGAAGAAATCTGCCCAAAAATCGTTCTTTTGGACGTTGCTAACCCCATGGGGTAGGCAAAAAAAGCAAAGGCTAAAGAGGAGATTGATGAAGAAATAAGCCCCCGTGGCGGCGGCAAAAAAGGCAGTCCAACCTATGCTTAGGCTGATATGATATAGGTCCCCTAAGAGACGTACCCCCGTACGCCTTTTTACAGGGATGTTAAAGATATTATCTTGCGAGAGAAAACTACTTTGTGCCGGAGGGCGTTGTTGTTGCCGCTTTTGTTTATAACGTAGGAGGAGGTCATGCGGGCTTTGGAAGAACATAAAGAGAGCGTTACTTTTTCAAGTGGCGGGCTTTACGCGCGCGGGAGAGTTCACTGACGACCCCATGGAGGGTCCGTAACTCTTGCTCAGTCACTTCGCCACGGGCAAAGAGATGACGAAGATTGCGGACCATACCGGGCCGCTTTTGTTCATGATGGAGGAAGCCACATTCGTCAAGGTCGCGGATGAGGTGGGTCATAAAGGTCTCAACCTCCCCCTTTGTGGCGACATGTGTTTCATTCGTCATAAAATAACGCTCAGGTACGGTATCTTCTGTAAGATACCACTCATAAGCCATGACTAAGACCGCTTGAGCCAGATTAAGCGACATAAAGCGCGGATTCAGCGGGTAACGGATGAGCGTATCGGCACGGGCCATATCCTCATTATCCAACCCTGCGCGCTCTGGCCCAAAAAGGATGCCCGCTTTAAGGTGGCGGGAACTGATAGCGCGTAACTCAGCTGCTGCTCCACGGGCTGTCATTACCGGTTTAATGACGTGGCGAGGCCGTGGACAGGTGGCAAAAACACGGTGAAGGTCTGCAATCGCGTCATCGACTGTATCAAAAACAGTTGCAGCTTCTAGGATGCGGTCAGCCCCAGAGGACGCGTACCATGCGCGTGCTTGGGGCCAGCCATCACGCGGGGCAACAAGGCGGAGGTGAAATAACCCCCCATTAGCCATAGCGCGCGCTGTGGTGCCGATATTCTCCGCTAATTGCGGGCGCACAAGGATGACAACGGGGTCGAATAGAGCGGGTGGGGCGAGGTCTGCCCCACCATTACGGCCTGTCATTGTTGTTTATCCTTTGCGCCAAGTGGTGCCGTTAGGGCCATCTTCGAGCAGAATCCCTTGGGCGGCGAGGTCATTGCGTATCTGGTCGGCAAGGGCAAAATCGCGCACCTTACGCGCTGCGAGGCGTTTTTCAATAAGGGCATCAATCGTAGCAGGGTCTAGCTCTGTTCCCCCTTGGAACCATTCAGTCGGGCTCATGGTAAAGAGGCCCAAAAGCTGCCCCCCTGCGAGGAGCTGATTAGCGGCCTCTTGTTGGCCCTCTAACGCCGCATCAGCATAACGATGCAGAATACTGAGTGCCTGTGGTGTATTGAGGTCGTCACATAACGCATTAAGGACATCAACAGGGCGTGAATCGTCTTTCGTGGCGGGGGTTTTCTCCAAAGCACGGTAGAAGCGGTCCATAATATGGCGTGCTTCCTCCAGCTTCTCCCAGGTGAAGTCCAGAGTAGAGCGATAATGCGCCCCAAGGAAAAGCAGGCGGAGGGCCTCTGCGGGTGCGCGCTCTAACACCTCATGGATTGTATGGAAATTGCCCAGCGATTTGGACATCTTCTCCCCACCAGAGAGCAGCATCCCCGTATGGAGCCAATGGCGGGCGAAATGGCTATGAGGATGGCAGCAAAGCGATTGGGCACGCTCATTTTCATGATGAGGGAATAGGAGGTCATTGCCCCCGCCATGAATATCAAAACTCTCCCCTAGATAGCGTTCTGCCATGGCGGAACATTCAATATGCCAACCAGGCCGCCCGCGCCCATAGGGGCTATCCCAGCCGGGTTCTGTTGCGTTGGAAGGCTTCCAGAGGACAAAATCACCGGGATGGCGTTTATAATCGGCAACCTCCACACGCGCTCCGGCCTGCATATCCTCTAGCGACCGACCAGAGAGCGCGCCGTAACTGGGGAAGGAGGTAACATCAAACAACACATGCCCGTCAGCTTCATAAGCGTGGCCTTGGGTGATGAGACGCTCAATCATCGCCAGCATGTCAGGGATATGATGCGTAGCACGCGGCTCAATAGTGGGGGGTAGGATATTTAGTGCAGTAAGGTCTTGGTGGAAGTCCTTTGTTGTGCGTTCGGTAAGGTGGGTGATGTCCTCCCCATTCTCCGTGGCACGTTGAATGATTTTATCATCAATATCAGTAATGTTGCGGACGTAAGTGACGCGCTCATAAAGAGCATGAAGCAGGCGCACCATAATATCTGCACTAAGCATAGAGCGCAGATTGCCCAGATGGACGCGGTCATAAACCGTTGGCCCACAAAAATAGAGGCGGATATGCGCCGGGTCTTCGGGGATAAAGGGGACAGTCTCACGGCGGTGGCTGTCATGCAGCTTTAGGCTGAACAAGGCGGGGGGCACGGTGATGTGGCTCTGCTTCGTAGTCATAATCTGTTCAATGCGACAGAGATGCGTCTGGTGCAACAGGGGAATTACGACTTTCACAGTTGCGTCTTGGGTTATATGCGTTAAGAGAATGGTATGTCTGCATCAAAAATCCACATAAAACACCCTAGAGTAGGGATGTCCGCGCATATCCGCACTCTCATTCAGGTTAGTTTGCCTCTTGCCCTCGCTCAGTTGGCAGAGATGGCCATGGGGGTGACTGATACGATCCTTCTCGGGAGTTTAGGGGTCGATGCGGTTGCCATTGGTGGGATTTCCAACAATTTCTTTTTTACGACCATGATTTCCTTCCAAGCGGTGTTGGGTGGAGTCGGCGTGCTGCTCTCCCATGCGCGTGGTGGGGTGGAGCATGGCCATCATGGAGGGCATGATAAACGCAGCATCATCAGTGCTGGGGTTATGGTCGCCTTGCTGGCCTTTATACCGTGTTTGTTGATTTTATTATGCTCCAGCCCGATTTTCACATGGATGGGAGAGCCCGACCTTGTCGTCACGCAAGGGGGGCGGTTTATTGATGTATTGCTCTATGCCCTATTGCCGAATCTCGTTCTGTTAGGGTTATGCCGCGTGGCCTTGCCGTCCTTGGGGGCAGAATCGCTCTTATTATGGACAATGCCGATTATGGCCGTGTGTAATGGGGTGCTGAATGCGGCTCTAATTCATGGTTGGTTTGGTTTACCGGCTTATGGGCTGTTCGGCTCGGCCCATGCCACCATGCTCACAGGGTGGGGGGCGAGCCTTGTTTTGTTGGGGCTATGCCTGCGTAAAGCCAATTTACGGGCGTTATTGAAGCCTATGAAGGTGCGTCTGTCGCTTATTAAGGAGCTTTTGCACCTTGGTTTGCCGATGATGGTGACCGCCACGGCAGAGCTTTTGCTCTTTCAAATCACTACATTAAATGCAGGGCGGTTAGGGACGCATAGTCTGGCAGCGCACCAAGTGGCATTGAACACGATTTCCCTCTTTTTCATGGTGTGTTTAGCCATTGGGCAAGCGGCGAATGTGCGGGTGGCTTATTGGCGTGGGGCAAAACGACCATTAGAAGCCTGCCGGGCCTCTAGCGGGGCGTTGCTGCTTGTATTGTTGTGGACGATTCTGACAGGGCTTGTATTGATGCTTAGCCCGGATTGGATTGCACGGCTTTATTATACGGGGACGCCGCCCGATGCTGAGACGTTTGCAACAACGGTTCTGCTTTTAAAAATAGCGGGGATTTTCCAGATTGTAGATGGGATACAAGCAGTGTGTAACGGTGCCTTGCGTGGCTGTGGTGATACGGTGGTACCCATGGTCATTAGCATTGTAACTTATGGCTTGGTCGGCATTGGTTTGGGGTATTGGCTGGCTTTTTGTCAGGGTTATGGTGTTAAAGGTTTGTGGATTGGCCTTGCAGCAGGGCTAGGGGTTACTGCTGTGGCATTAGGGTTACGCCTCTATATGCTGCTCTATCGCCAAGGGCAGGCGTAATTATATTATTACCAGTATGTGTTTAGAAAAGGGTGGCTAGGACAATAGCTTATGTATGCCGGGTTTGGCCTTCATATAGGCTTGGGAAGGCTTATCTGCTAAAATATATATAACGCAGTTAACAAAATCTTGTGTAGAGGCTGTAGCGTATTCATCCTAGAGGGTAACAACCCATACTATAATAGTCCGTATTTTTTGATGGTTGGAAATAGGAGCATGCATGAAGTTGCCTAAGGTCGCGTCCCCCTGTCGTGATGGCATACCGTGGTGGGTTATATTTTGTCTCTTAGGTCCTTCAGAAGGGTGGGCATGGGTGGGTGCGCCTAGCTTTCCTATAGTGGGCGCGTATTTCCCGGCTTGGTTGATTTGCCTTGTTATTGGGGCGGTTGGGTCGGTCTTGCTGCGGACAATTTTCCTTGCGTTGCATGTGGATGGCTTGTTGCGCTTTCATTTAGTGACGTATCTTTCCCTTGGGACGTTGTTCGGCCTAGTGGGTTGGCTGGTGCTTTTTGGGCAGTAAGGGTGCTTTGATGAAAACAGAACGAATTAAAGGCAGCTTCCCTGTGGGGAGCGTGTTGGCCCTTTCTGCCCTTGTAGGGGCGTTGCTTGTGGCCCTGTATGTGGATCATGAATCAGGGCTGCATCCTGATAGTGATAGTTCGATCATTTATACAGAGAGTGTTCATGTTGCAGCTCTGGTAGGGGGGCGTTTGCAGCATCTGGCTGTGGAGCCTAACCAGCCCGTTCATAAGGGGGATTTGCTTTATCAAATCGACCCTGAACCTTACGAGATTGCCTTGCATCGGGCCGAGGCGAGCCAAGCGCAGGCCGAGGCAGACCTTAATGATGCCCGCCGTGCTTTGGCTGTGCGTATGGCAGAGGCTGCAACGAGTGAACGTAGGCACCATCAAGCAGAGGATGAGAAAGACCTTGCATGGCGCACGGTGACGCGTCTTAAACCTTTGGCTGAGCAACATTATGTCTCATGGCAGGTTTATGACCAAGCCGTAACGCGGTTTAACTCGGCTGTTGATGCCTTGGCCGAAGCCCAACATGCCGAGCAAGCGAGCCAAGTCGCTATTGGTGATGTGAAGCATGCTGAAGCGATTCTCAAAGAAGCTGTCGCAGCGGTGGAGCATGCGCGTTATGAGCTACGCCAAACGCGCGTTACAGCGGATTTGGATGGCTTTGTGACCAGCTTAGGCGTGCGGGAAGGGGAGGTCCTTGCGGCTAATCAGGTGTTATTTACGTTGGTATCAAAAGACCAATGGTATGCTCTTGCCCCTATTCGTGAAATCAATCTTGCCCCGATTCATAAGGGGGATTGTGCCACTGTTTATTCCATGATCGACCGCAGCCACCCACTCCGTGGGGTTGTGGAGAGTGTCGGTTGGGGTGTGTTGACTGATTATATGAAGGAAAATGACCGCGGGGCCCCATATGTGGAGCGGCAAATGGACTGGGTGCATATTGCGCAGCGTTTCCCTGTGCGGATACGGATTGAGCATGCCGCTGAGAACCAACATTTATTACGATTAGGGGCGACGGCCAATGTGGAGATTCTCCATGGTGCTGCTTGCCATGCTTAAACCGTACATTGATGCGGTTTTGCGGGTATGGCGGTTGGCTATTAGGCCAACACGCGGCCGCACTGCCTTGGCCTTACGCAACGGCGTTATTTGTATGGCCGCTGTGCTGATTGGTGAGATATGGCAGCTGCCAATGTTGAGCCTGCTTACCTTGAGCTTGGCCGCCTTATGGCAGAATAACAGAGTGGCGAATATGAAAGTCGCCGTGATGTATGTGGTCTTTTTCTCGGTCGTAACGGGTGTCCTTTACGTTGGTGTGGCGACAACTATCAACAATTTCTTTGCAACATTGGTGTTTAACTTGTTGCTGAGTTTTGTGTTCTTCTTCTTAAGTACCACCACCATATTAGGCCTCATTAGTGTTGTGGGTGGGTTAGTATTGTCTTACCTGCTTGTAACATTAGATAGTATGCAAATAGGCGATGCGGTTGCTCGTCTTGTACTTTATGCGTGGCGTGTGTTCCTCATTATTGGGGGATTGATAGGGTTTATTGGGAGTTGGCTTTCGCCCTCGCCAGAGCATGTTTTGACCGATCAGATTGTAGAGCGGTTGTTCTTATCAGCAAAATGCCTCACCCGCCGCGCAAAAGGTCAGCCTATCCCGATAGGTTTGCAAGAGGCTATAACCGATAGTGTGGGTGAGGGCGTAAGCGGTATGTTCGGCGTCCTCGGTTTGGCAGCGTTAGAGCATCGCTGGACGGGGACGGATCTTTCTTATCTGCGGCGTGCTGCCTTAAATAGCTTTGGTATTTTACAAGTTGTTGGGCAATGCTTGACGAATAATGCGCCTATCAGCGATGAGGATTGCGCTCATCTTGCTGGTAAGGTGAAGGCATTGGGGGATTGTTTTGCCGAGAATAGGCGACCAACCGAGATAGACGAGCAAACGGTTTGCTCTGGTCCTTTAGCGCAAGAGATAGAGCGATTAATTCAGGCCTTTACGCAACCGCTCACGGCAGAGGAGGTCCAGCTCCCTCCCAATCAGCCGCCAGCAAAAACCCCTCCCAAAAAGCCGGTTTTTTTATACCGGGGGCGTTTTGGGATAAAGAGAATGTCCGCTTTGCCGTAAAAGGGACTGTCTCTGTTTGTATAGCGATTATCACCTATAAGCAGTTGAACTGGACAGGGGTGCATACGTGCATCATCACCTGCTTTGTTGTGTCTCTCCCCACAATGGGGGCTGTGTTGGATAAGCAGCGACTTCGTATTTTTGGGGCACTGATTGGCTGTAGTATGGCGATGGGGCTTATTGTGTGGGTGATGCCCCACCTGACGAGCGTGGCGGAATTATTGATCGTCGTTGGGATTATGATTTTCATCGGGGCGTGGGTAAAGGCCGGCGATCAGCGGATTTCCTATATGGGTTTGCAGATGATCATAGCCTTTGCTTTATCGGACCTTGTGCAATTTGCCCCAGCGACAGATCTTACCATCCCGCGCGATCGTATTATCGGGATTTTGATTGGACTAACCATTACCTTTGTTGTGCACACGGTCTTTTGGCCATGCAGTGCGATGACAGGGGCGATGAAAAAGCTCAAAGCGTTAGATGCTTTATTAGGGCAAGACGTAACGCAGTGGAATCATGACCAACGTACACTTCAGGCCGCCCGTGTGCAGGAGGCTGCTAGCGGTGCGATGAGTTCGTTGCGTTCTGCTATGTTAGAGCCGTCTTATATGCGTCCAACACAACATAGGCTGCGGCAATATAAGGTGTTTTTACGGCGGGCTGTTATGAATGCAGGATGCTTATTTGGGGCCACAGCAGAGCATCAGGAGAAAAAGGTCATTCGGTTGGACCAGATTTTAAAAGAAGATGCGCCAGCCTCTGCACAAGGAGAAGGGCAATCGTGATGACGGGCAGGGATTGGGAAAAACGCATGAGGCATAATAAAGGGCAAAAGGCACAAAGCTGGCCGGCTGTATCATCTTGCCAGTATAGCGCGCCGGGTGGGCGGTGGCGTAAGGCGGTGTGGCTGTGTGCATGGTTGGTAGGCAGTACGGCTCTTAGCGGTTGCCAAACAGGGGCGATGAAGGATGCGCCCACGGCACCAGACCGCCCTTGGGCACAGCGGACAAATGCGCAAGGCCATCTCCTTGCAGGGGGGGAAGAGGCACCTCATGCAGAGCGCGGCACGCGGGGCTTGCGTATGCCGGAGGGGTTCCGTCTAGCGGCAGACCATAGTATGCCTCAGGCTCCCGCTTTAGCTTCCGTTCAGGTTGATCACGCCTATAATTTGGCGGATTTGATTGATGTAGCGCAGTCTCTTAACCCCTCAACGCGTATGGCGTGGGATGCAGCACGGCAGAGTGCGGCGGAGACAGGTATTGCACGCTCACAATATCTCCCTCATTTAACGGCAAGTGCCATGGGGGGGTATGCGGTATTGGAGCCGCATAATAGAATTCGTGGTGATGCATCGGCGAATAGTAATACGAAGATCCACGGAACATTAGAGCGGCAACAAGTCGGGTTGGAATGGTTATTGTTCGACTTCGGCAAACGTCGTGCCACGATGGAAGAAGCCAGCCAGATTAGCTTAGGTAAGAATATTCTTTTTACCGGTGAGCATCAGAAGGTCATTCATCAAGTGGCGTTGGCGTATTATCGCTATTCCGCAGCGTTAAATAATGTCGCCTTAGTGAAGCAATCGCTTGAGAACGCGCATGAGATTTCCCGCGCTGCGGCGGCTAATTTACGCAATGGCGAAGGGACTGTGGTTGATACGTCTCAGGCTGAACAAGCCGTTGCTGAGGCAGAGTTGGTCCTGGCACGTACGGAAGGCGATGTCGAAACCTACCGGCTAGAGTTGCTTACAGCCGTTGGGATGAATCCTTCGCAACCTTTGCATGTGCAGACAGATAATAAGCGCGATATTAAAGTGGATGATATTCGCCTTAGTGATGAGATGGTCCATCAAGCTGTCTCACGCAGGCCGGATGTTTTGGCTGCTTATACAAGCTTACGGGCGGCACAAAGTGCTGTTGAGGGGGCACGGGCGAGTTATCGGCCACAAATCTTCATGAATGGGAATGTGGGGTATAATTTTGATGACCTGCATTTCCGCAATTTGCCATTGGGGACTGTATCGTCTCTGAATGATCGCATCCATACATTTGGTAGTCTCATTACAGCGGGGATTTCCGTCCCAATTTATGATGGTGGGTTACGCCGTAACCGTTTGCGCCAGGCGCATGAGCGCGAGGATAGTGCCCGTGCTGCGCTGCAAGATGCACAAAATAACGCGGTGCGGACTATTGTGAGCGCAGAGGCGATGCTTCATACGGGGATTACCGCCTATCAAGCGGCTCTTAGCTTGCAAAAGGCCAGCCAAACAGGCTTTGATGCTGCCCTGACCGCTTATCGTTCTGGTGATGGGACGATGACACGTATGTTGGAGTTGCAAAATACACTCCTCAATGCGCGTCTTTCCGTTTCTGACAGCTATTACGGTATGTTGAGTGCTGCTGCGTCCCTCGCTTATGCAGCAGGGACGTTGGGTAGCAGCGCAGCCTTGACGGATATTGAAGGCTCCTTGGCTGAAACAGCACCAGAGCCAGTGCCCATTGCACCGCAAAATCCGTAAGGCACGCGCTGCGTTTGGGGGTTAAAGGGGATGGCGGCGGCCAACATGGAGGGTGAGAAGGTAAATCACAAGCCCTCCAGCGGAGAGTATGGCCCCACCCCAGCCGACTGCATTCATGCCAAGGCCATGTTCTACAAGTAAAGCTCCAAAAGAGGCCCCCAAGGCATTGGCAATATTAAAGGCGGAGTGATTGAGCGAGGCAGAGAGTGTTTGTGCATTCCCCGCAACATCCATAAGGCGCGCTTGCATAGCAGGACTAAGGATGACTGTGGCAGCCGGGAGGAAGAAACAAATCACAACCATGGCTGTGGGAGAGGGGAGAAAAACCCAGAAGGCAAGCATGAAGATAATGCTGGCCATAAGGCTGAAAATGGTTGTGCGGTCGAGGTTTTTATCAATCATGGCCCCGCCAAAGGCGTTACCAGCGACCATCCCACATCCCCAGATGACTTGGTATAGCGTAACCATCCAAGGGCTTAGATGAGTAACTTGGGCAAGCGCGGATGTGAGGAAGGTATAAACCCCAAACATTCCCCCAAAGCCGATGGCCCCTGTAAGGAGGGTGAGCAGAACATGGGGGTTTTTAAAAGCGGCGAGTTCTGAGAGGGCATTGACATCATGACGCGGTTTATCAGCCGGGATGAGAGCCCATATTCCTGCAATACAGAGCAGGCCTAGAGCAGAGAGAGCCCCATAAATGACCTCCCATGAGATATAATGGGAGAGGAAGGTGCTAAGGGGTGCTCCAATAACGGTGGAAATCATAATCCCGGAGAGGACCATGCCAATGGCCCTCCCACGCCGGGCGCGTACGGTCATGGAGGCCCCAGTTAAGGCAGCGATGCCAAAATAGGCCCCATGCGGAAGCCCGGTGATAAAGCGCATGACCTCAATTGGGAGAAGCGAGGAGCAAAGAACAGTGCCGATATTGCCGATGCAAAAGAGGGTGAGCAAGAGAAGCAGAATGGTACGGCGTGGTAGATGAGCCCCGGCAATCGCCATTACGGGTGCGCCTACGACAACCCCTAACGCGTAAGCGGAGATCACGGCACTGGCCTGCCCAATAGACACATGGAGGGCGTCCGAGAAGGCGGGCAGAATGCCCATCATGGCGAATTCGCCCGTGCCAATGGTGAAGGTGCCCAGCATGAGGGCTGCAATGGCCGGTGCAAACCCATGCGGTGGGGTAAGCTGTGGCCCGGTGTTGGTTTGGGTTTGCTCCATGAGGAGATATTCTCCATTAATATCAAGGATGTATAGTGAGGCAATATTACGGGATGGCGAGGGTGTTTTCCAAGATGAACTTATAAAAACGCACCTTAATTTTATAGTTTTTATAAAGGAAGAGCCGTGGTTTCCTCCCTGTTTCTTGACATTCTTTCCCCCTTCATGTAGCAGCAACCTCATTGCCGGGAATGTGGATGGTCTGGCTGGGAGGCAGCGCGCTGTGGCGTTGTTTTTCCGTATGGTCGTAGGCGATTCCGTTCTGTCTAACCATTGTTGAACATGGGGAGAGAGAGCCTACCGGTGCAACAAAGGGCTGCCGCGCAGAATCGGTATGTCTGAGAGAGAATACGGGTTTAACCGATGTCAAAACGTCTTGAGAGCAAGTATAAAATTAACCGCCGCCTTGGCGTTAACCTGTGGGGCCGTGCAAAATCCCCTGTTAATCGCCGTGAATATGGCCCCGGCCAGCATGGGCAGCGTCGCCGTCAGAAGCCATCTGACTATTCTGTTCAGTTGATGGCGAAGCAGAAGCTGAAGGGTTATTACGGTAACATCAGCGAGAAGCAGTTCCGTCGTTATTATGATGAGGCTGTGCGCCGCAAGGGTGATACGTCTGAGAACCTGATTGGTCTGTTGGAGCGTCGTCTGGATGCGGTTATTTACCGCCTGAAATTTGCTATGACGCCATTTGCTGCACGTCAGTTTGTCAGCCACGGCCATGTGTTGGTGAATGGTAAGCGCGTCAATATTCCTTCTTACCTCGTGAAGGAAGGGGATGTGATTGAGGTGCGTGAGAAGTCCAAGCAGCTCGCGATTGTTCTGGATTCCGTCCAGAGTGCTGAGCGCGATGTGCCTGAATATATCGAGGTTGATCATCGCCAGATGAAGGGTACCTTCATCCGCGTGCCGCAGCTTTCCGATGTGCCGTATCCGGTGCAGATGGAGCCGAATCTGGTGGTCGAGTTCTACTCCCGCTAAGAGACGGTTTTTGAGCCGTATAAGAGACGCCGGGCGGTTTGTACCGTCCGGCGTTTGCTGTTTCATGCTCATAAGTGAGGAAAGTCCCTATGTCCGAGTCTCCTAAAGCTGGTGATATTGCAGCGGAGGTGTCACGCCGGCGCACATTTGCCATCATCTCCCATCCTGACGCTGGTAAAACCACGTTGACAGAGCGTATCCTTCGCGCTGGTGGGGCGATTCAGCTAGCTGGGAATGTGCGGGCCAAGGGGGAGCGGCGGCGCACCCGCTCGGACTGGATGAGCATTGAGAAGGACCGTGGTATTTCTGTTGTTACCTCGGTGATGACCTTCAATTACGGGGGCTGTGTCTTTAACCTGCTAGACACACCGGGCCATGAGGATTTCTCTGAAGATACATACCGCACGCTAACGGCGGTGGATTGCGCCGTGATGGTGATTGACGCGGCAAAGGGGATTGAGGCACGGACGCGGAAACTCTTTGAGATTTGCCGGTTGAGGGATATTCCCATCGTCACCTTCATCAATAAGATGGACCGTGAGGCACAAGATTGCTTTGAGCTGCTTGATGAGATTTCTAGCGCATTGGCGTTGGATGTCTCCCCTGCGACATGGCCGGTTGGGCGTGCTGCAAAATTTGCCGGGATTTATGATATCCGCACCAAATCTCTGCATCTCAAAGAGGAGTTAGCAGAGGATGATGAACGCTTGCAGCTGATGCGGGAGGAGGTAGAGCTTGCTGAGGGCGTATTGCCCCCCTTTGAGCAAGAGTTTTTTGATGAGGGCCATTTAACGCCCGTCTTTTTCGGCTCCGCGATGAAGGAAATTGGCGTTACGGATTTGCTGGATGCGCTTGTTGCGTACGGGCCGCCACCGCGCGCGCAATCCTCTGAGACGCGTGAGGTTGAGGCAACGGAGGAGAATGTCACGGCCTTAATCTTTAAGATTCAAGCCAATATGGACCCTAACCATCGGGACCGCATGGCCTTTGCGCGTGTGTGCTCTGGCCGTTTAACGCGTGGTATGCGCCTTAAACATGTGCGGGTTGGTAAACAATTCGCCCTGCACACGCCGCAATTCTTCTTCGCCCAAGACCGTCAGTTAGTGGAGGAAGCCTTTGCAGGTGATGTGGTGGGCATCCCGAACCATGGCACATTGCGGATTGGGGATACATTAACCGATGGCGAGGAGCTGCGCTTTACCGGTGTGCCTCATTTTGCACCAGAAATTCTTCGCCGTGTGCGTTTAGATGATGCTATGAAGGCCAAGAAACTCCGCCAAGCATTGGTTGAATTAGCAGAGGAAGGGGTTGTCCAGCTCTTTCGCCCTCAAGATGGAGCACCGCCGATTGTCGGGGTGGTGGGTACCTTGCAGCTTGATGTTCTACAATCCCGCCTGAATGCTGAATATAACGTGCCTGTTGGTTTTGAGAGTACGCCCTTCACTCTAGCGCGTTGGGTTACGGGCGAAAAGGCGGCGTTGGAGCAATTTACGGCTGTCAATCGTAGTGCCATGGCTGATGATTTGGATGGAGACCCCGTCTTTCTCGCTGGTTCAGGCTTTATGATGAATCGCGCTATGGAGATGAATGAGGCCCTCAGCTTCCATGATATTAAGCAGATTGGGCTTGTTGAGAAGGCTTAAGGCAAAGCTAGCTGGACAGAAACGGGGCAATGGTCCGAGAGGGTTATGCCCCGTGCTGTATGGGGAAAGACCATAACCCTTAGACTATCGGCAATAAGCCACTCCCGCGCTTGATTGCCGAGGATAATATGGTCGATAAATTGCCGCCCTCCTAAACATGGGCTGGAGAAGCCAGCAGTGGTTAGGGTGAGGGGGGCATCGCTTTGCAGGGTTTGCATAAGCGGGTCTAGCGGGGTGAGGCGGCGGTTAAAATCGCCTAGAATGGCAAAAGGGGTACCGTCATCTTGACGGTCTAAAATCCAATTTTCAATGACGTGAAATTGTTGATAAAGCAGCCGACAAGCCCGTTTTTTAGAGGTCAGTGGCTGGGCCCAGCAGCCTGTTTTTAAGTGCAGGATGAGGAGGCGTAAATGGGCATCCCCATGATGGATGGTGATGTCTAGCCCTCCTCTTAGGGGGTGGTGATGGCCCTCTTGTAGTATATTGAGGGCCGTAAGCTCCGGGTTGAGGGTTGCTGTCAGTCCCTTATCGCGCCGCATAGCAAGGCCGACTTGCTGGATGATGGGGTCAGGCGCAAAGAACAGATCATAATCCTGCAGGGGGAAAACCTGTCGTGCTGCGTCTGGGCCATCGACTTCCTCAAAGGCGATAAGGTCGCTTTGGAGCTTCTCTGCATAAGCGTGTAAGGCGGCAAAATCGGCTTGCGTCCGGGCAGGGACGTTAGGCGGTAAGGCGGGGTCATTAGCGGAGCGGAGGGTGAGCCAATCCATATTCCAGCTTGTGAGTTTAAGCGGGGTAGAGGCTTGCGCGGCCGAGAGGAAGCCAAAGAGGATGGCACATAAAAAACCGCCCACGAGTGTGCGCAGGCGGTTTTTATATGTTGTCATGATAGCATGACTAGGCATTATTGGGGTCTTTGTTTTTTCTAAGGATAGCGATAGCCTCTTTGACGGAATGTTCTGTTTTGGCATCCTCAGTAAGAATATAAACACGGCCCTTCTTAATATCGTAATACCATCCTTGCACATTTAGCTCCCCACGGGAGAGGGCTTTGGCAACGATGGGATGGGTCTTTAGATGTGTAATCTGCAAACGAACATTTGCTTCCGCAAGGTCGCGCACATCCTTAGGGCCGACATCTTCGGCGCGGAGGTCACTAATAGTCGCAGCGGCGGCCTCTGCATTATGCAGCCAGCGACGGACTGTCGGCATGTGATTAAGTTTATCTGGGTCGATCGCCAGATTAATGAGCGCTGACATAGCCCCACAATTAGAGTGACCGCAGACGATGATGTTCTTTACCTTAAGCGCACCCACCGCATACTCAATGGCGGAGGCTACAGCTCCGACCATATTGCCATAGGCGGGGACGATATTGCCAACATTGCGGATGAGGAACAGCTCTCCCGGTTCTGTTTGCGTAATAAGGCTAGGGCTGATGCGGCTATCCGCACAGGTGATGAACAAAGTCGGTGGGGTCTGATCGTAAGCCAGACTCTGGAATAATTCCTGTTTTTGAGGATACACTTCGCTCTCGAAGGTGTGGACCCCATCCAGAAGCTCCAGCAGAGTGTTACGGTGAAAGACCATAGCGTTGTTTCGTTTCCTGGTTAAGACGCATCATACGAGGCAAGACTACCCCGCAACGGTACTATGGGGAGAGAGGGAACCCTACCCATAGGGCACCCTTAAAAAGATTTTTAATCTCCGTCTAGCTAAAAAGACCTTAACCCTCTGTAAGTTTACGGCGAATCATCTCAAACACAGCCTCAGCAGCGGGTTCAGTCCCACCGGCTTGGGCCATGTCGGGACGTCCACCGCCACCTTTACCACCCATGAGGGCAGAAGCCTCACGGACAAGGGCTACAGCATCAAAACGTGTGGTGAGGTCTTTGCTAATGGCAATGACGATGCTGCCACGCTCATTCGCCCCGGAGATTAACGCGACAACGCCGGAGGAAATCTGTTTGAGCAGCCCCTCAGCTAGCCCTTTAAGGTCCTTGGGGTTTACATCCTCCAAGAAGCGGGCTGCAAGCGTAACACCGTTGATTGTCTCGCTTGATGCCGCACCATCCCCCGTTGTTAGCTTATGTTGCAGAGAGGAAATCTGCGCATTTAAGGCTTTGCGCTCCTCTAACAAAGCTGCAAGGCGAGCGGGAGCCTCAGCCGGTGTGACCTTGAGCAGAGCGGCCATCTCGGCAAGGCGGTCCTCACTAGTGCGAATAGCCTGTTCTGCTGCGGCCCCACATACGGCCTCAATGCGGCGCACACCAGAGGAGACCCCGCTTTCGGACAGGATGCGGAAAAGGCCAATCTCACCCAGACGGTTTACATGCGTTCCGCCGCAAAGCTCGATGGAGTAGGCTTGGCGGTTTTTCTCATCTTCATCCCCCATAAAGACAACGCGCACCTCATCGCCATATTTCTCACCAAAGAGGGCCATAGCCCCGCTCTCAATGGCTTGTTCCTGCGTCATGAGGCGCGTTTCAACCGGGCTATTTTGCCGGATGCGCGCATTAACCTCAGCCTCAATTTGCTTTAGCTCCTCCTCAGTGAGGGGGCGGGGCTGGCTGATGTCAAACCGCAAACGATCCGGCGTGTTGAGGCTACCTTTTTGGGTAACATGCTCGCCAATGTGACGGCGCAAGGCCTCATGCAATAAATGTGTGGCAGAGTGATGCCCGCGCACGGCCGTCCGGCGTGTATGGTCGATTTCGGCATGGACATCCATACCGGGTTTGAGGACACCCTCCATCACGCGGCCATAATGCACGATGAGCGTGCCGTTCTTCTTTTGCGTATCGGTGATGTCGATTTTCAAACCGGGGCCTGTGAGCGTGCCGTGGTCGCCCACTTGCCCACCACTCTCCCCATAAAAAGGCGATTGGTTGAGAAGAATAGCGACTTCATCACCCGCTTTTGCCTCGGCAAGTTCATCACTACCGCGGAAGATAGCTTGCACTTGGGCATCCGCGGCTTCACTTACATAGCCGAGGAACTCCGTCCCCCCGAAGCGGTCGCGCGCATCAAACCACACAGTTTCTACAGCACTATCGCCTGAGCCCACCCAGGCCGCACGGGCACGTTGGCGTTGCTCAGCCATGGCATTTTCAAAGCCTGCCTCATCCACTTTATGGCCGCGCTCACGGAGGACATCTTGGGTAAGGTCCAGCGGGAAGCCAAATGTGTCGTAAAGCTTAAAAGCCACATCACCGGGGAGCTGTCCTTTACTGGAGAGGCGTCCCATTTCCTCCTCCAGCAGAGCCATCCCACGGCCAAGTAAGGCGGTGAAGCGTTCTTCCTCGCCTTTCATGGTCTCAGCAATGAGGGCTTTATGCTGGTTTAGCTCTGGGTAGGCATGGCCCATCTGTTGGATGAGCGCGGGGAGGAGGCGATAAAAAACGGGCTCCTTCGCGCCCATGAGATGGAGATGGCGCATGGCACGGCGCATGATGCGGCGTAAGACATAGCCGCGCCCTTCGCGGGAGGGGAGAACACCATCGGAGATGAGGAAGGCTGTAGAGCGTAAATGGTCAGCCACAACGCGATGGCTGGTTTTAAAACGCCCATCAGCACCTTGATGCATTAACTCCGCAGAGGCCTCGATTAAAGCGCGGAGGGTATCTGTATCGTAATTATCCTTCTTACCCTGCATAACGGCAGCGAACCGCTCTAGCCCCATGCCGGTATCAATAGAAGGATGGGGGAGGTTGGAGCGTTTGCCCTCACCTTCCTCAAAGAATTGCATAAAGACGAGATTCCAAATCTCGACAAAGCGGTCGCCATCTTCATCAGGGCTACCGGGAGGGCCCCCAGCAACAGAGGGGCCGTGGTCGTAAAAGATTTCGGAGGAGGGGCCACAAGGGCCAGTATCGCCCATGCGCCAGAAATTATCAGAGGTAGCAATGCGGATGATTTTTTCGTCCGTAAGACCCGCGATTTTTTTCCACAATTCTGCGGCTTCATGGTCATCTGCATAGACAGTAACAAGCAGCTTTTCCGCAGGGATGGAGAAGCCCTTGGTTAAGAGTGTCCAAGCGAACTCAATCACTTCAGCTTTGAAGTAGTCTCCAAAGCTGAAATTACCCATCATCTCGAAGAAAGTATGATGCCGGGCTGTATAGCCAACATTATCAAGGTCGTTATGCTTCCCGCCTGCCCGGACGACTTTTTGGGCTGTTGTTGCACGCTTGAAGGGTAAGCTCTCTTGCCCGGTAAAGACGTTTTTAAAAGGGACCATTCCTGCATTGGTAAAAAGAAGGGATGGGTCATTCTGCGGCACAAGAGACGCAGAGGGTAGAATCTGATGGCCGTGGGATTCAAAATAGTTAAGGAACTGAGAGCGGATATCGTTGGTGCTGATCATGAGCCTATAAGTCCGAAGGCGGAAAGGAGGAATGCTTCCCGCATGTTAGAGGATTCCTGCCTTATTGGAAATGGCAGGATTCTTAGTCGGATTAGTCCTTCTTTTTATGAAAGACAAAATGATGACAGAAGGTGAAATTGATGAACATACCGCCTGCCGTGCCACAAAGAAGGGCGATAAACGTATAGTGGCGTGTGAGCGGCCAGAGGCTAAACAAAGCTAACACAATGCCACGATTGATAATAAAGCCTGGCAAGTTAGCGAGAATGAATCGGCCCCATTGATGGTGGATTTTATAACGTTCGCGGCAGCGGTCACGGAAGGTCCAATAGCGGTTTAGTACCCAATTATTACTAGAGGCCACAATGTAAGCAAGTAAAGCGGCAAGGCGTAAACCAAGGACATGACGAAAGAGCGACAATGTAGCCCAGTCTATCAAGAAGCCTACCGCACCAACGATGCCAAAATAGAAAAAACGTTGGAGAAGCGGATAATATTTTTGCCAATGTTGTTTGAGGAGCTGCATCGTTTATGTTGAGCACTTCATTGTGAGGAAGGTGTAGCAGGGTTAGCATAGCTTAGCCCTAGAGGTAAGGACTTTTCAGAAAGGTTTTGTCATAAAAAAGCACAACAAAAAAGGGCACCCGGAGGTACCCTTTTCTGCAACCTTAGAAGGTCGTCTATTGAGCTTTCGCCCTGAACTTACTTCAGGATGATCTCAACGCGACGGTTCTGCGGCTCACGTGTGTTTTTAGCTGTCGTAACCAGCGGGTTGGCATCGCCGTAACCGTGGATGTCGATAGCTGTAGCAGGCACGCCGAGACGGACCAGCTCAGCCTTCACGCTGTTAGCACGCTTGATGGAGAGACCCATGTTGTACTTCTCACCGCGTGGGCCAGGATGAGCAGCGGAGTTATCGGTGTAACCGTTAACTTCGATGCGTGTTGTCTGGACGTGTGTGGAAGCTTGAGCAGCCTGGGCAACGATCTCACGAGCGCGACCTGTCAGGTTGGACTTATCCCAGTCGAAGAAGACGAGGTAAGTACGAGCAGCCTGAGCCGGCGGCGGAACGACAACATGCGGTGCAGCAGGCGGAGCTGGCGGTGCGCTGTTGAAGGCGTAACGAACACCGAAGAGGAACTGGTGGGTATAGCGTGTGCCATAACCAACGCGATCACCGCGTTCACCGTCATGATGCAGGTAGTGACGGCCGTTGGAGCCCCCCCCTGAAGAACCAGCCTGACCGATGAAACGATACTGGGTGGTCAGAGCCAAACCGGGAACGCCTGGGATGTCGTAAGCCGCACCAACGATACCCTGAGCAGCGAGGCCACCTGTGGTGTTGTTGAAGTTAGGATAGCTTGTGCCGCGGTTGTAAACCTTACGGTAGTTCTGCCACATATAGCCAGCACCGATACCAACGAACGGCGTTACTGGGAAGTTGTCTAGCCCGAACATGCCGAGGTCAATGTCATACAGAACATTGACGAACCCGCCGTAACCTTCGCTCTTACCATGAGCGTGACGTGTTCCACCATCAGCGAAGGTGCCTGTCAGACGGTTGATATGTGTCTGGTTGTAGGTACCTTCGACTTCAAGACGCAGGCCATTGCCGAAGCCATAACCAGCGGACAGATAGCCGTTAAAGCCTGTGCCGGAGTGCATTTTGCCGTAGTCTTGCGTAGCATCGCGCTTGATGCTGCGGCCTGTGCCAACGCGGGCACTCTGGTGCTGAACCAGGTTATAGCCGGCTGCCATATCGACATACGGGCCGGTGATCGTGCTGGCCATGGCGAGGGAGGGCAGAGCCACCATCGAGGTCATGGCGAGAAGTGCATTACGAATACGCATTTACTTCCTCAGTCCTTAACATTGTGTAACATACGGCCATTACGGTTGGCGGGCGTCGGAACGATCACCGTATGGAGCCATCGCGGCCGATGGATACAGACTTAGGGGAAAGAACCTTTAAAGTTAAGAGTTTTTAGTAACCTCTGTTGCGAAGAAGAGCACACTGTGTCCAATTGAACACAGGTTGATTAGGGGGCAAACCCTTCTGCGAGAAGGAGATCGCGCACATCCTCTAGAGCAACATCACGACAGGTGAAGGCTTTGCCTATACCGCGGAGGAGAACGAAAGTAATTTTCCCATCGCGGAGTTTTTTATCACGTCCCATATGCGCCAAAAGAGTCGCGGTGCTGAGATTATGAGGTAGGTCTGCCTGCCCTGAGGGCATATTGAGCTTATGGAGGTGAGCATCTAAGCGTGTGAGATCGTCTTGGGGGGCGAGTCCCATTTTAACTGAAAGGGCAAGAGCCATGTGTAGGCCGATTGATACGGCCTCACCATGTAAGAGCCGTCCATCGTAATGGAACTCTGCCTCAAAAGCATGAGCGAAGGTATGGCCAAGGTTTAAGAGGGCGCGACCGCCAGATTGGGCGGATTCCCGTTCATCGTCTTGGACGACTCCAGCTTTAAAGAGGCAAGCACGGCGTACAGCCTCACCCAAAGCTGTTGGGTTGCCTTCTAGCACGGTATGGCCGTGCTGCTCACACCAAGCGAATAGTGTGGCATCGGCGATTAAGCCCGCTTTCACGATTTCTGCATAGCCGGCAACAAGCTGGCGGCGGGGAAGGGTATCGAGCACATCTGTATCGGCTAAAACGAGGCGTGGTTGCCAGAAAGCCCCGATGAGATTTTTCCCGGCTTTGGCGTTAATACCTGTTTTCCCACCGACAGAGCTATCTACCTGGGCTAATAATGTTGTGGGAATCTGGATGAAAGGCACCCCGCGTAAAACGCTTGCTGCGACAAAACCGGCGAGGTCACCTATGACGCCACCGCCAAAGGCAATAATGGTTGTGCCACGCTCCATTCCTTGGGCAAGAATCGTCTCTATGACGTTCTCGAAGCGGGCAAGGGATTTACTGTTTTCTCCCGGTGGTACGGTGATGGTGGTAAAATGGATGCCTGCGCGGGTGAGGCTTTCTTCCAAGGGGGCAAGATGGAGGGAAGCGACCGTACTATCGGTTAAAATAATTGCGCGATTATTGGGTAGATGGGGGCGGAGGCGTAAACCAGCATCATGCAAAAGCTGGGGGCCGGTGAGTACCTCATAGCTATGGCCTGCCAATGTGACGGGAACATGGTGCGGTAATGTTGTTGTGGCGAGTTTGGTCTTCATGGTGTGTATGGCGTGTTCCACGCTTTCATCTCCGCATTCGATAATGAGGTCTGCCTCTGCGTAATAAGGGTAACGCTTTTGAGCGAGGTGATGGAGGATCGCCTCCGGGTCGCCTTTGGCTAAGAGAGGTCGGTTATGGCGATTATGGAGGAGGCGTTTGAGGAGGACAGGCATAGGGACATGCAGCCAGATGGTGCAGATATCAGCTCGTCCATGGCTGAGGGCGCGGGTTTGTGGGTGCATCCATGCTCCACCTCCGGTAGCGAGAATACAGGGCCCTCCTTTGAGGAGGCGGCGTATGACACGATGTTCCCCCGCACGGAAATGGGCTTCCCCATGTTGAGAGAAGATTTCCGCGATGCTTTGACGGCTCGCTTTTTCAATTTCGGCATCAGTATCGATAAAGGGGATACCATAATATTGGGCCAGTTGGCGCCCTAGGGTTGTTTTGCCAGCCCCCATTAATCCAACAAGGACAATAATAGGAAAAGGGGGCTTATTACGGGGCACTGTGGGAGCAAGGGAGTGAGACATGAGGTGTTCCTACCACGGGTCAAGGGGCGGGGGTAAGTCCTCTTCATGGTTAAGGGGGTGATGTCGTAGGCGAGATGAAGGCGAGGAGAAGAGGGTTTTTAAAATGGCTTCTTCCCTTTATAAGCAGGGCATATCCTTTGGGGAGCGATTTTATGAAAGTCATTGTGCGTTTGATTGTGGTCTTATTGGTCCTGGTTGCGTTGGCAGGGGGAGGCTATATCTTAACGCATGGGGAACAGCCGCCAGCTCCGGTTATGGTGCATCACGACTTAACACCTCGCGCTGAGCCGAGTGTACCAGCTCAGACAAATGGAGGTACTAGCCTGCCAGAGCTCCCCCCTGTTGGAGGACACTGAGCCGTTTTTTCATGATGGTTGAATCCGCAGCGCTGATAGATTCGTTTTTGGAGACGATGTTGGCCGAGCGCGGGGCGGCCCAGAGGACGCGGCAGGCTTATCGTGCCGATTTAGAGGATTTTGCTCGTTGGTGTGCGCCGGAGTCTGTAGCTTTAGTGCCGGGGGAGCGTGTCCATGCTTATTTTGTGGCATTAGGGCGTGCGGGGCTTGCGGCACGTACGCAAGCGCGGCGGCTTTCTGCCCTTAAACAATTTGCGCGCTTTTTGCTCCAAATGGGTGTGCGTGAGGATGACCTTACAGCAGGCCAAGAGACGCCACGTTATCAGGCAGGCTTGCCTCATCCGCTTAGCGAAGCTGAGGTGCAAAAACTGTTGGAGAAAGGCACGCGCGGCCATGCTGATGTGCGGCGCGATTTACTGGCCCGCGTGGCCTTAGAGCTGCTCTATACAACGGGCTTGCGGATTAGCGAACTCCTCACCCTTCCCGCGCAGGCAGTGCGTCATAAGGGAGGGATGTTGCCCATCCGTGGCAAAGGTGGGCGGGAGCGGCTTGTGCCGTTCTCTCATGCTGCGCGAGAAGCGGCAGAGGCTTTGATAGCTTATGATAGCGTGTTGGATAGCCCGTGGCTGTTCCCTGGTCGTAACCCCAAAAAGCCCTTAACCCGGCAGGGTTTTGATAAG
Organism: Parasaccharibacter apium; assembly: GCF_002592045.1. Lineage (GTDB taxonomy): Bacteria > Pseudomonadota > Alphaproteobacteria > Acetobacterales > Acetobacteraceae > Bombella > Bombella saccharophila. The sequence goes on along the minus strand of NZ_MEJG01000001.1, from coordinate 229,321 downwards.
ATTTTGCACGCTTGTGCGCTTCAAGCGGGGATAGACCCACAACGGGTTAGCCCGCATGTATTGCGTCATTCCTTTGCCACACATTTGCTTAATCGCGGTGCCGACCTTAGGGCGTTGCAGATGTTGTTAGGCCATGCCGATATTACGACCACGCAAATCTACACACAGGTGATGACAGAACGATTAAAGGAAACTGTTCGGCAATATCATCCCTTAGGGCAAAGGGGATAAGGGGACGGGTTTCTCGTCAGGAAATGCAAATAAGGGCTATTTTAGGCTCTCTTGGCGTGCTATCGGGCAGGGTATGCGCCAGTTCCTAGATTTTGAAAAATCAGTTGCCGAGCTTGAGACCAAGATCGGTGAACTTCGTCAGGTTAGCCGCCAAGAAAATGGGGCCGGCCTGGATGGTCTGAATATTGATGAGGAAATGACCCGTCTGTCTGAAAAGGCGGATAAGCAGCTTCGCACTTTGTATGGCAAATTAACGCCGTTGCAGAAGGTACAAGTTGCACGCCATGCACAGCGGCCTCACGCTTTGGATTACATCGAATCCCTCATGACAGAATACACCCCTCTTGCGGGGGATCGTCTTTTTGGGGATGACCAAGCTCTTATCGGGGGGCTTGCGCGCTTTCGGGGTCAGCCTGTTGTGGTGATTGGCACAGAGCGTGGCTCTGATACAGAGAGCCGTTTGCGTCATAATTTTGGGATGGCACGGCCAGAGGGGTATCGTAAGGCACAGCGTTTGATGCGTTTGGCAGAGCGTTTTGGCCTACCGATTCTCACTTTTGTGGATACTGCTGGCGCATGGCCGGGGATTGATGCTGAGGCACGCGGTCAGGCCGAGGCGATTGCACGGGCGATTGATACGTGCCTGCAAGTAAAAGTGCCGTTGATTGCTACCGTAATTGGTGAGGGTGGCTCTGGTGGGGCGATTGCCATTGCCGCAGGGGACCGTGTGTTGATGTTAGAACATGCGATTTACTCGGTTATTTCGCCAGAAGCGGCGGCTTCTATTTTGTGGCGGGACCCGAAGATGGCCCCTAATGCCGCTGAAGCTTTGAAATTGACAGCTCATGATTTGAAGAAATTAGGGCTGATTGATCAGATTATTGAGGAACCTGTTGGTGGTGCACAGCGTATGCCTGCCGAGGCGATTGACCGTGTTGGTGAGGCCATCGCAGAGGCTTTGGCCGCTGTGAAAGCAATCCCCAAAGAGGATTTGTTGCCATCCCGCCGGGAGCGTTATTTGGAGATGACGCGCGCTCACTAACATGTGGGGCCGTATTACGCCTTATAGGGCCGCCCCTCTTACAATAGGGGCGGCTTTTTATATGTTAGGGCGGGGAGGGTCGCCTTCTAGCGGTGTGAAGCCGAGGCCTTGCAATAAGTGCTTAAGGGCGGCCCCTGCATGGGAGACAGCTTGGTCATCATATCCTTTAGCTACAAGAGCCACGCCGCGTTTTGGGCCGGCATCAAAGGGGTAAGAGCCAATATCTAGCATAGGGTAGTCATGTTGCAGGGCAGTGAGGGGCTCAGCAAGGTCGCCTTCATACACATCATAGCTATACCAGCTTACGCTGGATAAAGGGGAGCCTGCCTCTAATTGTGGGATGAGCCATGAGACCATGGCTTGAAAAATACGCGGCACCCCCGCCATGACATGGACATTGCCTAAAGAGAAACCCGGCGCGGTGGAGACACTGTTTTTAATAGGTGCTGCCCCTTGGGGGAGCCACGCCATACGCTGGCGAGCTTTATTAAAGCTCCCAGCAGGGAAAAGGGCTTCAAGCTGGCGGAAGCTTTCCTCATGGCATATCAGCGGGACGTTAAACGCCTCAGCAATGCACGCGGCGGTGATATCATCATGGGTGGGCCCAATGCCCCCGCTTGTAAAGAGGAGGTCGAACCGGGCGCGACATTCATTCACCGTTGTGATGATATGAGCAGGAATATCGGGGATGACACGGACCTCTACCAACCGAATCCCTTGATGATTGAGGGCTTGAGCAAGGACGCGCACATTTGCATCTTGTGTGCGGCCGGAGAGAATCTCATTACCAATGACAAGAAAACACGCTGTACGGGGAGCCATAAGCTTAGAATTACCTTATAATAGCCACATCCCCATGGGTTGTAGGGTGTCCTATCAGCCTAGGGACGTGATGAAGGATGTATGAACCACCCTCACTATGGGCCTATTACGGTGGTAAGAAAAGGAGTGTTCGCTATGGAGCTAGAATATCACAAACCTGTTTGTCTCTCGGACCTTCGCGCCATGCTAGGGGAGGGACCAGTTTGGATAGCGGCAGAGCAGTCCTTTTATTTTGTGGATATTCATAGCCATCGCGTCCATCGCTATTGCCTTGCAGATGCTACGCTCAAGAGTTGGAATGCCCCTAATCGGATTGGCTTTCTTCTCCCTGTCAGTGATGGCACATTTTTGGCGGGGTTGCCTGATGGGTTGCATCGGTTTGATGTTAAAACCGGGTATTTTGAACATGCGTGCACGATAGAGGCAGAGGATCCCGATAACCGCCTTAATGATGGCTGTGTGGACCAAAAAGGGCGCATCTGGTTTGGCACGATGGATGAAGGCGAGAGCCGGGAGAGTGGTGCCCTGTACCGTGTTGAGCATAAAAAGGGTCAACTTAGCGTGTCTCATTGGGATAGTGGCTATACGGTCTCAAACGGGCCAGCGCTCTCACCTTGTGGTAAGGTACTTTATGCTTGCGATAGCCCGCGCCAACGTATTTATGCGTTTGATATTACAGAGGCGGGCGAGCTTAAAAATAAGCGCATCTTCGCAACCCTGACGAAAGGGTATCCCGATGGTGTGGTGGCCGATAGTGAAGGTAATCTATGGTGCGGCACATGGGCTGGTGGTCAGATTACGCGTTTCCGGCCTGATGGAACGATGATGGAGCCTATCGCTTTGCCAGTCTCTAATGTAACGAAGGTTGCTTTTGGGGGCGTGGATTATAAGACCGTTTTTGTAACGACTGCACGGAAGGGCTTAACCCCTGGTATGGCAGAGGCGCAGCCTCAAGCGGGGGGGATTTTTGCCTTCCGTACCGATATTGCTGGTAACCCCCAACATAGCTTCGCGCTGGAGCCGCTATAAGGCGGCGTCTCAGCCATTATGCCCGCTATTAGTGAGTGAGCAATTCTTGGATGTGGGGGATGAGGGGCGCATCCGCCTTTGGCATAGGATACGTCCCTAAATCTTCAGCAGAGACCCAAGCGAGGGTTTGCCCTTCCCGCCCGATAGGGTCGTTCTCCCATTGCCGGACGACATATAATACCATGAGGAGATGGAAGGTTGCGCAATCCTCACTCACAAAAGTGAGGGGCTTTAGGGCTTCTGGTGCCACAATGAGGCCCAGCTCCTCATGGAGTTCGCGCACTAAGGCGGCCTCTGGTGATTCGGGGACTTCGACCTTCCCACCGGGGAACTCCCATAATCCTGCAAAGCTTTTGCCCTCTGGACGTTGGGCAAGTAGGACCGTGCCATCATCTTTTATGAGAGCGGCTGCTGTGACGAGCAAAGTATGAGGGCGGAAAGGTGTCGTCATTCAATACTCCCATGAGATGAGCTAACTAGAGGCAGAATGGAACTAAAATGCGCCTTTTATGCCACAGGGGGAAGAGGAAAAGTTAAAAAATGGACACAATGCTTGGCGTAAGCGCAGTAGGCCGGTAAGGAAACCGGCCTGTTATGAAAGGATAAGCATCGGTTATTCTGTAACAGTGTGTGGCTAGTTTATCACCATTGGAATATGCGAGGGATTTGAGCATAGTGCGCCGTCATCTTCTTTTATCGTCTGCTGTGATGTTTATTGGCTTGGGGGGCGCGTCTGCTTTTGCACAGACAAAGCCGCATAAGTCCGCCTCGGCACATGGAACAGCAGGCAAGAAGCTGGCGTCCTCTATGGCTGCGCATCCGGCAAAGAAGGGGGCTGCGCTTGCCCAGCAAGCGGGGGCTCATGCTGCTCCGGTTCATCATAAGCCGAAATATGTTACCGCAAAAGGCGTGCAGACGCTCTCTGTTCATGCAGGGCATGTTAGCCGCGCGGCAGAGATGGTGGTGCCGAAAAGCGTGATGAAGCAATATGTCCCCGGTACCAGCCCGTATAAGGCGTTGGACCGTATGCCGGGGGTTAGTTTTACCTCGACTGACCCTTTCGGTGTGGATAGTTTTGGGGCCAATCTTTACGTCCGTGGTTTCTTTATGAATCAGCTAGGCGTAACGCTTGATGGCATTCCACTAAATGACCAGACCTATCAATCGGTTAATGGGTTGAGCTTGGCCTCTGCTATTATCCCTGATGATATTGATAGCATCACTATGTCCCAAGGTGGGGGTGGGGTGGATGTCCCCTCGACCAACACGCTGGGCGGGACAATTCGTTTTACCTCAAGCGACCCGGCCGATAAATTGGGGGAGAAGGTTAGCCAAGCTTTTGGGAGCTATGGCTCCTATCGGACTTACGCACGGTTTGATTCTGGACGGCTGAATGAGTCGGGGACGAAGTTTTACACCTCTTATGCGCGTACAGATGAGGGGATGTGGGAAGGGAAGGGTGATCAGTTCCTCCAACAAGTGAATGCGAAGTTAGTGCAACCTGTTGGTGAGCGTAGCAAAATCTCTGCTTTTTTTGACTGGACAGACCTGCAACAGCAAAATTACCCAGACCTCTCTTTGGGGATGATTCATAATCTGGGATGGCGTGTGCCTCATCTCTATCCTGATTACAAAAAAGCTTATCAATGGGCGCAGCAATGCAATAATAGCCCGAATAATTTTCTCGCTTATCCGGGGTCTAATGGGCAGGTCAATGCGTGCCAAATGCCGTATTATGACGGGGGGCAGCGTGAGACGAACTTTTTAGGCGGGTTGAACTTCGATTTCGCATTAACTGACCATCTCACATGGCACACAACTGTTTATGGGCATGGGCAGTCGGGTAATTATAGTTACACAGCCGCCGCCTCTGCTGCTTCGACCGACCCGGACCTCCAAGTAGCAACACCTAATGGTGTACCGCTTTATCAAGAGGTGTGGAAGAATAGCCAGCAGCGTTTTGGGGTTAATAGTAGCCTGCAATATCGTATTGCTCATCATAAAATTGAGACCGGTATTTGGTATGAGAATAATAACCAAACAGCAGGTTTATATAATTACCTAGAGCCAGAATTAGGGGCGGGGAATCCTGTTAAAGCCGTTGGGCCATATAATGTGTATGGCCCAGCTGACCGGGTATATAACTTCCGCTGGCGTACCAATGTGGTGCAGACGCATCTACAGGATATTTATAGCATCACGCGTAATTTGACGCTGACAGCGGGCTTCCGTTCTCTTATCTCCCAGACATCTGGTGGTGGGCATGAGAATGATAATTCATGGGCTGCGCTGGATGCAGGGGGGCTGCCTTCTGGCTCCTTACATGCGACAGGGGCATTTTTGCCGCATTTCAATCTTGATTGGCGGGTGAATCGCCATCATGAGTTCTATATTGATGTCTCTAAGAATATGCGTGCTTATGAGGTCTCCGGTACAGGGGTGGCAAACTCCCTCTTTTCCGTCCCGAATCAGCAGGAGTTCCTACGGCAAAAGGCGCAGAGCAAGCCTGCAAGAGCATGGACCTATCTAGGGGGGTATCGTTTTACGACCTCCATTGTGCAGCTAGATGCTACCGTTTATCACTCCACCTTAATGCACGAGCTTCTCGCTGGGGCACGCGGGACGATGTTTAACCCGATCTCTGAGGAGTTTGACTTCGGGCGTATCTCTATGACGGGGGCGAATGGGAGTATTGCCATCCGTCCATTGCCGGGCTTGGTGATTACCAATACGCTTAGCTATAATAGGGGGCGATATGAGCGTAATATTACCTCTAGCGCGGGGAATTATTATCCGCTCAAAGGTAAGAGCATCGCTAATTATCCGACATGGATGTATAAAGCCTCTATTGCCTATACATGGCATGGGTTGAACGCGCATCTTGATGCGAATTATTTCGGCCGGCGTTATTATAGCTTTATGAATGATACCTCTATTGGTGGTTATTGGCTGGCCAATACAGGGGCGAGTTATACGTTTAAGAAACTGGCTGGCGTGCGTGATGTTACAGTGAGTTTTAACGTCTATAACCTCTTAAATACAAAATATATTGCCATGATGGGTGAGAATAATAACCCACCTGTAGGGGATTATCAGTCCCTAGAGCGTGGGGCCACGCGGGAATATTTCGGGACGATTAGCGCAGCGTTTTAAGGGGAAGGTCCAGCCTGTATTATGAGAGGTTGGACCGATTGTGCTAGCGTTGTGCTGTTGCAAGCTCTGCAGCAAGGGCGGTTATAAACTGAGCGGCGACCCGGCCAGAGCGGCTTCCTCGTTGGATAGCCCATTGGAGGGCACGGCGGTGGAGGTCCTCCTGAGCGATGGGGAGGTGCCTTTCTGCGGCATAGGCATCAATGATGCTGAGATAATGCTCCTGCGTTGCCCCATACAGGCCAATCCAGAGGCCGAAGCGGTCGGAGAGGGAGAGTTTTTCCTCAATCGCTTCCCCCGGATTGATGGCATCTCCGGCTTCATTATCAATCATATGACGAGGCATAAGATGGCGGCGGTTAGAGGTTGCATAGACCAATACATGCTCTGGCCTGCCTGCAATGCCACCATCTAGGATGGATTTGAGCGATTTATAATCGGCATCTTGTGCCTCAAAGGAGAGGTCATCACAAAAGAGGATGACCCGGCGGGTGCTACAGCGCAATAGGGCGAGAAGCTGCGGGAGAGTGTGGAGGTCATCGCGTGGGATTTCGATGAGGGCGAGGGGAGGCTGGCCTGCCTTGCGCTGCTCCTCATTCACCCGGAGAAGGCAAGCTTTGACGAGGGAGGATTTCCCCATCCCGCGCGCACCCCATAGCATGACATTATTTGCCGCTAAGCCTTGGGCAAAAAAGCGCGTATTGGCCAGCACTTTTTGCATTTGCTGGTCGATCCCTTTTAACAAAGAGAGTGGGACGGTCTGCATAGCTTTAAGTGGTTGTAGGTTGGCTGTGTGCCTTGCCAGAGGAAGATGTCGCTGCGTTCATCCTCTAATACGGCAGGGTCTGCTGGGGGTGGGGCGATGCGCTCCAAACTCTCGGCGATGCGGGTTAAAAGGGGGAGGAGTGCAGCGGAAGGCATGGTCTTTTCCTAGAATGAAGGTTGACGTGTGGTGTCGGCGCTATATGGTCGCCAAGCGTTTCCCCCTAAGATGGAACTAAACTGACTTATGAACAATCTTCTTTTCTCTACAGCCTATGCGGCTGATGCAGCAGCTAGCCCGTTTAGTGCAGCGGGATTGGTGCAATTTGCTCCAATCCTTTTGGTGTGTGTTGTGTTCTATTTCTTGCTGATTCGCCCTCAGCAAAAACGCCAGCAGAAGCTGCGTGAGGAGCAAAGCAATTTGCGCCGTGGTGATCGCATCGTGACCTCGGGCGGCATCGTGGGGACTGTGCAAGCAACCCGTGATGATTCGCAGGAAGTGGATGTGGAGATTGCCCCCGGTGTGAAGGTGAAGGTCATCCGCAGCACGATTAACACCGTCCTTTCACGCGAAGGCAAAGCGGCTAACGATTCATAATCGTTATAAACGATGCCCTAAAGAAACCCCGCCACGAGTAATCATGGCGGGGTTTCTTTTATAAATGCCGTGGGGCAGGAGGTTTAGGCCCCTTTAAGGCAGGCCTCGGCATAGTCGTAATTAGCGAGCTTATCGAGGAAGTTTGTCACATAATCAGGGCGGCGATTGCGGAAGTCCAGATAATAGGAATGTTCCCACACATCTAGCCCAAGGAGTGTACGCCCTTCATCCTCGGAGAGGGGGTTGGCGGCATTAGCGGTTTTGGTAACCTTCAGCTTGCCATCAGAGCCTAAAACCAGCCACGCCCAGCCGGAGCCGAACTGCGTTGTTGCGGCTTGTTTAAAGGCGGCCTTAAAAGCATCGACAGAGCCGAAATCCTCAACCAGCTTCTTCTCTAACGCACCGGGGATGCGCCCGCCTTTAGGGCTGAGGCAGTTCCAGAAGATGATGTGGTTCCAATGCTGGCCAGCATTATTAAAGACTGGGGCTAAAGCAGAATCTGCGTGGGAGAGGGCGATAATCTCCTCAAGGGACTTACCAGCAAGCTCAGCTTTGCTTTCTACAAAGCCGTTTAGGGCTGTGACATAGGCTTGATGATGTTTACCGTGATGGAGTTCTAGCGTTTCTTGGCACATGCCAGCAGCCGCTAGAGCGTTTTCTGCGTAGGGGAGTTTGGGGAGCTCAAAAGCCATTGTGAATCTTCCTTAGCATATGAGAGGACAGATACGCTCTGTCCCATTCATGACGACCCTTTAGCTATGGTGGCAGTGCGGGAACGTCAAGGGAGCGAGGGGGGAGATATACAAAAAAAGAGTAAAATGGTCCAAATAATCTTCTATCCGTGCGATTAAGGTAAAAAAAGACCCCGCCGAAGCGGGGTTTGAAGGGAGATTTATTCTCCATCATCATAATCATCATCGACATCAGCAGGATGACGAATAGGCGGGCGGGAGCGGTTATCGGCATTGCGCCGGGTGAAATGATGGGCAATATCCGCCAATTCTACAAAATGGTCGGTTTGGCGGCGGAGGTCATCACCAATCATCGGGGGGGTGGTTTTAACGGAGGAGATGACCGTCACACGGACACCACAAGCTTGCACCGCCTCTACAGCACGGCGAAGGTCGGAATCGCCACTGATGATGACGATGTGGTCCAACCGTGGGGCTTGCTCGATGAGGTCTACAGCCAGCTCGACATTCATATTCCCTTTGATGCGGCGTTGGCCAGACTGGTTGGTGAACTCCCGTGCTGTTTTAGTGACGAGATGGTAGCCATTATAAGCAAGCCAATCTGTCAGGGGGCGTAGAGGGGAGTAATCCTCTGTCTCTGGCATGGCAGCGTAATAAAAAGCCCGTTGGAAGGCTGATTGCTGCTCAAACAAATCCCGCAGGGCTAGGAAGTCCACCTCAAAGCCAAGATTGCGGGCTGCATGGTGGAGGCTGGCACCGTTGATGAAAAGTGACGTACGATCGTTTTTGCGTAGAAGAAGATTGGACATATAACTCACAGTGAGATTTTAGATGGTGGGGTTATGAAGGGACGTCCCATGTGTTCAGGCTTAGACCGTCAAATATTTGTTGGTTCTATGGGGTGGTAAATCACCTTTTTTCTTTTCCTGTTCCATAATGTAATTACGATGCGATGGCATCGCGCGTGATGAAAAGGTGAAGGCTGTCACATGGAGAACGGGACCGCCCCTGCGGAGTCCCTCTTACATCTTTACGTTGCATCAATAAAGAGATTTGTGATAGTGGCACACTCAGAGTGTGAGATAGGCGGGGGTGACTTCGGCCTATTTGTGCTGGGTTGGTTTGGGCGTGCGTTGCGATTAGACCAACAACAGCATGCTGTAAATGTGGGGGGAGCCGGTAATATGGCACGTGTAACTGTAGAGGACTGTATTGAGAAGGTTTCAAACCGTTTTGACCTCGTGTTGCTAGCGGCTCAGCGGGCTCGCGGTCTCTCCCGTGGGGAGGAGATGCAGGTCCCACGCGATAATGATAAAAATACCGTTGTTGCCCTGCGTGAAATTGCTGAGGATCATGTCAGCCTTGAAGGGCTGAAGAATGGGATTGTCCGTTCCATGGGCCATCAGCCAGAAGTTGAGCCTTCGGATGAGGAAGTGCTAGATTTGATCCCAACAGACCAGAACATCTTTGGTTTGCAGGATGTCTCCGCTGAGGAAGAAGCCGCCAATATGGCCGCTGACGAAGCTGGCTCTGGTCGGAGACGCCGCTAAGCTTTAAGGGCCTTTCCTCATAAGTTATGAGGAAGGTTTTCCTTGTGGTGATCCCAAGAGGATGAAATGGAGGCGGGGTCATGGGTGGTGAGTCGTTGCTTTCGTCTGGGTTATCAGAGGGAAAAACGCTTGAGACTGCCGATGGCCGCGCCTGTAAAGACTTTCACCCGCCTATTCATGGTCTGTTAGAGCGCATTCGGCAATATGATGCCTATGCCGACCTTGCCCAGATAGAAAAAGCCTATGACCTAGCGGCAAAAGCACATGAGGGGCAATGCCGTGACAATGGCGACCCTTATATTACGCATCCTATCGCCGTAGCGAACATTCTGGCAGGGTTCCGTATGGACCCTGTCTCCATCATGGTTGGGTTTCTCCATGATACGGTTGAAGATACCGGTATAACGCTGGAGAGCCTAACGCACCAATTTGGTAAAGATGTTGCTGCTATTGTGGATGGCGTAACCAAGCTTACGCGTTTGGAGCTGCAATCCGACCGGACAAAGCAAGCAGAGAACTTCCGTAAGCTCGTTTTGGCGATGTCGCGTGATATTCGTGTCCTTATCGTCAAATTGGCCGATAGGCTGCATAATATGCGGACCTTGCATTATGTGCAGCGGACGGATCGCCGCCAGCGTATTGCGCGTGAGACGTTGGATATTTACGCTCCCCTTGCCGAGCGCATCGGTATGGACCGCGTTAAGACAGAATTGCAGGATGTCGCTTTTGCGAATCTGGAGCCTGATGCTGATGCGACTATTCGCGCCCGGCTGAATTATCTGCGTGGCCAAGGCGCGGATATGATTGAGCAAATACGCTGTGAGTTGCTCACTCTTTGCAAAGAAGCCGGGGTAGAGGGGGCGGAGGTTGTTGGCCGAGAAAAGACGCCTTATTCCATCTGGGAGAAGATGAAGCGGCGCAATGTCGCCTTTGAGCAGCTCTCGGATATCATGGCCTTTCGTATCCTCGTGCCTACGCGGGAGGCATGTTATGCGGCCCTGGGGGCTGTGCATGGGGCTTACCCGATGATTGCCGGGCGGTTTAAGGATTATATCTCCACGCCGAAAACAAACGGTTATCAATCCCTGCATACAGGGGTGACGCTTTACCGCCCTCATAGCCAAAAGATTGAAGTGCAAATCCGCACGCCAGAGATGCACGACCTTGCCGAAAATGGCGTGGCCTCGCATTGGAGCTACAAAGATGGCTCTAACCCAAGCGAATATGAAACGGCTGTCCTGTCTGAGACCTTCGGGGCTTACACGCGTAAGCTGCGGTGGGTGCAAGATTTGTTGGATATTTTGGAGGATAGCCAAGGCCCTGATGAGTTCTTAGAGAATACGAAGTTAGAGCTTTATCAAGACCAAGTCTTTTGTTTTACCCCCAAAGGGCAGCTTATCTCTCTCCCGCGTGGGGCGACCCCGGTGGATTTTGCCTATGCGGTGCATAGCCAGATAGGGGATCGCTGCGTTGGGGCTAAGGTGAATGGTAGGCTCGTCCCGCTAAAGCATATTTTGCAAAATGGGGACCAAATCGACATCATGACCGCACGGGGGGGTACGCCTTCACCCTCGTGGGAGCGGTTTGTCGTTACCGGCAAGGCGCGGGCGCGTGTACGGCGGTTTGTCGCCCTCCAACAGCGGCAGAATAATGTAGAAAATGGCCGTGGTGCGGTGGCGCGGGCCTTCCGTCAAAAAGGGGTGGATGGCTCTGAAAAGGTGTTGGAGGGTATTTTAGGCACCTTAAAGCAGAATAGCCTTACAGATTTATACGGGGCTGTTGGGGCGGGTCATATAGACCCGAAAGATGTTGTTGGGGCGGCGTATCCCGAGCTTTCCCGCCAAGGGCGCGCCCCGCGGATTGTCCCCGGCTTATCCCCGCGTTTGGAGGAGCGGTTAGGCCAGCGGCCTGCACCACCCAAACCCCTTAATAGCCATGATAGCCCCTTGATTGAGGGCATCGGGAGTGGAATTGAGATCAATTTCGCGGGGTGTTGTCGCCCTCTGCCGGGGGACCGGATTGTCGGGATTATTGCGCCCTCAAAAGGGGTGACGGTGCATCGGCGGAAATGCCATAATCTCAGCATGTTCTCCGACATGCCGGAGCGTTTTTTGGAGATTTCGTGGAGCGATGAGGCTATGGGGCGTGTCGGGCGGGATGCCCCCCGCTATATGGCGCGGCTCTCTGTTGTGGCAGGGAGTGACCCGGCTGTTCTTGCGGCTCTTACCAATCTCGCAACGCGGCATGAGGCGAGTGTGGTGAATTTGCGGATTGTGAATCGTCAGCTCGATTTTATGGAGATTTTGGTGGATTTGGAGGTCCGTAATAAAGGCCATCTTGCCACGGTTTTAGCGAGTTTCCGCTCCGAGAAAGGCGTCCTCCAAGCAGAGCGGACGAAGGGATAACCCGTATGATTTTGGGCATTGGGGTGGATGTCTGCGCTATAGCGCGGATAGAGCGAGCCTTGGCGCGGCATGGGGAGGCGTTTTTGCAGCGTGTTTTTACGCCAGCGGAGCAATCTTACATACGTAGTCTCGCCCCTACGGCCCAAGCGGGGGCTTGTGCCAAGCGTTGGGCCGCAAAGGAGGCTTGTGCTAAAGCTTTGGGGACAGGCTTTGCCGAGGGCGTGCAGATGCAGGATATAGCCGTGGAGCGTAACGCGAAGGGTGCGCCGCTTATGAGTCTCTCTGGTAAGGCTGCGGCTCTTTTGCAAAAGCGTACGCCAGCGGGCCATTATGCTGAGATTTTGGTGAGTATGAGTGATGACACCCCTCTCGCAATGGCACAGGTTTTGATACAGCTTGTCCCTCTAAGTTACGTAGAGAAAAGCGCAGCACGGTAAATTAACGCATGACCCCACAGGCCAAGCAGGCTATGCCGGGTGGGTTAGAGTTAGGATATAGAGAGATATGAGCGCAGAGACACCATTAGAGCCATCAGAGCAGAAGGAGAGCCTTGGGGCCTCTATTCGGCAGATTATCCTATGGATTGTGCTGATTGTGGCTGTGCGGTCTTTATTGGTGGAGCCTTTTAATATTCCTTCCGCCTCTATGGTGCCTACGCTGCAAGTGGGGGATTTTGTTGCTGTCTCTAAGATGAGCTACGGCTATTCCCGCTATTCCTTCCCGATGTCGCCTTCTTTCATTTCTGGGCGTTATTTTGCCAGTATGCCTCATCGTGGGGATGTGGCGGTGTTCCGTTATACGCAGAATACCTCCATTGATTATATTAAGCGTATTGTTGGCTTACCGGGGGACCGGATTCGTATGGAGGAGGGGCGGCTGTTCATCAATGGGCAGGCCGTGCCAAGGCAGGATAAAGGCCCTTATAGCGTGCAGGATGAGCGCGGCTATGTGCTTTCTGGCACGCGTTATCGTGAGATGATACCTCGGGAGGATGGTCACGTTGTTGCGCATGATATTTTGAAAATGCGTGACCATGACCTCGCTAATAATACGCCGGAATATATCGTCCCGCAGGGCTGTCTTTTCGCTATGGGGGATGATCGGGATGATAGCTCTGATAGCCGCTTCCAAGGGGGGCGTGAGACAGGCGCGTGTGCGGCCCCACCGGGGAATGCGTATCTCAGTGATAGTAGCGGGCATGACCTTGGATTCGTCCCGGTAGGGAATCTGGTGGGTAAGGCGAAGATTGTTCTTTTCTCTGTAGAGATGCGCCATCCAGCATGGCAATTTTGGTACTGGCCTGTGGAGATTCGGTGGGGCCGCTTCTTACACGGTATCGACTAATGATGACACGAGAGGACGCTGTTCGCCTTGTGGAAGCTAAGCTGAATCATCATTTTGAGGATTCAGCTCTGCTGCATGAAGCTCTGACCCATCGCTCTGCCGTGCCTCGGCGGGCAGGGCGGAATCGGGGACAGAAGAAGGACCAAAAGGGCGTAAAGAAGCCCCGTGGGCAAGGCTCTAATGAGCGGTTGGAGTTTATAGGTGACCGTGTTTTGGGCTTGCTTATGGCTGAATGGCTGTTTGAGCGGTACCCAGAGGAGCAAGAAGGGGCCTTAGGGGCGCGCCATGCACATTTGGTCTCACGCCCTGTTTTAGCCCGCATTGCGGAGCGGATTGAACTTTCTGAGGCTATACAAATTGCCCAACATGAGGAACATGCCGGGATTCGCGAGTTAGCGAGTGTCCTTGCTGATGGGATGGAGGCCCTTTTAGGGGCGTTATATCTTGATGCTGGGCTGGAGCCTGCACGACATGTTGTCCGCCGCTTATGGGATAGGGATATTGAGCGGAGCGGCCAGCCGCATAAAGAGCCTAAAACGTTATTACAAGAGTTTTTGCTAGGCCGTGGGGAAGCTTTGCCGCATTATGAGCTGATGTCTGCTGAGGGGCCATCTCATGCGCCTGTATTTTGTGTGGAAGTGCATGCGCTAGGGCAGGTCGGTGTTGGGCAGGCGGGCAGTAAACGCGCGGCAGAAAGTGCTGCTGCAAAAGCGTTGTTACAGCAGTTAGGACGGGAGGTGGACCATGACTGAGGCTTTTACCCATCCAGAGACATTATCCCCCGCTCATGATGGTGTGGCTCGTTGCGGGTTTGTGGCTCTAGTAGGGGCTCCTAATGCTGGTAAATCCACCTTGATGAATTATATCGTGGGGACCAAGCTTTCCATCGTTAGCCCTAAAGCACAGACAACACGCTTTCGGACTTTAGGCATTGTCATGCGTGGGGCAGCGCAGATTGTGTTTGTGGATTTGCCGGGGATTTTTAAACCTCGCCGGCGGTTGGACCGCGCGATGGTAAAAGCGGCCTGGAGCGGTGTGCAAGATGCTGATTTAAGCCTTTTATTGATTGATAGCCGCATCGGTTTGACGGATGAAATCCGCGACATCATCACCACGCTAAAGGAAAGCAAACGCCCTGTCTGGTTGGTGCTGAATAAAACCGACCTCATCGCCCATGATCAGCTTCTCCCTCTGACCAAAGCCGTTACGGATGTGCTGCGGGTGGAGGAGGTGTATATGGTCAGTGCGCGCTCTGGTGATGGGGTGGATGGGTTGTTAGATGGGCTGGCCAAGGCCTTACCCGTAGGGCCATACCATTATCCAGAGGATGACCTAACGGACCTGCCTGACCGCTTTCTTGCGGCTGAGATTGTGCGGGAGCAGGTGTTTTTACAGACCCATGAGGAGATTCCTTACCATGCCACTGTGGAGACGGAATCGTTTAAAGTGCGGCCTGATGGGTCAATCCGTATTGATGTAACAGTTTATGTCTCGCGGTCTGGTCATAAAGCGATTTTGATTGGCGAGCGCGGCCAGCGCATCCGGGAGATTGGGATGCGGGCGCGAAAGCAGCTATCAGGCTTGCTTGGCGCGCCGTGCCATCTTTTCCTGAATGTGAAGGAACGCGCAGCATGGGATGAAGAAACAGCCCGTCTCCGTGCCCTTGGTCTTGCTGATCATAGCTGAAGGGCGCGAGTATCTCTTGTTCCCATAAGGTTGGCTCTGTATGAGAGGACTTAACACATATTAGGGTACCACCAGTTAGAGAGCCGTTACGATTATGAGCCCCGCCCCACAAAACCCCTCCTTCCCTTATAAACGTGTTCTCCTCAAAGTCTCCGGTGAGGCCCTTATGGGCAAAGGGACAGCCGGTGTAGACCCGGAGATGGTGGATATGGTTGCGGCCGATATTGCCGCCGTGGTCGCGATGGGCGGGGAGGTATGCCTTGTTGTTGGGGGCGGCAATATCTTTCGCGGGTTAGCTGCAGCGGCAAAGGGGATGGACCGCGTACAGGGCGATTATGCCGGGATGTTGGCAACGGTCATTAATGCGCTCATGCTGCAAAATGCGTTGGAGAAGCGCGAGGTTGAAACCCGCGTGATGACGGCTATCCATATGGCGTCTATCGCTGAGCCTTACATCCGGCGGCGTGCTTTGCGGCATATGGAGAAGGGGCGGGTTGTTATTTTCGCTGCGGGGACGGGTAATCCTTTCTTCACGACCGACACCGCCGCGGCGTTACGCGCAAATGAGATGGAGTGCGATGCCCTCTTTAAAGGGACGCAGGTGGATGGTGTTTACTCTGACGACCCACGCCGCAATCCTGAAGCCACGCGGTATGAGCAGCTTACCTATATGGACGCTTTAGCACGTAACCTAAAGGTTATGGACGCTGCCGCTGTGAGCCTTGCGCGCGAGAATACGCTGCCCATTATCGTTTTTAACATTCATGCACCGGGTGCCTTTGCTGCGGCGATGAAGGGGGAAGGACCTTTTACGCGCATTGTTGAAGGCTGAGGTAAGACGCGCTAAGCGCGTTTAAAAGAGTGGTTTTTGAGGAAGCATGTTATGAGTACAGAATTAAACACCCTGTTAGATGACCTAAAACGCCGCATGGAAGGCGCGATAGAGAGTTTGCGGCGAGACCTCTCCGGCCTGCGTTCTGGTCGGGCTAGCCCTAATTTGTTGGAGCCGGTGCGGGTGGAGGTTTATGGCTCTGTTGTGCCGCTTTCGCAGGTTGGCTCTGTCGCTGTGCCAGAAGCACGTATGCTAACAGTCTCCGTATGGGATGCTAGCGTTGTGTCCTCTGTTGAGAAAGCGATTCGCGATAGCGGGCTGGGGCTGAACCCTGCCGCTGAGGGTCAGACGATTCGTGTACCCATCCCTCAATTGACGGAAGAACGCCGCAATGAGATGGCCAAAGCCGCGGCACGCTATGCCGAAGGCGGACGTGTTGCTGTGCGTGGTGTCCGCCGTGATGGGATGGATAAAGCCAAAGGGCTAGAGAAGGATGGCGATATCAGCCAAGATGACCTGAAGGTCTGGACAGCTGCCATCCAAAAACTAACCGATGATTATATTGGCCGGGTTGATACGCTGCTTGCTGATAAAGAGCGTGATATTAAGCAGGTCTGATCGCTAGAGTCGTGGTGGCTTCTTCCCTCTCATCATCTGCTAAGGATGTTCCCGCCGTGCCGCGCCATATGGCTGTGATTATGGATGGCAATGGGCGTTGGGCGCAGCAGCGCGGCTTACCTACAGTGCAGGGCCACCGCGCTGGTGGGGAGGCTGTGCAGCGTTGTGTGCGGGCTGCCATACAAAATGGGGTGGAGTATCTCACCCTTTATGCTTTCTCCTCCGAGAATTGGCGGCGCTCTGGTGATGAGATCAAGGACCTTACCGGTCTGATGCAATTTTACTTGCGCCATCGCTTTAAGGAGCTGGATGAGCAAGGGGTACGGCTGCGGATTATTGGTGAGCCTGAGCGTTTTGGGGCAGCTTTTTGTAAAGAGTTACGCCGTGCGGAAGATAAAACCGCACAGAATACGCGGCTAACGCTCATTTTGGCTTTGTCTTACGGGGGGCGTGCAGAAATTGCCGCAAGTGCGCGCGCTTTGGCGGAGCAGGTAAAAGCCGGGACATTACAGCCAGAAGCGATTGATGAGGGCCGCTTTGCCTCCGCTTTGCAGACACATGATGTCCCAGACCCGGATATTGTGGTGCGTACAAGTGGAGAGGCACGCCTGTCCAACTTCCTCTTATGGCAGTCTGCCTATGCGGAACTGATTTTTCTTGATGTGTTCTGGCCGGATTTTAGCGAGGCTGATTTTGCAGAGGTTCTCCAGCATTATAAAAGCCGCCAACGGCGATTTGGGGGACGGCCATCATGACGGAGCTGCAAAAGCGCATTCTCTCTAGCCTCGTTTTAGTGCCTATCGTGCTGTTTTGCTTATGGTCGGGCGGATGGGTGTACCGGGCATTAGTGCTTCTGGTTATGATTGGTCTGGTCTGGGAGGGTGAAAGCCTGCTCGGCCAACGGATGAAAACTCTGCGTGGTGTCTTGTTGATGTTATGGCCGCTTTGCGCGGGGTTGATCGCGATTAAGGGGCAATGGTTGGCTGTAGCGTCTTTGGTGGGGGCGAGTCTTTTGTTTGGTCTCCCCACTTGCGGGCCGGTGTTGGTCTCCATTTTTGGGGGGATTGCCCTTTTATGGCTGCGTAGTCGCCCAGAAGGCTTGTATGAGACACTCTTTGTCATATTTGCCGTGATTGCGAGTGATAGTTGCGCTTATGCGACGGGCCGTTTGATTGGCGGGCCTAAGCTTGCCCCAGCGATCTCCCCTGGTAAGACCATTTCTGGCTCTATCGGAGGGATTATAGGAGCTGTGGTGATGGGCGGAGTCATTGCCCATGTTGCGGGGGCGGGTTGGTCTGCTAGTGCCTGTCTTATGGGGGGCATTTTAGCCATTGCGGCCCAATGTGGGGACTTGATGGAGAGTGCCTTTAAGCGGCGTTTAGGGGTAAAGGACTCGGGTAAGCTGATTCCCGGTCATGGCGGGTTGCTAGATAGGCTAGATGCGCTGTTACTGGCAGCCCCCATTGCGGGATTGTTTGCTCTATGCAGCGGTCAGGCAGCCTTTTGGACGCTATTTTAGACTTATTTCTTTAAGGATTTGGTGGGTGATCTGCTATAGGGCAGAGGCTTTTATGCGAGATGGTGGAACAATTAAAGGAGAGGGTGTTTATGGGTGGAGGTTCTGAGCGGCGGCGGGTCAGCGTATTAGGCAGCACGGGTAGTATTGGTGTTTCTACCGTTGACCTTTTAAAAACGCAGGCAAAGTCCATCCAAGTGCGGGCTCTGGTAGGTGGGCGGAATGCGGCTCTTTTGGCAGAGCAAGCGCGTGCGTTAAATGCGGAGCTGGCCGTCTTAAATGATGAGAGCCATTATGCCGAGCTTAAAGAGCGTCTAGCCGGGACGTCTACAAAGGTCGCAGCAGGGCGGCAGGCTGTGATTGAGGCAGGCGCGCTAGAGGCAGATTGGACCATGGCCGCCATCACAGGGGCGGCGGGTCTCGCCCCTACATTGGCAGCGGTGCAAAATGGGCATCAGGTCGCTTTAGCCAATAAAGAAGCCCTCGTTTGCGCGGGGGATGTCATGCTCAAGGCCGTGCGCGATGCCGGGGCAGAGTTGCTGCCAGTTGACTCCGAGCATAATGCGATTGTCCAATCCCTCGGCGGGGCGGATATGTCTTTAGTGGAGAAGATCGTCCTTACCGCTTCTGGCGGGCCATTTCGCCGGGCGAGCAAGGAGGAGATGGCCAAAGCCACGCCAGAGCAGGCTTTAAAGCATCCAACATGGTCTATGGGGGCGAAGATTACGATTGACTCAGCCTCTATGGCCAATAAAGGGTTAGAGGTCATTGAGGCCGCACGCCTCTTTTCGCTGCCAGAGCATCAGATAGATGTTCTGGTTCATCCGCAATCGGTCGTGCATGGGATGGTGTGTTTTCGGGATGGGAGCTTCGTAGCCCAGATGGGTACGGCTGATATGCGGATTCCCATCGCTCACACATTAGCGGCCCCTACGCGGATGGAGACGAAATGCGAGCGGTTGGATTTTGTAAAGCTTGGCCGGATGGAGTTTGAGGCCGTTGATGAGGATCGTTTCCGTCCCCTCGGTCTAGCCCGCCAAGTATTGCGAGCAGGCGGTGTGGCCCCAACGGTGTTCTCCGCAGCGAATGAGATTGCCGTTGAGGCGTTTTTAGCAGGGAAGATTCGTTTCCTCGGTATTGGCCAGCTTATTGAGGCAAGTTTGCAGGCTATGCCCGAGAATCCAGAGCCAACCTCTTTGGAGGATATTTATCATTGGGATGAACGTGGTCGCGCCCTCGCCCGTGAGCAAATGGAGCGTATGAGCTGATGATGCATACCGTACATACTGTTATTGCCGGGTTGGTTGTCTTTGGGATTGTCGTGTTCGTTCACGAGATGGGGCATTATTTGGCTGCGCGCTGGCGTGGGGTGCAGGTGGATGTATTCTCCATTGGCTTCGGCCCAGCTCTGACATCATGGCAAGATCGGGTGGGGACAAAATGGCAAATTAGCCTCTTGCCATTGGGGGGATATGTTAAGCTGCATGGCTTTGAGAATCGTCCTGATGCCCCCGCTGAGGAAGGTGATGAGAACGCCTTTAACCGCAAGTCCGTCCTCTCCCGTGCGCTTGTAACCGTCGCAGGGCCGGTGTTTAATTTCTTACTGACCATCATATTATTTGCTGTTTTGCTTTCATGCTTCGGCAAACCAGAGGCAAAGCCCGATATTGGTAGCCTTGCCCCTAATGGTGCTGCTAGCCGTGCTGGTCTAAAGCTAGGTGATGAGATTACCAAGCTGGATGGGCATCGTATCCTCAGCATTGGTGATATCCAAACACAAGTAGCGGCTCATCCGGGGGCGGTGATGCAGGTTAGTGTGATGCGGGAGGGCAAAGAGCTAGAACTCCCCGTGACGTTGGATCGTCTCGCGCAAGATGGGCATGAGGTCGGCCGTTTAGGTGTGGGCTTTATGTTAAAGCATGGGGCACCCTTGCCTGTTTATAAGGCTATTCCCGCTGCTTTTGGGCAAACATGGGATATGTGTGCTAATATGCTGGAAGGCATTTGGCAGATCGTCAGTGGGCAGCGGAGTGCGAAGCAGCTTTCGGGGACGATTGGCATTATTCATATGTCCGGCCAAGCGGTGGATTATGGGATGGCAAGTGCGATTGGATTTGTGGCACTTTTGTCGCTTAATTTAGGCTTGATTAATCTGTTTCCTGTGCCAATGCTTGATGGTGGGCATTTGCTGTTCTATGGATGCGAGGCTATCTTGGGTCGTCCTTTATCAGAACGGACACAGGGCTATGCGTTGCAATTTGGATTATTGCTCGTTGTGGCTCTTTTTGTCTTTTCAACAGTGAATGATCTCAGAGGGTTGGGCGTTTTTCATTGGTTGTTTGCACATAGGGGTTGATTTTTGCCCCTTCAATGAGGGAAAAGGTCATACTTGGGTAGCGTTTTATAACTGAGATAAGTGGGTCTTTAGTCATTATGTGGTTAAAGGGCTGCGATGGGTTGCGCTATGGCGTATGGGACTATGGTGAACAGCTTGCATCAAAATGATGCGGATGGCTGTTTGTAGAACTTTGAGACGAGGAATACCGGTTTTGTCAGGATTGCGTACAAAAAGCTTTCGGCCGATGGCCGTTCGACTGGCTCTGCTGGCGTCTGTCTGTACGGCACCAACCCTGCTTAGTGCTGCACAGGCTGCGCCTTTAGGTAGCCATGGGCGTGGGCATGCGCGTTCGGTGGCAAATAAGGCGGAGGCTGCTCCTGTCCCGTTAGGGGGGATGATTCAGTCTATCGACGTCCGTGGTAACACGCGGATTGAGACGAGTACCGTCCTGTCTTATCTGGTCGTACAACCTGGTGATAGCTTTAGTCGTGATGCACTCAATCGGTCATTAAAAACATTATATGCAACTGGGTTATTCCGGGATGTTACCTTGCAACGTCAGGGCAATACATTAGTTGTTAATTTAGTAGAGAATCCGGTGGTGAATCGGATCGTCTTTGAGGGTAACCACACTCTTAAGGATGCTGATTTGCGCAAAGAAATTAGCTTGCGTGCT
Source organism: Parasaccharibacter apium (assembly GCF_002592045.1). Taxonomy (GTDB): domain Bacteria; phylum Pseudomonadota; class Alphaproteobacteria; order Acetobacterales; family Acetobacteraceae; genus Bombella; species Bombella saccharophila. Next base: position 208,030 of record NZ_MEJG01000001.1, on the reverse strand, counting down.
CGGGCAGTGTTCTCAACGCAGATTGTTGCTGCGGACCGTCAGAAGATTTTGAACATGTATGCCGCCCGTGCGCGTTATGGGGCGACTGTAGTCCCGCAGGTGATTCGGTTGTCGCATAATCGTGTGGATGTGATTTTTAATATCAATGAAGCACGCCAGACCTTAGTGCGGAAAATCTCTTTTGTGGGGAATAATACCTATAGTGAGGCTGTATTGTCTCACGCTATTTCCTCCAAAGAGGCTGCATGGTATCGGTTCTTTTCCTCCTCGGATGAATATAATCCAGAGCGTGTCCGCTATGATGCCGAGCTGTTGAGACGTTTTTATCTGCGGAATGGCTTTGTAGATTTTCATATTGTCGACTCAACGGGTGAGTTATCACCTGATCATAAAAGCTTCTACATTACCTTCACGATTCATGAAGGGCCGCGCTATAAGCTGAATAAGATTGGCGTGCGCTCTAACGTGCATCATGTCACTCCAGAGATGGTGAAGAAGCATATCGAGGTTTATAAAAACCAGTATTATGACGGCACAGCCGTGCAAGATAATGCAACTGATATGCAGGAATGGTTGCAGGCAAACGGCCATCCATTTGCGATGGTCCGTCCAGAGATTGCCCGCAACCCAGAGAAAAAGCTGGTGGATCTGCTCTTCGATATTGTGGAGGGTCCGCATGTCTATGTGGAGCGGATTGATATTAACGGGAATACCGTTACGCGTGACCATGTCATCCGCCGTAATCTGCCTATGGTCGAGGGGGATGCTTACACGCCCTTTAACCGCAAATATACGAAGATGGCCCTGCAAGATATGGGCTATTTCAGCAGTACAAATGTGGACCAAAGCCAGGGCTCTGCACCAGATAAGGTCAATGTTAGTGCTAATGTGGTGGAGAAGCCAACAGGGGAGTTCTCCCTTGGTGGTGGGTACTCGACAGATGCCGGTGTGATGGGGAATGTGGGCCTCAAGCAGCATAACCTGCTGGGGACAGGCGTGGATGCTGGCTTCTCCGGCACGGTTGCGTATTACGAGAAACAAGCAGACTTGTCTTTTACAGACCCTTACTTTTTAGGCCGTAACTTTGTTGCCGGGTTTGATATTTATACGGTCCAGAATAATTATCAAACGTATCAGAGCTATAATGAGGGCCAGTATGGTGCCTCTATCCGTCTAGGCTACGCTTATAACCGCTATCTCTCCCAATCCTGGACGTACACGGTGGTGGACCGTCATGTGGGTAATGGTGTGCCGAATCAGGATTATGCCGGCTGGCAGGATGATACGCCTTCTGTCTATGTGCGTAATGCAGCGGGTTGGTCTTTGCTATCGCAGATTGGCACGACGATTACATATGACCGGCGTGATAACCGCATGAGCCCGCGCTCTGGTTATGTTGTGAGTGCTGGTGGGGAGTTTGCTGGCTTAGGTGGTAATGAAAAATATTACCGCGTGAAGGCAAATGGTGCCTATTATGTACCGTTGGATGATTTAACAGGAACGCATAATTGGGGCCTCCAGTTTAAAGGCGGCGTGGGTTATATGCATGACTGGAGCTCCAGCGGGGATAGGAACATCGTTGATAATTTCTATCTCGGTGGTGAGAACTTGCGTGGCTTCCTGCAAGGTGGTGTGGGGCCGCGTAGCTCCCATTATCGCGCTCCGTGTCACCCGGGTACTGCGAATAATACCCTTGCCCAAGCCCGTAATGGCTTTTGCCCAGGTGCAGGGCAGGATGATTTGCTGGGTGGTACCTTCATGTACACAGCATCAGCTCAGCTGAACTTCCCGTTACCGTTTGGTGAAAGTCTCGGTATTTCTGGTCGTGGTTTTATTGATGCTGGTAGCCTCTCAGGTAAACGTGTGAAGGATCGTAACCATTATCGCAATTTTAACGACCCCTATTATACGCCAATCGGTGGTAGCACGATGACACCGCGTGTTTCAGGTGGGTTGGGTATTTCGTGGAAGAGCCCCTTCGGTTTGGTTAATATTGATGGTGCTGTGCCGATCCATCGCGAGAGGGGGGACCGCCTGTATCCGATCCGTTTTGGTTTTGGGCAACAGTTTTAAGAAAACGGAAGAGACGTTCCTTTAAACTGATATTTATTTAGATAAGAGGGTTTCATGTCGCGCTTTTCTTTGTCTTTACTCGCTGCGAGTGCTTTGGTCTTTCTTCCGCTGGGGCTAGGTAACGCGGCGGATAATAATGGTAATGGGGCGTGGTTTGTGCCTAAAGCGGCTCAGCCTTCCGCGTCACCGGCAACCCATCATCGGGCGGTGGCTCCTGTTGCACCTGTTGATGCCCCGGATATGGGGGAGGCGGAGGACGCTTCGCCTGATGGGAACGAAAGTGAAGCCCCGCAAACGCCACCTATTTTGCCTTTGCCGGCTGTTCCTTCATCGCCAGCCGTACCAAAGGAAGCTCCACCACCAGCTGTTACTTTGGGCTTGATTAGCGTGCAGGGGGTTATGCAGCTTTCCACCGCGGCTCAGGAAATGCAGCAAGTGCTTGGTGAGCGGCGTGATCGCCTAGCGCGTTTGGTGCAGAAGGAAGAGGCCGCGTGGCGTGCAGAACAGCAGAAATTACAAGTACAAGCGCGGAGCTTAACATCGGATCAGCTTCAATTGCGGGTGCGCCATTTGCAAGAGCGCAGGGCAAAAGATCAGCGTGATTTCAGCAATCAGGCGCGGATTATTCAGGAAGCGTATCAGGTTGCTTTCCATCAGATTGAACGCGTGTTGGAACAACGCGATGGCATTATTGCAAAAGTGGCTGCTGCACATGGTATGAATCTGATTCTTCATGCTGAGCAGGCGGTCTTGCATGTAGATGGCCAGGATATTACGGAGGAAGTGGCAGATCGTTTGAATAAAGTGCTGCCTCATGTCTTTATCCCTGCCGATGGTGTGGACCCGGAAGTCCTGGCAAAGTCAGGGAAAATGCCTACTACGGCGGATGAGGAACGCCTGATGCAAGCGGCCCAACAGCCAGCTGCGACAGCGCAGGCACCGGGGGCGGGCTCTGTCGTACGGCGTCACTAATTAAAGGGGGGCGCGGGTATGACGCGGGAAGGGCAGCAGAGTCAACTACCAGGTGATTCTCGTTTTTTTACGCGTTCAGGGCCTTTCTCTTTAGCACGATTGTTGGAGGTCACAGGGGCGGAAGCTTTGGGCCCTGCTACGGCGGAGACATTATTTGAGGGGGTTGCCCCTCTCCATGCGGCAGGGCCGCAGCATGTTAGTTTTTGTGATAATCGTCGTTATCTCCCATTGTTGGAGACAACGGGGGCCGGGCTGGTCGTGCTAGGGCCTGCTTTTGTTGATAAAGTCCCCAAAGGCTGTACCGCTCTGATAAGCCGCGAGCCCTATTTGCTTTGGGCCCGTGTTGCGCGCTTATTTCATCCTGCCCCGCCGGTGCAGGCTAAGTGCCATCCGACGGCTGTTATTGGCCAAGATGTTAAAATCGGTAAGCAAGTGGAGATCGGACCTTTTGCCGTTATTGGCGATGGGGTGAGCCTGGGTGATGGCTGTGTGATCGGCGCACATGCCTCGGTAGGGGACCATGTTGTTATAGGGGCAGGGTGTCGGATTGGGGCGCATGTTTCGCTTAGCCATGCCTTATTGGGAGAACGCGTGGTTTTGTATCCTGGTGCGCGGATTGGCCAAGATGGTTTTGGCTTTGCCGTTGGGCCAGAAGGGTTTGAAACCGTACCGCAGCTAGGCCGTGTTGTGCTGGGTGATGGGGTGGAAGTGGGGGCGAACTCAACCATTGATCGTGGCTCAATGCGTGATACGGTGATTGGGGCGGGGACACGCATCGATAATCTGGTGCAGATAGGTCATAACGCGCAGCTGGGTCGTTGTTGCATCGTTGTGTCGCAGGCTGGTGTCTCTGGCTCTACCGTTATTGAGGATTTTGTGACGATTGCGGCACAGGCGGGCCTAATTGGTCATATCCATATTGGCCGTAAAGCGCGGATTGGTGCGCAATGCGGTGTTATGAATGATGTGGATGCCGGTGCGGATGTGATTGGTAGTCCGGCGATGCCGTTTCGAGAGTTTTTTCGTAATGTGGCAACATTAAGGAAGCTCTCTCGGAAATGATATTCCCCGATTGGTGTTTTGGCATTTCTTTGGTAGAAGAAGCGAACATTGCGCCTCTCACCTGGTAGATGGGAGGCTGATTGCGTTCTATCACATGAAAGCCAGGAGATGAGATAGGTGGGAGAGGCGACTGAGCAAACACATCACGTGCCTGAGAGCGTAGATGTGATGCAGATTATGAAGGCGATTCCGCATCGTTATCCGTTCCTCTTGTTAGACAAGATGGAGGATATCAAGGCTGCGGAATCGGCAGTTGGCATTAAAAATGTAACGGTGAACGAGCCTTTCTTCCAAGGGCATTTCCCGGCACGTCCTGTCATGCCAGGTGTGCTTATTATTGAGGCGATGGCACAAACAGCGGCAACCTTGGTTGTGTTAACGCTCGGGAAGGCTTTCGAGGGGAAGTTGGTCTATTTCATGACGGTGGAGAACGCGAAGTTCCGCCGTCCTGTTGGGCCGGGGGATCAACTGCGCATTTATGTTAACAAGGAGCGCGCGCGTGGGACGGTGTGGCGTTTCCGTGGTGTAGCGAAGGTTGATGGCGTGGTTGTTGCTGAGGCATCGTTTAGTGCGATGATTGTGGATTAACGTTGATGCCAGCACCGGGACATCTCCCTAAAGAGACGGAGATTCACCCAACGGCTCTTGTGGACCCGCAAGCCTCCTTGGGCCAGGGGGTGTTTATTGGCCCTTGGTGTGTGGTCGGTCCGCATGTACGTCTGGGGGATCATGTCCGGTTGCATGCTTCTGTTATGGTAGAAGGCCATACCGTTCTGGAGGATGGGGTAGAGGTTTATCCTTTCACAACGGTGGGGTACCCTCCACAGGATTTAAAATATAAAAACGAGCCGACACGCTGCCATATCGGGGCGCGAACCATCGTGCGGGAAAGTGTCACAATCCATCGTGGTACCGCCCAAGGCGCGGGAGAGACCTATATCGGGCGGGATTGTCTCATTATGGCTAACGCCCATATCGCGCATGATTGTGTGTTGGGTGATGGCGTTATCATCGTCAATAATGTGGTGATGGGCGGTCACGTTACTATTGGGGAGCAGGCACGCATTATGGGCTCTGCTGCGTTGCATCAGTTTGTCCGCATCGGCCGTGGGGCCGTTGTGGGGGGGCTATGCGGTGTGGAGATGGATGTCATCCCCTATGGGAGTGTTTTAGGCAACCGCGCTCGTCTCGTAGGGCTTAATTGGGTAGGGCTGAAACGTGCGGGGGTGGAAGCTGGTGAGATTCAACAAATGCGTCTTGCTTTTCGGGAATTATATCCTCGTGCTTTTGGTGGTGAGACTGTCTTGGGAGAGCGTGTCAGTGTTGTCCGGCAGAAATATGGGCATATTGCGCGTGTGGCGGAGATGCTCCGCTTTATGGAGTCCCCAACGCGTCGCGGCTTGACCCGCCCAGGGCGGGGCGCAGCGTGGGAAAAGGATGATGAGGGGTGAGCCAGCAAGAGCGGGTTGGGATTTTAGCCGGTGGTGGTCCCTTGCCTGCTCGCGTTGCAGCGTCCGTGCGTCAGCAAGGGCGTGAGCCGTTTCTTATAGGTTTCCAAGGTTTTGTAGATGAGGCGTTGCTTAGGCCTTACCCCCATGCGGTTATGCGGCTTGGGGCTGCGGGGACGATTCTGCGTGCTTTAAGGGCGCAGCACTGCCGTGAACTTGTTTTGATAGGCCCAGTTAAGCGGCCCTCATGGCGGGCTTTACGGCCTGATGCAGAGGGGATGCGCTTGATAGGCCGGTTAGGCCGTGCCCTCTTTGCAGGGGATGATGGCCTCCTTGCCGCGATTGTGCGCTTGTTGGAGGAGGAAGGCTTTCGCATCCGTGGGGCGCATGAGTTTCTCACACCGTCATGTTGTCAAAAGGGGGCATGGGGTAGGATTCAGCCTGATGAACAAGCATTAGCGGATATAAAGCAGGCGGTGCATATTTTATCTGTGATGGGGCCGCTGGATATTGGGCAAGGCTGCGTTGTTCAGCAGGGGTTGACTTTGGCGGTAGAAGCTCTGGAGGGGACAGATGCGATGCTCCAGCGTTGTGCGGCTTTGCGGCAGGAAGGGGCGGGCGGGGTGCTCGTCAAAATGCTTAAAGCGGGGCAAGAGCTGCGTGCTGATATGCCAACAATCGGTCCGACAACGCTTGTTAATATTGCAGAGGCCGGGTTGCGTGGCGTGGCCTTCTTGCCAGAACTAACCTTGGTGCTGGATGCGGATCGCTGTATAGAAGAGGCAGACCGTTTAGGATTATTTTTTTATGGATTGGGGGAGGAGAGTCCCTCAGGAGATTAGGAAGAGAGACATATGAGCGTTTATCTCCATACGATGGTACGTGTACGAGATCTCGACCGGAGCTTAGGCTTTTATCGATTGCTAGGCATGCGGGAATTACGCCGCCTGGAAGTGCCGGAGGGCCGTTTTACACTGGTTTATATTGGCTATGGCGGTAATGAGCATGGTGAAGCGGAAATTGAGTTCACCTATAATTGGGACCAAACAGAAGATTATACTCACGGCACGGGCTTTGGGCATTTTGCTATTGGAGTGCCAGATGTTGCCGCTGCGGTGGAGGTTGTCCGCCAAGGGGGTGGGCGCGTTACGCGTGAGGCCGGGCCTATGGGCAATACAGGCATTGTGATTGCTTTTGTACAAGACCCAGATGGCTATAAGGTCGAGTTAATTGAGAAGGCTGATGCGCCTAAGCTAGCCTAAGTCCTAGTGCCTTATAAGAAACGAGTGGGCATTGTAGGATTGACAGAGCAGGGCCAGCCCCTTAAAAGCCACCCCTAAGTGGAGGGGCGTTCTTAGGTGCGTCCTGTTCTAAGGCATGCCTTTAAAAGGGTATGTTCTAAAGATTAGAGGATAGAAAGAATGAAGCGCACATATCAGCCTTCCCGTCTGGTTCGTAAGCGTCGCCATGGCTTCCGTACACGCTCTGCTACTGTTGGCGGGCGTCGCGTGCTGGCTAACCGCCGTGCAAAAGGCCGCAAGAAGCTTTCTGCTTAATTATGCAGTCGCTTGACCGTCTTAAGAAGCGGTCACAGTTTTTGCATCTGGCCCGTAAGGGGCAGAAGGTCGTATCCCCCGGTCTTATTGGGCAAGTTTTGCCGCGAGAGGGGGGTGCAGGGGTACGGGCTGGTTTTACCGTGACGAAGAAGGTCGGTAATTCCGTTGTGCGCAATCGTACCCGCCGCCGCCTGCGCGAGGCTTTGCGTGTGGTAGTAAAGGAGGAGGGCTGTCCTCCTTCTGGTGATGTGGTTTTGATAGGCCGTGCCGCAACGAGGCAGCGGCCTTTCTCTCTCTTAAAAGATGATGTTCGTAAAGTTTTCCGCGCCTTGGAGAGCAAAGGGAGGTGAGGCAGGTATTTGCTGCCTTTTTGGTAGGGTTGATAAAACTGTACCAGCTTTTGCTTGGTCCTCTTATGGGAGGGCGGTGTCGTTTTTATCCGTCCTGTAGCGCGTATGGGGAGGAATCGATCCGCCGATACGGGCCATGGCGCGGTTTGTGGTTGACGGTATGCCGTATTTTAAAATGTCATCCCTTTCATCCCGGAGGGGTAGATTATCCGCCCTGAAGTGCGCAGATATAAAGACGATGTTGCTCTGCACTCATCTTTGGGGTAGGGCAGTGCGTGTAAAAAACAGGCTACGGCTATTGTTTTAGGGATGATTTTACGCCAGTGAAGGGCCATCTACCCTTCCAGTAAATGAAAGAGCGGCTCCAGCCCGATGGAAAGTAGCAAACGATTTATCCTCGCTTTTGGCTTATCAGCGTTAATTCTGATTGGCTTTAATTTTCTTGTACCGCAGAAGGGGCATAAGGCGGATAATACGCCTCCGCAAAGCCTTGCCTCTGTTACGGCAAGTCAGCCTCCCGCTGCTACAATGCCCACAGCGCCTGTAGCAACGGCAGAAGTAGCACAGGATGACCATAAAGAGCATCGCTTAGCGGTGCGGAGTCCTGACGTGCAAGGCTCTTTCAATCTGCGTGGGGCGCGGTTGGATGATTTGGAGCTAACGCGCTATCGCGAGACTATTGCTCATGATAGTCCGCTCGTGCGGTTGCTGGATAAAGCGGGCAGCAAAGCACCGAATTATCTTGTGTTAGGTTGGCAGAATGCTGCGGGGGACAAAACCCGTGTGCCAGATGAGCATTCTCTCTGGCAAGTTGATGGCGAGCAGGAGGCTCTTACCCCAGAGCAACCCGTGACGCTTTATTGGGATAATGGCGCGAATGTGCGCTTTATCATCCATTTAGCGCAGGACCGCCACTATATGGTGACAGTGCGACAGGAGGTGGAGAATCACTCTGGCCAGCCTATCTCGCTTTATCCTTTTCAACGTGTGCAGCGCGATTATTTGCCTGAAAATACCGGTTCTTTGACAGAGTTTGAAGGCCCTGTTTCCGTCATGGAGCGTGACTTAACGCGGAATGATTATAAAGATATCCGCAAAGGGGCTGATAAGCCGGGGCATGTCGCCTGGGAAGCCACAGGCAAAGGTGGATGGGGCGGTATTACCGATAAATATTGGTTGACCGCTGTAGGGGCGGACCCTGCTTTGCCGGTTCGTCTGCAAGAGAGTTACGTTCCAGAGGGGGCAGGTTCTTATCGTGTAACCTTTATGCCGCAAGAGCCGATGGTCATTCAGGATGGTGCGCGGTTAGGGCAGGGGAGTTACCTGTTTGCTGGTGCGAAAGAGCCCGGATTATTGCGTTATTATGACCGTAAACTAGGTCTAGCGCGCTTTGATGATAGTATTGATTTTGGCTGGAGTGCCTTCTCCTATCTTAATAAGCCGATCCTTTTCTTGCTGCATTGGCTTTATGCCCATATCGGCAATTTCGGCCTTGCGTTGATGGCTCTAACGCTGTTGGTGAAGATTCTTCTCTTTCCCTTGGCGTCTAAAGCGGCACAATCATCAGCACGTATGCGGCTTGTGGCCCCTAAAGTCACAGGGATACGGCAGAAATATAAAGATGACCCGGTGACGATGAATCAGAAGGTCATGGCCTTGTATAAGGAGGAGCAAATTAACCCGGTTGGGGGCTGTTTGCCGATGCTTATCCAAGCCCCTATCTTCTTCTGCTTGTATAAGATGCTGAATCTGAGCATTGATGAGCGGCACGCGCCCTTCTTTGGGTGGATTAAGGACCTCTCCGTCCCAGACCCAACAAATCTGTTTAACTTGTTTGGTCTCTTGCCGTTTGACCCAACCCATATTGTCTCCTTCTTGCATCTCAGCATCTGGGGAGCGGCATTGGGTATTACCTTTTGGCTGTTGCAAAAGCATAGCATGATTCAGATGGACCCAGCACAGGCACGGATTATGCAATTCATGCCGGTGGTGTATGTCTTTGTGATGTCGAGCTTCCCTGCTGGCCTGCTGGTTTATTATACATGGAACAACGTGCTGACCTTCCTCCAGCAGCATTATATCGAGCGGCGGACGGCTTTGCCTGTACCGTTGATGAAGCTAGGCGGGCGCGCTCTGCGTAAACGCTTTGGCAAGAAGAATGAGCCGTGATGCCACATCATATCCCGGCTCTGAGTGAGGAAGAACTTGAGGAAGGTCGGCGGCTTTTTGCAGGCCCTTGTGACTTCTTCTTCGGCGCGCAGACGATCGAGCAGCTTCCCCCGCCAGAGCGGGCGGAGGTGGCGTTTGCAGGACGCTCTAATGTAGGCAAATCCAGCATCATTAACGCTTTGACGGGGCGGCGGGCTTTGGCCCGTGCCTCATCAGAGCCGGGGCGGACAAAGCAGCTTAATTTCTTCGACCTCGGCGGGCGTCTTTCTTTGGTGGATATGCCGGGTTATGGCTTTGCTAAAGCCTCCAAAGCGGTGAAGGAAGATTGGCAGAGGACGATGTTCGCTTATTTGCGTGGTCGTCCGAATCTGGCTCGTGTGATTTTGCTGATTGATGGCCGGGTTGGCCTTAAGGCCTCTGATAAAGAGGTCTGCGCCCTTTTGGATAAAGCGGCAGTTGTCTTTCAAATCGTGCTGACAAAATGCGATGCTTTATCCCCCACGGCTCTAACAGAGCGTGTGAAGGAAGTGGAAGCCTTGGCGAAAAGCCATGCGGCAGCCTTCCCCCATATTGTGGCGACAAGCAGTACAACTGCGTTGGGTATTGCGGAATTGCGTGGCATAATAGCGCAGTTTGCTGAACCCGCTATTGGGCGTCCTTGAAAAATAGTGTCTGAGAGTGAATGGTCATGTCTTCTTCATCTTCCCCTCCTATGCCACTCCCAGAAGAATTTCTGGCGTCCGATAAATTAAGCGAGCAAGAGCAAGCGGCTATTCTTGCAGGGGCTTTGCCTTATCTGCGTCGCTATGCCGGTGATACTATCGTGGTGAAATATGGCGGCCATGCAATGGTTGAGAATGACCTTGCCGCGACATTTGGGCGCGATATTGCCTTGCTCAAGCTTGTGGGGATTAACCCCATCGTGGTGCATGGCGGGGGGCCGCAAATTAACGCTATGATGAAGCGTCTGGGGGTTGAATCCCAGTTCGTGGACGGGCTACGCGTGACAGACCGTGAGATGATTGATGTCATCGAGATGGTCCTCTCCGGTACGGTCAATAAACAAGTGGCAGACCTTATCAGCCATGCAGGGGCCTTGGCCGTTGGGATTTCCGGCCGGGATGGGCGTTTGATTCAGGCCGAGCGGTTAGTCCATTATCGTCGGGGTGATGCGGCTCATCAGGAGGCTATAGACCTCGGCTTTGTCGGCACGCCTGTGCGGGTGGAGCCGCGCGTTCTTTATGCGCTTTTAGGGGCGGGGTTGATTCCCGTTGTCGCTCCTTTAGGGGCTGGTAAGGAAGGCGAGATTTATAACATCAATGCCGATACAGCCGCCGGGGCTGTAGCGGGGGCTGTGCGGGCCTCTCGTTTATTGATGCTGACCGATGTGCCCGGTGTTTTGGATGAGCATGGTAAGCGCATTGAGGAGCTTACCGCAGCAGAAGCACGCCGGCTTATTAAAGAGGGGCATATCACAGGCGGGATGATTCCGAAGGTGGAGACATGCCTTAAAGCCGTGCAAGCAGGGGCTAAGGCTGCGGTTATTTTGGATGGTCGCGTGCCTCATACATGCTTGTTAGAGTTGTTTACCCGCGCTGGACCGGGCACGCTCATCACGGCAGAATGAGGAAAAGGGCACGCTATTTGCCTTCATGATGGTTGTTAAAAAGGAATGAATTATGGACCACGCAACGCTGCGTAAGCATGTAGAAACTTTGTGGGAGGACCGTGCAAGCCTCTCTCCTCAAACCAAAGGGGAGGCGCGCGATGTCGTAGAGGCTGCTCTGGCCGGGTTGGATAACGGGACCTTCCGTGTTGCAGAGCAAAAGGGCGAGGAGCGTATTGTTCATGAATGGCTGAAGAAGGCCGTTCTTATGTCCTTCCGTCTTTATGAGTCCGAGCCTATGGCTCATGGCTGTGGTGGGGCTCCGGGTTTTGATAAAGTGCCGCTTAAATTTGCTGGTTGGGGCAAGGCTGAGTTCGAGAAAGCAGGCTTCCGCGCTGTACCAGGGGCTGTTGTGCGGCGTTCGGCTTATATTGCGCCGGGTGTGGTTTTGATGCCTAGCTTCGTTAATCTCGGTGCCCGTGTGGAAAGCGGCACAATGGTTGATACATGGGCTACAGTGGGCTCCTGCGCTCAAATTGGGAAGAACTGCCACATTAGTGGTGGGGCAGGGATTGGCGGGGTGCTGGAGCCTCTCCAAGCCGCACCGGTGATTATTGGGGATGATTGCTTCATCGGCGCACGCTCTGAGGTGGCTGAGGGCGTCGTGGTTGAGCGCGGCTCTGTCCTTTCTATGGGGGTTTTCCTTGGGGCCTCCACGAAGATTGTGGATCGCACAACAGGTGAGATTCATATGGGCCGTGTCCCGGCTTACTCTGTTGTTGTGCCGGGTACATTGCCACCCAAGACACCGGGTGGACCGTCCTTAGCTTGCGCGGTCATCGTGAAGCGTGTGGATGAGCGGACGCGTTCTAAAACATCCATCAATGAGCTCTTGCGTGACTGAGTGACCTTATGAGCCTGTCATCTTCCCTGCGGGACCCGCTTGCCCTTTTGCAGGCCCTTCTTCGTTGTCGTTCTGTCACCCCGGCTGATGACGGGGCTTTGGGCGTCGTGGCAGAGGCGTTGGAGATGATGGGCTTTACCGTCACAAGGTTGGCCTTTGGCCCTAAGGGGGAGGAGACCCCCAATCTTTATGCACGCTTAGGGAAAGATCGTCCCTGCCTTTGCTTTGCTGGTCATACAGATGTTGTGCCCCCCGGTGAGGGGTGGAGCAGTGACCCATTTGCGGGGGAAGTGCGCGAGGGTCGTATTTATGGCCGTGGTACAGCGGATATGAAAGGCGGTGTAGCGGCCGCTCTGGCCTCTGTAGCGCGCCGGCTGGAGGCCGGGCCTCTTAAAGGGAGCCTTGCCTTCCTGATTACAGGGGATGAGGAAGGCCCCGCGCATTACGGCACACGCTCCGTGTTGGAGTGGATGAAAGAGCAGGGGGAACAGCCTGATTTCTGCCTCCTGGGTGAGCCGACCAACCCAACAGAGATGGGGGAGGTGATTAAGATTGGCCGTCGTGGCAGCATGAATGCCGTCATCACGGTGCGTGGGGTGCAGGGGCATGTGGCCTATCCACATTTGGCAGATAACCCCACCCATCGGCTTGTGAAGATTTTAAGTGACCTAACAGCGCGTGTGCTGGACCAAGGCAATGAGTGGTTCGCGCCCTCATCTTTGCAAATTACCAGCATTGATGTCGGTAATCCTGCAACGAATGTGATACCCGCTACGGCACAAGCGCGGGTGAATATTCGCTTTAATGACCTCCATACGGGGGAAAGTCTTTCGGGCTGGATAGAGGATGTTGTGGCCTGCCATACAGCGCATGGCACGGTGGATGTCTCTGTTAGTGGGGAAGCTTTTCGCACTATAGCGGGGGCAGAGGTAGAGCATCTCTCCCAAGCGGTGGAGGCTGTAACAGGGCGGACGCCGAAGCTCGATACTGGTGGGGGCACGTCCGATGCCCGTTTTATCACGCATTGCTGCCCTGTGGCGGAGTTCGGTCTCGTGGGGGCAACAATGCATAAATGTGATGAGCATGTCTCCCTCGCTTCATTGGAGGAGCTCACCCAGATTTACGGGGAGTTCATGCAGCGTTTTGGCGTTTAAGCGGGTGGGGCGTTAAGGATAGCCTGCCCCGCGCTATAGATATGATACAAGCTGCTAGCAGGCATATGGTCCGTTGTGCTGTTGCCTGCTTCATCTAACCGGTCAATCCACCCACCAGAGAGCGTAGCAGGCGCGTATTGGGTGAAGAAAAACTGGCTCATACGACATAGACGTTGATACCGCGTAGCAGGATCAGCAGGCGCGTGTTGAGCGAGCAGACGCATCATCTCCGTTTGGGGCCAGATGCGTGTTGTGGCCTCTAGCAGGGTACCATCATCATATAACGCATCGGGCAGGAGCGGGCCGGGAACGGTTTGGTGGAGGCGGTCATAGAGCTTATGTTGGGCCTTGCGTGCAGCAGTGGCGTGCGCACCTGCTGGGGCAAGGCGATGATACTCTCCTAACAGCCAGCACCATTCGGCTTGATGGCCGGGTTCGACACGATTGCGCCCATAGGGTTCTTCTGGCGTCCAAGCGGGGGTAAAGAACTCTAACAGCGCATCCGTCCCTTGAGGAATGAAGGCGCGCAGGGCCAGAGCCAGAATAGCTTCTGCATGATGGAGAAAAACCTCCCTTTGTGAGACCTCAAAAAGGGTCAGGCAGGCTTCCAGAAGATGCATATGCGGGTTTTGGGAATGTCGCTCAGAGAGGGCAGGAATAGCGTCACGATACCCCCCTTGAGGGGATGGAAAGAGGGCATCAATCTCAGCAAGGCTTTTCTCAGCTATGGTAAGGAGGGCTGTATCCCCGCTAAGGCGATAGGCCCATCCATGGGCAAAGAGGATGAAAGCATGGCCGTAAAGGTCGCGCTTGGTGTCAGAGGGGGCAAGGTCCGGCCCTAAAGCAAAGACCCATCCTGCTTGACCATCAGCACGATGATAGCGTTTGGTGAGTTGTGCCAAACAGGCCAAAGCGCGTTCTCCTGCCTTATAATGGCCGTTTAAAGCCGCTTGGCAATAAGTCGCAACCTGGCGTGCTTGGACCATCAAACGGCGATGAGGGAGGGTGATGGGGGCGCCTGCAAAAGTGAGGCGTTCGTGATACAAGCCAGCTTGTTCATCAAAACCAGCTTGGTCCCAGAGGGGCAGGGCCTTTTGGCATAACCATGCGTGCCATTGTGTTTGCTCTGTTGTGAGAGACGACATTAGGGAACGTCCTTTAAAGGGTGCGTATCATCCATGGTTTTGACGATATGGCTTGTGGAATGGCCATCTAGCAGTGGAGCAAGGCAGACTCGCCCGCCATAGGCCTTGATGAAATCTCCCCCCACGACTTCATCCTCTTTGTAATCAGCCCCCTTGACGATGATGTCCGGCTTGAGGGCGGTAATGGTCTCAAGGGGGGTGTCCTCATCAAATAGAACAACAAGATCGACATGGCGTAGGGCGCGTATAACCGTCGCGCGGGCTTGCTCATGCTGCAAAGGCCGCCGTGGACCCTTGAGCCGTTTGATAGAAGCATCGCTATTGAGGGCTACAATGAGTTTATCGCCTTGCCCTGCAGCATATTGAACAAGGGCAACATGGCCGGGATGGAGCAGGTCAAAACAGCCATTCGTAAAGACGACTGAAGCCCCATGACGTTTCCACGTCTCCACAATGGCACAAGCATCAGCAAGGGGAAGGTAGGAGCCATTATCGGCAATTTCCGCGAGGAGATGTTGGCGTAATTCCTCATGCGTCACATAGGCTGTGCCTAATTTGCTCACCGCAATAGCAGCGGCTGTAGTAGCCATAGTGACTGCACTGGGGAGGGCATGACCATCGGCCAACGCGCAGGCGATTGTGGCGATGACCGTATCGCCCGCGCCAGAGACATCATACACCTCTGAAGGATGAGCTTGGCAATGGAGGGGGGCGGCCTCTTGCTGCCAGAGGGTCATTCCTTTCTCGGAGCGTGTGAGGAGGATATCGCTACCTGTAAGAGGGGCTATGGCTGTGCAGGCTTGCTCAATCTCTGCATCATTATCTAAGGCCCATTCATGCCCAGTAAGGGGGTGGATAGAGGCGGTTTTTAACGCGGTGCGTAATTCTTGACGGTTGGGTGTTAAAAGGCTTGCCCCGCGATAGGCGGATATATCAGCCCGTTTAGGGTCCACTAAGATAGGAATGTCCCGTGCGCGAGCGGCGGCAATAACATTTTGCAGCACATAATCAGACAGCACACCCTTGGCGTAGTCGGAGCAAATGAGGATGCGGCTCGTCTCTAACGCGGTGAGCGTTGCAGCAATGAGGGCATCTTCAACGGTACGGGGGAAGGGGGTCAGTTTCTCTTGGTCTAAGCGCACAATTTGTTGTCGCCCGCTAAGAACACGGGTTTTGGTAATGGTTGTCCAGTTAGGGTCGGTAATAAGGCCCGTTAAAGTGATGTCCGACCATTGTGCTAGGGCCTGACGGAGTGTTTCTGCTGCAGGGTCCTTGCCTACAACCCCGATGAGATGGACCGGATGGCCAAGAGCTGCTGCATTCACCGCGACATTTGCGGCCCCACCGGGGGTTACACGCTCTTGCGTGTGCAATAAGACGGGGACGGGGGCCTCTGGGGAGATGCGATTGACCTCCCCGCTAATATATTGGTCTAAAAGCAGGTCGCCCAGAATGGTGATAGTGCGGGATGGTATAGGCTTAGACAAAATATATACCCCTCCAAAATAGCGTGACGATATTAGCCCATTTTGGTTACGAAGGGATTATCAGGATAGCCAACATCCATCAGGCATAGCCCATCAGGTGGAGCCGTAGGGCCTGCTTTGCAGCGATTACGGGCCTCTAAGGCTGTTTTTACACGCTCGGGGGACCATTGATGATGGCCAACTAACGCTAATGTTCCTACCATATTGCGGACTTGATGATGGAGGAAAGAGCGTGCTTGTGTATCAATATACACAGCCTCTCCCGAGCGTGTGATGGTCAGCTCATCCAAGGTGCGGAGGGCATCACGCGCTTGGCACGCGACAGCACGGAAGGATGTAAAATCGTGACTGCCGAGGAGGTGATTGGCCCCCGCCTGCATCGCCTCAATATCGAGCGGGGCGCGAATATGCCAGACAAAGCCTTCCTGCATCGCAGGCCGAGCCGGGCGGTTGAGGATGGTGTAGCGATATCGCCGCCATGTTGCAGAGAAGCGGGCATTCCATCCATCTGGTGCGGGGGCAGCCTCTAAGATGGAGATAGGATGGGGTTTGAGGTGATAGCCCAGCGCATCACGCACAGCTTTGCGGCTGAGCGGGGCATCCTCTGGGAAGTCTAAATGCGCGACAAGCCCCGCTGCATGCACGCCCGAATCCGTCCGCCCTGCCGTTACGCTGCTGACCTTGCGGCCCTGTGTGAGATGCTGCGCAGCTTCTTCAATTAGTTGTTGGACGGAAAGGCCGCTCTTTTGCCGCTGCCAGCCTACAAAGGGCCGTCCATCAAACTCAATACGAATAGCCCAGCGGCTAATACCGGGGGGAGCAGCATCAAACAAAGCGGGTCCCTTTGCTAAGCGTGGTACCGCGGAGGAAGGCGTCTCGTGCCATCATGGCTCGCCCCGGTTTTTGAATTTGCTCAATACGCAAACAGCCTTGCCCGCACGCAATGGTTAAAGCGTCATCCAATATGGTGCCCGGTATAGGGGATGCAGCGGTGAGAGCAGTGGCTTCGGCGTCATCCACTAGCGTTACGGCCCCAATGCGATAGCTTTGCTCATCCAATAAGGCATAGCTCCCCGGCCAAGGGATAAAGGCCCGGATTTGCCGCTCAATCTCATGGGCGGGGCGTGTCCAGTCGATATGCCCATCTTTGCGTTCTAAGCGCGGGGCGTAGCAGCTTTGGGCATCATCTTGCGGGCGAGGGGTGGGGTGCTCGGCTAAAGCACGGACGATTAAACGCCCACCACTCTCCGCTAATTTATCATGCAAGCTCCCAGCGGTATCCGTGGGGGTGATGGGTGTGGCCTCGGAGAGAATGACCGCCCCCGTATCAAGCCCTTTATCCATCTGCATAATGCAGACGCCGCTTTTTTCATCCCCAGCGCGAATGGCTGATTGGATGGGCGAAGCCCCCCGCCAACGTGGCAGGAGGCTGGCATGAATATTTAAGCACCCAAGGCGGGGAGCATTAAGAATCGCCTCTGGTAGAAGCAACCCATAGGCCGCCACAATCGCCGCATCTGCGTTGAAGGATTGGAAGATAGCCAGCTCTTCCTCATTATGGCGCAGTCTTTCTGGGGTGCGAACAGGAATGTTTAGCGCATCTGCGGCCTCATGCACGGGTTGCCGGCGTAATGACTTCCCCCGGCCTGCGGGGCGTGGGGGCTGGGTATAGACGGCCACAATATCATGGCCCGCTTTTATAAGCGCATGAAGGGCAGGGACGGCAAAATCCGGCGACCCCATGAAGATGAGGCGCATGGGTTTATCGTCTCCGTTTTTGTTCCTTCGCTAGACGCCGCATAATCATATTGCGTCTTAGCGAGGAGAGATGGTCCACAAATAAAATACCATCGAGATGGTCAATCTCATGCTGGATACAGGTGGCCAGCAAGCCCGATGCTTCCTGCTCAATAGTCTCACCAGCTAAATTACGATAGCGCACACGGATGGATTCCGGGCGGATAACCTCCGCATATTGGTTAGGGAGGGAGAGGCAGCCTTCCTCTCGCGCGGCGAGTGTCTCAGCAGAATCGATGATTTCTGGATTGATGAGGACCATTGGGTCGCGCGGTTCATCTTCGCGAGCGACATCAACAAGGACAAAGCGTTGGCTTAGGCCTACTTGCGGGGCCGCAAGGCCAATACCGGGGGCCTTATACATAGCCGAGAACATCCCCGGCAGAGCCTCACGAATCCCGCTCATATCCTCTGGTCGTACCTCATGGGCGACACGGCTGAGAACAGGTTGCGGCGCAACAAGAATTGACGTTGGGGCTATATCATCAAGATGATCAAGAAAATCTAAGTCTTTCATACAGCTATGTTAGCGGCTGGGCGGTGTTAATTCCAGCGTCTTCTTTTTATGCTTAATGAGGGAGGGCTTGCATCTTAGGGGATGGATTATCATATCATGCAGCGTGGGGGATGCCTTTGGTAGGGTCGCCTGCTTGTTATCACGTCTCGCTCCTTGAGGAGGCAGGTTCGCTTATGTCGTCAGGACGTCTTTTTACATCCCCCATGTTTTTGGGGTTTGACCATTTGGAACAAATGCTTGAGCGTGCTTCAAAAACAGCATCAGACGGTTACCCGCCGTATAATATCGAGCAGTTAAGCCGTACGGCTTTGCGGATTACCCTTGCTGTGGCAGGGTTTGTGATGGATGATTTGCAGATTACCCAAGAGGATAATCAGCTCGTCATCCGTGGTCGCCAAGCTGATGACGCGCAGGGCCGCGTGTTCATCCATCGTGGGATTGCAGCGCGGCAATTCCATAAAGCCTTTGTCTTGGCAGAAGGCATTGAGATTGCTGGGGCGTGGCTTGATAATGGCTTGCTGCATATCGACCTCCATCGCCCAGAGCCAGAAGTGCGGATAAAGCACATCACCATCCAACAAGGCAGTGCTGAAGCCTCAACAGCAATGCCCGATATAGCCCGTCGGGAAGATGTGAGCCCAGCGCGTGATCTTTCTCCCATTATGGAGGAGGGGCCGTTTGGGCGAGAGTAAAAAGGGGACGTCTGCACTGGCTGTTGTGGAAGCAATGCAGGACCGTGCCCGTGCGATGACGGGTACGGAGCTGCGGAATTGGGGCCTGACAGAGATCGCTTATTTACGCCAGATCTCTTATGAGGGAGCCTCAATCGTGGCGATTTATGCCGCTGATGGCACGCCCGTAGCGATTGCGGAGGATGAAGCCAGCGCGGTTGATGCTATCCTCGAGCAAGATATGGTACCAACTTTTCTGCAATAGCGTTGAGGCTAGAGGGAGAAATTCTCCCCCAGATAAACGCGGCGTACATCCTCGTGAGCAACGATGGCTTCTGGCGTGCCCTCCATTAAGACGCGCCCGCTATGAAGGATATAAGCGCGGTCAATCACCTCCAATGTTTCGCGGACATTATGGTCGGTAATCAGCACGCCAATGCCGCGGTCTTTTAGGTGCGAAACAAGGTCACGAATCTCACTTACCGCAATAGGGTCAATCCCCGCTAGAGGCTCATCTAGGAGGATATAATTAGGCTGGCTAGCAAGAGCGCGGGCGATTTCTAGCCGCCGCCGCTCACCCCCTGATAGAGCAAGTGCAGGGGACCGTCGCAGCCGTGTAATACCAAACTCGGCAAGCAGGCCATCTAGCATAGCGTGGCGTTTGTCACGGTCTTTCTCTACTGCTTCGAGCGCGACAAGAATATTTTGTTCAACATTTAACCCACGGAAGATGCTGGCCTCTTGGGGGAGATAGCCAACGCCTAAGCGTGCCCGGCGATACATGGGGAGGGGGGTAATATCAGCACCATCAAGGGTGATGCTGCCCATATCGGCCTGCACAAGACCAACAATCATGTAAAAGCTGGTGGTTTTCCCTGCCCCATTCGGGCCAAGCAGCCCCACAGCCTCACCCCGTTGCACATGGAGGGAAACATCATGCACAACAGTGCGCTTTTTATAGCTTTTGGCAATGCCATGTGCGGCTAGGCCGGGGGTCTCGCTGATAAGGTCGGTATTAGTCATTGCTTGGTCTCATTAGGGACAATTAGGCCCTGTACAGGGTCGCTAGAGCCAGAGAGCATGTGGGAGACGCCCGTTTTAAAGTCCACAATTGCTTGGGAGCCGTTATTTTGGTTCTGCCCTTGGGTGACATGCACATTACCCACCATACGGGCAAGTTGCGGCCCAGCTAGATAAACCCCTCGGTCCCCTGTGGCAGTTTGTCGCTCGGTACGGACAATGACATGCCCCCAACCGTAAGCGCGGTCTAGGTTTGTGTCTTGTTGGTCAGAATTGTTAGCACTCTGCCCCTTTTGGCTGGCACGGTTAGCCGCCTTCTGGGCATCAGTGAGTTCAAAAGCTTGCATAATATCGGCGGTGATGCGTTTGCCGTCACTCGTATTGACAGTAGCATCCCCCCAGCCGATGGAGACGCGCGTATGGGGGTAATATTCCACAAGGTCGCGTGCGGTGAGGAGATGGCGTGGGCTTGTGAACTTCATGGCTTTGCCAGTCATCAGCATGACGCCTTTATCGACATCATAAAGCCCGTGATCCCCCCATCCTTGGTCCACAAGGTTATAGATATGGACATGCCCAAAGGCTTCTACACGGTAAAGCTCCATATTCCCCGTATCGCTCTCTGTAGTTTGTGCGCTTTGGGGTTTGGGGCGGAGATAACCAACCAGCGTATCTGCATCCACAGTCATATCACCACGCTGGGCACGCGCCCCACCTGTGAGGGTAACGGTCTGGCGGTTATGGTCGTAAATCTCCTCCTTCTTCCAAAAGAGATGCACAACTTGCCCGTGTGATTGGTCGGGCATGACAGTATCAGCCGCATGAGCAGAGCAAGGGGCTGCAAGAAGGGAGGTGGCGAGTGTTAACCCGGCCACTGCCAGAGGAGTATAAGAGCGAGAGAGGACAGAAAAACGCATCATGCCCTCCTTATGGGCTTTTTACGGGGTTGGGAGAAGAGGGGGTGGGCGATAAATCAGCAAAATGATTCGTCTTTCCCGCCCCGATGAACTGAATCGTATTTGTTTGTTGGTCCATAAAAGCCCCTTCAGCGTCCTGTGTGCCAAAAGGCCCTTCTGCATGGACCCAATCATGCGTGGCGACAATTTGTTGTGGCAGGTCGATATCAGCCGTAGGGCTATTCAGCAATAAGCCATCACTGCGATAAAGGACAACATGGCCGGTTAGGGTCAATGTTTGCTCATGCTGGAGGTACATCCCTATATCAGCCCTCACATGGACCCATTGCCCGTTATGGAGCATAATATCTGCCACGGGGTCGGTCATATCAATGCGATTATGCTCGCTTTGTTGGGCGATGCGCGCGGTGAGCGTGTAGGGCCGTTCATGCGAATCAATATCGTGATAAATAGCATGTTCCATCATACCGCTATCAGTATGGGTATGGCGCATCATCTCTAAGATAGCTTTATTTTGGTGGATGAGATGATTGATCTCCGGCCAAATAGCAATGCAGAGCAGCATAAGGAATGCAAAACTCGGCAACCCCCATTTTGCCCGTTTAAACAATAAGCGGCGGCGGGCCATTGCAGCGGCAGAGGGCGGTGTGCGCCGGCGCGCGAGGGCCTCTTGCCGTAATTGGGCTAGTTGCTGCGTTTTTGCTGCGCGGTCTGGGTCAAAATCATCTCGATTAGGAGGGGGAGCCTTCATGAGAGACCTGCCCGTAAAAGGTCATGAATATGGAGGATACCAAGAGGCCGGTGCTCTTCATCCAAGACGAACAAGCTGCTCACAGGGGTGGGACGGTGGCTCATAAGATGTTGCACCTCCTGTGCGCGGGCATGTGCTGTTGTGGTGAGCGGGCTGCGATTCATAATATCGGCTGCACAGGTTGCATCAAGGTCGCGCTCCAAAGCGGGGCGGAGGTCACCATCGCTGATAAAGCCACTCAGGCGGCCAGCTTCATCTAAAATACCGATACAGCCAAAGCGTTTGCGCGTCATTTCTAAAATGATAGAACGCAGCGGCATGGTCTCTTGCCCGAGAGGCATCTCATCGCCGCTATGCATAAAGTCACTTACAGGGCGTAAGCGCGCGCCTAATGTGCCAGCAGGGTGCAGTTGGTGAAAATCTTCTTGATTAAACCCCCGGCGGCCTAAAAGGGCAATCGCTAGAGCATCACCCAGAGCGAGTTGCAGCAGGCAAGAGGTCGTAGGGGCTAGGCCCATTGGGCAGGCCTCGGGTGCTTGTGGGAGGATAAGCGGAATCTGCACAGCACGAGCAAGGGTAGAATCGGGATTGCTGGTGAGGGCAATTTGCACCAACCCCAACCGCGTCGCATGAAGGAGAATCGGGGCTAATTCATCCGTCTCGCCGGAGTTGGAAAGATAGAGGATGACATCGCCACGCTCGACCATGCCGAGGTCCCCATGCGCTGCCTCAGCAGCATGGAGAAAGAGGGAGGGGGTTCCCGTGGAGGCTAAGGTCGCGTTGATTTTACGCCCAATATGGCCAGACTTCCCCATCCCTGTGAGAACAAGGCGGCCTTTCATAGTGAGGATAGCCTCTAAAGCCGCCTCAAACCCTACCTGCATAGGCCCTTGCAAAGCGGCTTCAAGCTGCTCAAGCCCCTGACGCTCCATCAATAAGGCGTGGCAGGCTGTTGCGAGGGAGGGAGAGGTCATGAAGCAGTCGTATCAAGCGCGGTGAGCAAAAATATCCGACACATCATAGCCGAGAAGGTCTAGCTTTGCACGGGTGGGCAGAAACTCATAACAGTCCTGAGCAAGCTCACGCCGCCCTTCGCGGATGAGCATAGCTTCTAGCTTCTCCCAAAGGGCATGGAGGTACAACACATCAGAGGCTGCATAGCGGAGCTGCTCCTCTGTTAAATGCGGGTTCCCCCAATCGGAGCTTTGTTGCTGTTTGGACATCTCAATACCGAGAAGCTCCCGGCTGAGATAGGCAAGGCCATGCTTATCGGTGAATGTATAAACAAGCCGTGCGGCGATTTTTGTGCAGATGATTGCGTTAAGTGTGATGCCTAAATAATGCTGCAATACAGCGACATCAAAGCGGGCAAAATGCATCAGCTTGGTGACAGAGGCATCTTGCAATAAGGCCTTGAGATTCGGGCAATGATGATAGCCGCGCCCGCCAAGATGTTCCGGGATGAATTGGACAAGATGCGCCTGCCCATCCCCGCTTGAGAGTTGGACAAGACATAGCCTATCGCGGTGAGGGTTAAGGCCCATTGTTTCGGTATCAATCGCGACAATTTTCCCCAGGTCCAATCCGTCCGGGAGGTCGCCCTCATGAAGATGAATGGCGTTGTGCGGAGTACTCATAAAACCACCGGATTGTCTAAGGGGAGAACACATCCCCCCACATAAGCGGGGAGAAAGCCTTGGTGCCCAGAAGAAGACTCGAACTTCCACGTCCTTGCGGACACAGGCACCTGAAGCCTGCGCGTCTACCAATTCCGCCATCTGGGCTTGAGGAGGTTTCTAGGGGGAACTGGTCTTTTTTGCAAGATGGTAAAGGAGACACAAAAAGGACCGTATCGGACTTATTTATGCAGACTGCACCAATTAAGAGCCGTTCTTAGAAAGAGGTATGCAGAAAATTAGTCAGTAATGCTGTCTATTTTTCTATCCTTCATTTGTTTATGGGAAAGGTACGATATGCGGATTTAGGGATGGGGCGTAAAATGGCTGAGCAGATGTTGCAATTTGTAAAATGGTCTCAAAAACGCCCTACGAAACGCCCTGCTGCGGAGAGATGCCGGGATTTTAGGGAGATTTATGAAGGCTTTCGCTCGGACGCTGCGCGGGAGCAAGCCTCTCGTTGTTCGCAATGCGGTATTCCTTACTGCACGGTGCATTGCCCGTTAGGCAATATCATCCCCGAATGGTTGCGTTTAGCGACAGAAGGACGGTTGCAGGAGGCTTATGCGCTGTCCTCCCAAACCAATAGCTTCCCTGAGATTTGCGGGCGTATTTGCCCTCAAGATCGCCTTTGTGAGGGGAATTGCGTTATCCAACCCGGCTTTAAGAGCGTGACCATCGGGGCGGTAGAGCGCTACATTACCGAGACCGCTTTTGAGGAAGGCTGGGTGCAACCACGCATACCGCGCCATGAGATAGGGCAGAGTATCGGGATTGTTGGCTCTGGCCCGGCGGGTTTAGCCTGTGCCGAGCGGCTGCGCGCGGCGGGGTATGAGGTGCATGTTTATGAGCGGCAGGAGAAGCCCGGCGGGTTGCTCATGTACGGCATCCCCGGCTTTAAGCTAGATAAAAGCGTGGTGGAGCGCCGCTGGAAGTTGCTGGAGGCACAAGGCATTATCTTTCATCTAGGCCAAGCGATTGGGCATGGTGAAGGGGCGATTGCGTTAGAGACCTTACGCCAGCAGCATGATGCTGTGTTTCTAGCGACAGGTGTGTATCGGGCGCGGCAGGTCAAAGCCCCCGGTGTGGGTTTAGCCAATGTGGTGGAGGCCCTGCCTTATCTTAAAGCCTCCCAAAGTGATGAATCCACAACAGAGAGCCTTACAGCGCGAGGGAAGCGCGTTGTTGTGTTAGGTGGTGGTGATACGGCAATGGATTGTATGCGCACCGCTATTCGGCAAGGGGCGGCGGATGTGGTCTGCGCGTATCGGCGGGATCGTGACAATATGCCCGGCTCCCGCCAAGAAGTGCTCAATGCCGAGGAAGAAGGCGCGCGGTTTGAATGGATGCTCACTCCAGAGGCCTTCTTAGGCGATGGGCAGGTGGAAGCTGTGCGGCTGCGTGAGATGCGCCTTGGCGCGGCTGATGAGACAGGCCGCCGAGCCGTAGAGCCGACCGAGCAGGTGAGAGACCTTAAAGCCGATATGGTGATTTGCGCTTTGGGGTTTGAGGCAGAGCCTCTCCCCACCTTATGGGCAGAGCCAGACTTAGCGGTGACATCGTGGGGGACATTAGCTGTGGGGGAGCGTGGCTATGAGACGAGCCTACCCGGTGTGTTTGCTGGGGGGGATATTGTGCGCGGGGCGAGCTTGGTTGTGTGGGCTATTCGTGATGGGCGAGGGGCGGCAGACGCCATCATGAAGCATCTTTCTGCCTGCTCTGTGAGTGAAGAACCATCCGTTGGGGAGTGTGCTTAATGTCAGCCTCTTACAAACATCCTAAAAGCGCACCTTCTTCAGCCGAGACGGCGCAGGGTTTTGTGGCCTCTTATCAGGCGAATCTCCAACGGTTGGAGGGGTTGTACGACCCTCGCCAAGAGCATGATGCTTGCGGTGTTGGGCTGGTCGCGGCGATGGATGGCAAACCCAGCCGTGCCGTGGTGAAAGCGGGTATCGAGGCGTTAGGTAATATTTGGCATCGCGGTGCGGTAGATGCCGATGGCAAAACCGGGGATGGGGCGGGGATTCATGTCGAAATCCCGCAGAACTTCTTTGAAGATGCCATTCATAATGCGGGGGATTTACGGATTCAGGGCCGTATTTCTGTCGGGATGGTCTTTCTGCCACGTACAGACCTCGCCGCGCAGGAGCGGTGCCGGCAGATTATCGAGACAGAAATCCTCAAATTTGGGTACGGGATTTATGGCTGGCGGCAAGTGCCGATTAATACAGCCTGCATTGGCGAAAAAGCGAATGAAACCCGCCCCGAGATTGAGCAGATTATGATTCGTAACGCGCTGGGGCGTGATGAGGAGACGCTCGAGCGTGACCTCTACATCATCCGCCGGCGTATTGAGAAGGCGGCCACACAGGCGCATGTGGATTTATATATCTGCTCTCTCTCATGCCGTTCTTTGATTTATAAGGGCATGTTCCTTGCGGAAAATCTGACGGATTTTTACCCTGATTTGCTTGATGAGCGTTTCATCTCTCGCTTTGCGATTTACCATCAGCGTTACTCCACCAATACCTTCCCAACATGGAAGCTCGCGCAGCCCTTCCGCAAGATTGCTCATAATGGGGAAATCAATACGCTTTCGGGCAATGTGAATTGGATGCGCGCGCATGAGACACGCCTGAGCAGCCCTAAGCTTGATGCTTATATGGACGCCCTAAAACCGGTTGTGCAGGTTGCAGGCTCCGACACTGCGGCGTTGGATAATGTGTTCGAGCTGCTGACATTTGCGGGGCGTCATGCGCCTTTTGCTAAAGCGTTGCTTATCCCCGCTGCTGCGGGGGCGAACTCGTCCCTCTCTAGCCGGGCGAAGGCGTTTTACCGTTATTGCAATGCCGTTATTGAGCCATGGGACGGCCCTGCGGCCTTATGTGGAACAGATGGCCGTTGGGTGATTGCGGGGTTGGATCGGGCAGGTCTTAGGCCCTTGCGCTACAGCCTTACAAAGGATGGGTTGCTGATTGTTGGCTCTGAGACGGGGATGGTCCGCGTGCCTGATGAGGCCATCGCACAACGGGGGCGGCTAGGGCCGGGCCAAACCCTCGCGCTCGATTTGGATGAAGGGCGTTTTTACACACCTGATGATGTGCAAGAGCAGCTCATCACACGGCAGGATTATGAGGGCTGGATTAAAGAGGGCATCCAAGACCTTGCCCCTATAATGGCACAGGTGAGTGAGCCTGAGGGCATCGACCCTGAAACACTCCGCCGCCGTCAATTAGCGGTCAACCTCACTTATGAGGATATGGAAGCCACACTTCATCCGATGGTGGAAAATGGGAGCGAGGCCTTGGCCTCTATGGGCGATGATACGCCCTTGCAGGTGCTCTCGCGCTATTATCGGGGCCTATCGCATTATTTCCGCCAAGGTTTTAGCCAAGTTACTAACCCCCCGATTGATAGTTTGCGAGAGACGCGGGCTATGAGCCTTGTGACCCGCTTGGGGAATCTGGGCAATATCCTTGCGGAGGAAGCAAGCCAATGCCGGCTTCTTCAACTCTCTAGCCCGATTTTAACCAATGGGGAGTTCCATCGCCTTCAGGAGATGTGCGGTTCGCAGGGGGCAACGATTGATTGCACCTTCCCCGTAGCAGATGGGGAGGAGGGTATGCGCGCGGCTTTGACCCATCTATGCCAACAGGCTGAGGAGGCCGTGCGCGGCGGTTGTGCGCATCTCTTCCTCACAGATGAGCATAGTACGGCAGAGCGTGCCGCCGTGCCGATGGTGCTGGCTGTAGCGGCGGTGCATGTGCATCTCATCACGCATAGTTTGCGAACCTTCACCTCCGTGAATGTACGGGCCTCAGATGTGTTGGATGTTCATAGTCTAGCGGTGATGGTCGGTGTTGGGGCCTCGACTGTGAATCCGTGGTTGGCTCAGCAAAGTATTGCAGAGCGTCTCCGCCGGGGCCTGTTTGGCAAAATGACCTTTCGCCAAGCGATGGAGCAATACCGTAAGGCCGTGGATAAAGGCCTTTTGAAGATTATGTCCAAAGCGGGGATTTCGGTCGTCTCGGCTTATCGTGGGGGCTATAATTTCGAGGCAATTGGCCTGTCGCGTGCTTTGGTGGCGGAGTTCTTCCCCGGTATGGCCTCGCGTATTTCGGGCATTGGGCTGCCGGGCATCGCGCGTAATGTCATCAAGGCGCATAAACGCGCATGGCAAGCGGCGAATATTTCGCCCCTGCCCATTGGAGGACGGTATAAAATCCGCCCCGGTGGGGAGGCTCATTCCTTCTCGGCGAGTGCTGTGCATATGCTGCAAACGGCAGTGCAGGCCAATAGTTACAAGCTCTTTCGCCGTTATGTTGAGACGTTGGAAGCCCAAGAGCCTGTTGCTCTGCGTGACTTGTTGGATTTCCGCTCCACCGCGCGGCCTATTGATGTTGATGATGTTGAAGGCATCACTCAAATTCGCCGCCGCTTGGTGGCACCGGGTATTTCCCTCGGGGCTTTAAGCCCTGAAGCGCACGAGACCTTAGCCATCGCCATGAATCGCATCGGTGCGAAGTCTGATTCCGGCGAGGGGGGGGAGGACCCGGCGCGGGCGATGCCGCGGCCTAATGGGGATAATGCGTCCTCTGCGATTAAGCAGGTTGCCTCGGGGCGTTTTGGCGTTACGGCAGAATATCTCAATAATTGCCGTGAGTTGGAGATTAAGGTCGCTCAAGGGGCAAAACCGGGGGAAGGGGGTCAGCTTCCGGGCTTTAAAGTGACGGAGCTGATTGCACGCTTGCGCCATGCAACACCGGGTGTGACGTTGATTTCCCCACCCCCGCATCATGATATTTACTCCATCGAGGACCTCGCCCAGCTGATTTATGACCTCAAGCAAATCAATCCAGAGGCCAGCGTGACGGTCAAGCTTGTGGCACGGACAGGCATCGGCACGATTGCCGCTGGTGTGGCGAAAGCCAAAGCGGATGCGATTTTGATTTCTGGTCATTCAGGCGGGACAGGGGCGAGTGCCCAATCCTCCATCTATTATGCAGGCTTACCATGGGAGATGGGGTTGAGTGAGACGCATCAGGTGTTGATGCTTAATCGCTTGCGTCATCGGTTGAAGTTGCGTGTGGATGGCGGGATTAAAACCGGGCGTGATGTCGTCATGGCCGCGATGTTAGGGGCGGAGGAGTTCGGCATCGGTACGGCGGCTCTGGTCGCGATGGGCTGCATCATGGTGCGGCAATGCCATACCAACACCTGCCCTGTTGGGGTATGTGTGCAGGATGAGGAGCTGCGTAAGAAGTTTGAGGGCACACCAGAGAAGGTGATTAACCTCTTTACCCTCATTGCCGAGGATGTTCGTAATATCCTTGCACGTTTAGGCTTCCGCTCCCTTGATGAGATTATCGGGCGGACAGATTTGCTGCATCAGGTCTATCGTGGCTCGGATTATTTGGATGATTTGGACTTAAACGCGCTGCTCGTGCAGGCCGATACGGGTGGTTTTGCCCGCCATTGCACCCTAGAGGGCCGTAATGAAGTGCCTGATACGCTTGATGCGCAGATTATTGCTGATGCTCAACCACTCTTTGAGCGGCGCGAGAAATTGCATCTTCATTATATTGTCCGCAATACACATCGCGCGGTGGGGACGCGTCTTTCCTCCCTCATCACCCGCCGCTTTGGGATGGCAAGTCTGCCAGAAGGGCACCTCACATTGTCGTTGCGCGGCTCTGCGGGGCAATCGCTAGGGGCTTTTGCCGTGCAAGGGCTACGCATTGAGGTAGAGGGGGATGCGAATGATTATGTTGGCAAAGGCCTCTCTGGGGCGACCTTAGTGCTGCGGCCTAGCAAAGCCACACCTTGTGCGACAGAGAAGAACGCCATCATCGGCAATACGGTGCTTTATGGGGCCACGGCGGGGGCATTATTTGCCGCTGGGCAAGCGGGGGAGCGATTTGCTGTGCGTAACTCCGGTGCTATTGCCGTGGTGGAGGGCTGTGGCTCTAATGGTTGTGAATATATGACCGGCGGGACAGTCGTTGTGCTGGGTAAAGCGGGCGATAATTTTGGGGCAGGCTTTACCGGTGGAACAGCTTATGTGCTGGACCGGGAAGGGGACTTCCTCAAACGGGTGAATCACGACACGGTGATGTGCCAGCCCGTGACAGCACAACGCTGGAAGGACGAGCTACGCACCCT
The DNA here is from genome assembly GCF_002592045.1 of Parasaccharibacter apium. Classification (GTDB taxonomy): domain Bacteria; phylum Pseudomonadota; class Alphaproteobacteria; order Acetobacterales; family Acetobacteraceae; genus Bombella; species Bombella saccharophila. The sequence goes on along the minus strand of NZ_MEJG01000001.1, from coordinate 178,593 downwards.
TGTAGAGCGGCACGAGCGTGAGACAGGCAGTGCCTATGCAGCGGACTTACTGCACCATTGGGATGAGATGATGCCGCATTTTTGGCATGTCGTGCCGAAGGATTATGCTCGCATCATTGGCTATGAGGAGGCGGATTTAAAAAATCTTTCGGCCTAATTTAGCCTAATGAGGTGAGGAGAGTGATAAAGGGTGTTTTCAGAGGCTGCTTGCTTGCGGTAGTCTGACAGCATGATAACATCTTTTCTCACCTCGCCTTCGTCTGTCTCAGCCTCTGGCCCGGTTGCGGCCCCACGCTGGGATTTGTCAGACCTCTATACCTCACCAGAGGACCCAGCCCTTGAGTCGGACTTCATCCGCTTAACAGCGGAGGCTCAGAGCTTTGAGACCCGCTGGAAGGGTAAACTCGGCAAAGCCTCCGCTGCGGAGCTGGCCCATGCCCTGCAAGGGTATGAGGTGATAGAGGAGGGGCTCGGGAAGATTGGCTCTTACGCTCAGCTTCTCTTTGCGGCCCATACGACAGAGGCCAGCGTAGGGCGGTTTGCCCAGAGCGTGCGTGAGCGTCTAACGGCTCTTTCGGCTCATCTGCTCTTTTTCCCCTTGGAGCTAAACCGGCTTGATGATGCTGTTTTAGAGGCTGGCTTTCAGGAGAATAAAGACCTCGCCTCATGGCAATCTTATCTGCGGGATTTACGCGTCTTTCGGCCTTATCAGCTCTCTGATGAGGTAGAGCGTGTATTGATGGATATGGCCGTGTCTGGTCGTAATGCGTGGGTACGGCTTTTTGATGAGACCATGGCCGGGTTGATGGTCCATTTTGAGGGGAAAGACCAGCCCCTTGGTGATGTGTTCAATTACCTTACCGATAGTCAGCGTGAGCGGCGGGAGGCCGCGGCAAAGGCCATTAGTGCGACATTAGCAGCGGAGAATAAGCTGCTTGTTGGTATTACCAACACCTTAGCAAAGGATAAAGCCACAACTGATGCCATGCGCGGTTATCCGCGCCCTGTGAGCAGCCGTAACCGGGCCAATATGGTGGAGGATGAGGTTGTTGATGCGCTGGTGGATGCTGTGCAGGCGGCTTTCCCGCGTTTATCGCACCGCTATTACAGCATGAAGGCCCGTTGGCTGGGGTTAGAGCAGCTGGAGCATTGGGACCGTAACGCCCCGCTGCCAGATGTTCAGGATAAACGACTAAGCTGGGATGAGGGCAAGGCTATTGTTCATCGCGCTTATCAGGATTTTGATGAGGAGATGGGCCGTCATGCTCATAGTTTTTTGAGCAATCCATGGATTGATGCGGCAGCAGTGCCGGGTAAGTCCTCCGGGGCGTTTGCGCATCCTGTTGTGCCATCTGTCCATCCTTATTTATTGATGAATTATCATGGCCGCCCGCGCGATGTGATGACCTTAGCCCATGAGATGGGGCATGGGATTCATCAGATGTTAGCAGGGCAGAAGCAGGGCTATTTACGCTCCAACACGCCTTTGACTTTGGCAGAGACAGCCTCAGTTTTTGGGGAGATGTTGACTTTCCAATCCCTATTGGATGGGGAGAGTGACGCTAAATGCCGCCATCATCTCCTCGCATCCAAAGTGGAGGATATGCTCAATACTGTGGTGCGGCAAATTGCCTTTTACCTCTTTGAGGTACAGGTCCATGATGAACGCCGCAAAGGGGAAATCCCTGCCGAGCGTTTAGGGGAAATCTGGCGTGATGTGCAAACGCGCAGCTTAGGGCCGGCCTTCCATTTCACCCCGGATTATGACCTTTATTGGTCATATATCCCACATTTCATTCATTCGCCTTTTTATGTCTATGCTTATGCGTTTGGCGATTGTTTGGTGAATGCCCTTTATGGTGTGTACCAGGATAGTCCCGCAGGTTTTGCCGGTAAGTATAAGGAGATGTTGGCCGCTGGGGGGACGTTGCGTCACCAAGAGCTGCTCGCTCCTTTTGGGTTGAATGCGGGTGATCCATCCTTCTGGACGCGTGGGTTGGATGTGATTTCTGGCCTTATTGACCAGCTTGAGGCCACGCCTCATTCCTAAAAGGTCATTCCCCGCCCTCATGGGCAGAGTAAAGAAGGATGATGAGCATGGCGTATGAACGTGACATCGATAAGACCGGCTTTGTCGATAACATGCAGCGTATGTTTCAGGCATCTGGCATGGTGGGCGGTGTTGCAGTGCGCATGGCAGGCCATAAGCTGGGGCTGCGCAGCAATAAAACGAGCCATGCGGAGGAGTTACGCGCTGTTTTAGGCTCATTAAAAGGGCCGATGATGAAAGCCGCGCAGCTTCTTTCCACCATCCCCGGGGCTTTGCCGGATGAATATGCGGAGGAGTTAGCACATCTCCAATCCAATGCGCCGCCTATGGGGTGGAGCTTCGTGCAACGGCGGATGAAGGCCGAGCTAGGGCCGGGCTGGGAGGGGCATTTCCGCTCTTTTAGCCATGAGGCTGTTGCAGCGGCATCATTAGGACAGGTGCATCGCGCGGCTTTGGCCGATGGGCGCGAGGTTGCATGCAAACTGCAATATCCCGGTATGGCCGGCGCGATGGAGCAGGATTTAAAGCAGCTTAAACGCGGTTTAGGGGTCTTTAGTCTTGTGGGTAATGCCATCAGGCAAGATGAGGTCTATACCGAGCTTGCGGAGCGGATGCGCGAGGAGTTGGATTATATTCGTGAGGCCAGCCATGTGCGGCTTTACCAGCATATGTTGGCCGATGTGCCAGAGGTTACCGTCCCTCATCCTGTGGCAGAGCTAACAACAGGGCGACTTTTGACGATGGATTGGGTGCCGGGTCGCTCCATGAAGTCCGTTTTGGCTGAGCAACGCTCCCAAGAGGAGCGCAATGCGATTGCGGTAGCGTTGTTTAAAGCATGGTACACGCCCTTTTATCGCTATGGGGTGATTCATGGTGACCCGCATATGGGTAATTTTACCGTGCGAAAAAATGGCGGGTTGAATCTGTTGGATTTCGGCGCGGTGCGGATTTTCTCGCCTCGTTTTGTAGGGGGTGTCCTTGCGCTTTTTCATGCGCTGCGGGATGGGGATGAGGAGCGCGCTTATGAGGCTTATCATGCTTGGGGCTTTAAGGATATTTCCCGCGAGCGTGCAGCGGTGTTGAATGAATGGGCACGCTTTTTCTACCGCCCTTTGATGACGGACCATGTTTGTGATGTAGGGGAGAGCAATAACCCCCAAGAGGCCCGTAAAGTGTTAGAGCGTGTTTATGAGGGGTTAAAACGGACGGGCGGCATCACCTTACCGCGTGAGTTCGTGATGTTAGACCGCTCTGCCATTGGGTTAGGCAGTGCCTTCTTACGGTTGGGGGCGAAGGTGAATTGGCACCGGCTCTTTATGGAGCTCACACAGGGCTTCACGGTGGAAGCCCTCACAGCCCGCCAAAAAGAGGCCTTGGAGAAAGCGCAGGTTAGTCCCGCTCAGTAAAAATAAGGCCCAACGCGCTTAATACGTGTTGGGCCTCATCATAATGCAGATTATGGCCGGTCCTTACCGGAGGAACTTCTTTAGCAATGCCCCACCAATCTCTTGGATAACATCTTGCTGAAGGGACTTGCCGAAGTTTGCGACATCGCCGCCTTGCTCCCCAGAGCTTGCTCCGTCTGTCTTTTCACCAAGATGGCTAACAAGCCCAGCAAGCTGCCCCACAAGGTCGCCCGCATGGCCTTGACCATTTTGGAAGATGGAGGAAATTTTCTGGAGGCTCTCGGCCCATTCACCAGCTTGCGCATCGCCATTTTGGGAGGCTTCCTGCATTTGGCCGGTTAGCCGGTCAATGAGTTGAAAAGCCTCTTGCGCTGTGTTGCGAAACTGCGTGTAGCTCCGCGTAATTTGTTCAATATCCATAAGGGTCCAACCTTTTTAGAGATGTGACGTTTGAAGAAGCGGGCTCGTGGGGAAGAACCCTTCAAGAACTATTAGTCTATTCTATGGAGATGACGTGGCAAGATGAAGGTAGGTTATTTATTGCATAATCAGCATCTTGTGACGGCCGGGTGATAACCCCATTTAGGGGGCATGGCAGTCTCATCCTCTCGTAAGAAGAAAAAACCTATCGCCCCGCGTCAGACGGATTTTTTCCCTGAGCGCCAACCGGCAAAGCCAAAGCTAAAGCGGCTTGTTGTGCAGTCGGACTATGAGCCTTCTGGTGATCAACCCCAAGCGATTGCAAGTTTGGTAGAAGGGTTGGCAGCTGGGGAGCGGGACCAAGTGCTTATGGGCGTGACAGGCTCTGGTAAGACCTTCACCATGGCGAAGGTGATTGAGGCCGCCCAACGTCCTACGCTCATCATGGCCCCCAATAAGACCTTGGCCGCCCAGCTTTATAGCGAGATGAAGCAGTTTTTCCCCGATAATGCGGTGGAATATTTCGTCTCCTACTATGATTATTACCAGCCAGAAGCTTACGTTCCGCGCTCAGATACGTTCATTGAGAAAGATAGCCAGCGTAATGAGCGCATCGACCGGATGCGCCATGCCGCCACACAAGCATTGTTGGAGCGCAATGATGTCATCATCGTAGCGTCTGTCTCTTGTATTTACGGTATTGGCTCGCCCGAATCATATGCGCGGATGAAGATTCGCCTCGTACCGGGGGAGATTATCGACCGTGACGACCTCATCCGTCATTTGGTGGAGCTGCAATATCAACGCAATGACCTCGCTTTTGAGCGTGGGACCTTCCGTGTGCGGGGGGAGCAGGTGGATATTTTCCCCATCCAGAATGAGGATCGTGCTTGGCGTGTAATGCTCTTTGGTGATGAGGTGGAGAGTATTACAGAGTTCGACCCGTTAACAGGGGAGAAAACGGCAGAGTTGGAGGAGGTAAGCCTCTATGCCAGCTCTCATTACGTCACGCCCCGGCCAACGCTGAATCAAGCGATGGTGAGCATTAAAGATGAGTTGCAAGAGCGGATTCGGTATTTCCAAAATGCGGGGAAACCGCTGGAGGAGGAGCGCATCCTCCAACGGACCAATTTTGACCTTGAAATGCTAGAGACAACAGGTGTGTGTAAGGGGATCGAGAATTACTCCCGCTATCTCTCTGGACGCAGGCCCGGTGACCCGCCACCAACCCTCTTTGAATATCTCCCCGAAGATGCGTTGCTCATTGTTGATGAGAGCCATGTGGGCGTGCCGCAAATTGGTGGGATGGAGCGAGGCGACCGCGCACGGAAGGAAACGCTGGCGGATTTCGGCTTTCGTTTGCCATCATGTTTGGATAACCGGCCTTTATCTTTTTCGGAGTGGGATGCGTTCCGCCCGCAAAGTATCTTCGTTTCCGCCACGCCAGGGCCGTGGGAAATGGAACAAACAGAAGGGGCCTTTGCTGAACAGATTATCCGCCCCACAGGCTTAACAGACCCGATAACCATCATCCGCCCGGTAGAAGGGCAGGTGGACGATTTGTTGCATGAGGCCAAAGCTACGATTGCCGAGAATGGTCGTGTTCTGGTCACCACCCTCACAAAACGCATGGCCGAGGATTTGACAGAATATCTCTCCGAACATGGCGTAAAGGTTCGCTATCTCCATTCCGATATTGATACGTTGGAGCGCATGGAGATTATTCGAGATTTGCGGTTAGGCGCGTTTGATGTGCTGGTGGGCATTAACCTCCTGCGGGAGGGGTTGGATATTCCCGAATGTGCCCTTGTGGCGATTCTTGATGCGGATAAAGAGGGCTTTTTGCGCTCGCGTACTTCGCTTGTGCAGACTATTGGCCGTGCCGCTCGTAACGTGAATGGCCGTGTCTTACTTTATGCGGATAAGGAGACCGATAGCCTACGTTATGCGATTGAGGAAACAGCCCGCCGCCGTGAGAAGCAAATGGCGTGGAATGAGGCCCACGGCATCACCCCGCAAACTGTGCGAAGCCGTATTAGTGATACGCTCTTTCAAGAAGAAATCGCGGGCAAGGAGCCTTCTGCCGAGGCAGACCCACAGCTTACCCTTGATGAATTGCGTAAAAAGATGCGAGAAGCCGCAGCAGAGCTTGACTTCGAGCAAGCAGCGGCCTTTCGTGATGAGATTCATCGGCGGGAGGCAAGTGATATTGGCTTGATAGCTCCCCCCATGCCCGCCAAAGCCGTCCCCCAAGGGCCAGCCCGTAAGACAAGCAAACGCAGAAAGAAGGATTAGCCATGTTAACCCTAAAGAGAGACGAGCAGAGCCTTACTATCCTGCCTGATGTCGGGGCCGCTTTGGTGCAATGGCAGGTGCGGGGGCATGATATTCTTCGCCCTGTCGCTAATGAGGCCTTACGCGGGCAAAAGGGTATAGCGGTGGGGGCTTATCCGCTTCTGCCTTATGTGAATCGTCTTGCGAAGGGGCAATTCGCTTTTGGGGGGGAGGCGCATCAGCTTGCTTTGAATATGGAGGGCTGCCCTCACTCTATCCACGGTAATGGGTGGGAGCATGAATGGCAGGTCTCTCATAAGACGGAGAGCCACGCTATTTTGACCTTCGAACATAAACCAGAGGATGAAGCGGCGAAGCGGGAATGGCCTTACGCGTATCGGGCTGTCATCTCGTATGAGTTACGCGCTGATGGGTTGTATATCTCTTTAGTGATGAAGAATTGCGATGAGCGTGACCAGCCTGTAGGGTTTGGCTTTCATCCCTTCTTCCATGCAACAGAGGCAGCCCGTTTAACCTTTAACGCGGCCTCCGTGTGGTTGACGGATAAGACAGGCCTGCCAGAGACGCAAAAAGCCTGCGAGGGGGAGTGGGATTTCTCCAAAGGGCAGGCTTTGGCAGGGCGCGTGTTGGATAACGGTTTTGCAGGCTTTACCGGCTCTGCGCTTTTGGAGCCATCCCCTACAATTCCGTCTGTGACGATAAAGGCGGATGGAATATTCTCTCATCTGGTGGTGTTCTCCCAACTCGCTGATGACTATGTGGCTATTGAGCCTGTAACGAGTATGACGGACGCGCTTAATCGGCCTGATAGTGCAGGGCGGGGCGTACATGTTCTTGCGCCGGGGCAAAGCTGTGGGGGAATGCTGCATGTCCAGGTTGAGGCCCCACGCCGCCCGGCAGAAGGCTAGGCTGTATGGCTGGTGAGAAGATTGCGCTGCATCGTTATCTCTCCCCTCAAGGGGCTGCGCGGATGCGGGCGGAGCTTAAAGAGCTAACCCAAAAGGAACGCCCGCAAGTTGTGGAGATTGTCTCTTGGGCGGCGAGTAATGGGGATCGCTCCGAGAATGCGGATTATCAATATGGTAAACGCCGCCTCCGCGAGATTGACCGGCGCATCCGCTTCCTAACCAAAAGGCTGGATCAGGCCGTGATTGTGGACCCCGCCGCGCAGACCAACCGCCAGCGTGTCTTTTTTGGGGCTACTGTATGTTATGCTGATGAGGAGGACCGCCATTATACGGTGACCATCCTCGGTGTGGATGAAGCGCGGTTGGAGCATGGGGAGATTAGCCTGCAAGCCCCTGCTGCACGGGCCTTGATGAAGGCGGCTGTGCATGATGAAGTGACTATGCACACCCCCTCTGGCCCTGTATTGGTAGAGGTCCTATCTATCACCTATCCTCATCCGGCCTAAGTCCGGCCTAAGAGAGCCATCTGGCTTGCGCCTTTGTGACCTGCTTTGCGGAGTAATAAGTTATGGTGTCGTTATCATCGTCCTCATGCCGTGTGGCTGTGCAGATGGACCCGTTGGAGGAGATTAATATTGATGGCGATTCCACCTTCGCATTGATGTTAGAAGCCCAACGGCGTGGCCATGAGCTTTATGTCTATCATCCCACCACATTGTCTTTATTGGAGGGGAAGGGCACCTCAAGCCGCCTCCAAGCGCGGGGACGTAAGGTGAGTGTCCAGCGTAAAAAGGGGGACCATGCGGCTTTTGGCCCAGAGGAGGTGTTAGACCTCGGCAGTTTTGATGTCATTCTCATGCGGCAAGACCCGCCTTTTGATATGGGCTATATCACAGCGACCCATATGTTAGAGCATATTCATGGCACAGGGCCGGGGCGGGCATTGGTGGTGAATGACCCTATCTCGGTGCGCAATGCGCCAGAGAAGTTGCTGGTCACACATTTTCCCCAGCTTATGCCGCCAACCTTGGTTACATGGGATAAGGAGGCGATTGCCGCTTTCCGCCAGACGCATAAGGACATTATCCTCAAGCCTCTGTACGGCAATGGCGGGGTGGGCATCTTCCGGGTGAAGGAAGATGATGAGAACTTCTCATCTCTTTTGGAGATGCACTTCTCTCGCTCGCGTGAGCCTTTAATGGTGCAGCGTTACGAACCTGCTGTGCGGTTAGGCGATAAGCGCATCATCCTTGTGGATGGGGAGCCGATTGGGGCGATCAACCGCGTGCCAGCCCAGGGTGATGCGCGCTCTAACATGCATGTCGGTGGTCGTGCCGAGCGTGTGGCCCTGACAGCGCGGGATAAGGAGATCTGCAAAGCGATTGGCCCTTACCTTAAAGAGCACGGGCTTATCTTCACCGGCATTGATGTGATTGGCGATTGGCTGACGGAGATCAACGTCACCTCCCCAACAGGCTTGCAAGAGCTGGACCGCTTTGATGGCATTAATAGTGCTGGGTTAATTTGGGAATGTATTGAGGGGCGTCTAGCCTGACCTCTACCCTATGGCTGGTGCGGGGGAGGTGGCGCATCACCCTCCGCATCATGCTTCTGCGGCTGTTGAGGGGGTGGCTCTGTGTTTTGCTCTTTTCCCGCTTGCGTGGGCTTTTTAGAAGGGTAAAGATTTTCGCGGAAGGGGACGGCTATACCGTCAGAGAAATAGCCGTCTTTAATCTCTGTATCTTTGGGCATTTTATCACGGGTGAAGCGGTTAACCGCCCAGGGGATAAGTTGCTCTTTATAATAGACAATATAGAGACTAGCCCATACAACTAGGCAGAGCAGAGCAAGAATGAGGTTAAGATGCTTCATTATGGTAGTCCTGCACTGTAGAGTGGGGCCCTGCAAGGCAGATAAACGAATTTTTTTTCCATTATACCCCTTAGCCACCTTGTCAGCAAAGGGTGAGGAGAGGCAAGAAGGGGCAAACTGATAGGTATCAGTAGCGATCATGCTCCCCGCTTTAATTGGGGGCAGACTGTTGAGGCTGCGTTTTTTTCATGGTGTCTTCCCCTAACCCTCGTTCTTCTCTTGATGCAGATAGCGTGCGTGAGGCGTATCGTCGTTGGGCGCATATGTATGACAAAGTTTTTGGGGGTGTCTCAGCCTTTGGGCGACGCCGGGCTGTAGCTGCGGTGAATGCCCTACCAGGAGAGCGCGTGCTGGAGGTCGGGGTTGGTACCGGGCTTGCTTTGCCCTCTTATCGGGCTGAAAAACGCATTACAGGAATCGATCTTTCAGAAGATATGCTGGCTTTAGCTAAGGAGCGCGTAAAGCGCGATGGCCTGCGTAATATTGATGAACTTTTGGTGATGGATGCAGAGCAAACAAGCTTTGCTGATAATAGTTTTGACATCGCTGTAGGGATGTTTGTGGCCTCTGTGGTGCCGCACCCCGACCGCCTTTTGGCTGAGCTAAAACGGGTGGTAAAGCCGGGAGGGCATATTCTATTTGTCAACCACTTCCTAGCGCAGAGGGGGATTCGCTTACGTGTTGAGCGTGTGATGGCACGGGCCTCGCGCGCGCTAGGGTGGCACCCTGATTTTGCGATTGAATCACTTCTACCACCGGAGGATTTAGCGCGTGCGACGGTTACACCTGTCCCCCCAGCGGGGTTGTTTACCCTCGTGACATTGCCGCAAGAGGCGTCTAAAGAATAAGGTCTTCCATCCGGTTAAGGATGGTTAGATTGAATTGAGACAAGACTAAACTGGCATCAAAGACGTGACTACAAGGCCTTTATTTCAGAAAACATATTCTACCGCCCTACATCGTGAGGGGGGAAGGTTCTTCTTGCTCGCATTTTTTGCGGGCATGTTAGGGGGAAGCTTAGGGCTGCCTTTCCTCCATGTGCAACCCTCTGCTGGTGTTGTGGTGGCTCATGCGTTGTTGATGACGCTTTATGTCGTCTGCCCTGTGATGTTGGGGGGTATGGCGCAATGGTTCCTCCCCAAGCTTTTAAAGGGTGAGGGGATGGCCCTCCCCACTGCCTCTCACGCCGGGTTTGTGCTGTTAGCTGTCGGTGTGCTTTTGCTGCCTGTTATGCCTTATGGGGGGTTAGCTCTTTGGGCCTTGGGGATGTTGGCTTTGGCCGTCAATGTTCTTGCCACAATATTGGAGATGCGCTCTATCACCTTTCGGGCGTTTCCTCCCCTCATTTGGGCTTTTGTGGGGAGTGCTTTGTCTGTTCTCATCGTAGCACCGGTTCTTTTGGCTTTCCTCGTGCGTAGTGGCTTTGCGGGTGGTGGGGCAACGGCTTTGCTGGCAGTCCTGCATGGTGGGGTCGAGATGAGCTTGCTGAGCATTCCTTCTTTAGGGATTATTGTTGCAGCCTTGCTCCCTGCCAAAGCGGAACGTGGCATGGTCGCACGATGTGCCCCTTATGCTTTTGGGGTGATGGGGCTTGTGCCTGTTTTATGCTGGGCGGACCATCTATTTGGGGGGCTATCCTCTACGGCGTATAGGGTCGGGCTTGTGGTGGGGCTCGCGATGCCCTGCTTGGCTCTTTTAGGAGCGTTTCTAGTTGATATGTGGCGCGCGCGTCTGCCATCCGGCCCTGTGGCAAGCTGGGCCTCTGGTGGTTTGGTGCTGCTTTTAGCGGGCTGGATTTTGATGGTGTTGGGGGATGTGCAGTCACTCCCCTTTGGGCTTTCAGGCGCGGCGAGCCATCAATTAGTTATGTTTGGTAGCTTATTGGCATTAGGCGCGGCATTTTATGCGTGGTGCTCTATGGGGGTGGCTCAGCATAATAAAGGGCTGGCCTTTTTTGGCTCCCTCCATGCTTTTGTGACATTTATAGGGGCGGTCTGCTCGGTCATACCGCAGCTTGCCCTCCCCGCGGTTATCTTGATGGCGGCGAGTCTGGTCATGTTCGGGTTGGTCGCAGGGCGGCTCTGGTACGCTTTGTTGGTGGCGCGTGCCAAAATTGGAGCTGAGCTTGAGTGTAAAGGGTAATCGCATCATGCAGGCATCATCCACACCATCCTCATCGCTACTAACGCGGTTTATGGCTATGTTGCGTGTAGAGGGGCAAAATGGTGATGCCGCCTTGCAAGATTGGATCGCCTTGCTCAAACCGCGGGTGATTTCGCTGGTTGTATTTACGGGGCTTGCAGGCATGGCTGTGGCCCCTAAATGGCCGTCTATCCCCGTTGGTCTTGTTATCATTGCTTGTATTTGCATCGGGGCTGGGGCGGCTGGGGCCATCAATATGTGGTATGACCGCGATATTGATGCGATTATGAAGCGTACGCAGGTTCGCCCTGTGCCAGGCGGGCGTGTAGAGCCGACGAGCGCGCTGGTTTATGCCGTGATTCTCTCCGTGGCGTCGGTTGTGGTGCTGTGGTTGGCGACAAACTTGCTCGCAGCGGGGATTTTGGCGTTCTCCATCTTCTTTTACGGCGTGATTTATACGATGTGGCTTAAGCGTAGCACGCCGCAGAATATTGTGATTGGTGGGGCGGCGGGGGCTTTCCCCCCCATGATAGGCTGGGCTGCGAGCATGGGCTCGCTAGATGTGTTGCCTGTAGTGATGTTCGCGATTGTCTTTTTATGGACGCCGCCGCATTTTTGGTCTCTCTCTCTTTATGCGTGTAAGGATTATGAGAGTGCGGGCATCCCCATGTTGCCAGTCGTAAAAGGTGCACGCCATACGCGCTGGCAGATTGTCATTTATACTGTGATTTTAAGCCTTGTCTCGCTCGTGCCGAGTGTGGTGGGTCAATGTGGCTGGTTTTACACAGTTTGCACCAGCCTGTTAGACCTCGGCTTTATCTATTACGGGCTGCGCGTTCTCTGTGATAAGCAAGATGATAAGGGTAACAGCCTGACAAAGGATATGCCAGCTCGCTATGCTTTTCGCTACTCGCTGGCATATCTCTTTTTTCTATTTTGTGGTCTATTGATTGATAGGGTTCTTCTGGCATGAGCGATCTTAATACGCCCCCCCGCCGGCAAGGCCGCCTTTTTGGCATTGTTGTTGGCTTGTCCTTTTTTGCTCTTTCCCTTTTTGTGGCAGCTCTTTACCGGCTGTAAGGTGCCCTTATGAGGGCTTATAAAAAACCCCGCATCTCACCAGCGCAGGCAGGATGCGGGGTTTTCTTTACCTATTGCTCAGCAGGTGTAAGATTATCCTGCCTGTTGGATGGCAGAGAGAATCCAATTACCGCGCCCATCGGCCCGGAGGAAGGTCCAAAGCTCTGTAATAGTTTGTGGCTCGGTTTTGCTACCATCAAGCACTGTGCCCATATTATCGGTTGTGACATCAATGGCAGAATATTGTAGAGCAACGCTCGCGTAAGTGATGTTGCCTTCCCGCCATGCCTCGGCGAGGTCCCCACGAATGAAACGTACCTGAGAGACAATATTGCGCGCCCCACGGCTTGTAAGCTCGGAGAGTTGGTTATTGAAGTAACTTACCATCTCCGGCGTGGCCATACGTTGCAGGGAGGTCATGTCCTGCGCGCTCCATGCTGCTTGGACATTGAGCAAGAGTTGTTGGAAGCTCTGATAATCCTCTGGCGTTAAGGTAACATCTTGTGCTGGTGCAGCCTGAGGTTGGTTGGGGAAGGGAGATGCCCCACCATTAGCGGGCGTAAACCCCGTTGTAGGGCCATTATTCGTGCTTGAGGATCGCCGCCATAATTTGATGACGAAGTTTATCAGCAGCGCAACGAGCAGTACTTGGAAGATAAAGCCAAAGAAGGAACCGCCACCACTAAAGCCCCCAAAGAAGCCATGTCCGCTAAGCATTCCAAAAAGGCCAGCCCCTAAGAAGCCACCGGCCAAGCTGGTCAGGAAGGGATGACGTGCCGCAAAGGGAGGGCGCATCCCACCACCAAAAGCAGGACGGTTAAAGCCACTGCCCATGGAAGGCTCTGCCGTGCCGTAAGAGGGGGTGCGTGGGGTCATGCTACGGTCCATAGGCCGTGTCCAGCTAGGGGTAACGCTGGTGCGAGGCGGTGCGCTCCATGTACGGGAGCCACGGCTGCCAAGGGAGGAGCCCATCCCAGCGCGGGCCTCAGCGGCAGGGGCGAGGGCAAAGAGCGGCAGGCATAGCACCGCTGTGGCAAGAGGGATAAGACGAATACGCATAATCGGGTTAGTCTCCAGCAAGACTCATATGGTCGATACGAATGGTCGGGGCGTGATAACCAGCCATGAGGTCGAGGTCATTGGCCGGGATAAGGCGGGCAAACATCTCAAGCAGATTGCCAGCAATGGTAATGCCAGAGACAGGCTCGGCAATCTCACCATTGCGAATCATAAAGCCAGAGCCACCACGGCTATAATCCCCAGTGAGCATATTGATGGCATTGCCCATAAGTTCTGTCAGTAACACGCCTTCTTTAATATCAGATTGCAACGCAGAGGGGGAATGGTCTCCAGGATGGAGATAGAATGTGGAAAGACCCGGCCGTACACTCCCTCCGCTGCGGACAGCCCGCCCATTGCTTGTAGGGAAGCCTAGCTTACGTGCGCAGCGGCTATCTAGCAACCAGTGGTTGAGTTGGCCATTCTCAACAAGATTTAATGGAAGAGTCGCGCTCCCTTCACCATCAAAGGGGCGAGACCCCGCAAGGCGAGGGAGGGTTGGGTCATCAGTTAAGGTGATGCCCTTACGAAAAAGGGCCGCTCCGCGCTTATCTTTAAGAAAGGAGGCCTCTTGTACAATGGCCGCGCCATTAATAGCTGCGGCGAAATGCGCTAAGAGAGAGGCGGAGACGCGTGGGGCGAATAATACGGGATAAAAGCCCGTTTTAGGCCGGATAGGGTTGAGACGAGCCAACGCATGACGGGCTGCTTCATCCCCTAAGTGAGTCGGATTGTGCAAATCGGCCTGATGCACCGCGTTATGGAAGGCATAATCACGCTGCATATGCGGACCTGTGCCTGCCACAACGCTGATGCTTCGGCTATGCCCACTGCGTTGATACTGCCCCGCAAAACCTGCGCTTGTGGCAAGGGCGATGTCATGCGTGCTGGCACTCGCTGCGGCCCCGCTACTATTTGTGATGCCTTTATGGGCGAGGGCCGTACCTTCCATTTCCTTCGCTGTGGCGAGGAGGGCGTCTATCTCTGGTGTGGGTGTGGAGTCAAAGAGGTCTAGCTTTGTGATGGCCTCTTGTGGGAGCGGGATGAGCGGATGCTCAGCTAATCCATCCTCTGGGGAGGGCGGAACGGCTTGAGCCATCGCACAAGCACGTTCGGCTAGCTGGTCGAGTGCGTGTGTGGTGAGGTCATTGCCTGACACACTGGCAACACGCCCTTGATGAAAGACACGCAAGCTGAGGGAGAGCCCCTCTGCATGACGGATTCCCTCCGCCTTGCCTTGCCGAATTATAGCAGAGCGGTTCTGGCTCCGCATAATGAGGGCATCAGCATGGTCCGCTCCGTGATGGCGCGCACGTGTGAGAGCATCGTGAAGGGGAGTGAGGAGGTCTGTCATGCCGCCTTCAAAGCGTTATGGAGGCTATCAAGCGTTGGAATGTTGCGCGCGGGTCCCATAGTGGTGAGGGTTGGTGCCCCTTCAAAGATGGTGCGTGCCATAGCGAGAACATCGCCCTCTGTCACAGCGTCAATCTTGCGGACAATCTCCTCTGTCGAGATGATGCGGTCATGAACCTGGATTTGCCGCGCAATTTGGGCGCAACGGCTGCCTGTACTTTCCAGCGACATGAGCAAAGAGGCTTTTAGCTGCGTGCGGGCGCGATTGAGCTCCTCATCATTGATGCCATGTTGCAGATTGCGTAGCTCAGCAAGGGCGGCGGGGATAAGCTCATCGGTTTTATCTGGCCCTGTCCCAGCATAAAGGCCGAACAAGCCGCTATCAGCAAAGGGGCTAGCGAAGGAATAGACGCTATAAACCAAACCGCGCCGCTCCCGGATTTCTTGGAACAAACGGGAGGACATGCCCCCACCGAGTAAGGTGGAGAGGACCATCGCGCTATAATAGCCTTGCTCCCGATAGCCAGGGGCGGGGAAGCCCATAAGGATATGCACTTGGTCTAGCTTGCGTTCTGTCTGCTTCATCCCCCCTTTATAATGGGCGGGAACGGCTTGCGGGGGCGTATGTGTGGGGAGGTCGGCAAAATGTTTGCGGACTAATGCGACCACCTCATCATGATGGAGATTCCCTGCTGCGGCGATGACCATATTTTGCGTGCTATAATGGCGATGCATATAAGCCATTAAGGTGTCACGGCTCATAGTAGCGATGCCGTTTTCCGTCCCGAGGATGGGGCGGCCCATCGGTTGGTCGGGATAAGCACAATCCTGAAAATGGTCAAAAACGATGTCATCAGGCGTATCATTGGCTTGGCCAATTTCTTGCAGAATAACGCCCCGCTCACGCTCTACCTCCTCTGGGAGGAAGGTGCTGTGGGTGAGAATATCGCCAATGAGATCCACCCCTAAAGGGAGGTCATTTTTAAGGAGCTTGACGTAATAAGCAGTATTTTCGCGCGCCGTATAGGCGTTGATATACCCGCCGACATTCTCAATCTCCTCGGCAATGCGGATGGCAGAGCGGCGTTGTGTGCCCTTAAAGGCCATATGCTCAAGGAAGTGAGCCGCTCCGTTTGTCTCTGCCTCCTCATGACGGCTGCCAGCGGCAACATAGGCCCCAAAAGAGACCGTCTCGACCCGTTCCATCCGCTCTGTGACGATGTTGAGGCCATTATCAAGAGTTGTACGTTTGATTTGTTCGTTCATGCAGTTTCGTGATGGTCCATGCGTGTAAAAGAATGGGATATGCGCACTTTAACGACCCCGATGAGCGCGCACAGCCGCTTTGACCTTGTCTACATCGTTTGGCAGGACGTCATAACGCTCCTTACGAGAGAACAAGTCGGCCAGATGAGGGGGAAGGGCTGGGTGAATCCCCGTTGCTTTTTTCACCGCATCGGGGAACTTTGCTGGATGCGCCGTGGCAGCTGTAACCATCGGCACGCCTGCCTCGCGGAAGCGTTTACCCGCAGCAAGGCCGATGGCCGTGTGAGGGTCCGCTAGATAATGGCTGCTTTTATAAAGTGCGCGCATAGTCTCGGCAGTGTGCTCATCATCCAAGGCCATGCCAGAAAAGACCTCCCGAATTTGCTCCCACGCATCATGGGGGACCGCCATGCACCCGGTTTGGCGGAACTCCGTCATAATAGCGCGGCAGCGGTTGGAATCCCGGCCTAGCATCTCAAACAATAACCGCTCGAAATTGGAGGAGACTTGAATATCCATCGAGGGTGAGAGGCTCGGCTCCACCTTGCGCTTGGTCATGTCGTTATTGAGGAGGAAGCGCGTGAGAATGTCATTACGGTTGGAGCCAACGCAGAGATGCTCAATGGGTAGGCCCATCTGGCTGGCGACCCATGCGGCGAGAATATTGCCAAAATTACCCGTCGGCACAGCAAAGGAGACAGGCCTATCCGGCCCACCAAGGGCGAGGGCTGCATGTATATAATAGGGGATTTGTGCGGCAATCCGTGCCCAGTTGATGGAATTAACAGCCGAGAGCGAACATTCCTGACGGAAGGTCTCATCAGCGAACATGGCTTTCACCATATCCTGACAATCATCAAAATCGCCCTCTATGGCGATGTTGAGGACGTTATCCTCCAACACGGTGGTCATTTGCCGCCGCTGGACCTCGGATGTCCGATTATGGGGGTGGAGGATGATGATGGAGATATGCTCTCGCCCGCGGAAGGCCTCAATCGCGGCAGAGCCTGTATCGCCAGAAGTAGCCCCAACGATGGTTACATGGCGGTTGCGTTGCTTCAACACATATTCAAAAAGGCGGCCAAGCATCTGCATGGCCATATCTTTAAAAGCGAGGGTAGGGCCGTGGAATAATTCTAGCGAGAACAGCCCGTCATCCACCTCAACTAACGGGGTAACAGCGGCATGGTCGAAGGTGCCATAAACCTCCCGCGCCATTGTGCGGAGTGTATCGCGGTCTATGCTGCCTTCGGTAAAGAGGCCGATGACCTCTGCAGCAAGGTCAGCATAAGGGAGGGCACGCCAGCTTGTTAAGGTCTCACGCGGGATGTGGGGCCAATGGTCGGGCATATATAGCCCGCCATCATCGGCCAATCCGCTGAGAAGGATATCGGAAAAATCAGGAGCAGCGGCATCTAATGTGCCGCGAGTAGATCGATAACGCATGGAACCTCTATAACACTGAAATGCCATTAGGGCAGAGCAATTTCCAGAAGATGATAATGGCTATCTGCTGCTGTTGGGCCAAGCAGGACCGCCAGATGGCGTTGTGGGCTGGTTTTATCCTTTAAAACAGTGAGGGCTTGGGCATCATAAAGCCGGTCATCATGGAGGAGACGCAGCGGGATTCGGTCTGGCCCAAAGGCGAGGAGGTCGCCATGCTCAATATCAGCCATATAAAGCACATCGTGGCTATCTATCGTTAGGCCACCAAGGCTAGGGGTGCGCCGCCAATTTGCCATGCCCTCAATGCGTTCAGCTGGGCCGAGGCTCGGGTCGGTGAGTAGGTTTGTACCAATGCGATAAAGCGGCCCTGTTGGAGCCTGATAAAAAAGCCATTGGCGGTTGTGATCTAAAGCGAGGAAGCGGATATTCCCGCCTGTCTCTGCTTGGCCGCTAGCGGTGGTAACAGGCTGCCCCCGGCGCATAAGAGGGCCGTGCCCGCTTAAGGTAGGGGAGCCTTCTAGCAGCCGTTGCATTTTGCCTGTTTTTAGGTCGATGATGATAAAGGCCGGGACGCCATCATCAGCAAGAATGGCGGTATCATGCGCAATACGCATCGCTGCGATATGGCTACCCGTTGTGAGAACTTTTGTAATGCTAATATGATTAAGAATAACACCAGTATCAGGCGCGAGATTGAGGAGCTCTGGCTTAGGGGCCGGCGCGACGGCCCATAAGCCTTGTGCTGTAGCAGTGACGGCACTGAGGGGGGGAAGCTCATCCATTAAGGTGGTAAGGCGGCCATCAACGGGGTCTAAGCGGTAGAGTTTGCCATTTTTGCTCAATGTAAAGGGTGTGCCAGCGGGAAGGGCTGTTAGCACAGGGGCGAGCGGTTGGCTGAGGGGGAACTCCTTTATCACCTGCGCGGGTGTTGGGACATCCTGCCAAGGGCGGTCCGCATGTGCGGCAGTACTCACGCCCAAGAGGGCGGCGGGGAGGGCTAAAGCTGAGGCCAAAAGGCGAGAGAAACAGACTTTCATAACGGGTATTTTGAGGCTTCCTGTCATTTTTGCAAGTAGTGATCGCTCAGAGCTTCTTTTTGCACATGCTTTTTGGGCCAGTAAGGTAGGGTAATACCGAGGACAATACCCATAAGTGGCGCGCTAAAGCCCCAGAGGAAGAGGCCATCTAGCCCCGCGAGGCGATAGCTTAAGGCTAAAGCGATGAAAGGGCCTGCGATATAGCAGGAACGTTGCCATGGGGTAGAGCGTGGAAGATGGCATGGGTTTTGCCGCCTATGGGGAGGCAGGCTGTTGAGATAACAGAGCCCAATGAATCCCCATAGGGGGAGGAGTATCAGAAGGGATATCATCGTTTTGACCTCAAAATAGCGCGTTTTTTGGCATAATGAGGATGGTAAAGGAGGGCCAATAGGCACGCCCCTCCCAGACAGGCAGCAAGAGCATCAACGCTAAGAAAAAGAGCTGGGCGGCCTGTATGGAAGGGACGAGTGGCAAGGTCTAGCCCGCTTGTGCCAAGGCCTAAGAGCATCAACATCATCAATAAATGGCGGGCAGCATGGCGGCTTATCAAGGCGTAAAGAAGTGAGACACCCCATAAGGTGAAGAAAAGCCCTTCCTCCCATAAGATGGGGGGGAGGGGGGCAGGGAGCCGTGTACTCCAGAAAAGAGCAAGGGTGGCGAGGGGTAAGCCGAATATTGTCGCCATGCTCACCGCGCGATAGAGCCGTTGCTGAATATGCTGACTGTAAGTGATGGCGTGATGATGGCAGAGGTGATTTTGCTCCGATTGTAAGAACAGCCTCATGCCGGAGCCGATAATTAAGCACCCTAAAAGGCCAGTGAGCCCATAAAGACAACGTGTGACGAACCCCGCCCAGCGCAGGTTATGCACCCCGAGGAAAACGCTATGTAGAGTAGGGCATAAATTGTGAGGGGGAAGGCGCGGGCGTGAAGCTGTTATGGCTTGGCGGTAAAGGCAGAAATGTAGTGTATCAGGGGCATATAAGGCGAGCTCTTTGCCCGCAAGCATGAAGAAGCCATCGCCCTCATCACCCCATTGCTGTTGTGCGTTTTGGGCTAATTTGGTGATGAGTGCATCAGAGATAGGGGGTGATGTCTGACTATGGGCCTGATGGCGGTTTGCAGGTCGTGCTGTGTGGGAGGGCGGATTGATAAAATGAAGGAGTTCTTGGGATTGCAGCACAAGGCCAGAGCCCCCCACGATGAAAAGAATTGGTATGCTGAGCGTTCCCCCAAGGAGGTGGAGGTCCAGCCATTGGCGATGGCGTGCCGCATGAGGGCGGAAAAGGAGTAAATCAGGGAGAAAGCGGCGGAGTTGAAGCCATAAACCGCTGATGAGGGCTATCATCAAGGTCAAGCCAGCTAAGGCAGTGAGACATTGTCCCCACGGCGTAGGAAGATACAGGCTGCTATGGAGGGTGGTGAAAAAGGAGCCCCCGACAACATCCGATGTGAGGAGAGGCAAGCCGGTATCGGCAGCAAGCGTAGGGCCGCGGAAAATATGGCCATCATAATGCCATAGGCGGAAAACAGGGTCTCGTTGTGAGGGCAGTTTTAAAAAGGCGAACTGGCCTTTATCAAGCTGGGCTTTAAGCTGATGGCTTGCCTCTATAAGGCCGGTTTGGCTCATGAGAGGGGAGGAGGGGCGCAAGGCTGCCTCTGGCTGCATCCAGTTTTGGACTTCTGGCCCAAAGCAAGCAAGGCTCCCTGTAAAACAGAGGATGAATAAAAAGACCCCAAAGGGAAAGCCAACCCAACGGTGGATAACGCGCAAAATGGTGCGGAGCCTAGGGGACATAGGGGTGCGACAACATATGAATGAGAATTGTTCGCATCTTTAATGGGCTTTCTAAACGCTGTAAATGGCGGTGAGAAAGATTGTTAAAGCTTAGCAACAGAGGGAGGGGGAAGGTGAGAGTGCTGATAAAGAATCATTGCGAATAATTTTCATTTACATATAAACAGCACTCCCTGGCTCCCTTATTTAGGATGATTGAAGAGATGGTGTCTCTATTTCGTATGTCTTATAAAACTGTTGGTTTATGGGGATTGGTGGTTGGGAGCAGCGTGGCAAGCCCATCTTTATGGGCTGCGGAATCATCTCACTATGCTCCTGTTGGTAAAGGAAAGAGTGACGCACAACACCCTTCTTCCAAAGTGACGAAAGCGAACCTAAAACAGCAACACCCTCCACAAGAGACGATCATCGTTAAAGCGCGGCGGCGTGAGCGGATGGAGGTTCAGCTTGGGGGGCAAGCTGGTGTGTTGGGGACTAAAAAGGGGTTAGACCTCCCCTTTAACCTCCGTAGCTATACCTCCAGCATGATTTTGAATCAGCAATCACAGACATTAGGTCAGGTTTTGGAGAATGACCCCTCCGTACGGACAACCTATGGCTACGGCAATTTCTCGGAAGTATTTATCATTCGTGGTCTGCCTATTTATGGGGATGATGTTGCCATTAATGGGCTTTATGGCATTACCCCGCGCCAGCTTGTCTCCCCGCAGCTTTATGATTCTGTGCAGGTGATGAATGGGGCGAATGCCTTCCTCAATGGGGCGGCTCCCGGTGGGACCTCTATTGGTGGGAATATCAATCTTCAATTCAAACATGCCGGGAAAGACCCGCTATTACGCGTAACAGGCGATTATACCGGGACAGGCCAAGGCGGCGGTAATGTGGATATGAGCCGGCGGTTTGGGGAAAGCCAGCAATTTGGTGTTCGCTTTAATGCTGCTGGAATGGACGGGCAGACCTCCATCCACGGGGAGCGGCGACATTCCGTGGCATTAGGGTTGGATACGGATTGGCATAATGAGGCAGAGACAACCCGCATTACGATGGATATTAACTACCAGAATCAGAACGTCCAGCAGGGGCGCGGTGGGGTTTTGTTATCATCTGCCTTAACCTCTGTCCCCAAACCAACGGCACCGTCTCATAATTGGGGTCAGCGTTGGAGCTATGAAGACATGCATTATGTCTTTGGGATGGTGAATGTAGAGCATGACCTTAACAAGCACATCACGCTTTACGGAGCGTTTGGCGGGTTAACAGGGAAAGAGGAAGGGAATTATAGCTCTCTCACCGTGACGAACGCCCAAACAGGGGCGGGGACAGATGGCTTCCTTTATGTGCCGTATCAGGAGACGAATGAGAGTACGCGTGGCGGGGCGCGTGTGCATGTTAATACCGGGCCATTAAAGCATGAGATTAATCTTGGGGCATCCAGCTTGTGGAATGAGGTTGCACGCGCATGGGGTTTTGGGAAGTCGAGTGCGAGCAACCTCTATGCGCCGATTTATTCGCCTTTGCCAGCGACGACCTTAACAGGGGGGAATGTTCATCATCCTAAAAGAGATATGATGACACGGCTTTATAGCGTGTTCTTCTCCGATACTGTGTCCTTCTGGCATGACCGCATCGCTTTGACAGGGGGCTTCCGTTATCAGAACATTATGACAAAATCCTACGGCTATAAGCAGGTTTTGACGGACCATTATGACCGTGATGCCATCACCCCTGTGGTAGGGCTTGTCATCCATATGACAAAACATTCCTCCTTTTATTTTAACCGTGTTGAAGGGTTGGCGCCGGGGCCACAGGCAACAGGGGCGAATATTGTTAATATGGGCCAGCTCTTTGCCCCAGTGCGGACAGTGCAATATGAGTTCGGCGGGAAGTACGATATTGGACGGTTTAGCGCGTCTTTAGCTTTTTACCGCTTAACGCAGCCTAATAGCTATGTCCGCCCTTATGGCAATACAGGGCAAGGTATTTTCACCGTGGATGGAGAGCAGCGTAACCAAGGGATTGAGTTCAATATCAATGGGGAAATTATCAAGGGCCTGCGCTTTAATGGGGGAACGGCCCTCATTGATGCCAAACAGATGAAAGGAACCTATGAAGGGCAACGGGCCATCGGGGTGCCCGGTTATACGATCAATGGGAATATAGAATATGACATCCCTTTTGCTAAAGGGCTGACCTTAACGGGGCGCGTGATTCATACCGGACATCAATGGGCGAATGCACAGAACACACAGCGTATTGCCAACTGGACGACTTACGACCTCGGCGGGCGATATACGTTCTTGATGACGCGTAAACAGCCTATGACATTACGCTTTGGTGTAGAGAACCTGACCAATAGCCATTATTGGGCATCCTCTTATGGTGGCTATCTGACAGAGGGGCTACCGCGGACCTTCAAAGCCTCGTTGACGATGGATTTATAAGACCAGCTTATGGAAAAGGACCATGCAGTAAAATGGCATGGTCCTTTTTAAGGGGCGGGTAAAGCTAGGTTGGTGGCTCTGCTGTTTGATGGAGGGTGTTGATTAACGCAGCCGCCAAGGCTTCTTCCTGCGCTGGGGAGGTGAGTTTATGGCCCGTTGCATCAGTGATGTAAAAGACATCCACCGCGCGTAGCCCATAGGTCATAATATGGGCGGAGGAGATATGCAGCTTCATCCGGCTGAGCGTGGCTGTGATGTTGTGCAGAAGAGCAGGCCGGTCCCGCCCATTGACCTCCACAATACTACAGCTTTCTGAGGCTTCATTATCAATAAGTACTTGCGAGGGGATATGCAGGGCCTCTAGCCGCCGTGTGAGCGGGAATTGCGCTGCCTTGAGCGTCTCGCTGAGGTCAATCTCACCATGAATGGCTTGGATGACCGTCTCACGCAAGCGGTCCAGATGCTCTTCCTCTATAAAGGCTTCCCCATAGGGGTCTTGGAACCAGAATGTATCGAGCACCATATTGCCGTTAAGCGTATGGATGCGCGCATCGGCAATGGAAGCCCCACATAACGCTAACGCCCCCGTAATGCGGGAGAATAGCCCCGGTTGATCCTTACAAAAAACGGTTAGCTCTGTAATGCCGCGCTCTGGTAGGGGGGCAATATCTAAGAGGATGGCATCATAGCGCCCTTCGGCACGATAGCGGCTGACAAGCCGTGCATGGCGGAGCTGGCTATCACCATCAAAGCCAAGCCAATAGCCCGGGCGGCCTAGCTTGATGAAATGAGCAATATCAGCAGGGGCCATGCCTTCTGCTTGTAATGTCTCTTGGACAAAGATTTTATTTTGCTCTACGCGCTCATCATCTTCTTGGGCTTGTAATCCACCCTCTAAGACATCAGCAATACGGCTATAGAGGCGGCCAAGGAGGGTCGCCTTCCACGCATTCCATGCGTGTGGGCCAACGGCACGAATATCAATAATGCTAAGGAGCAATAAGAGCCGGAGCCGCTTGGGGGACTGGATAATATCGGCGAGGTCTAAGATGGTTTGTGGGTCATCAATATCCCGGCTAAAGGCGGTGCGGGAGAGGAGTAAATGATGCAGCACAAGCCATGAGACTGTATCGCTATCGCTAGCAGAGAGACCAAGTTGCTGGCAAATGCGCGTGGCGAGTTGTGCGCCAATTTCGGAATGTCCGCCCCCACGCCCCTTGCCAATATCGTGCAATAAGGCTGCGAGATAAAGGACTGTTCTTTGGGTAATGGTGCGGGCAACTTTATAAGCAAGGGGAAGCTCATCAGCCATTTGCCCTTGCTCAATCAGCCGCAAAATACGGATAGATTCAATGATGTGGGCATCAACACTATAAAGGTGATAGCCGTCAAATTGTGTCCGCCCTAAAATGCGAGACCAGCCGGGGAGGAAGTGTGAGAGTATCCCCGTCTCATTAAGTAAAGGCAGCCAGAAGGTGCGTTCGTGCTCTGTATGGGCGGGGGAGGCCTCCGGTTGGGAGGGGGCATCCTTTAGGGGGTCGCAGAGTAGTTGTAAGAAAAGCGATGAAGCCTCTGCATTCCCACATAGCGCTGCTGCGTGACGTTCAAAACGGATAAGCTGCTGGAAGGCAGCTGGGTGTAACGGTAATTGATAACGCCGGGCACAATCTAATAAGCGGAAAATAGTGATTGGCTCTTTTACCAAGATAAGCGGGTTAGGCAGGTTAAGATACCCATCAACACGTTGGAATCCCTCAGGCCCGGCTTCAATATGCGGAGGGCTTTGTTGGATTTGATGGCGCAGATAGAGAATAAGAGCCGGCTGGAAAACATGCGATAGCCGCATCACTGCGCGTGCCATGAGGAAATGATGCCGCATAAAGCGGTCCACCCCCCGTTGATGGCCATGGTTACCATAACGCATCCGCGCACCAATAATGGGCTGGACGTCAAATGTTAGTCGCTCTTCATTACGCCCGGTGATGTAATGGAGGTGAAGGCGGACTGTCCAAAAGAAGTTCCATAAAATGCGTGTACGGGTGATTTCACGTTTTGTCAGCAAACCTAATAACGTGCTGATAGGCGCAAGCCCGCGCGCGTGCCGAAAGGTGGAATGTTCTGGCACGTCATAGCCTAAAGCAGCATGACCGATCCAACTAAGGACTTGGAGGTCCCGCAGGCCGCCTTTCCCTTCTTTAATGTGAGGTTCGACAAGGTAAGGTGTATCGCCAAAGGCGTGATGGCGGTCCTCTCGTTGGGCAATGGCCCCACGGATGAATTTTTTAAGGGTTGGCCCTTTTAGATAAGCATCATGCTGTTTGCGTAATGTATGGGCGAGGCCCTCTTGACCATAGAGAGGGCGGATGTCTAGGAGGGTTGTACAGGCGGTTTGGTCTGTTTTGGCCATCTCCATCGCGCTCTCAATAGTGCGGGTAGCATGGCCTACGCGCACACCAAGGTCCCAGAGAGTATAGAGCACATACTCAATAGCTTTAATGAGCTTTGGCGAAGGGGCTTCCTTAGTTAGGAAGAGGAGGTCCACATCACTAAAAGGCGCCATTAAAGCAGCCCCGTACCCCCCCGTTGCACAGAGGCAAAAGGCTTCTTCTGTATCATCATCCTGCGTATGGGCAGGTAGATTCGCATAATGGGCGAGCTTGTTGATGATATGGTCC
Source organism: Parasaccharibacter apium (assembly GCF_002592045.1). GTDB lineage: Bacteria > Pseudomonadota > Alphaproteobacteria > Acetobacterales > Acetobacteraceae > Bombella > Bombella saccharophila. Next base: position 153,342 of record NZ_MEJG01000001.1, on the reverse strand, counting down.
ATGAGGAAGGCGAGGCTGCGGGCTGTGGCTATACCGTTAGCTTCGCGCTGCTCAAAACGCTGACGAATAGACTCGCGCTGGGTACTTAGCTCCGCACAGAGGCGTGTGAGGGCTTCTTCCCGAGGAAGGCGAGGTTGATAGGCCACATGGTGATCAGAAGCGGACATAGGGTCGTTCCTCTCTACAGGGGCGTTTGGCCAGGATATGGTCATGACGGCGACCTTTCTTCATGTGGCGTGCCTGTTTCATGATGGTCTTTAAGCAGTTTTTTTAACTGGTAAAGAACATTATGGGCCTCTCGTGGGGAGAGAGAATCCGGGTCCAAGTCCTCAAGGAGCTGGATGGCTTCTAAGGGTGAGTCGGTGAGAGGGGCATGATGATTTTGTTCAAAAAGAGGGAGAGACGTGGCTTTTTGGTTGTTGCTGCGCTCCTCCTCTAAATGCGTTAGGAGGATGCGCGCTCGGTGAATGATAGTGGACGGTATTCCTGCTAATTTTGCAACATGCAAACCCCAGCTTTTTTGTGCAAGACCGGGGCGGACTTCATGTTGGAAGATGACCTCTCCCTTCCATTCCCGCACGGCCATTGTATAGGCCCCAAGGCGGGGGAGTGTGTCCAGTAATGCGCCAAGCTCATGATAATGCGTGGCAAAGATGGTGCGGCAGCGTAATTGGGAATGGAGAGCTTCCAACGTTGCCCATGCGATGGAAAGCCCATCTAGCGTTGAGGTGCCACGGCCAATTTCATCCACCACGACAAGGGAGCGCGGTCCCGCTTGGTTGAGGATAGCGGCGGTCTCGGTCATTTCCACCATAAAGGTGGAGCGGCCACGCGCGAGGTCATCAGCGGCTCCAACGCGGGAGAAGAGACGGTCCACAATCCCAATTTTGGCCTCTTGAGCAGGGAGGGGGAGGCCGGCTTGGGCAAGAATGACCGCTAGAGCATTTTGGCGGAGGAAGGTCGATTTCCCCGCCATGTTAGGCCCGGTGAGTAAGATAGCGTGTTTTTCTGACGGTAGGGTGCAATCATTCGCGATGAAGGGGCTATTATGGGCAGGGTTATCCTGCAAAGCCGCTTCCACCACAGGGTGACGGCAGGCATGGAGGCTGAAATCCCGCCCCTCGGTCATGACCGGGCGGCACCATGAGCCGCGTGCCATGAGAGTAGCGCATGAGAGCAGAACATCCAGCTCGGCCAAAGCAAGGCCGATTTCATCAAGGGCAGGGGTGTTTAGGCATTGCTGGGCGAGGTCGGTAAAGAGGTGGCGTTCTAATTGGTCTGCTTTTTCAGATGCTTCTAAAATAGCTTGATTAAGGGATGTGAGTTCTTCGTTGGAGAAACGCGCGAGGCTTGTCGTCCCTTGGCGGAAGCTTAACTCCTCATGCTGGCGTAAGGTACGACCGGCCGCCGTGGGGACCTCGATAACATAACCAAGTTGATTGTGATGGCGGATACGCAAGCTTGTTATGTTGTAATGCTCTGCCAAACGGACTTGAAGCTGAGCCACCAGACGGCGGCTATTATCGCGGAGGTCCCGTTGATGGTCTAATTCCGCATCAAAGCCGGGGGCGATGACCCCGCCATCCTCAATCTTGGCGGGGAGGTCCGGGTTTAGCGCAGCGTCTAAGCGTTCGAGCAATGTGTCAGCACGGCCATAGAGTTTAGCGCCAATCTGACGGATATAGGAGGGCATAGACTCCGTTGCTAATGGGGCTAGGGCCTCGGTGACGAGGTTGGCTGTTCGTAGCGTATCGCGGAGTGCTGCAAGGTCCCGTGGGAGGGGGCGTCCGCTGGAGATACGGCCTAAAGCACGTGCAGAATCAGGGGCCTGTTTGAGGATGTCGCGTAACGTAATGGTCAGCTGAGGGTGTTGATGCAGCCAATCCCATCCCTCTTGTCGTTGCGTGATGAGGGTGAGGTCTGTGCTAGGGCTGCTAAGCCATGACGCTAAGAGGCGTGTCCCAGCGGCCGTATTGGTCTGATTCACGCTGTTAAAAAGCGTGTGTTTTGTATCGCCATCGCGGGATTGGAGAATATCAAGGCTGCTGCGTGTGGCAGGGTCTAGCCCCATGATGGTGTCTAAACCATGGTCGATGGGTGGGGCTAAGCGGGGGAGGCCGCCAGCCTGACTACGGCGGACATAATTTAGTAATACCGCACAGGCTATGCTTTGCTCTGTACTGAAATCCCCTAACGAATCTATTTGAGCAACGTGATAAGCCTCTTTTATCGTGCGCTCTGCTGTGGCTTGGTCTGGGCAAGCCGTGGAGGGGGTGAGAAGGCCAGCATAATCAGCAGGGATGAGGGATGGCTCAGCCAAAATCTCGGAGGGGGCCAGGCGGGCAAGAAGTTCAGCAAGGGCATCTTGTGTGAGTGCGAGCATTTCCAACGTGCCGGTGGAAATATCAATCCATGCTGCGCCGAGCCGGTTTTTATGGCGTTTATCAGCGGCGGTAATGGCAAGGAGCGTGTTGGCCCGCCCAGCTTCTAAGAGTTCATCCTCTGTGAGGGTGCCGGGGGTTATAACACGGATGATCTCGCGCCGGAGCGGGCCTTTTTGGCCTTTACTTGGGGTTTCTGTCTGCTCGGCAACGGCAACGCGGAAGCCACGGCGGATGAGGCGGGAGAGGTAAATTTGTGCCGTGCCAACAGGGACGCCGCACATAGGGATAGGGGCATCATCATGCATACCGCGCTGGGTGAGGGTGATGTCCAAAGCCAGAGAGGCGGCTTCTGCATCCCCGAAGAATAATTCGTAAAAATCCCCCATGCGGAAGAAAAGTAATGCGTCAGGTTCTTGATGTTTTAGGCTAAACCATTGCTCCATGGTCGGTGTGACTTTGCCCGTTTTTTGAGCGGGAATAGGGGGGATATGTGGCTTTTGGTTGACCATGTAGGAAAGAGAACCTTAACGAATAAGCAACAATTAACCTATTTATCTAAGAGTAACAGGGTTTCAATCAAGAATGCGACTATTTTCTCGCTCAATGATGGGAAGAATGTTGGAAGTTACCTAAAAAGACAGCGTAATTCTTTCCTTGTTATCATTGGGGGGAGAATGGCATGGTGTGTTTATGAGTACTGAACCGCAAAATCCAATTTTATTTGATGATGTTCTGCCGATGGCCCAAGGATTGCTAGAGGCCGAATGTGATGAGATTGCTAACCTCGCCAATATCGCTGCTTTGTTGTTTGAGGCGATGGCTCAAGTAAATTGGGTTGGGTTTTACGTGATGAAAGCCGGCGAGCTTGTGCTTGGGCCTTTCCAAGGGCGGATTGCTTGTACGCGGATTGCTGTTGGTAAAGGCGTGTGTGGCACCGCCGTAGCAGAGCGTGCGACCCAGCGCGTGGCGGATGTGCATACCTTTCCCGGTCATATTGCCTGCGATGGGGCCTCAGCCTCGGAGATTGTTATCCCGATTATGCGCGACGGGCAGGTTTATGGCGTGTTGGATATTGATAGCCCCGTGACGAATCGTTTTTCAGCAGATGACCAAGAGCAGCTTGAATCATTAGTCCGTTTGATAGAAGCGCACTTCGCTGGCTGAAGGCCTAGCGTTTTAAGCGTTGGAGGAGACGTGCGCGCAGCTCGGTGAGGTTTAAAACACCGAGGAGAAGGAGCAGCCCCCCATAAAGGGCCGCACTGCTGCTGATGAGCAGCATCAACATCCCTAATTTGGGTAGGGCATGCCAGTTGGGGAGGTTAGGGGCAAAGAGGGCCGCTCCACCCCATGCCCACAGCCCCATCAGCACGCCTGCCCCTAGGATACGCCCCGCGCGCGTCAGGCTTGTCATGGTGGGGAGGAAGGAGTCTCGCCGCCATAACATCCAGCCGAGGGCGATCATATTCACGAGTGCGGCTAAGGTGCTGGCAAGGGGCGGGGCAAGATGAGCTAATGTGCGGTAAAGGAGGAGATTGAGGGCGAGATTGAGCCCTAGCGTGACGAAACCGATACGCACAGGCGTTGTGGTATCGCCTTCAGCAAAAAAGGCCGGGGCTAATAATTTCACGATGATAAAAGCGGGCAGGCCAAGCGCATACATACGCAAAGCCGCTGCGGAGTTGTGAACATCACGGGGGGTGAAGTGCCCATAGCCAAATAAGGTTGCCATAATTTCTGGGGCGAGGCTGAATAGGCCAATCATCGCCGGTAGGCTGAGGAGCAGCGCGTAATCCAGAGCGCGGTTAAGGCTAGCTTGGAGGGCAGGGCGGTCATTGGCGGTGATATGGCGTGTAAAGAGGGGGAGAAGCGTTGTGCCTAACGCCGCCCCTAAGACGCCTAAAGGCAGCTGATTAACGCGGTCGGCAAAATAGAGCCACGAGATAGAGCCTGTGGGCAATAAGGTGGCGATGATGGTATCAATCGTGAGGTTGATTTGCGTTACGCCAGAGCCAATAAGCCCCGGCATCATACGGCGGAGTAAGCGTTTTATGTCGGCTGAAAGAGTGGGGCGGACCAAAGGGAGCATGACCCCGGCGCGTTTAGCGGCCCATAAAAGGCCGGCGAGTTGGACAATACCAGAGAGGGTAATGCCCCAAGCACTGGCTGGGGCGACGCTATGTTGCCCGCAATAAGCCCCGACTAAGATGGCCGCAATCCCAACAATATTGAAGCTGATATAAGCAGCAGAGGCCGCCGCAAAATGGCTGCGTGCATTGAGGATGCCCGCCACAAGGGCCGCGCCGCAAATCAGCACCGTATAGGGCATTGTAATGCGCGTGAGCTGGACTGCGAGGGTGAAACGCTCTGCCCCAGAATGGCGGAAGCCGGGGGCGATGAGGTCAATCACCCATGGCATGAAGATTTCAGCAAGGAGGGTGAGGAAGGTGAGCCATAGCAGCAATAAAGAGAAGGCTTGCCCTGCGAGTAAGAGGGCTTGCTTGCGGCCCTGTTCTTCATAACGTGCGGTAAAGAGTGGCACAAAGGCTGCGTTAAGCGCGCCCTCGCCAAATAAGCGGCGGAACATATTGGGCAGGCGGAAGGCGATTTGATACGCATCTTGCACCGCTCCCGCACCGAGGAACATAGCAAGGAGCTGGTCTCGCACAAGGCCGAGCAGGCGGGAGAGCATGGTCCACCCGCCAACAGTGAGGAGGTTCCGCAGCATAAATTAGCGGCGTTGTGCGCTTACCCGTTGGATTTCCTCCAACAGACGGGGGGCGTGCGGGGTTGTGAGGGGGGTGAACCAGCGTTGTAAATGCCCCTCCCGATTGATAAGATATTTATAGAAGTTCCAACGCGGGCGGGAGAGGAAGCCGCCTTCTTTTGCTAACCATTGAAAGAGCGGAATCGCCGCATGTCCCTTGACGATGGATCGCGCGGCAAGGGGGAAACTCACACCATAACGCCGTTGGCAGAATTGCTTAATCTGCCCTGAATCCCCCGGTTCTTGCTGGCCAAAATCATTACTGGGAACGCCTAAGATGATAAGTCCATCCGGCGTAGAATGACCCATCTCCCGCCAGAGTTGTTGGAGGCCCTCATATTGCTTGGTAAAGCCACATTCTGATGCTGTATTGACGATTAAAACCGGACGCCCCCGCCATTGTGAGAGGTCAATCTCTCCCCCTTCAAGCGCGGGTAGTTTGAAATCATACAGGCTGGTCATGAGGGTATATCCTGAAAGCAGCATAAGGCCATAAGAGCCGGACTCGGGGCGGCATATTATTCAAAACAAGGAGGACGGTCCAATAATTCATCACGGGCTTGATGGGGGGTCAGCTCCCCGGAGAGTAAGCGGGTGATGACATTAATAATGGGCGTATCAATTTCAAAACGGCGGCCAAGTTCGCGTAGGGTTGGGGCGGTGAGAACGCCTTCTGCCACTGTATTGCGGCGGGCGAGGATGTCATCAATATTCTCGCCCTTACCCATTGCCACACCAAGGCTATAATTGCGTGAGCCCGCCCCCGTGGCAGTGAGGATGAGGTCCCCCATCCCAGCGAGGCCGTACATAGTGCGCCCTTGCCCGCCCATAGCTTCGACAAGGCGGGCGGTCTCGGCTAAAGCACGGGTAATGATGGCAGCACGGGCATTTTCTCCCATGCCTGCCCCCACACTAATGCCCGCCCCAATGGCGATGACATTTTTCGCAGCCCCAGCAAGTTGCACACCAAGCGGGTCCGTACTGGCATAAAGACGTAAGCTCGGTGTTGTGAGGGCCTGCGTAAGTTGTGCGCTTAATGCGGCATCCTCTGTAGCTAGCGTGGCCGCGCTGGGCATACCTTGGGCGACTTCGATAGCAAAATTGGGACCGGATAAAACCGCAGCAGGGCGGCCGGGCATGGTTTGGGCAAGGACCTCCAACGGGAGGAGGAAGGTGCCTTGCTCCATCCCTTTGCAGCATGTGACGACAGGGACATGAGCAGCAAGCTGCTTTTGTAGTGCAAGGCTTGTATCACGCAGCCCCTGAGTGGGGACGACCAGCAACACAATATCCGCCTCGCTAGGCAATGAGCTGGAAATTGTAACGCTCTCGGGGACGGTCACTTGGGGGAGATGCGGCATGTTACGCGTCCCTGCGGGGACGGGGGTGCGCGTCCATAAGCTGACCTTAGCAATAGGGGCGAGGCTACAGGCGAGGGCGATTCCCCACGCTCCAGCCCCGATGACGGCAATGCGTGGCGGGGCAGTCATGATGATGGCTCCATTAACGAGGGGGAGGTTGAAGCAGAAGGATGAGCAGAAGGCGCACAGCGTTCGCTTAACGGCCAACGAGGGCGTGGGGCAAGGGCAATATCACCGGGTTGCTCACCTTGATATAGGCGTTCCAAAGCGGCCCAGCCAATCATGGCTGCATTATCGGTGCAGAAGCGCAAAGGCGGGGCGAGGAAGGCGATATGATGCTCTTGTGCAATGTTCTCTAAGCGTTGGCGCAGCGTTTGATTCGCAGCCACTCCACCCGCTACGACCAAAGCCGTGACAGGTGGGACTATAGCGAGAGCTTGCTTTACACGGTCTGTCATTACATCAGCGACAGCTTGCTGAAAGGATGCAGCAAGGTCTGCGGCGATGTGTCGAGGCAGAGCCTCTCGGCCAAAGGGTTCAAGATGGCGGGAGACGGCTGTTTTAAGCCCGGAGAAGGAGAAGTCACAGCCGGGGCGACCTTTGAGCGGGCGGGGCAGGGTGTAAGCGCGGGGGTTACCCTCTTTTGCCAGTGCCTCCAAAGCGGGGCCGCCGGGCCAGCCAAGGCCAAGCATCTTTGCAACTTTATCGAAGGCTTCCCCTGCAGAATCATCAATCGTACCGCCAAGACGGCGATATTGGCCGACGCCTTCCACAAGGATGCATTGGCAATGCCCCCCAGAGACTAACAAGGCTAAGTAAGGGAAGTTTGGTGCGGTTTCTTCTGGGCGGAGAGAGGCCGGTAGGCGTGGTGTGAGGATGTGCGCTTCAATATGATTAATGCCCATAAAGGGCTTCCTGCGCGCCATGGCTAGCCCCTTGGCGTAAGAGCTACCAACAATCAAACCGCCAATTAAACCGGGGCCTGTCGTGGCGGCAAAAAGGGCAATATCGCTAAGGGCTAGCCCTGCACGCTCTAAGGTGAGGTCCACAAGGCTGGGCAAAGCTTTAAGATGGGCACGGGCGGCAATTTCCGGCACGACCCCCCCTAAGGCTGCGTGGTCCTCTTGCGAGAGGACGCTTTCCCCCAACAAGGTGCCATGACTATCGAGAATCGCGCAGGCGGTATCATCGCAGGAGGTCTCAATAGCTAAGAGGGGGGTGAGGGAGGATAGGTCGGACATAGTGCCTTATTATGCCGGATTCTCCAGAAGCATGACACCCCTTAGAAAATCGGTTATGGAGGGCAGACCATGAATGCTTCTTCTTTTTCTTCCGCTTCGCTCCAAAAGGTCGCTGCTGAGGCAGCGCGCCGTTCGCACGCGCAAACCCCGCCGGACCGCCGTAAACTTCCCTTACGAGTGGGGACGCGGGCATCCCCACTGGCCCTTGTGCAAACGCGGCATTTTTTAACGCGGCTAACGCGATTTTGCCCCGTATTGCGGGATATGGGGGCTTTTAAAGAGGAGCAGATGCAAACCTCTGGCGACCTGAATCTAAAAGACAGGCTCGCTGAGATTGGCGGAAAAGGGCTGTTCTCTAAGGAAATTCATGAGCTTCTCGCTGTAGGTGGGATTGATTTTGCCGTCCATAGTCTTAAAGACCTTGAGACGCATCTCCCGCCGGGGCTTGTGCTAGCTTGTACGATGAAGCGTGAAGATGCGCGCGATGTCCTCATGCTACGTAAGCGTGGGGTAAAGGTGGACCCGGCCAAGCCGTTTGATTGCCTGCCAGAAGGCGCCTTAGTGGGCTGTGCGTCTGTACGGCGGCAGGCGCAGATGCTCCATGTACGGCCAGACCTCCGCTTCACCCTTCTGCGTGGAAATGTGCAGACTCGCTTGGATAAGCTGGGTGCGGGGCAATGTGATGCCACCTTGTTGGCTTATGCGGGGCTAAAACGGTTAGGCATGGAGGACCGGATTGATGTTCCTCTCTCCCCCGAGGTGATGTTGCCTGCCTCTGGCCAAGGGATTGTCGGTGTTACCGTGCGCGAGAGCGATCATGAATTACGGGAGCTTCTCTCAGCAATTGAGGACCCGGAGGCCCGCGCTGTTGCGACGGCTGAGCGTGCTTTATTGGCAGAGCTTGATGGCTCGTGCCGGACCCCGATTGGGGGTTATGCCCAGTTGAAAGAAGGGCGGTTGCATCTCTCTGGCCTTGTGGCGAGTGAGGATGGCACCTTCTTGCTACGGCGTGAGTATGAGGGCCTCCCAGAGGATGCCGCGCGGATGGGGTATGAGCTTGCTTGTGAGCTAAGGCGCGATACACCACCGGCGATTTTTGCAAAGATTGTTCAATCATAAAGATGATGCGCCGGGTTGTTCTTATCACCCGGCCAGAGCCGGGCTTGCGGGAGACACTTGCGCGTGTGCAGGCACAAGGTTGGCACGGTGTGGCAAGCCCTGTGATGCACATACAGCCCACCCCGCCTATTGCTGATTATCCCTGCCAGGCGATGTTGGTGACGAGTCGGCAGGCCCTCCCTTTTTTAGCGCATCAGAATCGAGAGCGTTTGGTCCTGACTGTGGGGGAGGCCACAGCGCGTCATGCGCGGGCGATGGGCTTTCAGCATGTCGAGGCCGCAAGTGGCGACCAAGAAGCGTTAGAGACTCTTTGCCAACAAAAAGGCTTGCGCGGGCCGAGCCTTGTTTTGGCGTGTGGACGTGGGCGTGATGGCCAGCTTTACGGGGCAGGGCTAGTGCAGTCCTTGGGGGTGCAACGGCTCGAGGCGTATCATGTGCGGTCGGTTCCGTCTTTAAGTGATGCAGCCCTGAGGGCTCTTGCTCATGATGAAGTAGCGGCTATCCTCTTTTATTCGCGTGAGACGGTAACGCTTTTTATGGAACTCTGCCCCGCAGAGCTACGCGCTGTATTACGCCATTGCCGTGCGCTTTGCTTGTCGGAGGCCATCGCAGCTCATGCCAGAAGCTATGATATATGGGGCGAGGTGGAGTTTGGGCCTCCTCTTACCCTTTTGGGCCACATATAGCGGCTATGGAGGGTAAAAGGAGGCCAAGAGGCTAGGCCTTCGGTGATTATGCTTCGCCTTCTGGCTCGGGGAAGTTTTGTTCCTGCTTTGCTTGCCATAGGGCTGCGAAATCAATCGGCTGGAGAACAACCGGCGGGAAGCCTCCATCACGCGTTACATCACTGATGATGGCGCGGGCGAAGGGGAAGAGCAAACGAGGGATTTCAACCAACAGAATCGGCTCAATCAGCTCTTGGGGTGGGTTCTCTAACGTGATGATGGCGGCATAGGAGAGCTCTGCAATAAAGACGACAGGCCCAGCCGTTTGTTCACCCTCAGCAGGGGCCTCGGTGGCTTCTGCACGGATGATGAGCGTGACCTCATAGATGGATTGCTCTTCTTCAATCCGGCTGGCTTGGACATCAATATTCACACCTACTTGCGGTGGTGCTTGGAGGGAAGCAAAGGTCGCTGCCCCGCGGGGGACTTCAAAAGAGAGGTCCTTTGTATATTGCAGATTAATGGCCAAAGGCAGGGCTGGCGGGGTGTTATCCTGCCCAGCGGTAGGGCCGTTAGAAGCTGACATGGGGGTCATCCTTGCATGATGAGAGGATTATAAGGTGATGTATGCATGCTTTATGAGGACAATCTCCCCATAAAGTAGAGGCGTCTATCGTTCTCAGGCGGTAGCATGTCTTAGGGAGAGGGCCAAGCGAGAGGGATGATCTTTTATCGAAATTCTGGCATGTTTTTAGGAACAAAAAAGAGGTGTATTTGTGCTTATCCTGTTACTAAGGAGCAATAGATGCTCTTGAGATTGTAGCGGGGGCGTCCTACCTATGAGGAATTATTGGGGGAAGTGCATTATGCCTTCCCAGCTTGGATGGATGATTTAGGACATACAATGGTGGATTTCCCCTGGGATATCGTGGTGTGGGCTGTAGTAGCTGTCATTATTGGCAGTGCTGTATTTTTTGTATTAGGGCGGCGTATGGGTGCGCAGGCTTTCCGGCGTGAGACGATCTCTTCTTCCTTAGCTGTGCGTGCCTCCAAGGAGGCTTCGTCGGCAGATGCGCTTAAGCCACCACCTTTGCCTAACCGCGTCGGACCGGAGCAAAAAGTAACAGAATATGGCATCCCAACGGGCGATAGTGCTTTAGCGCAGTCCCTGGGGCGAGTCGGTGATGTTGTAAGTGGCTTCTCAGCAGAATTTTTTCTTAAAAAAGCGGAAGATGTATTTGCACGAACAGTGAAGGCTTTCGCTTGTGCTGATCGGTCAATGCTTGCATCTGTTCTCGCCCCTGAGTTGCTAGAGCATTTTACGAAAGTGCTTGATGAACGTGCTGAACGACATGAGCAAGTGCATCTGGAGTTACGGCAGATCGAACGGCTAGAGTACATCTTTGCAACGGGGGATAAAGCAGAAGAGGGGCCGTGCCAGTTAGGGGTGCGGATTATCTCGTGGCAGGTCAGTTATTGCCGGGATGAAAAAGGGACCATCGTCGAAGGGACAGAAGCTTTGACGGAATTTAGGGATTGTTGGACCTTTGAATATGATATGAAAGGCCAATGGAAGATTGTTGCAACAAGGGCGGATTGAGCGTCTTTGGGGGCAAAAAGCCTCTCTCATATATGTGATGGGAGATTATATTGAAACAGTCCACTACTCTAAGGTGGACCGTAATGTGTCGTGGTATGATGAAACGTTCTTTTCCTTCAATTAGTGTTGTTATGTTCCCTTTACTGGTGGCTCTGGCAGGTTGTATGCCGGGTTTGCCTTCGGGGAAAATGGATGTGACATCAGCAGAGTATAGCAATCTCTCTGGTTGGGAGCGTGAAGATCATCCACGGCTTATTAAAATGTTAGCTGATGAATGTCAGCGCATTGATAAACTTCCCGCCGGGACGTTTTTAGGTGGGGCACGGACTCTGCCTTCTGGGCAGCATGTGGAAGATTGGCGTAATGTATGCGCAGCTCTTGCAGATGTGCAGAATGGTGATGATGCACAAGCGCGGCAGTTTTTTGAGACATGGTTTCAGCCTTATTTAGTCGTTAAAGAGGCATTTTATACAGGATATTATGACCCAGAAGTCCCCGCCTCTCTTACAAAAGCTGGTGCGTATCAGATCCCTCTTTATCGTCGTCCTAAAGACCTTCTCCGGGGGCGTAATGCCAATGGTGAGTTAGAGTTTGGGCATTGGGTGAATTCAGTATTCCGCCCTTATGATGACCGAGCCGCTATTGATGGTGGGTCTTTGGAGGGAAAAGGGCTAGAATTAGCATGGTTAAAAAGCCCGTTAGATCTTTTCCTATTGCAAACACAAGGTTCTGGTCGCTTGCGGTTGCAGGATGGGGGGGAGATGTTTGTTGGGTATGACGGCCGCAATGGGCAGCCTTATGTACCGATCGGGCGTGTGTTAGTACATAAAGGCGAGATGCGCGCAGAGGATGTGAATATTAAGAATATTCGCGCGTGGTTGGAGGCACATCCAGACCAAGTGAAGCCCGTCTTGGAAGCAAATCCGAGTTATGTTTTTTCCGCCCTGTAGAGCGTAAGGCTGAGGAAGGGCCGATGGGGGCTTTTGGCGTACCGCTAACAGCGGGTCGTTCTATGGCTGTGGATAGGCGGCTTATTGGATATGGGATGCCAATATGGGCTGATATGAGCGGTAAAGGGCGTGATGGGCAGGCTGTTATATGGGCGCAGATGACGTTTGCCCAAGATACAGGGAGCGATATACGAGGGGCTGGACGGGGCGACCTCTTCCTTGGTTGGGGGCAGGAAGCTGCTAATATTGCGGGGAACATGAAGGATTATGGCCGTATGTTTGTTTTGGTCCCACGCACCTCTTTGACGCTCGCACCCAATGTTCCGGCCGGCCAGGCAACCGCTGGAGGGGGACAGACGGCCAAATGATACGTGCGCGTCGTGAGACGCTAGGAGAACATGCTTTAATCCGGGGTGATTGCCTCAGCGTGATGCGGCGTATGCCTATGGGGAGTGTGGATGTCGTAGTAACATCGCCTCCCTATAATCTTGGTCTTGCCTATCGTAGTTATAAAGATAGCCTCTCTGAAGAAAGCTATTTGGATTGGATGGAGCTTATCTGCCAAAAGATAGCCCGTGTTCTTAAAGAAGATGGTTCGTTTTTTCTCAATATTGCAGGCTCCTCCGCACAGCCTTGGTTACCTTTTGAGCTTATGGTCCGGTTGCGTGGTATCTTTGTGCTGCAAAATCATATTTCATGGGTTAAATCTATAGCTATTGGTGAGGTTACGCATGGGCATTTTAAGCCTGTAAACTCCCCGCGCTATGTTAATCGTAATCATGAACATATTTTTCACCTCACCAAACAAGGTGCAGTAGAGCTTGATAGGCTAGGGGCGGGGGTGCCCTTTACGGATAAGAGCAATATTCATCGTCGCCAACATCAAGAGGATAGGCGGTGTCGGGGGGATACATGGTTCATCCCTTACGAGACGGTACGGAGTCGCCACGCACGGTATAGCCATCCAGGGACATTTCCTGTTGCCTTGCCAGAGCGTTGTATTCGCCTGCATGGCTTGAGGCCTGATATGATGGTGTTAGACCCCTTTATGGGCACAGGCACCACCCTTATCGCCGCAGAGGCGTTAAAGGTGCGGTCCATCGGGATTGAAGCCGATACAACATATGTCCGCTTTGCGCGTAAGCGTCTGCGTGCGATGATAGAGCAAGGCCAAGAGGCGGATGTATGATGGAAGTGGGGCGGTAAGAGCGTGGCAAAGCGAGCATTAGGTGAAGATGAAGCCGCCCTTTGGCGTGCCGTGATGCAGGATGTCACGCCATTGCGCTCTCGTCAGGCTGTTAAGGCGGTGCGTCCGCCTAAGTCCCCTCATAAGCCAGAGTTAAAGCAAGAGGTGGGGGAGGAAAAGCTGGTGCAGTCCGCCCCAATGGTGATGATGCAGCTTGCTGTATCGCCTGCTAAACCGCTCATCAAGCCTCGGCCTGTGTCACATGTGGGGGTACGGGCGGCTGGGTTGGATGATACACAATGGCGGCGTCTCTCACGGGGGCAATTACGTGTTGATGCACGGCTCGATTTACATGGCTATATCGTGCAAGAGGCTTTTGAGGTGTTCCATCGGTTTATGCAACGCGGCCGCGTGATGGGGTGGCGATGTGTGGAAATTGTTACAGGGCTGGGCAGCGGGGCGCGCGGCGGGACAATCCGGCAAGAATTGCCCTTATGGTTGCAGCGCGGCGATATTGCGCCAATGGTGTTGGGGGTTGTCCATAGTCATCGCGGTAATCAAGGGGCTTTAAGGCTTTTATTACGAAAGAAACGTTAGGCGGTGAGAAAGATGTTATTTACCCTTGGATAAGGGCGAAGGCTCTTCTATAACCAATAGAACGCGAATGATTATTAATTGAGGCATAAAGTCCAGACCATCGAGCAGAAGCAACGATGGACCGGCGTCTCTAGTGGGTAAAGGCGTAATAACGATGGTCTCACTCAAAAGCTTCTTTAATCCTGTAAGTTTAACGATGGCTATGTTGGCAGGAGCTATGCTCCCGTTACAGGCTCAAGCGAAGGATGTGCGCGATATTACGGGGGAGGTTGTCTCTGTCCCCGACCATCCGCAGCGGATCATCCTTGGGGAAGGGCGGCTGATTTACGCGCTGGAGCCTTTAGAAGGCCGCCATTTGTTTGACCATATCGTGGGCTGGCAAGGGGAGTTCCGCGAGGCAGATACGCAGAATTACGAGCAAATGCTCAAAACCTTCCCAGAGGCGGCACATGTTGCAGTGATTGGCCGCACAACAGCCGATACGATTAGCCCAGAGAAGGTGCTAGACCTCCACCCAGACCTTGCCATCTTTAGCACAACAGGCCACGGGCCGGGGCAATCTGGCGATGTAACGGCGCGGCTTAGAGCAGCGCACATTCCTGTTTTATTTGTGGATTTCCGCCAAGACCCGGTAAAGACGACTGTGCCGAGTATGCTCATTTTAGGGCAGGCTCTTGGTCGTGAGGCCGAGGCCAAAGCCTATACGGATTTTTATGAAGAACGGTTAAAGGCCATTCGTTCGGTCGTGGAGACCATCCCAGAGGCACAAAAGCCGACTGTATTTATCAATATGCTAGCCGGGGCACGCCAAAGCTGCTGTCATACAGCTGGGCGTGGGAATATGGGTGCGTTTATCGAGGCCGCTGGTGGTCGTAATATCGCGGCATCTCTTTTGCCTGGTTATATTGGGGATGTCTCTGCCGAGATGGTTATCGCCCAAGACCCTGACGTACTTATCTTGGATGGGACACGCGGCCCCGGCCCCAGTGGTCCAGGCCTAAAGATGGGCTCTCAAGTCACGCCGGAGATGGCAGAAGCCTCATTAAATAGCCTCTTACAAGCCCCGGAGCTTGCAGGGTTGAAGGCTGTGCGGAATGGGCGTGCTTATGGCATCTGGCATACATTTTATGACAGCCCCTTTAATATCCTAGCGATTGAGGTCATGGCTAAGTGGTTTTACCCAGAGCGGTTTAAGGATTTAGACCCAGAGGCGGATCGCAGCCTTGTGCAGAGCCGCTTTACAGCTATGCCAAATAGCGGGACATATTGGATCAAGGCGCATGTCCAGTAATGAGGTAAAAAAAGCGTTGGGTGATGGGTCATCTGAGGAGATGACCCGTCTAGCCACACGTTTGACGGGCATACAAACAGCTTATGTGCAGCTTACGCGCCATAGGGTGGCTCTATTAAGCGTGTTGGCTGGATTGATTTTGCTGTCACTTTTATTGGACTTCTCCTTAGGGCCAGCTGGGCTGGGGCCACGTGCTTTAGTACATGCGCTCCTTAACCCCTCCTCCGGGACAAATGGTGTAATTGTCTGGCATATTCGCTTGCCTTACGCGCTTATGGCTATCCTTGTTGGGTGTGCTTTAGGCATTGCCGGTGGCGAGATGCAAACTGTGTTGGATAATCCATTGGCCAGCCCCTACACGCTTGGCGTGTCTGCGGCTGCGGCCTTTGGGGCATCTTTAGCGATTGTGCTGCATTGGCACATTCCTTATGTGCCAGAGACATGGATGGTCCCGCTAGAGGCCTTCTTATTTGCTGTTGGATCAGCTTGTTTGCTGGAGGTTGTGGCACGGGCACGTGGCCATTCCACCACGATGGTGGTTTTGTTCGGGATTGCGCTTGTGTTTACCTTCCATGCTTTTGTGGCGTTGATGCAGTTCATTGCTGATGAGGATGCCCTACAAGACCTCGTCTTTTGGACAATGGGCAGTTTAACACGCGCCGATTGGGGGAAGATTAGCGTCATGGCGGTAGGCTGTGCGGTGGTTTTGCCTTTTTGCTTCCGTGCAGCCCCAGCTTTAACGGCTCTGCGTCTGGGGGAGGATCGTGCGGCGAGCTATGGGGTGGATGTCAAACATTTGCGGATGATGTCTTTATTGCGGATTAGCGTCCTCTCAGCCTTAGCGGTGTCTTTTGTGGGGACGATTGGGTTTGTCGGGCTGGTAGCCCCGCATATTGCACGGCGACTTTTGGGGGAGGATCATCGTTTTTATCTTCCCGGTTCTGCCCTATGTGGGTGCTTGATAATGTCTCTTGCCTCCATCGCAGCGAAGAACATCATGCCGGGGGTAGTGATTCCTGTTGGGATTGTGACCTCCTTAGTGGGGATTCCTTTCTTCCTTGCTGTGGTTTTACGAAAGGGGGCGTAAATGCTGGAGATTGAGAGCCTTTGCGTCCATTATGGGCGGCGGGAAGTGCTGCACCGTATGACGTTGGCCCCCATGCAGGCAGGGCGTGTTACGGCCCTGTTAGGGCCGAACGGGTCGGGAAAATCGACCTTTATGCGCGGTATTGCGGGGCTTGTTCGGGCAGAGGGGCGTATTCGCCTAGGGGGGAAGGACCTCTCTAGCCTTGCTGTGGGGGAGCGGTCACGCTTAGCGGCGTATTTACCGCAGAGCCTCCCTCCAACAGTGCATCTTCAGGTGATTGAAGCGGTGATGGTAGCGCGGCGGGCAGGCGAGGCTGTCTCGGCTGAATGTGCTTTGCGCGATAGCACTGATGTGTTGGAAGAGCTAGGGATTGGCCACCTTGCCCTCCGTTATATGGATGAACTCTCCGGTGGGCAGCGTCAGATGGTTGGTCTGGCACAAGCCTTAGTCCGCCGTCCTGCGATGTTGTTGCTGGATGAGCCCTTAAGCGCGTTGGATTTACGCTATCAGTTTGCTGTGATGGATGTTGTGAGGCGGGAGACGCGTAAACGCAATATCGTCACATTGCTGGTTGTGCATGACCTCAACATCGCTCTCCAACGCGCTGATGATGTCGTCTATATGCGCAATGGTCGCCTTGTCGCACAGGGTAGCGTGATGGGTGTTACCACACCTGAGGTTCTCGGTGATGTTTATGGGGTTGAGACCCGTCTCGAGGTCTGCCCCCGTGGCCTGCCTCATGTGCTGGTAGATGGCATTATAGGAGAGGATGCTTAAGAAGGCGCCCTCTCTATGGGAGGATTAAGGCCAGATAACCTCTGGGGGCATGGACATGAGGATAGCCTCCGTATTGCCCCCTGTTTTTAACCCAAAGAGCGTGCCTCTGTCGTAAAGGAGGTTAAACTCCACATAACGACCGCGCCGCTTGAGCTGTGCTAGGCGGTCTTCCTCGCTCCATGGGGTGAACATGCGTTTGCGGACAATGGCAGCGTAGCATTCCAAAAACGCATCGCCGACATCGCGGGTGAAGGTAAAGTCGCTTGCGAGATTACCGCTATCGAGCCAATCATAAAAGATGCCTCCAAGCCCGCGTGGTTCATTGCGATGTTTGAGGAAGAAATATTCATCACACCAAGCTTTAAAGCGTGGGTAATAAGCAGGGTCGTGCCTATCGCACGCTTGCTTAAAGGCGGCATGAAACATAGCCGCATCATCAAGAGCTTCTTGGCTCTCGGGGAACATGGGGGTGATGTCGCCACCACCGCCAAACCAGCCTTTGGAGGTCAGGATCATCCGTGTGTTGAAATGCGCTGCACTGACATGCGGGTTACAGGGATGAGCTACAAGAGAAATACCAGTGGCAAAAAAGCGTGGGTCACTCTCTGCCCCGGGGATGGATTTGCGGAACTCTGGTGTAAATTCTCCCCACACGGTGGAAATATTGACGCCCACTTTCTCAAACACGCGGCCTTTCATGACGGACATAACCCCGCCGCCACCTTCAGCACGCTTCCATGATGTTTGTTGGAAGCGACCAGCCTCCGTACGCCCCTTCAATGTTGGGGCATTTTCTGCAACGGCCTTATCCTCCAAAGCTTCATAGGTGGCACAAAGGCGATCACGCAGGTTCTCAAACCAATATTGGGCGTCTTTTGTTAACGCTGTATGAGGGAGGTCAGGTAGAGTGAAGCTATTGGAGGAAGGCATAATGATCTTCCTATTCCTCATAGAATGAAGCGATTTCTTTCATTCTATCATAGGGGAATGTCCTCACAAGACAAAAAGCCGTGTCTGCTTACTGGCTGTTCTTGATTCTGTAATTAGGAGACGCAAAACTATAGTTAGTCTGTTCTCCCATGCTGTAAAAGGTGAAGAGAGATAGAAGATCGTCTTTAACTCTTGATTTTAGGGTTGCTCTTCTGAAAAACTCTTCGTTATCTGAGAAAGGACTGTCAGCAGCTTGGTAGGGGGCTATGGAGAGCTTATCAGCCAGGCCGGGTTTAGGCAGGATGGAGTGAGGATTTATGGTTGCAGAAGATACAATCGAGCCTGTCATTGGTGTTATCGGAGGCTCCGGCCTTTATGAGATTGATGGGCTGGAAAACCGGGAATGGCGTCGTTGTGAGTCGCCATGGGGTAAGCCTTCGGACGAGCTGCTTTTTGGCACGCTGGAGGGTGTGCGATGCGTCTTTTTACCACGCCATGGCCGTGGGCATCCTATCCCACCTTCCCGTTTGAATTATCGTGCTAATATTGATGCGCTCAAACGTGCAGGTGTGACGGATATTATTTCCCTTTCCGCTGTTGGCTCTTTGAAGGAAGATTTAGCTCCCGGCCATTTTGTGTTGGTTGATCAGTTTATCGACCTTACACAAGGCCGCCCCCGGACCTTCTTTGAGGAAGGCTGCGTGGCCCATGTGGCCATGGGTGAGCCTGTTTCAGCACGGATGGCTAAAACATTAGCGGAAGAAGCTGAAAAGCTGGATATTTCCGTCACGAAGGGCGGGACTTATGTGGTGATCGAGGGGCCTCAATTCTCCACACGGGCTGAGAGTGAGCTTTATCGCTCTTGGGGGGCGTCTGTCATTGGGATGACAAACATGCCAGAAGCACGCCTCGCGCGGGAAGCAGAGATGAACTACGTTACCGTTGCGATGGTGACGGATTATGATTGCTGGCATGAGGAGCATGAGCATGTCACGGTGGAGGCTGTAATTCGGACGATGAAGAGCAACTCCACCCATGCGCGGGAGCTTGTCCGCCGCGCTATTCCTGCCCTTGGGAAGCCGCGGCCTATTTGCACAGGCCCCGGTGCGGCAGAGCGTGCGTTGGATAACGCCATTATCACCCCGCCAGAAGCACGGGATTTTGCGGCTATTTCACGTTTGGATGCGGTCGCAGGCCGTGTTTTGATGGGCTAAGTCCAGCCTGTAATGATGCAGGAATGACGCTGTAGAAAAGCCCCTCTGTTCCATCGTAAGCAGAGGGGCTTTTTTTATCTTTTTCTAGGATGAATGGGGCCTAAAATCCGTGGAGCAAGCCGCCATCAATCGGGATGCGCGTCCCGGTGATATAAGCGGCAAGTGGGCTTGCGAGAAATGCTACGAGATGGCCGAACTCCTCAGGCTGGGCATAACGGCCTGCGGGGATCCCAGCTTCTTTTTGTTTGCGAAACTCTGCGAGGGGAATCCCCGCTTTTTCGGCACGGATTTTATTAAGCGTTGCAGTGCGTTCTGTCTCAAACCGACCGGGGAGAATGGTGTTAACAGTCACGCCATCCTGCGCTACCTCACGCGCAAGCGTTTTGCCCCAACTCGCCAAAGCAGAGCGTAACGCGCTAGAGAGAACAAGATTAGGGATAGGCTCCACAATACTGGTGGAGGAAATCATAAGGATGCGCCCAAATTGCCGTTGCCGCATCCCCGGTAGATATTGGCTGACAAGCTGCATAATGGGCAGCAGCATGGTTGTGGCTTCTTGCTGCCATAGGGCTGAGTCGCACTCTGTTGCAGGGCCAAGGGGCGGGCCGCCGCCATTGCCGATGATAATATCAACTTCTGGCAAATGTGCTTTTAAGGTTTTGAGGCACGCTTGGACACTCTCTTGAGAGGCAAAATCTACACTATGCCACTGTGGTGTGATGCTTGTCTCAGCCGTGATTTTTGTTGCAGCCTGTTGGAGGGTCGCCTCATTGCGAGCGAGGAGATAAGGGCGTACCCCTTCTTTTGCAAGGGCTAGGGCGGCCCCTAGTCCCAGCCCTTGGCTACCCCCCATAATAATGGCCGAGCGGCGCGTAAGATGTAGGTCCATAATCTGGCTCCCCCTTTTAAAAGACCTTCACACCATTCATCCTCTCGGAGAGGAGTGCAAGAGGGAGATGGTGGATGATATAGAATAAGAAAATCTAATGAATAATAGACATTAAAAGGCAATAACGATTAAAAAACATCATAAGGACGCCTCTCTCCTGCTTGACGCTGCTAGAGGGTATCACTATCTCTCATTCGCCCCACGAACTGGGGAGTTTTCTTGGTGCGCTGCTAGATTGAGCGCAATAACCCGGCTGCGCTGCTTTATGAGAAGGGCCAGCCTAGAATGGAGTGATCCATGACGAAATTTCGTCCCCTTCACGACCGTGTAGTGGTCCGTCGCCTAGATGGTGAGGAAAAAACCGCTGGTGGCATTATCATTCCTGAGACCGCTAAGGAAAAGCCAATGGAAGGCGAGGTTCTCGCTGTTGGCTCTGGTGCCCGTAACGAGCAAGGCCAGGTTGTGCCGTTGGATGTTAAAGTGGGCGACCGTGTCCTCTTTGGCAAATGGTCCGGCACTGAGGTGAAGGTCAATGGGGAAGACCTGTTGATCATGAAAGAGAGCGACATTCTCGGCGTTGTTGGCTAAGGCTGCGCCCTCTCGTTAAATCCTGTTCTGACCTTTGTTTAAGGAAGTGATATTATTATGGCTGCTAAAGACGTAAAATTTGGTGCAGATGCTCGTGAGCGTATGCTCCGTGGTGTGGATATTCTCGCCAATGCTGTGAAGGTGACACTCGGCCCTAAAGGCCGCAATGTCGTGCTGGATAAAAGCTACGGTGCCCCGCGCATCACTAAGGATGGTGTCTCTGTCGCTAAAGAGATCGAGCTTGCTGATAAGTTCGAGAATATGGGCGCGCAGATGGTGCGTGAGGTATCCTCTAAGACCAATGATGTTGCTGGTGATGGTACCACAACAGCTACAGTTCTGGCTCAGGCTATCATCCGTGAGGGGGCTAAAGCTGTCGCTGCGGGCATGAACCCGATGGACCTCAAACGCGGGATTGATAAAGCCGTTCTACGCGTTGTGGAGGAGCTGAAAAACCGCACTAAGAAGATTTCTTCTCAGGATGAGATTTCTCAGGTTGGCACAATCTCTGCCAATGGTGAGTCCGAAGTGGGTAAGATGATCTCCGAAGCTATGGGGAAAGTCGGCCATGAGGGCGTCATCACGGTAGAAGAGGCCAAGGGTCTGCATACCGAGCTTGATGTTGTTGAGGGCATGCAGTTCGACCGCGGTTATATCTCCCCGTACTTCGTGACAAACACGGAGAAGATGACCGCTGATTTGGAAAACCCTTACATCCTGATTCATGAGAAGAAGATTTCTTCCCTTCAGCCGATGCTGCCGCTGTTGGAGAGTGCCGTTCAGTCTGGCCGTCCGCTGCTCATTATCGCTGAGGAAGTGGATGGCGAGGCTCTGGCAACCCTGGTTGTCAATAAGCTGCGCGGTGGCTTGAAGATTGCTGCTGTGAAGGCTCCGGGCTTTGGTGACCGCCGCAAAGCTATGCTGGAGGACATCGCCATCGTCACAGGTGGGCAGGTTGTCTCTGAGGAAGTTGGCATCAAGCTGGAATCTGTAACGCTGGATATGCTTGGCACAGCCAAGAAGGTGCATATCGATAAAGAGAACACCACCATCGTTGAGGGTGCTGGTGCGGCAGAGGCTATCAAGGGCCGTTGTGCACAAATCCGCTCTCAGATTGAGGCCACAACCTCCGATTATGACCGCGAGAAGCTGCAAGAGCGTTTGGCTAAGCTTGCTGGTGGCGTTGCTGTCATCCGCGTTGGTGGTAGCACCGAGGTTGAGGTGAAGGAGCGTAAAGACCGCGTGGATGACGCCCTGCACGCAACCCGCGCTGCGGTTGAGGAAGGCATCGTCCCCGGTGGTGGTACGGCTCTGGCCCGTGCAAGCCTGCTGTTTGATGATCTCTCCTTCGAGAATGACGATCAGCGCGCTGGTGCCCATATTGTGCGCAAGGCTCTCCAAGCTCCGCTGCGTCAGATTGCCCATAATGCGGGTGAAGATGGTGCCGTGATTGCTGGTAAGGTGCTGGAGCTGAGCAACTATAACGAGGGCTTTGATGCTCAGAAGGGTGAGTATAAGGACCTCGTAGCGGCTGGTATTATCGACCCGACAAAGGTTGTGCGTACGGCTCTGCAGGATGCAGCCTCCGTTGCTGGCCTGCTCATCACCACCGAGGCTATGGTTGCCGAGCGTCCGGAGAAGAAGTCCGATGATGCTGCTGGTGCCGGTATGGGTGGCATGGGCGGAATGGGTGGCATGGGGGGTATGGGCGGCTTCTAATCGCTCATTCTTCCCCATCCCGGTCATGTGGCCGGGATGGCCGCCTGTTACGACAGGTCAAAAGAAAAGCCCCGTTCCTTACCGGAGCGGGGCTTTTTTTTTATGCGTTGTTTTTGTGCGTTATGGGTTAAGAAACCCATTAATATCCTCCAACGCTTCAGCAAGAGGGAGCCTTTGGATGGGCACTCCCTCGGGGAAGGCGGAGAGTAAGCGGGAGGGCATGCGGCGGTCTAAAATAATGAACACGCCGCGGTCATCCGCACGGCGAATAAGCCGCCCAAAGGCTTGTTGTAGGCGCATCCGGGTGATGAGGTCGTCATAATCACCCGGCCTGCCGCCGGAGAGATGGCGGCGGCGTTCACGGTGGAGGATATCGGGCCGTGGCCAAGGGGTGCGCTCTAACACGACCATACGCAAGGCCTCACCGGGGACATCCACGCCATCGCGCATCGCATCTGTGCCGAGTAAGCAGCTATTGGTCTCGGTGCGGAAAACATCCACCAAGGTGGCGTTATTCATCGCATCAATATGCTGGGCATAGAGGGGGATGTGTTTCATCCCCAAAGGTTCATGAATACGGCGATGAACCTCTTTAAGCCGATTAATGGCGGTAAATAACCCTAACGCGCCGCCATGAGCAACTTCAAAAAGGGCTTGGAAGGCTTGCGCCTGCGCGGCAGGGCCTTTGGCGAGGTCGGTAATGATGTAAGCGCGGGTTTGATGGGCGTAATCAAAGGGGCTCATTAAAGAAGCCCGCATAGGCGGCTTGAGGAAATGCGTCGTCCCTAGCCGCCTTTCAGCGCGTTCCCAGCCGTCTTTTTCATCATCATCAGCTTTGCGGTCCCGCAATGTTGCAGAGGTAATAAGCAGCCCGTGGGTGGTGCTTTGCAGTGTGCTGGCAAAGGGGATGGTAGGGTCTAACCAATGGCGGTTGAGGGCAATATCATGCCCCTCTTGCCCAAAGCGTGCCGTGGGTAAGGGTTCGCGATGGATGAAGTCCACAAAGGTGGGGAGTGTTGGGCTGAGGGGAGAGCTTGCAAGGATAGAGCGCAACATACTAATCCACCCCTGCAAACGGGAGAGGGCACGGCGGTAGAGGCTGCGTATTGCGCCTTCCACCCGTTGTTGAAAAGCGGTGTCGAGCTCCTCTTGGTCTTCCAACGCCTCACGAAGAATACGCAGGATGTCATCAAGCGGTGTGACAATCGCTTGCAGAGCGGTAAGGAGGGCCTCGGTTTGGTCTTTCAGAGTCGGGGGAATAGGGTGGAGGTCACATTCTTGCCGTGCATAGGCTCCATGCTCGCCTCGTGTTTGTAGGCTGATTTCTGCCAAGCGGGCATCAAGATGGGTATCAAGAGATTGGAGAAAAGCCTCTGCTGGTTGTTGTGCTGCGGCATCATCTAGGTTGGCTTCATGCTCGGCTTCCATAATAGGAGCATTGAGGCGGTTTTGCCGTGCCTCATGGAGCCGGTCGCTCCAACCGGGGCGGGGTAAGCCTTGCTGTGTGGCATAGACCAGTTTTTGGAAGGGGTCTTTTAGGGCAGGGAGAGCCTCTATGAGGTCCTCCATCCGGCGTAATAAGCCGCGTGCGCGAGAGCGGCTCCCTTCCGCACCGAGAATCCAACGCCGTAGCTCTGCGGTTTCTAACCCGGAGAAGGTGAGGGAGAAGGCACTATCGGCGGCATCGGGGATGTGATGGCCTTCATCAAATACATAACGGGAGGGGATGCCGTTTTCATCGGGCAAATTGCCGGGGGCAAGCTCTTGGGGGAGGAGGGCATTCCATGCCGCTTGGGAGAGGACGAGCGCATGATTAGCGATGACGAATTGGGCATGATGGGCACGGCGTATGCCATGCTCAATAAAGCAGCTTTGATAATGTGGGCAGGCCGAATGGATGCACTCACCGCGCCGGTCTGCCAGCATATTTAATAAACCACGTTGAAACAGCTCCCCAAACCAGCCGGGGAGGTCGCCCCCCATGAGGTCACCATCCTGCGTATGTTCAGCCCAAAGGGCAAGAAAGATAAGCGGGATAAGGCCATGTTGCTCATGCGGGGGGCGGTTAAGCCACGCATTTGTGAGGTCTTCCAAGTTTAAAAGGCAAAGATAATTCTCACGTCCTTTACGGATGACGGCTTGCTCCCGCCGCTCTATTGGGTCGGGATAGAGGCGGGTGAGTTCTTGCTCAATTTGGCGTTGTAGATGGCGTGTATAGGTGCTGACCCATACCGCCCCATCGTTCTTTTCCGCCCATAAGCTGGCTGGGGCGATATAGCCCATCGTTTTGCCTGTGCCTGTTCCAGCCTCGGCCAACATGATGTTGGGGGCGTTGGCAATATCGCGTGGGGCAAAAGCATAGCTGGCAGCAGAGGCAAAATCCGCTTGGCCGGGCCGTGGCTCTGCCGTGTGACCGAGCAAGGTGGCGAGGCGTTTGCGGGCCTCTTGCGGGTCCACCGGTTGGCTAGCGGCTTGGGGGCGAGGCGCGCGCTCCTCCCATTGGGGGAGACGTTTCCATATCTTCAGCGCATCAATCTCTTGCGCGTGGTTGGGGGGTGTTGTGTCAGGCGATGGCGGAAGGGCCTGCGTGACGATGTCATGCCAGCTCCACCCTGCTTGCTTTAGGGAGGGAAGAAGGAGGCGAATTGTGGCAAGGTGATGAGGTGGACGCGCGGGGAGGTCATCAAGCAGTTTCTGCGCGATTTCATAAAGGCTATCAGCTTGGAGGGGCCGTGTATCCTCGGGGGCGATGAGGCCAAGCTCTAAGGCGAGGCCACGGGCGGTAGGGGTAACATTACGCGCAGGATGAATGAGAAGGAAAAGCTCCAGCAGGTCTAACCACGGGGCTGGTGGGGGTTCTGGCGGGAGGTCCAACAGGCGTAGCGTGGCCGGGCCGTGGATGAGCAAAGGCGGGGGAAGCTGGCGTAATGTGCTGCGCAGCTCTTCTAACGGTAAGTCCAGCATTTCCCCATCAGGTGTGATGAGGGAGGATAAGCCATGGCGGGCAATGAGAGCCGGGGCATCAAAAAAGGAGTGAAAAAGGCTGGGCATTGCTGCTACCATACACGCGAATGGTCTTTTCTGCGAGGGAGAAGACATGCCTCCCTCGCATTAGGATACTTGACCCGTAGAGTGTGGCTTCATAATTACCGTGGGATTATGACAAAACATTCACCGTCTTCTCAGACTGATTCGTCCCTTCCCAAGCTCTGGCCGTTTGAGGAAGCCCGCAAGCTCGCCGCCCGAGTGGCAGAGAGGGACCCTAGCAAACCGGTCTTGATGGAGACAGGTTATGGCCCCTCTGGTCTGCCGCATATTGGCACATTTGGCGAGGTAGCGCGGACAACATGGGTCCGTCAGGCATTTGAGGAGCTTACAGGCCGTAAGACCCGGCTCTTGGCGTTCTCTGATGATATGGACGCTTTGCGTAAAGTGCCGGGCAATGTGCCACAACAAGAGATGTTGGCAGAGCATCTCGGCTTGCCCCTCTCACGTATTCCTGATCCTTTTGGTACGCACGAAAGCTTTGCGGCCCATAATAATGCTCGCCTGCGTCAGTTTTTAGATGCCTTTGGCTTTGATTACGAATTCGCCTCAGCCACTGATTATTATACCTCCGGCATTTTCGATGCGGCCCTGAAGCGTGTTCTGGAGGAGCATGACCGCATTATTGAGGTCATCGCCCCTACATTGGGGAAGGAACGCCGGGCGACTTATTCCCCCGTGCTGCCCATCCATCCAGAGACGGGCCGTGTCATGCAGGTGCCTATCATCAGTGTGAATCCTGATGCTGGTACAGTGGCTTGGAAGGATGAGGACGGCAAGAGCTTTGAGACCTCTGTGTATGGCGGCCAGGCCAAAATGCAATGGAAGGCGGATTGGGCCATGCGCTGGTACGCCTTAGGGGTCGATTACGAGATGTCCGGTAAGGACCTCATCGATAGTGTGAAGCTTTCCTCCAAAATCTGCCGTATTTTGGGGAAAGAGCCGCCGCTAAATCTGACCTATGAGCTGTTCCTTGATGCTCATGGGCAGAAGATTAGTAAGTCCAAAGGTAATGGCCTCTCGGTAGAGGAGTGGCTGCGCTATGGCCCGGCGGAAAGTTTGGCGCATTATATGTTCCAACAACCTACGCGGGCGAAGCGGCTTTACACCGATATGATTCCGCGTGCTACGGATGAATATTTGGCTCTTGTGCAAAAGGGCGAGCAGCAAACAGCGGAGGAATTCCGCTCTAATCCGGTTTGGTTTGTGCATGGTGGGACGTTACGCCCGCAAGATACCAGCCCGGTTTCCTTCACAGCTCTGTTGAATCTGGCTAGTGTGGCGAATGCGCGGGAGGTGGAGACGTTATGGAAGTTCCTGCGCCGTTATGATGCGTCTCTCTCGCCAGAGACACATCCTTATGTGGCGCGGTTGGTGCAACATGCGTTGGATTATTTTAATGAACGCGTCCGCCCGACAAAGGTCTTCCGTGCCCCAACGGAGACAGAGCGCAAAGCGTTGGAGGATCTTGCCGCCACGCTAAAGACTGTACCCGAGACGGCCAGCCCGGATGATGTGCAAAATGTCGTCTTTGAAGTGGGTAAGCGGTATTTTGCCAAGCCAGAGCTGCGGTCATGGTTCGGTTGTTTATATGAGGTCCTACTGGGCCAGAAGGAAGGGCCGCGCTTTGGCATTTTTGCAGCACTCTTTGGGCTGAAAGAAACCATTGCTTTGATTGATGAAGCTCTAGCGTGCCCTGTAGATGCCCATGCTGGAGAGGCTGAAGGCTAAGATGGCCGAGCATGCCGGTACGCCGCAGGAGGAGCCTGCCCAAACGCCATGCTCTGTAAAGGGTAAATGGTTAAGGCGGTTGCTTACTCGGTTGCCTGCATTGGTCGGGCTGGTGTTGTTGGTCGCTGCCATTATTGTGATGTGGCGTGAGGTGCGGTATCTTTCCTTCCCCCAAATTATTGGGGGATTACGGGCTATCCCCGCTCTGAGTTTGTGGGAGGGGGCGGGGGCTACTTTGCTCTCTTATGGGATTTTATCGTTTTACGATGGTCTTGCATGTCGCCATGTGGGGGCGGGTGTCTCGTGGGGGCGTTCGGCCTTTGTGGCGTTTTGCTCCTATGTGTTGTCTCATAATTTAGGCTGCGCTGCGATATCAGGCACGGCGGTGCGCTATAGGCTGTACCGAAATTGGGGCGTCTCGGGGCGGAAGATTGCCTCCATCGTCGCGTTTTGTTCAATTACATATTGGCTGGGGATGATTGGCTTAGTTGGGGTTATTTTGCTCACTCAGCCGGGCATTATCCCTTATATTCGCACGATGCCGCTTTGGGTGCCTAAGCTTGCCGGGGGTGGTTGCTTTGCTGTTTTGCTGGCTTATGTACTCATCCCATGTTGGAAGCGTGAGATAACGCTTTATAAATGGACTTTGCCGCTCCCCACATGGCGTATCGGGCTGGGGCAGATTCTTGCGAGTATGGCCGATATGTCTGCCACGGCTTTGATCGCCTGGTGCGTGATGGGTCCTTTGCCTGCGGGATGTAACCTAACCTTTGGCGGGTTCCTCGCGATTTATATCGGGGCTTATACAGCGGGGCTTTTGGCCAATGTTCCCGGGGGCCTCGGTGTGTTTGATAGCACCATGATGCTGGCTCTCTCCCCGTGGTTTTCCATCCCCCATATTATGAGCGGCATCCTCGTTTTTCGCCTATTTTACTACATTATCCCCCTACTTGTGGCTGGGCTGATGTTCGCAGGGCATGAGCTAATGGTACGCGGGGCTCCCTTCCTAGCGCGCTTTGGGCGTGTTGTTGAGGCAAGCCAAGCGTTGCGTACGTCGGAGGGGGACTTCTCTACCATCGTGGCAACGGGCAGTCAGGCTGTATTAGGCGTAGCATTGGTGCTGTATGGGCTGCTTACACCTCTCCCTGCGTTTCGTTCCTCTCTAGAAGGCGGGCTTATGCAAGGTGCGGCCTTTCTTCTGGTAGTCGCTGGGGTGGTGTTGATCGCCCTCTCCACAGGGCTTTCGCGCCGGGTTGCACTGGCATGGCGGCTCTCGGTGATTGTGTTGAGCGGCACGGTGGGGATTTTAATGCTACGGCAAGCCCATTGGGCCGTGTTTGTTGTGGTGATGGCTGTGTTAGTAACGTTAATCCCGTTTCGGAACGCTTATTACCGGCAGGCTTATTGGCGGGTAGAGCCATTTTCCCCCTTTATTCTTGCCCCTTTATCCTTATGGCTTTGTGGTTTGGCAGGGGTGAGGTGGATTGCACGCCAACATCATTTAGGGCCGATTTGGTGGCGGGCGATGGTTTATGATGCCCATACAGCCATAGGCCGCTGGGTTTTGGGTGGCTCGGCTTTATGTTGTTTATTAGGGTTCGGCCTAGCCCTCCGGCGGGCACGTTTGCATGTGCAACCATGGACTTTGACGATGAGGATTCGTTATGCCTGTTTGCAAGATGCACGTGCGGCTTTGTCTGTCCCTTTGGCGCGTGGGTTATCGCCAGATGGCATTATATTTGATGCAATGGGTAAAGCTGCGTGTGCGATGACTCAATTGCAGCTTTTCTTATTGTCAGAGCCTATTTTGTTATGTCTGGGAGGCGCTGTGGGGGCCCCTAAACAACGGGCTGGGGCGATTTGGCGATTACGCGATTATGCGGTGCAAGAAGGGTGTCGTTTGGCGATTCTTCAACATGGTGCAAGGCAGGCAGATATTTACCGCTCTATTGGCTTAGAGGCGTTCTCCCTGGAGGGGGAAGAAGGCTGGTTTCTCCTTTGCCATGTAGAAGATTATCTAGCCTTACGAAAAGTCATAGGGTTTTAAACTCGCCTCCTACACCTCTCCAACGAGCATAGCTGGGATGGCTGGATATTGCTCCAAAAGCTGGAAATGATCCTCTCCTTGAGAGAAGAGATGTTCCATCAAATAGAGGCGATCAACCATCATAGGTGAGCTACGGAAGAGGTTATGACGCTGCACCCATGTCATAAGGTCGGTTGGGGCGGCGGGGTCGAGCCGTGCAATGGTCATTGCGGGGATGAAGGGGCGGCGCGATGGTGCAAAACCAGCGCGTCTTAGTAAGGTTGAGAGCTTCTTTTGGAAGGTAATTAGTGCTTGCTTGGGCGTTATCCCAACGCTGAGCGTATCTTCAACATCCCCTAAATGATGACCGACTTCCTGCAAGGTGATGGAAAAAGGCTCCCAGTGGAGATGGGAGAGCGTGGCATCTAGCTCTTCCAAAGCATGGCGTGCGGTGATTCGACCCAAAGTGTAGAGAGGAATCATACAATGTGCAGGCGGGAGCCAGCGTACCTCATCCAGGCTGTCACGCAGCACGTTAAGTTCGTCTTGCATGGTAGCGGAGAGGGGGAGAGCGAGGAGGAAAGACATAGGGGGAGTGTAGTTCATCTTGACTTTAACAGGAAGGACCCCACATCTTGTACAAGGTGGGGATAATGTATCCTCCTAGATTTATAGTTTAATTCCGGAACAGTAGGTAACATGGCTTTCCATTCCGATTCTGACTCCTCACAGGGATACTCGGCCGCTGCAGCGTTTGATGCTGGTTTGCGCGCTTATATGGTGCGCGTTTATAACTGGATGGCATTCGCTCTGTTTTTAACAGCCGTTACGGCTTATGCCGTGGTTCATACCTCTCTGCGGACGTTGTTTTTCCACGTGGTGCAGCGGGGAGACGAGTTTGTATTTGCCCCAACGGGCTTAGGTATGGTGGGGGTTTTCGCGCCGCTCGCTTTTGTTCTTGTGCTGTCATTTGGGGTTAATCGTCTCTCTCGCTCAACTGCGCAGATGCTTTTTGTGCTCTATAGTGTTGCTATGGGCATTAGCATGGCCTCTATATTGATGGCCTATACTGGGGCTTCTGTTGTGCGGACCTTCTTCATTACGGCATCGCTTTATGGTGTGATGTCCCTATGGGGCTATGTCACGAAGCGCTCTCTAACGGGGATGGGTTCTTTCCTAATGATGGGCCTGATTGGCCTTATTATTGCCTCTCTTGTGGCGCTGTTTATCCCCTCACAAGGGATGACAACGGTGATCTCCTTCATCGGGGTGCTGATTTTTGTAGGTTTTACGGCTTACGACACCCAGCGTATTAAGCTCTCTTATCAGAGTTACGCCTCGGCTTGGCCAGCTGAAGCATTGGAGAAGATGAGCGTG
Organism: Parasaccharibacter apium; assembly: GCF_002592045.1. Lineage (GTDB taxonomy): Bacteria > Pseudomonadota > Alphaproteobacteria > Acetobacterales > Acetobacteraceae > Bombella > Bombella saccharophila. The sequence continues at coordinate 122,801 of NZ_MEJG01000001.1, read as the reverse complement.
TATGATGCGCTCTCTATGTACCTAAACTTTGTTAATCTTTTTCAGTTTCTTCTTCAATTTACTGGGACGAGATCAGGTGGTCGTGACTGACTTTAGAAGAGTCGGAACATTGCATAAAATAAGAAAGGGGCAGAGCTGCCCCTTTTTTGTTGCGATTTTTTGCGATTAGGAGGATAATGGGAAATTAAAAGTCACAGACTCTATTTTATGATGTCATTGTGATGAATTATAAGAAATGGCGGATAACCGGTCTTTTTACAAAGAAAGACTGGTACAGTCTTTTTTTTGTTAAAATTGACCCCTTGTAATCTCGTTCATTCCGGCTGATTAAAAGTGGCGACACTGGGGCGTTTTTACGTTCCATATTTCATTGAGTACGAGGGAGGGGTCTCCCTTGTTGTCAGGATACGAACGGGAAAGGCACATATAAGATGACAACGTTCGATGGTGCTTGCGCCGTCCTGACTGTGTCAGAAAGTGTTCTGACCCCTTTGTGGCAGAATAACAGATAGAGGCAGGATCCATGAAAAGACTCTTGCGATTTTTCCCGGCGTTGCCTGCATTAATGCTGTCAGGCTGTACGGTTGATCTGCTTCAACCTGCAGGTCCGATCGGGGAAGGTAATCGCGACATGATGGTGCTTGAATGGGCCGTCATGATGTGCGTTGTGGTTCCGGTAATCATTGCGACTCTTATATTTGCTTGGAAGTATCGGGCATCTAATGAGAAGGCGGAATATTTACGGAACTGGTCACACTCAAACAAGATTGAAGTGTTTATTTGGGGTGTACCCATTCTCATTATTCTTGTTTTGAGTGGATTTAATTATTGGAGTACGCATTATTACGACCCATATAAGCCAATCTCTAAAGAGATGCTGGCTAAAGTTGGGGCACCTGATGCGAAACCGCTCCGTGTTGAAGTGGTCTCTCTGGACTGGAAATGGTTGTTCATTTACCCAGACCTTGGGATTGCTACCATCAATGAGCTTGATGTCCCCACAAAGACACCTCTGGATTTCCGGATTACGTCTGACAGTGTGATGACATCCTTCTTCATCCCCCAGCTTGGGTCTCAGATCTACAGCATGGCGGGTATGGAGACACAGCTCCACTTGCTTGCAAGCCGTCCGGGTAATTATCAGGGTGAGGCTGCTCAATATACAGGGCCAGGCTTCTCCGATATGCGCTTCCGTACGATTGCTATGCCCCAAGAGCAGTTTGATGCATGGGTGCAGAGCGTCCACAACAGTGAAAATCCGTTCGTAGCTAAAGAGGCACTGGACTCACAAAGCTATCCGAAATACCAGGCGCCGCCGGCTATCTCTAACGAGGTCGCACCGAAACCGGCTCCTGTTCTGTATTTCTCCAGCGTGCAGTCTGGGTTGTTTGAAAGCATTGTTGCAAAATACAATGTTGGCAGCAAAGCCCATGAGAAAGATAGCAAACCTATGGGCAATATGCCTATGGACATGCATTCTGACTCCCATATGGCTGCGCCTTCTAATACCGGCATGTGAGGACTGATCTAAAGATGCTCGGAAAACTTACCCTTTCTGCCATACCGTATGATGTGCCAATTCTAGTTGGTACATTTATTGGTGTGGCCGTGATCGGGATTGCCGTCCTTGCGGCAGTCACTTACTTCAAAAAATGGGGTTATCTGTGGCGCGAGTGGTTAACCACCGTTGACCATAAGAAGCTCGCCATCATGTACGTTATTCTTGGCCTTGTCATGCTTGTGCGTGGCTTTGCCGATGCGTTGATGATGCGTACACAGCTTGCCCTTGCTTACGCAGGTAACCCTGGTTATCTACCACCGCACCATTACGACCAGGTCTTTTCTGCCCATGGTACGATCATGATTTTCTTCATGGCCATGGTGATGATGCAGGCTTTGTTCAATTTTGTGGTGCCTTTGCAAATTGGTGCGCGCGACGTTGCATTCCCGCTGATTAACTCAATCAGCTTTTATATGACGTTGGTTAGTGCCATTCTCATCAATGTGTCTCTCTTCATTGGTGAGTTCTCCAATGTTGGTTGGCTCGGCTACCCGCCGATCTCCGAGTTGCAGTTTAACCCTGGCGTTGGTGTGGATTATTACATCTGGTCTGTGCAGATTTCCGGTATCGGGACGCTGCTGACAGGGATGAACTTCCTAACAACTATTGTTAAATTGCGCGCCCCCGGCATGAAGTGGATGCACATCCCTGTCTTTACATGGACAGCCTTCTTCGCGTGCATCATGATCCTGACGACCTTCCCGGTCTTGACGGTCTCCATGGCATTGCTGGCGTTGGATCGTTATTTGGGGATGCACTTCTTCACCAATGATGGTGGTGGTAGTGTTATGCTCTACCTCAACCTGATCTGGTCTTGGGGCCATCCTGAAGTTTACATCCTTATTCTGCCTGCTTTTGGTGTATTTTCCGAAATTGCAGCGACCTTCTCTGGCAAGCCTCTCTTTGGTTATGCCACGATGGTTATCGCAACGGGGATTATTACCTTCCTGGGTAGCATTGTATGGGTGCATCACTTCTTTACGATGGGCTCTGGTGCGGATGTAAACACCTTCTTCGGTATTATGACGATGTTCATCGCTGTGCCGACAGGTGTGAAGATCTTCAACTGGCTCTTCACCATGTATAAGGGGCGTGTACGCTTCGAAGGTCCAATGAACTGGATTGTCGGCTTCATGATCACCTTCTCCATCGGTGGTATGACTGGTGTGATGATGGCGATGCCTGCAGCGGACTGGGTGATTCATAACTCCCTCTTCTTGGTGGCGCACTTCCATAACGTGATTATCGGTGGTGTGTTCTTTGGTTATGTCGCTGGTCTGAGCTACTGGTTCCCGAAGGCTTTCGGCTTCAAGATGCGTGATGTATGGGGCAAATGGGCGTTCCGTTTTTGGTTCGTTGGTTTCTATCTGTCCTTTATGCCGCTCTATGTTGTTGGTCTGGAGGGGATGACCCGCCGTATGAACCATTATGACAATCCGAACTGGCACCCTTGGCTGCTGGTGGCTTGTGTTGGTGTGTTCGTTCTGGCTGCTGGTGTGGCTTGTCAGGTTATCCAATTTTGTTTTTGCAGCGTTTGACGCTGTGAATAAGAAGCCGGATGCACTTGACCTTACAGGCGATAACTGGGGCTCAGGCCGTACGTTGGAATGGTCTTTGCCTTCCCCTGTACCGCATTATAACTTTGCTCGTCTGCCAGTCGTTCGCGGTTTGGATACATTCCATATCGAGAAGGAACTGGGACGCCCAGCGCCACTAGCTGAGCTGGAGCCGATCCATATGCCAAAATATTCTGCCATTGGTCCTGTTTTGGGTGCCTGTGCGCTGGTTATTGGCTTTGCGTTGGTCTGGCATATCTGGTGGGCCGTTGTTGCGGGGATGATCGTATCCTTCTTTGCGCTGGTTCATCGTAGTGCGAATTTGGATGTGGACTTCTACGTAACGGTAGAGGAGATCCGCGCTGATGAAGAAGCTTTTGCCAAGCGGCTTGCTGCTGCTCAGGCGGCAGAGTAAAGGGAGGCGATGAAAACCATGTCTTACGACACAATGCACGCGCCCGTTGCTCATAGCGAGGAGCATGAGCATCATCAGCAAGAAACCACAATTTTTGGTTTCTGGGTCTATTTGATGACAGATTGTATCATTTTCGGCACGTTATTTGCCGTCTTTGCTACACTTTGCCATCACTTTGCTGGGGGACCGACAGGGAAAGAGCTGTTCGACATCAAGAATGTTGAGATCGAAACAGCCATCTTGTTGCTTTCCTCCATCACCTATGGCTTTGCGTCCATCAATGCGCATAAGAAGAACAAAGGTGCCGTGTTGGTTTGGCTATTGCTGACCTTCATCCTTGGTGTTTCCTTTGTCACTCTTGAGATTAAAGAGTTCCATGAGCTTGTGGCTCGTGGGGCAGGGCCGGATCAATCCGCGTTCTTGTCATCCTTCTTTACGCTGGTGGGGACACATGGGCTGCATGTCACAATTGGCCTGATCTGGATGTTCGTTCTGTTCTTCCAGATTATGGGCAAGCAGGGGCTTAGCAGCCGGATGCAAACGAAACTGACATGCCTGAGCTTATTCTGGCATTTCCTTGATATCGTTTGGATTTGTGTCTTTTCCTTCGTCTACCTGGGGAGTGTTGTCTAATGAGCGAAAATCATATGACATCGCACGAAGGTGAGAGCCACGGCTCTTACGGCTCCTATATTGTCGGGTTTGTTCTTGCTGTTATCCTGACAGTGGCTTCTTTTGCCACTGTCTTGAGCAAGGCTTTCTCCTTCTGGCAGACGATTGCCATCCTTGGTGTGTTGGCTGCCATTCAGGTGGTTGTTCATCTGATCTTCTTCCTCCATATGGGGGTGAAGAGCTTGTCGCAGCGGCATAATCTGGCAGCTTTCATTGTGACTGCTTTGATGGTGCTGATCGTGATTGCTGGTTATCTGTTTGTTCTCTGGGATGCCCAGATGAATATGATGCCCAGCTAAAAGCTGCGCTATATCTCTTTGAGATGAGAAAAGCCGGTGGGGGTAACTCCACCGGCTTTTTTATGGCTATATTCTATAGGGCGATTAAAAAAATACCCTGAAAGGAAGGAGACCTCTCAGGGTATTATACGACGACCTTTAAAAAGAAGGGTTAGTCTTTATGAGGCTCTTCAGAGAGCATCTCGCGCTTGCCTTCTTTGCCGTTCCATTCTTCACAATCGGCTGGAGGGGTGCCTTTTTGGGTTATGTTAGGCCAAATGGAAGAATATTTGGCGTTAATCTCCATCCAGTCCGCAGAGCGTTCATCACTATCGGGGAAGATGGCTTCTGCGGGGCATTCAGGCTCGCAGACGCCACAATCAATACATTCATCGGGATTGATAACGAGGAAGTTCTCACCTGCGTAGAAGCAGTCAACAGGGCAAACTTCCACACAATCCATAAACTTGCAGCGCACGCAGTTTTCTGTGACCACATAGGTCATGATTGCCGTCTCCGGTTTGGTGTTACAGGCCAGCCGAACGGCCCCTCTTAAATATTCCAGCACAGATATGCCGAATGATGGGGGGCTTTTGCAAGTCTATTGTCAGGAATTACCGCTCTTTTCCTCAAGTTCTTCATAGAGAAGGGCGGCTTCTTTAGCGGGGCCGCGCCGCTCGCCAAGTTGTATAACGCGCCAAATACAGACCTTTTCGTCCCGGTGGGGGGAGGCAAAACTCACAATATCGCCAATATGGAGGTGTGCGTGGGTTTTGTGCGTTCTTTGGCCATTAATGCGGACACGCCCCTTGCGGATGAAGGCAGCACAAAGGCCGCGCGTTTTGGCAAGCCGCGTGTAATAAAGCCAGAGATCTAGCCGTTGATGTGGCTCTGTACTCATGAGGAGGGGCGCATAGCCCAGTTTTGGAGGGCAGCAAAGGGGGAGTCGGCCACGGCGCGTTGGGGCTTGCGGGCCTTTTTTGTGCGCGTTGGGGCTGTTTTATGTTTATGCGGGCGTCCTAGAATAATGAGGGGCGCAGCAGGCCCATAGCGTGTTTCCTCTAAAGCTTGTGGAGGATGGTGGGCAATGCCAAGTCCTTTTAGGAGGGCGGGGAGAAGGGCGGCTTTCACCCCAAGGGAGGAGGCGAGCGTGGGGGGAATGAGCTGGTTATGGCGGGGTGGCTTGCCATGAGGGCGAAGGAGACGCAGGAGCGCGTCTAATTTATCGAGTCGTATATGGACAGGGCCGGCATTCTGCCATCCGGGTGGTGGGGTGGGATAATCTGCGCTGGGTAGGCAGATAGACCCGGCATGAGGGGTGCGATATTCTCGCCCATGCCAGATGGTATGAAGCAGGCTCATCATAGGGAGATAGGCTGGTTTAAACAGGCGTGGGCAGTAAATAAATTGCTCCCCAATCTGTACACCGTGATGATGGAGGAAGCGTTTTTCTTCGCGCGAGATTGCGCGGTCCTCTGGCAAGGTTGGTGTTGTGCCGCCATCTTTACGTAAACGATACGCCAAACCGCGTAATGAGGCTGTCTTTTGGAGGTGCGTTTCCATCTGAAAGAAGGGGGCAAGTGTTTTGCGTAGCAGTGCGTTGACGAGCGTATGAAGATGTTCCTGCACTTGGCGGCTCTGATATGTATCGCGAAACTCCCCCGGTAGAAGCTGGCTGTGGGGGCTAAAGAGGTCCTCGCCACGGGTCAGGCTGGCGATATGCGCGCCTTCCCAATGGATATGCCCAGCCTCCGTGATGTGCAGGGCGGTCATCTCTTGTTGGAGGAAGTAGCGTATCCGCGCGGGCATTGCGTGGTGGAGGGCACGTTTGCCTGCTTTGAGGAGCAATGCACTCTCTTGAGGGTCCGCCGTGGCGTCCAGATTCATACCAAAACCGGTGATACGACCAATCTCATGGCCTTCCACAAGGATGCGATTTTGGGGCGTTATGGCATAGAGGGCCTCAACACGTTGCCCGGTGTCCGAGCGGCGGAGCAGGGCCGTGGCACGTTTATTGACAAAACGTTCTTTCAGCCTCTCATGCAATGTATCAGAGAGACGGTCCTCCACTGTGCGGCAGCGTTCTTGCCAATGGCGGCTTTGGGGCATCCAGCCTGTCCGAGCGGCGATGTAAGCGCAGACACGCACACCAGAGAGCCTGTGCATGAGCGTATCCATATCGCCATCCAGCCGGTCAAGCCCGCGTAATTGGCCTTCCATCCACGCAGGGGGGATGCGGTGATGTTTTAAGAGGTCGAGAAATAAACGGCCACAAAGGCGGGTATGGCTACCATCACCAAGCTTGCGGAAGTCTGGTATCTGGCAGACTTCCCATAGGAGGGTTGTGGCCTTTGTACCGCGTGCAGCAGCGCGAATATCCTCCATCTGCATCAAGCCGGTGAGGACATCAAGGTCCGAAGCTGTGCGCCCGGTGATGAGGCCGGGGCGTGGGGGTTTACGCATCAAGCTGTGATACAGCGTTTCAGGAGAGCTATAATCTAGGGCCGTTTGCCGCCAATAAAGGGCGCGTAATGGTTCAAACTTATGGTCCTCCACAGCCTTGATGAGCTCTTGGCTCATAGGGGGGCAAGAGCCTGTGGTGCCGAAGGTGCCATCACGCATTCCACGGCCTGCTCGCCCGGTGATTTGAGCCACTTCTTGCGGGGTTAGAGCACGGGAGGCAAGGCCATCAAACTTATGCAAGGCTGCAAGGGCAACATGGTCCACATCCATATTCAGCCCCATCCCGATGGCATCAGTCGCTACGAGATAATCAACATCGCGATTTTGATAGAGGGCGACTTGGGCATTGCGTGTTCTAGGGCTGAGGCGGCCCATAATAATCGCACAGCCCCCGCGCTTTTGGCGGATGGCCTCGGCAATGGCGTAAACCTCCGTGGCGGAGAAAGCTACAATGGCAGAGCGTGGAGGTAAGCGTGTGAGATTCACCGGCCCTATATTGGTGAGGTGGGAGAGACGGGCGCGGGTCTCAATCGTAATGGAGGGGATAAGCTGCTTGAGCAAGCCGCGAATGGTCTCCGCACCGAGGAAGAGCGTCTCCCCCGTCCCACGCGCATGGAGGAGGCGGTCGGTGAAAATATGCCCGCGATCAGGATCCGCAGCGAGCTGGATTTCATCAATAGCGATGAACTCCACTTTGCGGTCCAGCGGCATTGCCTCCACCGTGCAGGAGAACCAACGTGCATGGGGAGGGATAATCTTTTCCTCCCCTGTGAGGAGGGCGACATGGCGTTCGCCTTTTAGTTTGACGAGCCGTTCGTAATTTTCGCGCGCAAGCAGGCGGAGGGGGAAGCCGATAATCCCACTCTGATGCGCCATCATACGGGTGAGGGCGTAATGGGTCTTACCGGTATTGGTCGGCCCTAAAATCGCATGAATAAGCCGTGGGGGCTGGCCCGCCGCAGGCATAAAGGAGGAAGAACGTGCTGTCATGGGTGGAATGATCTTGCGTGAATGCGATAAAAGCAAGACATTCTCTATAAGAGTTTTTTGGTGGAATGGTTTTTTATGTCTAATGCCCCTTTTTTGCCCCTGTGCGCCCCCTGTGATGGGGAGGAGACGTACCCGCTTCATATCGTAGAAGCGGGGGAGTCTGCTGCGCTTTCCGCTCTATTAGGGCGTGATGAGCCTTTTTTGCGCGCGCAAGGCTTTGAAGGACGTGCGGGGGATTTTACTCTTTTGCCGGGTAAGGAGGGGATTGCCGGAGCGGTATTTTGCATCAAGCCTACGGCAGGGCCTATGCCTTATGGGGCTTTGTCAGCAAAATTGCCAGAGGGGTGTTGGGTTCCGCAGTTTCATCTGCAGGTTCAGGGGCAAGACACAAGGGCGGCTTTGGAGGAGCTCATTCTTGGCTTCTGCTTAGGGGCGTATCAGTATCATCTAAAGGGGGCTGCCCAACATACCCCCAAAGCGCAGCCTAAATTATGCATCGCCGCAGAATATGGGCGCGAGGCGCGTCTCCTTGCGTGGGCGGCGTGGCTGGGGCGTGACCTGATTAATAGCCCGGCGAATCTGATGGGCCCTGCGGAATTAGCCGCGGCAGCCCGTCACATGCTGGAGGAACGTGGGGCCTGTGTTGAGCTGATAGAAGGGGAGGCATTAAGACAAGCGTACCCATGCCTTGCCGCTGTGGGGGCGGGCTCGGACCGGGAGGCTGTTGTGGTGGTCGGGCAAAAACCCGGGCGGAGCAAAGCAGCCCCGCGCCTCTCTTTAGTGGGTAAAGGCGTGTGTTTTGATACAGGCGGTTATGACCTCAAGCCCGGCTCCTCCATGGCGAAGATGAAGAAGGATATGGGTGGGGCGACATTGATGCTCGCCCTGGCCTGCGCGATTATGGAGGCGGAGCTAGATGTCGCTTTGGAGATTCGCCTTGGTTGTGTGGAGAACAGTATCTCCGGCCATGCGATGCGGCCGGGGGATGTGCTGACCACGCGGAAAGGGCTGCGGGTAGAGGTCGGCAATACGGATGCAGAAGGGCGTTTGGTTCTAGCTGACCTCTTGACAGAGGCCGCAGAGAGCCAGCCGGACCTCATCATAGATGCCGCAACGCTTACCGGGGCTGCGCGTGTGGCTTTGGGGCCAGATTTACCCGCCCTTTTTAGTAATGATGATGCATTAGCGGCACATATTCTTGCCGCCGGGCGTCATGCGCATGACCCGCTTTGGCAGCTCCCATTATGGGCCGATTATGATGAATGGATGGACAGCCCCATTGCTGATTGTAACAATCTTTCCTCTCGGCCTATGGCCGGGGCGATTACAGCGGCGTTATTCCTCCAACGCTTCGTTCCAGAGGGGCAGAGATGGGCGCATATTGATACTTATGGATGGAATGATAACGCACGCCCCGGCCGGCCTATGGGGGGTGAGGTGCTAGCTTTAAGGGCGTTGTTCCGTGCGGTTTCGGAAGGTTTCTAAAAAGTAATGATTCGTTATAGCGTGTATAACTAGCTGTTTTTATTCATTTTTAATGAGGTTTGTCTTTAGGAATAGCAGCCCTGCGTTGGGCGTGGTTGTTATTTCGATACATAAGCGTCACAAATTAGAATAGGACTAAGTAGAAATCGCAAATATGATGTATCCCACCGGCCAGCGGGGAGGGCGTATATGCGCTAACTGGCAGAGGGTAAGTCGCGTTGTAAAAGGGCGAAAGAGAGTTTTTATGAGTCGAAATGGCGATAACCGCATGTTGCAGCTTTTGCGCGATACGATTGTGTCCACCGTGCGCGGTGATGGGCCGGACCTTTCTGCGCGGCAATTATCTGTGTTTTTGAGCTGTTATTTGGATGATGGGGCTCATACTGTGCGGGGCTTAGCACAGTCTTTGAATGTTTCTAAACCCGCTATCACCCGTGCGTTGGACCGGTTGAGCGAGCTTGATTTAGCACGCCGTAAGGTGGACCCGTTGGACCGCCGCTCCATTCTTGTTCAACGGACGTTGAAAGGCTCTGCCTATCTGCGTGGGTTGCGGGATGTGATGGAGGAAGCCTGCGGGGAGGAGATTATCCTCCGTAAAGCGGCTCGTCCGGCTGTAGCATCCTTCCAAGCGCGTCGGGCTGGGTAAGTATCCTGGTGGGGGCTGTTCCCTTTTTGGACCTTCCTGCCCAGCAGCGGCGTCTTGGTGCGGCGTTACGGGAGCGGATGGAGCGGGTCTTAACCCATTGTCGCTTCGTAATGGGGCCGGAGATTGCAGAGCTTGAGGCTCGTTTGGCTCTTTATGGGGGGGCGCGTCATGCTGTGGCTGTCTCCTCCGGTACAGATGCGCTTTTAACCGTCCTCATGGCGGAGGGAATTGGGCCGGGGATGGCGGTGTTCCTGCCTGCTTTTACATACACGGCCACGGCAGAGGTTGTTCTGTTATTAGGCGCGAAGCCGGTTTTTGTGGATGTGGAGGCGGATAGCTTCCAACTCTCTCTTGCCTCCTTGCAGGCGCGTGTTGCCGCGGTAAAGCAAGCGGGAGAGGTGGTGCCAAAGGCGATTATCGGGGTTGATTTATTTGGCCAACCTGCCCCGTGGGATGCGCTAAAGAGCTTTGCCACACAAGAGGGCCTAACCCTCATTGCGGATTGCGCTCAATCCTTTGGTGCGGCCTATAAGGGGCGGAAGTTGGGGCATGAGGCCATGGCTACGACTCTGTCTTTCTTCCCATCTAAGCCGCTAGGTTGTTATGGCGATGGCGGGGCTATCCTTACTGATGCTGATGATAAGGCGGCTCTTTACCGCTCCCTGCGCAGCCATGGGGAGGGGCAACAACGCTATGAGGTGCAGCGCATTGGCCTTAATGCGCGGTTAGATAGCCTGCAAGCGGCGGTTCTCTTGAGCAAGTTGGACGTGTTTGAGGAGGAGCTGCACCGGCGTGAGGCTGTGGCACGCGCTTATGATGCAGGCTTGCCCTCTCTCATCACCTCACCTGCACGTGTGGCAGAAAGCCAGAGTGCATGGGCAGTCTATTGTGTGAAGCTACCCTCTCTATCTTTGCGTGAGTCTTTAAGGCAACATCTCACACAAGCGCAGATTGCAACGGCTATTTATTATCCCAAACCATTGCATCATCAGCCAGCCTATCAAGCGTGCCATGATGGGGTTCCTTTACCTGTGTCGGAATCGTTAGGGGAGTACGTCTTGGCCCTGCCAATCCATCCTGACCTTACCGATGAGGCCGTAGATTATGTGATAAAAGAGAGTCAAACATGGGCGAGAAAGCAGCATGAAGCAGAATAACGAATATCTTCTTATATTTGCGGCGGTTGTGATTATTCCTGTTGTGGTGATTTGGTATTTTGCGTGGCCTATTTTGCGCCCGTGGTCCCTCCCAACAGTTGTTCATGGCACGGTGGAGCAGGCTCAGCAGCAACGTAGCCTCACTGAGGATGAAGTGAAGGCGATGAATCTTTGGGTGCAACAGCATCAGACAGGCTGGGGGGTCTCAGGTGAGGTTCCCCCTAAGAACGTGCCCGCGCTCGCTGTGTATCAGATGAGCAGTGCAGAGGGCCGCTTTGTCATTCTCTCCGCATGGCATTTTAAGCATGGGGATGATGTTGTGGGGATACAAACCCGACCGGGGGGCGCATATAGGATGCGCTCCTTCGATCGTGGGACCCTCCACTTGCCGGGCCTTCCTTAAAAAGGAGGCCTTGCTTTCCTCAGGTGGAGGGAGGCGGGGTGGGTTTATCTTTTTCCTTTTGTTCGGTCTCTTGTTTGTTAGCAGCTGCTTTTTCTTGAGCGTTTTGGGCAGCCTCTTTGGGGGTGAGTTCGTTTGTCTCCAATTGGGTTTTGGTGGCATCTTCCAGCGGGGGCATGGCTTTATCAAAAACAGCGAGGAGGGCTGCGGTGATGGGGGAAGCCAGCACGAGCCCCGGCACCCCAAGGATGGAGCCAAAAACACTTTGGGAGAGGATGGCTAGTGCAGGGGGCATATGGACTGCACGCCGTTGGATGAGCGGGGCGAGGATATTGCCTTCACAAAATTGGATAACGCTATAGAGGATGGCCACGAATAAAACTTCATGCGTGCCAAGAGAGAGGCTGATGAGCAAGGCAGGCACCGCCCCTAAAATCGCGCCGATATAGGGGATGAAGTTGCACAACCCTGCGACAACGCCCAAAGCGAGGGCAAGGGGCATCCCGATGAGATATAGCCCAATACCGGAGAAAAGCCCTACGGCGAGCATGTCCAACGCTTGGCCTGCGGTCCATGCCCATAAAGTATTGCCTGCGCTATAGAGGAGCGTGCGTGTGGCTTCGCGTTGGTAAGGGGGGATGAGACGGAGGAAGCCGTTGATGTAAAGAGATGGTGAGACGGCAAAGTAAAAGGCGGCGATTAAAACAACAAAAATCGTACCGATTAAGCCAACCGCGCTGCCGAGCAACCCGGTCACGGAGCCTGCAATCCCAAAGCCAAAACTACTGAGAGAGGCCGTTTTGTCGTTCCCGCCGAAGGAGGCTGGTAAATGGTCGAGCACCATCTGGCCAATCGTGGTTTGGGAGAGGTGGGAGCGGAGATCGCTTGATTGCACAACAAGAGCATTCTTCAGGCTGATGAATTGCTCCCCCATAGAGGGGCCACTGCTCCAAACAAGAGCAGCAAAAAGCCCAACGATACTAAAGGCCACGATGCTAATTGCGATTGTATAAGGGATGAAGGGTAAGCGACGGCGGAGGATACGTGCAAGCCCATGCAGAACAATGGCCATTAATACGGCTGCGAAGAGAACCGCTAAGACCTCTCCCATTAACCAAACAGCCAGCATAATGAGAGAAAGACAAAGCGTGAGACGCATAATGCCATAAATGCGGTCCAACGCGGTGGTGGGTGTTTGTTGGGCTGCGGGAGTCGGCGGGCGGTTGAAGAAGAAGGGCATGGGCATAGGCGTCCTGCAACGGGCGGTGAGTTGGTGTGCTATAATGTGGGTTATTTAATGGTGGGTCAATTTGTGGCTTGCTCTAATTCGTCTTGGGCTTCTAGCCATTGTAGTTCGGTCTCCTCTTGTTTTTGGCGGACAAGGGCGAGGTCACTATTTAATGTGGCGATGTCTCCAGCGTGGTTTGCTTGGTAAAGGGCGGGGTCTGCTAATTTCGCTTCAAGCTGTTCTTTGGCTTTTTCCAAGCGGGAGAGGCGGGTTTCCAGCTCCCGAATCTTACGGCGGAGGGGGGCAAGCTGGCGGGTTTGCTCTTTGCGTTGGGCACGTTGTTGGTTTTTATCAGGCGTTGTGGCAGCTTGTGCGCCGTGTGCAGCGGGGGAGGAGGCTTGTCGCGTTGCCTCTAAAGCGTGTTTAGCGCGGGCCTCTAACCAGAGGCGGTAATCATTCATATCCCCGTCAAAAGGGGTGATGGTCCCGTTTGCGGCGATCCAAAGCTGGTCAGCTACGGATTCGACTAAATGACTATCATGGCTGATGAGGATGACGGCCCCTTCAAAAGCACTGAGAGCGCGGATGAGTGCATCGCGGGCATCGAGGTCTAAATGGTTGGTTGGCTCATCTAATATGAGTAGATGAGGGGCGTGACGTGTGGCAAGGGCGAGGAGGAGGCGGGCTTTCTCCCCACCAGAGAGATTGCGGACGGGTGTTTCGGCACGTTCAGCATCGAGCCCAAAACGGGCTAGTTGGGCACGCACTTGCGGGGGTGTGGCATCCTTTAATGTGCGGGCCATATGTTGGATGGGGGTTTCATCCACAATAAGCTCATCTGTTTGATGTTGGGCGAAATAACCAACCCGCAAGCGTGATGAAGGCTGAAATATCCCTCCCATAGGGGTGAGCTGACCGGCGAGTAATTTGGCGAAGGTTGATTTGCCATGCCCATTTTGCCCCAGTAGGGCGATGCGGTCCTCACTATCGAGCCGCAAAGAGAGATGGTGAAGAATCGTGCGCTCCCCATATCCGACAGAGACATCCTCTAATGTGAGCATGGGGGGTGGGAGCGGGCCGGGGTCGGGGAAGGTGAAATGGGTAGGGGTATCCTCCACGACTGAATCAATTTGTGGCAAGCGGGCGAGGGCTTTTAAGCGAGATTGCGCTTGTTTGGCTTTGGTCGCTTTGGCACGGAAGCGCGCCACAAAGGCTTCCATCTTTGCACGTTGGTCTGCCAGTTTTTCCGCTTGGCGATTTTGTTGGAGCTTCTGCTCGGTGCGGATTTGGACAAAACGCTCATAGCCGCCGGGGGTAAGGGAGAGCTTTTTTTGCTCTAAATGGGCAATGGCTTGCACGCTGTTATCTAGTAACGCACGGTCATGGCTGACAATTAACGCTGCACCGGGGAAGCGGCTTAGCCAATTTTCCAGCCATAATGTGGCTTCAATATCCAGATGGTTTGTTGGTTCATCAAGGAGCAGAAGGTCAGGGGCGAGGAATAAGGCACTGGCAAGGGCAACGCGCATCCGCCAACCACCGGAGAAGTCATTGACCGGGCGATGTTGGGCCGCTTGGTCAAAACCTAACCCGGCGAGGATTGTACTAGCACGCGCTGGGGCAGTATGGGCATCAATAGCGAGTAAGCGCTCATGCACATCAGCAAGGCGGGTAGGGTCAGTTGTGGTTTCGGCCTCGGTGAGGAGGCGGGTGCGTTCCTCATGGCTGTTAAGAACGGTCTCTAATAAGGACAGCTCGCCAGAAGGTGTTTCCTGCTTGACCCGCCCCATCGTGGCACGGCCAGAGAGGGTAATGCTGCCGCCATCTGGGGCGATGTCCCCGGCGATGGCCGCCAGCAGCGTGGACTTCCCCGCTCCATTATGGCCGATGAGCCCGATGCGTTTACCCGGCTCAATAGTGAGGGAGGCTTGCTCTAGCAGGGTACGGCCTGCGATGCGTAAGGTAAGGTCGGTGATGGAAAGCAGGCTCAACGCACACACTCAGCAGGGAAAGATGAAAAAAGATGGCTCTAACCCTATCAGGAACTGCTTTTTTCCTCTAGGGGAAGTTGGAGATAGAGGGCTCTTTATAAGGAGGGACTTATGGCTCTGGAACGTACATTATCCATCATCAAACCGGATGCAACACGCCGTAACCTGACAGGCAAGGTGAATACTGTTTTTGAGGAAGCTGGCCTGCGTATTGTAGCCCAAAAGCGTATTCAGCTGACAGAGAAGCAAGCCGGGGCTTTTTATGAGGTCCATAAGGAGCGCCCCTTCTTTGGGGAGCTTGTGTCTTTTATGTGCTCCGCGCCGGTTGTTGTGCAGGTGCTAGAGGGCGAGAACGCCGTGGCGCATCATCGTGAGGTGATGGGCGCGACCAACCCTGCTGAGGCGGCTGAAGGGACTGTGCGTAAGCTTTATGCTCAAAGCATTGGTGAGAACTCCGTTCATGGCTCTGATAGCCTTGAGAATGCTAAGCGTGAGATTAGCTTCTTCTTTGCGGAGACGGAAATCCTGCCCTGATGAAGCAGTGGCGTTAGCATGATGTTTGGACATGCTGTGAAGGGGAGCCATTATGGCTCCCCTTTTTTATGCTTGGCTTTTAGGTGTGGCGTTGTGTGATGAAGTGCTTGAGCGTTTCGGGATAGAGGCGGTGTTCTTGCTCCAAAACTCGGGCGGCGAGGGCATCAGCATCATCATGGGGCAGGACAGGGACGCGCGCTTGGGCAAGGATGGGGCCTTCATCCACCCCATCGGTGACGAGGTGAATGGTACAACCATGCTCTTTAGCACCCGCTTTTAGGGCGGCTTCATGCGTATGGAGGCCGGGGAACGCAGGAAGCAAGCTGGGATGAATATTAATCATCCGCCCCTGCCATTGCTGGACAAGCCAAGGGGTGAGAACGCGCATATAGCCTGCAAGGCAGATTAATTCCGCACCAGAGGCCCGCACGGCTTCATCTATGGCACGTTCATGCGCCTCACGGTCCTTCCCATAGTCTTTATGGGGGATGCAGAGCGTTTTAATCCCTGCCTTGCGAGCGGTGTCTAACCCAGCGGCATCGGCCTTATTGCTCAGAACAAGGACAATTTTAGCTGGGAAGTCCGGGCGGGCGCAGGCCTCCATTAAAGCGAGCATATTACTACCGCGCCCGCTAATGAGGATAGCGATGGGGGTTTTCATCACCATAAAGCGCCTCAACCTAGATTTAATGGCGCAGTGAGGCGGAAAGCTGTGGTACTGCGGACAACACGGCCGATCAGCATGGCTTCTTCGTCCAGCTTTTCCAATTCCGTCATGAGTTTTTCGGGTTCGCTGGTGATGAGAACCATACCAATCCCGCAATTAAAGACTTTGAGCATTTCATCTTCAGATACAGGGCCTTGCTCGGCAAGCCATGAGAATACACCGGGGAGTGGCCAGCTTTGCCCATCTACTTCCACACCGAGTCCTTCTGGCAGGACACGTGGCAGATTGCCCGGCAGGCCACCGCCTGTGATATGCGCGCAGCCATTGAGGAGCTTCTTCTCATGTAAGGCAAGCACGGTTTTGACATAAAGCCGTGTGGGGGTCAGGAAGGCTTCTGCCAAAGTTTGCTTTGGTGAGAAGGGGGCGGGGTCCTTCCAGCTTAGACCAGAGGACTCCACAATATGACGAACGAGAGAGAACCCGTTGGAATGTACCCCAGAGGAGGGCAGCGCGATGAGACTATCGCCCTCGCGAATGGTGGCAGGTAACATAGCGTCACGCTCTGCTGCCCCAACGCTGAAGCCGGCGAGGTCATAATGGCCTTTGCCGTAAAGGCCCGGCATCTCCGCTGTTTCCCCCCCAACGAGGGCGCAGCCACTTTCCTTACAGGCTGCGGCAATCCCTTTAATAATCCGCTCTGCCACGGAGACGGAGAGATGACCTGTTGCCATATAATCAAGGAAGAAAAGCGGCTGTGCCCCTTGGACGATGAGGTCATTAACGCACATAGCGACTAAGTCGATGCCGATTTCATCATGCAAGCCGCTCTCGATAGCGAGGAGGAGCTTTGTGCCCACGCCATCTGTACAGCTGACGAGGACAGGGTCCTTTAACCCAGCGGCTTTGGGGTCAAACAGGGCACCAAACCCACCAAGCCCGCCCATAACACCGGGGCGATTGGTTGCCTTGGCCGCGGGCTTGATGGCGTCAACCAGAGCATCTCCGGCTTCAATATCAACACCGGCGGCTGCATAACTTGCGCTGGAGGGGGGAGGGGTCTTGGTCATGGAGAGAGGCTATCCCTGCTGGTTGATGCTGGCCTCTTTATAGAGCATCCTGCACGAAGACGGAATGTAGGGCGTATGAAATCATTTAAGCGAATAGGCTGAGAGGGCAGATATGGGGGAAAAGAGAGAGCCGGACACGCCCCTTAGCGTACAGGCACAACTTGCGTTGGACTTGCAACAAGGGCGGCATTTTTCAGCAGAGCGTTTTATTGCGGGGGGCTCTAACGCTTCAGCACGGGCGTGGTTAGCACGGCCTCAATGGCCAGAAGGGCGGTTGTGGCTATGGGGGCCTGTGGGTACAGGTAAGACGCATTTGCTCCATATATGGGCGGCAGAACAGGAAGCGATTCTGTTTGAGGCAGCGTCACTGTCATGCGATCACGAGGGTGCGTTGCGTGTTGAGGGGCGTGTTTTAGAGGCTGCCATTGCCCCTTTAGCCATTGATCATCTGGAAAACTTAAAAGATGAAGTTGCCTTGCTGCATGTACTTAATCGTGCTCATGCGGCAGGGCAGCGTGTGTTGATGGCCTCGCGTTATCCTCCTGCACGGGGTGATTTTGCCCTGCCTGACCTTGCAAGCCGGTTGCGCGCAACTGTTACAGCGGGTTTGGAGGAACCAGAGGATGATGTACGGGCGACCTTATTGTTGTCTCTATTAGCGGAGCGTCAGCTTGTTGTCCCACAATCGGTGACAGATTGGCTATGGCGGCGGCTCCCCCGGACGGGGGGTGCGTTGGTACAAGCCGTACAACGTCTTGATAAAGCAGCGATGGCGCGAGGGAGTGCGATTACACGGATGTTGGCAGTGGATGTGCTTAAAGACCTATTAAAAGAGGAGGAGTAATCGGTACGATCAATGCTGCTATATTTAGTTTGATGGAAGGTAAATAAAATCCTCCAGAAGGATTGCTATGTTGGAAGAATGGTTGTTGTAATGATTTTCACGTTCAGGTGTCCCCGTCGGGATGCTGCTAAGACGTTTGGAGGAGAACTGACGTGACTGACAGAGCCGATTCCACACATCATGAGGGATATGCAGCGGCGAAGGGTCTGCATAAATATCACCATTTAGCGTTTATCAATAGGGAATTGTCCTGGTTGGATTTTAACCAGCGTGTTCTGGAAGAAGCGGAAGATCTGTCCAATCCCCTTTTGGAGCGGGTGCGTTTCCTCTCCATTAGTGCGGGGAATATGGACGAATTTTATGCTGTTCGTGTTGCTGGGTTGATAGATCAGGTCCATGATGGAGCTACGAAAAAAAGTGTTGATGGTCTGACACCGACACAGCAGCTAGAGACGGTGCGTTATCAAGCATGGTGTATGCAACAAGAGCAGCAGCGCATTTGGCACGGCTTGCGTGCGGAATTGGCCAAAGAAAATATTGTCATCGAGTCGATCGATAAGCTGCATCATCTTGATAAAGCATGGTTAAAGGAATATTTTGAGGGACAGGTTTACCCTGTCCTGACGCCGGTGGATTTAAATCCAACACATCCTCTGCCATTTATTCCAAGTGGGGGGCAGGCTTTGGTGCTGCGTCTTAGGGAGACTGATTCGCACAAGCACAAAGCAGATGGTTTAGTTGTGATGCCGCCACAGCTTCCGCGTTTTATCCGTTTGCCGGATAAGCAGGGGGTCATCCGTTTTATAGCATTGGAATATGTGATTGCTCATTTCTCCAAGTCGCTTTTTCCTGGGATGCATAGTGTCCCTACAGGGATGATGCGTATCGTGCGGAATTTGGACGTTGAGCTTGAGGAAGATGCAGAGGATTTGCTCAATAACTTTGAGAATGCGGTAAAGGAGCGCCGACGTGGTGCGTGCATCCATTTAGAGGTGGAAGGGACTATCCCTAAGCATGTCATCCGTAAGTTGGGGTTAGAGCGTGATGAAGTCGTCTTGTTACCCAAGATGGCTGGTATGGGCGATGTGAAACAGCTTATTGTGTCTGACCGGCCGGAGCTGCTTTTTCCCCCCTTTCATGCTGCTATGCCCCAACGTGTGGTGGATCATGGCGGGGATTGTTTTGCCACTATCAAAGAAAAAGATTTGGTGGTTCAGCATCCTTACGAGAGTTACGATGTTGTTGTGCATTTCCTCCAACAGGCGGCGCAAGACCCGGATGTTATTTCCATTAAGCAGTCTATTTATCGGACATCGCATGATAGCCCGATTGTTCATGCGTTGATTGCCGCTGTTGAAGCAGGTAAGTCCGTTACGGCCGTGGTGGAATTGCGAGCTCGGTTTGATGAGGAGGCCAATATCCGTCTAGCGCGTGCACTGGAGACACGGGGTGTGCAGGTTGTTTATGGTCTGGCTGCGTATAAGACCCATGCGAAGATGATTCTCGTTGTCCGGCGGGAGGGAGAACGACTGCAATCTTACGCTCATTTTGGGACGGGGAATTATCATCCTAGCACGGCGAAGATTTACACGGATATTTCCTTCTTTACGTGTAATCCTGTGTTGGTGGAGGATGCGGCCCGGCTTTTCAATTATACAACGGGTTGTGCGGAACCTCATTTGCAAGCTCTTTGCTGCTCTCCTCTGACGATTCGTCCTAAATTGGAGGAGTTAGTCCATGCGGAGATGGAGCATGCTCGTGCAGGGCGTCCAGCGCAGATTTGGCTGAAAATGAATAGCTTAGTGGACCCGCAATTGATCGAGCTGCTCTATGATGCCTCACAAGCGGGTGTGTCTATTAAGGCAGTGGTACGGGGTATTTGCTGTTTGCGTCCTGGTGTGAAGGGCCTTTCTGATAATATTGAGGTCCATTCCATCGTCGGGCGTTACCTGGAACATGCACGTGTCTTTGCCTTTGGGAATGGCCAGGCGCTTCCTTCAGAGAGCGCTAAGCTGTATATCTCCTCGGCAGACTGGATGAAGCGCAATATGGATCGGCGGATTGAGGCGATGGTTCCCATTACTGACCCTGCTGCCCATGCTCATATTCTCAATCAGATCATGGTTGTGAATTTGCGTGATACATTGCGGAGTTGGAAGATGACCCCAGAGGGTAAGTGGGAGCGTATGGCTCCAGGTAGTGAGCCTCTTTGTGCCCATGATTATTTCATGGCCCATCCCTCTCCTGCTTATGGGGCGGCGAGTGCCCCTGTAGCACCTGGGTCTCGTGCTGGGGCAGCAGTACAGGAGTCGTAAGGATGGTAGAAAACACAGCGCAACGGGGGACTGCTCGTCAGTCCCGCCGGGCGGCGATTGTGGACCTCGGTTCTAACTCGGTACGGATGGTCGTGTATGAGGGGGTCGCGCGTAACCCCGTTCCCATTTTTAACGAGAAAGCAACATTGCGGCTTGGTGCCGGATTAGAGGCAACAGGCTTGCTGAGTGAGGAAGGCATCGAGCGCGCGCTGGAGGTTTTGGCTCGTTATCAGGTTATTGGCCAGGCGATGGGGGTGCAGCCCTTTGATGTCTTGGCAACAGCGGCCGTACGGGATGCGCGTAATGGGGCAGAGTTTGTCCGAGCGGCTCAGATGCGGATGCCTGGGGCACGTTTTCGCGTCCTAAATGGGGAAGAAGAAGCTGATTATTCTGCCACGGGGGTCTTGTGCGCATTGCCGGCGGCAGATGGTATCGTGGCTGATATTGGCGGAGGCTCTTTAGAGCTGATTCGTGTACGTGATGGTGCCTATTTTGATGCTGGAACAACGCCTCTTGGGGTGATTCGTCTTAGAGAACGCTCGGAGGATGATTTAGAGAAGGCCGCGGCGATTGCGCGTAAAACATTGGCCGATGTCGCGTGGTTAGAGGATGCGAAGGGCAAGCCGCTTTATTTAGTCGGTGGGGCGTTTCGTGCCTTAGCGCGTTTGCATATGGCGCGGACGGATTATCCATTGAATATGGTCCATCTCTTCTGTCTTAACCGCCAAGAGGCTGTCGAGATGGCTGAATGGATTACAGGGGCCAGCCGTAAGCAGATGGAAAAGATAGGGAATGTCCCCCGCAAACGGATGGTGGACGCTCCTTTTGCTGCACAAGTGCTGTTAGCGTTGCTTGATAAAACGGATGCGCCAGAAGTTATCTTCAGTGCAGAAGGGCTGCGTGAAGGGTGGTACATGCGCGAGGTTGCCGCTTGTGTAGCCGATGAAGAGCCGATGGAGGCTCTTGCAAGCGAGATGGCAGGGCGATTAGGGCGGAATGCATCCTTTGCTGGGCCATTACATGCGTGGTTAGCACCGGTCTTTTTATCTGGGTTGGGATGGAAGGACGACGCTTTCCTTTCCTTACAATTTAGATTGGCTTGTATGGTCTCGGATATTGGCTCCTATGACCATCCGCAATATAGGGCGGAGCAAACATATCGACGGCTTTTATATTGTCACGGGGTGGGTTTTTCGCATGAATCGCGCGCCTTTCTTGCCCTCGTGTTAGCTGGACGATACGACATGGACCGGGAAAGCCCTGTTCTAGAGCCGTCGCGTCGTTTGTTGAGTAAGGAATATTATGAGGCGGCTATTCGGTTAGGGCAGGCATTCCGGCTTGTTTATATGCTCTGTGCAGGCACGGAAGTGTTGCTGGAGGAGACGCATCTAGCCTTAAAGGATGAGGATCAGCTGGTTCTTAATCTACATGGTAGCCGTTTGCGCTCTGGTGGTAATGCTGTATCGCGCCAGCTGAGCCGGTTAGCTGAATCTCTAGGGGTGGAGGCTGATTTGCGTTAGTGCCAGTGGTGAATGTTACGCCATCTCGTTCGGCCGTGGTTCTTCTAATGGGAGGGGCCACGGCTTTGTTATGTGGGGTGATGTTGTGTCTTTTTTATTGGCATTATCAAAGTGGAGCTTTGTGGCGTATTGTCCAACATTGTGCGGTGGATGCGGCGCATCGTCCTTGTACTATATACAAAGCGAAGGATGGTTATGCCGTGCTAAAAGCACGGGAGGGACAGGGGCAGTATCTTCTTTTACCGACCCAACCTATACGCGGCATTGAGGCTGATCCTTTATTACATGCCGACACGCCACCTTATGTGCAGCAGGCATGGGAGCAACGTCATTTTGTTGCGTATGCTTATGGTATTCCCATAGCTGATGAACGATTTTTATTAGCGATTAACTCTCGTTGGGCGCGAAGCCAAGAGCAGCTTCATATTCATATAGATTGTATGAGGGAGGATGTACGGCAAATACTGGCCCACATACCGCGTGAGGCTCGTGCGGGAGAGGTGCGTCTCTTGGGGCATATGTACCGGTGGTGGCGTGTCCCCACCCTAGAGCCGCCTGCGTTGCAAATGGTTTCTTTTTTCCCAAAAGGCGCGGATGAAAGAGAGCGCGGTCGGTATGGTGTGGCAGTTATTGCCTCGCAAGGGGCGTTTCTCTTACTCCGTAATCGTGCTGGAGGGATGGGCTGGGGGTATGCTGAGGAGCTGCAGGACCATCAATGCCGCCCATAACGGGTTGAGAGGGTTTAATGCGGCTGGCGCAGTGGGGCGAGCAGACGGTTGAGGTAATCTAGCTCACTTTGCGGGCGTGTGCGGTCTGAAGCGCGGCGTTGGAGCTCACGTTCAATATCATGGGCACGGTTATTTTCATGGTCAGGTATATGCGCATCCGAGTCAGGGCTATCATCTAGCTTCCGCCCGAGCGGGTCTCGGTTTTGAGGTTGTTTTTCCTCCTCTGGCTCGTCATTATCCTGATCTTGCCCCCCATTAGGGTCATCTGTGGGGGAGGTCCCTACGCTGCCATTAGGGTCCTCCGTTGGGTTAGAAGATGGTGGGGGGATGAAGCCGAGATGACCTTTGGCCTGCTTCTGCATTTCCGTTTGATTATGCTTCATCTCATGACGTGCTTTGGAGAGATCATCCAAAACAGTTTGGATGGCTTTGACACTGATATCATCCTGCCGATTTGCCAAATTATGTAGTACAGGCCCCATATCTGCTTCGGCTTTTACAAGATTAGGCATTTTCTTCTTTGTTAAGGCTTCACCGCGTTTATTTAAGATATGGGTAAGGTGGCGTAGGGCATATTGCGTGGCATGATCCTGCCTACGGTCATCAGCGTGGTTTAGAAGGGCTGTGTGCTCAAGCGGAGTGGTCGGAGGCGGTGCCGCGTCTCGTGGGGCCATGCCTAATTGATTGAGTAATTCTGCCGTGGACATCTGAGAGACGTCCTTATGTTGCTCCGTTGTCATCGGGGATGATTGCTCGGCAGCGAGGCGTTTTTGGGCATGGTTGAGCAGGTTTGTCTCTTCCCGGATGAGGTCGCGTAGGGCCATACGTTGGCTTCGTGCTTCTGCTTGGGCCTGCATAGAGGCTGCGAGAGTTTGCATGTCTGGCAACGTTGCTTGGCGCATTTGTTCAGCAGGCTCTAGCATAGCTTGGAGATGGTCTAAAGCTTGTGGGATATGCCCTGCTAGCGCGTCAGCTTGCACTTGCCCGGCAAGGCGTGTCCAAGGCATGCCGTTTCCATCAGGCATAGGCATAATGAGTCCGCTGCGGTTCGCTTTTTGAAAGATAAACGCAAGATGCTGGTCTAGGGCGTCTTTAAGGCGGTCCAACTCGTCATGTAAGGCGTTTTGCTCATGCAGCGAGGGGGGGATAGGCTGCTGAGCCAAAGCGCGTAAATGCAGTTGTAGCGCATTTTGTAATGCGCGGACATGGAGCATAGAGAGGGCAATCATTTGCCCATCATGCTGGCGATCCTCATTATATAGTGCATCAAACCAAAGCTGCTCAATAACATCTGCTGTGGAGAGACCTATGCGGATTTGGTTTTGCAGTGCGATGAGGGGGAATGCAACATCGTTAGGTAAAGCGAGGTCTGTGAGTAGCTGGAGCGTATGGGCTGTTTGGGTAAGGTCATCTTGCCCGCTGGCAAGGCGCAACCGCAAAGCAAGCAGGGCGCGGCTAATGGGGTTGTGGAAGGGACGATGTCCTAGCTTAAATGTCTGAGTTGCGGAGCAAGCCCATTTGCCAGAACTGCTTTGTGCGCAGAGCCGGCCTACGACGTGCAATCCTGCAAAGGGGCTTTTTGAGAGGTCAAGCCGCGTGGTGGTGTTAGCTTTAAGGGTATGAGGTTTTAAAGGGAGTGGAATAAGTATTTCATGCGCTTTATCTGGGGCATGAGAAGGGGGGATGATGGGATGTAGCTGTACATTTAGGGCAATAACGCCATGCGGTTGGGAGACAGCCCAAGGGATATTGGTGTGCCAATCATCTTTGTCTTGTGTCCCAGCTTTGCCATCCCAGCGTATGTCAGGGGGGGTATCGCGGCTAATTTGTACTGACCAACGGCTCAGTATCCGGCCACGATAGGTTAAAATGAGTGTGTGACTGTTATGGAGGGTGGCTTCAACCTGCCATTCTCCAGAAGGAAGATGGCTATAATGGGCGTGAACTTTGCCGCGTAAGGAAGGGCGACTTGCTGCGTCCCCTACAAGGATATGCAGCATTGCACCCTCTGGTAGGGAGAGTGGGGGCATGTGTGGGGTAAGAAAAACCGGTGCCCCAGGCGCATAATGCGGTTGATTGATCCATGCTTGGAGGGAGGGGAGCGGTGCAGCATCGTCATCATGGCCGGGGAGGAAGCCTGCTTTTAGGCGTAAGCCTAGTTGTGGCCCTGCTAGGGCTGCGAGGCTAGCAAGGCTGATAAGAAGCAAAAGAGCGGTTAGTCGCTCACCCCAATGATGGAAGAAACGCGGCGGACGGAGGGAAATGGTCTCTAATGCCGTAAGCAGCCTTTGGCGGTGGAGAGCCCATACATACCCTGTATGATGCTTTTGCTCATCAGATAATGTGTCAAGAAGGGCGGGTCGGTCTGTCAGAGCTGCGAGAGGATGAAAGGCGAGCCCAGCATCGCGGGCAATGCGTTGGTCGATCGCCTCCATTGAGGGAGGTGGCTCATGATGAAGGGCGTATCCCACCCAAAGAATCATCCCCCCAAAGAGGATGAACTCTAGCACAAAATGAAGATAATCCGGCAGGGATTGCGGAAGGTGGAGGCAGGCACCACACCCCCATAGCCCGATAAGCAGCACAAGCCAGCGCAGATAGTGCCACACACGCTCCACCTGCAACCGGCGGGCGGCTTTCCGCTTGAGGCGCGCAAATTGGGGGGGGAGGAGTTGGGCCTTCACGAGCGTTAAGGGCGGGCTAACCAGCTAGGGACAACGTCTTGTGCGAGAAGCTCATCAAGCGTTTGGCGTTTACGGATGACGGCCTCTTGGCCATTACTAATCATGATTTGTGCTGCAAAAGGACGAGAATTATAGGTCGAGCTCATCACTGTGCCATAAGCTCCTGCATCTAAAAGGGCAATAAGGTCGCCTTTTTTAAGAGGTGGTAAGGTACGTTGACGGGCGAAAATATCGCTGCTTTCACAAATCGGGCCAACAACATCAACGCGTTCTTCAAGCGTGTCTGTAGGTGGGGCGTGTAAGGGTAAGATACCATGCCATGAATCATACATAGCGGGGCGAACAAGGTCATTCATCCCGGCATCAATGATAACAAAACGGCGCGCTGCCTCTTTAACGTCGATAACGCGCGTAAGCAGCACCCCCGCCGGGGCTGCGAGCCAACGGCCCGGCTCAATATGGAGATGAACGTCCAATCCCCCCAATGTCTCGGCAATGACCTTAGCCCAGAGCGCAGGCGGGGGAGCGTCCTCACCACGATAGGCGATGCCAAGCCCGCCGCCGCAATCAATACCGGTGACAGATAAGCCATCTGCGCGGAGGGTCTTAACGAGCTCTGCAATGCGTTCATACCCTTTGCGGAAGGGGGCTTCTGCCAGCATTTGGCTACCGAGATGGACCGCTAGACCGACAAGTTCCACCCCCTTCATCTCCTGCTGTGTGCGGCGATATAAGGCAGGGATGAGGTTATAAGCGATGCCAAACTTATCTTCAGCGCGTCCGGTTGTGATTTTACTATGGGTTTGGGCATCAATATCGGGATTAACGCGGAAGGCAACGCGCACACGTTGTTGAAGGGTCTCGGCAAGGTGGTTGATGCGGGTTAGTTCTTCAATACTTTCGATATTGATTTGGCCTATGTTCTGCTGGATGGCATAGGTCAATTCGTCATCAGTTTTACCGATTCCCGAAAAGACGATATGGCGCGCTTTCATCCCCGCTGTAAGGGCGCGCTTTAGCTCCCCCCCGCTGACAACATCCGCGCCAAAGCCACATTGTGCGAGGACGTTTAAGCAGGCCTGATGATCCTGCGCTTTTACGGCGAAATGATAGCCCATAGATAGGCCGCGCTCTTTAAAAGCGGCCTGCACGTTATGCGCACGTTGGCGCAATGTGTCGGCACTGATAACCCAGCTTGGCGTACCATAACGCTCAGCAAGGGGGGCTAGGGCTGTTCCATCCATCATTAAACCCTGCTTGTTGTCATAATGCAGGTTGGGATGAGTCGCGAGGAGGCGATGGAAGGTCGGGTCTGAAGCTGTGGACGTCATGCCTGCATGATTACAGACCAGTAGCGTAAATGGGAAGATGTCTCTTGTAGGGGAAGACCTTATCTTTGGTGCAAAGAGCAGGGAGAATGCTCTGTTTTTGAAATTATTTATTTAATAAAAGAGATTAGTCTTTAGGAAATGCAGAGATGTTAGCCTCTCAAAAAGGAAGGGTATTAATATATTATGAATAAAAGAAAGATATTAGTTACATTTGCGGGTCGTAAGGACCGTATGGGACTTTTAAAGAAGCATGTTTCGTCCTTATTGGATGCGGGGTTGTTGGATGAATGGCATGTTTGGGATTTTACAAGGACGGAACAGGACCGTGCTTATATTTCATCACATTATGGTCCTGTACGTTTTTTAAGGCCGGAAGCGGGGTATCATTCTGTTGGGATGATAGAGCGTGGTGCAGAGCGAGATTATTCTTTTATGGCGGCATCAGATCTGCATGTCGCTATTAAAACAGCCGGGCATGATCAATTTTTGGAATATGTGATTGGGGGGTGGCAGAATCGTGGCTCGATGATTCGGCAGTTAGATGAGGCGGCTTTCTCAACTTATGAGCGGGGGGAGGGGCAATGTCTGCATCAAGCTAGTACGCCGTCTGTTTTATGTGGGCAGCTTAAAGATAAGCTGCGGGTTTATCTGACGGATGAGGGTAAGCTTGGTGTCACTGTTTCTGGCTATAAATTCCCAGAACTGCCCTTGCGGGGTGATATTGGGAAGGTAGAGATTTTTTTACGTGGTGGGTTCGGAAGCTCAATAGAACGTCTCAATCTATCAGAAAAAGTGAGCCGCTTTATTGGGGATAAAGGGTGCCAGAAGCCATATTGGCAGGCTTATCAATATTATGTGGAGCGTTATGAAGCGTATAAAGAGGCCATTTTCTTAAAATGTGATGATGATATTATTTACCTGCAAGAAGAGCGGGTGGCTGACTTTATACGCTGTATTGAAGAGCGAACCGATAAATTCCTCATCTCAGCCAATGTCGTGAATAATGGTGTCTGTGCTTATCTTCAGCAACAAGCTGGGCATTTGCCGCAGGCTCTTGGGGCTTTTGAAAATCCTGAAGAGGGCTTCGGAGGGACCTTATGGCAAGACGGGCAAAAAGCTTATGACGTACATCGTTATTTTGTAACGCAAGGCAAGCCTGCCTTCCCGTTAGGGGAAGCGTTGATGGATGTGGAGGCGCGTCTTTCCATCAATTTCATCGGTTGGCGGGGGGAGATGTTGCGTTATATGCAAATAACGCCGCAAGATGACGATGAGCATATGCTAAGCGTTGTTCTGCCACGGTTTCTTGGTAAAAAGGTGGCGATTTTCTCGGATTTTATGGTCAGTCATCTCAGCTTCTTCCCGCAAGAAGCCGCTGTGAAAGCTGATGAAATCATCAAGCTGTATGATACTGCATAAGGAGATTGGTGCACCCGGGAGGACTCGAACCTCCAACCCCCAGATTCGTAGTCTGGTGCTCTATCCAATTGAGCTACGGGTGCAATGCCCGATTACACCGGGGCATGAACCACTGGTGCACCCGGGAGGACTCGAACCTCCAACCCCCAGATTCGTAGTCTGGTGCTCTATCCAATTGAGCTACGGGTGCGCTGTGTTGAGGAGGCTTCTATCCGGTCTTGTAGGAAGGTGCAACCCTACTGAAAGGCTTTTTTATATATTTTCAGTAGGGTTGGTGGTGGGATTTAGCGGCGCGTTAAGGTGATATGGGCGTGGCAGCGTGGGGTTGTAAAGTTCCCGCCAATGGCTGTCCCGACCGGGTAACCCTCAAAAACCTGCCGATAGGGTGTGTTGTTCATCCCTTGGTCAACGAGTTCTGCATGATAGCTTTGTTGGCCTTGCTGATACGTGCCGCGCAGGACGGAGGATGTCATACCGGGGTTAAAGACAATATCCTTCCCACGGATGCGCAGAGAAGAGACATTCTTTGTAGGGCAGATTCCTTCATCCGTAACAAGCTTACCCACCCATGTGCCATATGGGTCATGCGCAGGGTCTGGCAGGGAGGAGCAAGCACCAAGGAGAAGAAGGCCAAAGAGATAGGGGAGAGGAGTAAGACGCATAGGCAAGACTCGAAATTGCATTTTTAGGATAAAGCCGCTGGAAAATAAGGATGACCTTGGCGGCCTGTCGTCCTATAGAGATAGCACGAAATGACTATTGTGCCATATCCAGCAGGCGAGGCCCGGACCGTGACGCAGAAAAGCGCAGAGACTCTTCACCATCTTGATGAAACCCTCCATGAGGACCGTATCCTGATTTTGGATTTCGGTAGCCAAGTGACCCAGCTCATCGCCCGGCGCGTGCGGGAAAGTGGCGTTTATTGCGAGATATGGCCTTTTACCTCCACATTGGAGAAGATTCGCGCTTTTAACCCGCGTGGGATTATCCTCTCTGGTAGTCCCGCTAGTGTGCATGATGATAATGCGCCCACCCTACCAGATGGTGTGTTGGAGCTTGGCCGCCCTATTTTAGGAATCTGCTACGGCCAGCAAGTATTGTGCCACACACTTGGCGGGCGTGTGGAGACGCATGATCATCGCGAGTTTGGCCGCGCTTATATTGATGTCGCGGAGGAATGTGCGCTCTTTCATGGCCTGTGGGCACAAGGTGGGCGTGAGCAAGTATGGATGAGCCATGGGGACCGCGTTACGGCTCTCCCCCCCGGGTTTAAGGCCGTTGCTTATTCCGAAGGTGCGCCATTTGCCATCATCGCTAATGAGGAACGGCGAATCTATGGCGTGCAATTCCACCCGGAGGTTGTTCATACCCCCCACGGGGCGGAGCTGATTCGCAACTTTACGCATGATGTGGCGGGCTGTTCTGGCACATGGACAATGGCGGGTTTTCGTGACCTAGAGATTGCCCGCATCCGCAAGCAGGTGGGTGATGGCAAGGTGATTTGTGGCCTATCTGGTGGGGTGGATAGCTCTGTTGCGGCGAAGTTGATCCATGATGCGATTGGCGATCAGCTAACCTGCATCTTCGTGGACCCCGGTATTTTACGGGCCGGAGAAGCGGATGAGGTGGTAAAGACCTTTCGGGATCGCTTTAACATTCAGCTCGTTCATCGGGATGCTTCCGACCTGTTCCTCGGTGAGTTGGCAGGGGTTACGGACCCGGAGGTAAAGCGCAAGACCATTGGCCGCTTGTTCATTGAGGTGTTTGAGCAAGAGGCAGCGAAGCTGGGGGGCGCACAATTCCTCGCGCAAGGGACATTGTACCCGGATGTGATTGAGAGTGTCAGCTTTAATGGTGGGCCATCTGTGACGATTAAGTCCCATCATAATGTGGGTGGCTTGCCAGAGCGGATGAATATGGAGTTAGTTGAGCCGCTGCGTGAACTCTTTAAGGATGAGGTACGTGCTTTAGGCCGTGAGATTGGCGTGCCAGAGCATATTGTGGGGCGGCATCCCTTCCCCGGGCCGGGGCTGGCTATTCGCATCCCCGGGGATATCACGCGGGAGAAGTTGGACCTTTTACGCAAGGTAGATAGCATCTATCTGGAGGAAATCCGTAAGGCTGGCTTGTATGACGAGATTTGGCAGGCTTTTGCTGTCCTGCTGCCTGTGCGTACAGTCGGTGTGATGGGTGATGACCGCACTTATGACCAAGCTTGCGCCTTGCGTGCCGTCACTAGCACGGATGGCATGACGGCGGAGGTCTATCCTTTTAGCTTCGAGTTCCTCAACCGTGTTGCAGGGCGCATCGTGAATGAAGTCCGCGGTATTAATCGCGTAACTTACGACATCACCTCCAAACCCCCAGGCACGATTGAGTGGGAGTGAGCGGGGCATAACGCCGTGCAGAGGGGTGTTTTATGTCTTCCAACCCTGCCCCGCTTTTCTGGCAGGGCAGGGTTGCTCTCTATAAGGGCATTTTTTGGGGGAATGAGGGTGAATACGGCTTGCCCAAATGCTCATCCCTTGGCAGGGATAAGGGGATGAGAGTGTTTGTTCCTTTTTCCCACAAGTTATTTAAGCAAGGGGTTGTGCCCTTTGCGGTGGTGGCCTTGTCACTTGGGGGGCCTGCTTATGGGGTGGGGCAGGAGCAAGACGAGTCTCAAAAAAACCATCGCGTTCATCACCATGGCAAACATCATGTAGGGGCGCAGGCTCATGCAAAGGGAGATGTTGCCGTTGGTAAGGGGCACACCCGCGCAACAAAGCATGGGAGTGCCCATCATCGTGCGTTGGAGCGTAAGGCGGCCGCTGCTGCAGCGGCGGCAAGTGCTGCAAAAGCTGCTCATTCTGCTCCGCCAGCCGTGCCCGATAATATAGGGACGGAGACGAAATTGCCGCTCCCACGTTTTGCCTCTATGCGGGCGGACCGTGTGTATATGCGGCGTGGCCCAGGCGAGCGGTACCCGATTGATTGGGTGTATCATCGTCGTGGGTATCCGGTAAAAATTGAGCGTGAATTTGGCGTCTGGCGTCTTGTAGAGGACTCAGATGGCCAGAAGGGATGGGTCCATCAGGTCACACTGCATGGCAGCCGTTCCTTCCTTATACCTGGCTCCTCGTCCTATGATGAGGATGCGTCTAAAGTTTCGATCACGGGGCATGCTGATTCTCGTATTGTGGCCTATCGGTCCGCGGGAGAGGTAGCACGGGGTCAGAATCGTGACGTCCCGCTGATGAGCTCGGAGAAGCCTGATCATAAGATTGTTGCCTTGCTAGAGCCTGGCACGGTTGGAAAGATTAAGGCTTGTCCACAGGGTTTATCATGGTGTCATGTTACAGTCAGGGGCTATGACGGGTGGGTTGAACGCCGCCTGTTATGGGGGCTTCTACCCGATGAAATCATTCAGCCTGACTGACCAAATGAAAAGTCGAGGAATGTTATGACAGCCAACATCCATCATCGCCGCACGCGGATTGTTGCGACCCTCGGGCCGGCTTCACAGACTGCTGAGCAGATTCTTAATCTTGCCAAGACTGGTGTGAATGTTTTCCGCCTGAACTTCTCCCACGGTGCTCATGATGAGCACGCCGCCCGCCACAAAGCTGTGCGCGAGGCTGAGGCCAAGCTGGGGCGTCCTCTGGCTGTTCTGGCGGACTTCCAGGGCCCCAAATTGCGCGTTGGCGTGTTTAAAGACGGGCCGGTTGAGCTGAAGGTCGGGCAGAAGTTTAACCTAGACCTTGATAAGGCTCCGGGTGATGCTCATCGCGTTAACTTGCCACACCCAGAGATTATCTCTGCTATTGATGTCGGTCATCGTCTGTTGCTGGATGATGGTAAGCTGGCTCTGCGTGTCACCAAGAAGAACAAAGACTCGCTGGAGACTGAGGTCCTCGTTGGTGGGAAGCTTTCCGAGCGTAAGGGCGTGAACGTCCCTGACGTTGCTCTGCCAATCCCTGCTCTGACAGAGAAGGACCATAAGGACCTTCAATTCGCCCTTTCCATCGGGGTGGATTTGATTGCCCTCTCCTTCGTGCAGCGTCCGGCTGATATTCAAGAAGCACGCGACATCGTTAAGGGCCGCGCTTGGATCATCACCAAGCTGGAAAAACCACAAGCTGTTGAGTGCCTTGAGGAAATCATCCGTCTCTCTGATGGTCTGATGGTGGCTCGTGGGGACCTTGGTGTGGAGCTGCCTGCTGAGGATGTGCCTGTGATTCAGAAGCGCGCCATTAATGAGGCACGCCGTCAGGGTCGCCCGGTCATCGTGGCAACACAGATGATGGAGAGCATGATCTCCAGCCCAGTGGCAACGCGCGCAGAAGTTTCTGACGTTGCAAATGCCGTTTATGATGGTGCCGATGCTGTTATGCTCTCTGCTGAGAGTGCGGCTGGCTCTTTCGGGCCGGAAGCTGTGGCAACGATGGTGCGTGTCACCTCCCGCGTGGAGCAGGACCCAGAATGGCGCGCCCGTATGGACCGTATGCGCCCGGTTGCTGAGCATACCATCCAAGGGGCACAGGCTAAGTCTGCCTTTGATGTAGCGCGTAATGCGCGTGCGGAGGCTCTGGCTGTGCATACAGAGAATGGCCGTAGTGCTGTGCTGGTCTCTCGTGAGCGCCCGCATGAGCCTGTTGTGGCTCTGACCAACGCGGAGACATCACGTCGTCTCTGTGTGGTGTGGGGTGTGTTCCCGAAGGTTGTCTCCAGCAAGGATGATGTGAAGGCAGTTGGCGAGTTCGCTAAGAGCGGTGAGCATGTTGTTCTACTCGACAGCTCCAAGAACCTGCGTATTGTTAAGGTCTAATCCCTACGGATTGCAGGTTATCACCTCTGATGGTTTCAGTCGTCAGAGGTGATGAGACTAAAAGCCCCCGGCAGGGTTCATCCTCTGCTGGGGGCTTTTTTAATAGTGGGGTCGTTATAGCGTGGGGCGGTTAGTTTTGGGGCTCTGACATCAAGCCGCGCCGAATATGCCGCCCGCGTTGGAGGTTTTGCATTATGGCCTCGCTATCATCTTCTTGAATGGCTTTAACCATGCGATGCGCATCTTCCTCAAACCGCTTAAATGTGGCGAGGAGGACATCTTTATTGGTCAGGAAAATATCGCGCCACATAATCGGGTCGGATGCTGCAATGCGTGTAAAATCCCGAAAGCCAGAGGCCGCATATTCTAACACATCAGTTTGTAGGTCAGCCGAAAGCCGGTCTGCTGTGTTGCAGATGGTAAAGGCCAGTAAATGCGGCAAATGGCTCACAATGGCACATACTTGGTCGTGATATTGGTCGGTCATTTGCCGTGTGCGTGCCCCACAGCGGTGCCAAAAGGCCTCCATAAGCGCAATGGCCTCCGGTGCAGTGCCGGGGGGTGGGATGAGGAGCGTCCAACGGTCCTCAAATAAGGTGGCAAAGCCAGCATCCGGGCCGGAATATTCCGTCCCCGCCATAGGGTGGGCAGGGATGTAGCTTACCCCCTCGGGTAGGAGCGCGTGTATCTCTGGCCCTAAGTTGCTGCGAACAGAGGCGACATCACTTAGAATAGAACCGGGCTTCATATGGGGGAGGATAGCGGCGGCAACAGCTCTAATAGCCCCTGTTGGGATGCACAGAATCACAAGGTCAGACTGCGCCGCTGCCGCGATGAGGTCGGTTGTGGTTTCATCAGCGATGTTCAGCGCGGTTACGCGGTGGAGAACAGCCTCTTGGCAGTCCGCAGCGATGAGCTTTTGGGCGAGCGTGCCTGTTTGTCGGGCGCGGCGGAGGATGGAGGAGCCAATTAATCCCGGCCCAATGATGGTTATGGTCTTAAAGAGAGGGGGGGTATCAGCCATTTAGGAACGCCGCTTTAAATGCCGGAACTCATAGAGCTGCCATAAGAGTAGGACAGGGATGCCGATGACAATATCCCGCCCACGGCGTAGTAGGGAAATGCTCATGGCGATGTCGGCATTAATACCAAAGAGATGCCCTAAAGCAACATAACCAGCCTCTTGCACACCTAAAGAGCCGGGGATGAAAAAGCCAGCAGACATAATCCCGCAGACAACACCTTCAATCGCTAACGCATTGAGAAAGCTGCAATGCGCGCCAAGGAGAATGATGGAGAGCCACGTCATAAAAGCACTGCCCATCCAGCAGAGAAGGTGCATCCCCGCGCCTAGTCCGATGCGTGCCGGGTTACCCCATAAGCCTTCCATATAGGATTGGAAGTTCTCAGTATTATCGGCAAGGACATCGCGCCATTCTGCGGAGATATGTTTGGCAAAAAAGCGTGCAAGGGCTTGCAGGGCGTTCCCGCTGCGTTGCTGTGTCCAAATAAAACCAGCCACCCCGCAGGTGAGAAACACCATCCCAATACCAAGCGGCCACATAAACCGCCCCGCATCGGCCTGGCCAATCAGGCATAGGAGGGCGATGATGATAAAGACAATCTGGCCCAAAACTTCGGTTGTAATATCGACAATATTTGCGGCAATGCCCTCCATCCAGCTAATGGGCTGCTCATTGGTGGTATGGCGGGCATGGCCAGCGGTTGTGGCACGGATGCCAAGGAGCATCCCGCCAAGTTGTGAGAAGGGCAAGCAGGCCGCTGCGGCATCCCGTACAAAACGTGAGGCAGTTAGCCGGGTAAAACTAATATCGGGGATGCTGCTCTTCCATGCGAAGCCGAGAAGAAAATTGACAGCGAGTTGGCAGAGAAGCAGCAGAAAAAAGCCCGAGAGGCCAATTTTAGCAAGACTTAGGAGAATCGGATGTATCCCAGCCCGCAAGGTGAGGATGCAAAAGAGGGTAATTCCTGCCAGAGACAGGATGTAGGGGAGCATTTTCTTCAAGATGGCCGCCGCAAGTCAATTTAGTTTGACCCCTTCTAGGCTACTCTGGGGGGAAGGTCCAATCAGAGGGGGCTTTACCGGCTATGCAGTGGGGGCTTATATCCCTCAAGATAATGCTGGTAGGAAGGAAAGAGCGGTTATGGCAGAAGAAATCACCCTGATTACCGGTGCAACCGGCTTTGTAGGGTCCGCTGTGGCACGCGTTTTGCTAGAGCGCGGGCATAAGCTGCGTCTTTTTGTCCGCCATACATCAGACCGCAGCAATGTAGCGGATCTACCGGTGGAGTTCGCTGTTGGGGACCTTTCCGACCAAGCGAGCATGGAGGCTGCGTTGGAGGGGGTATCCTATCTCTTTCATGTCGCAGCGGATTATCGGTTATGGGTGCCTGATCCTGATGCGATGATGCGCGCGAATGTGGAGGGTACGCGTCAGTTAATGCTCGCGGCTAAAAAAGCAGGTGTAAAGCGGGTTGTTTATTGTTCCTCCGTTGCAGCTCTTGCCACGGCTCGCAATGGGGTGCCGGCTACGGAATCATCCCCTGTGACGGAGGATCAGATTGTTGGGGCGTATAAACGTTCTAAATATCGTGCAGAGCAAGAGGTCTTGCGCCTTGTGCGGGAGGAAGGGCTGCCCGCGGTGATTGTAAATCCCTCCACCCCTGTCGGGCCACGCGATATTAAGCCAACTCCAACAGGGCAGATGATTCTTGATGCTGCTACAGGGCGTATGCCCGCTTATGTGGAGACGGGGTTGAATATCGTCCATGTGGATGATGTTGCTGAAGGCCACGTCCTTGCTTTTGAGCGTGGGACGATTGGCGAGAAATATATTCTCGGCGGGGAGAATATCATGCTGGGGGACCTCTTTGGCATGGTAGCGGAGATTGTGCATAGAAAGCCCCCGCGCATCCAGCTCAAGCAATCATGGTTATATCCTGTTGCCTGTGTGTCGGAGCTATTAGCGCGCAGTTGTGGCATAGAGCCGCGCGTAACACGGGAGATGCTGGTGATGTCTAAGAAGCTGATGTTCTTCTCCTCAGAGAAAGCAGAGCGCGAGCTAGGCTACCGTCCCCGTGCGGCGCGTCAGGCCCTTACGGATGCGATTGCGTGGTTTAAAGCCCATAAATCAGGGCAGTTTTCAGCATGATAACGGAGTCAGGCGGGGAGGGTTATATGCAAGAGCAAGAAGAGGCACGCCTGTGGGGGGCGCATGATGTTTCATCCGCAAAAGGGATGAAGGATGAGAACTTCCCGGTCGGGTCATTCCTCATTGCCCCGCGCGTGAGGCCGGCTGTCCATGCTTATTATCGTTTTGCGCGCATTGCTGATGATATGGTGGATAATGCCGAACTTTCTGCCACGCAAAAGGTGGACCGGCTGACAGCGTTGCGGGATGTCCTTTACGGGCGGCGGCGTCCGCCTGCTGGGCGTGCTGATGGGTGGAGTGCCGTTGTGCTACGCACTGTGCTGCAAGAGCATGGCCTACCTTTGGAGGTGGGGGGCGATTTAATCACCGCTTTTATTATGGATGCTGAGAAAGCCCGTTACGAGCATTGGTCGGAGCTTTTGCATTATTGTCGTTATTCCGCCAATCCTGTGGGGCGGTTTTTGTTGATGCTGCATAAGGAGAGTGAGGAGACATTCGGCCCTTCCGATGCGCTTTGCACGGCGTTGCAAATTGTCAATCACATGCAGGATGTTAAGGGTGACCTTAAAACGCTGAATCGGTGTTATGTGCCTTTGCCTTGGTTGGCGGCAGAAAATGTGGGGATAGAGGACCTCCTCCTCGCGCGGAGTAAGCCGGGTGTGCGGCGCGTGTTTGACCAAATGCTCGCCCATGTTGATGCGTTAAATGAGGAAGCGGCCCGCCTGCCTGCTTTGGTAAAGGATCGCCGGATGCGCTTAGAGGCTGCGGTTATTGTTGCTTTATGCCGCCGTTTGAGCGCACGCTTACGCCATCAAGACCCGATAGCAGAGCGTGTAGCTCTCACCAAACTAGATGGCCTGCGCGCATTAAGCTGGGCGATGCAGTATATCCGTTGAGTTCTTTTAATGTGTAGCTCTTGGCCTAATATGGCCTTTAAGAGTAAGACAGACTCACGCTAATGTTAGAAAAGTAAGAGGAAGGTTATGGTCTCCACTCATCACAACGTGCCTCAAGGTCTGCCTTGTGCTCCATCGGACCTAAATTATGTGGAGGAGATCGTTAACCGTTCTGGCACATCCTTTGGTCGTGGGATGAAGATTCTACCTCCTATAAAGCGCGATGGCATGTATGCGATCTACGCTTTCTGCCGGCTGGTGGATGATATTGCCGATGGTGATATCCCTCTGGATGACCCAGCCTTCGTTTTGGAGGGGTGGAAAGAGCGCATCGCTGCTTTGTATCAAGGCCATACAGAAGATGCGTTGGACCGTGTCCTTCATGCTGCGATTGAGCAATTCGGTTTGCAGCAAGATGATTTCATCGCCGTGATTGAGGGGATGAAGATGGATTGCGGCGCGCCCATTATTGCGCCTGATGAAGCCACGCTGGATTTATATTGCGACCGTGTGGCCTCGGCTGTGGGGCGGCTTTCTGTTCGCATATTTGGCACGCCAGAGCCAGAGGGGGATGAGCTGGCTTATCATCTGGGGCGTGCGTTGCAGCTTACCAATATTTTGCGGGATGTCGCAGAGGATGCTTCCCGTGGGCGGCTTTATCTTCCTGCTGAGCTTTTGCAGCGTTATGGCGTTCCTGCTGACCCAGCAGAGGCTCTTTATGCTGTCGGGCTAGATGGGCTGTGCCGGATTATCGCAGGGCGGGCGGAAGACCATTTCCGCAAAGCT
Source organism: Parasaccharibacter apium (assembly GCF_002592045.1). GTDB lineage: Bacteria > Pseudomonadota > Alphaproteobacteria > Acetobacterales > Acetobacteraceae > Bombella > Bombella saccharophila. Next base: position 85,188 of record NZ_MEJG01000001.1, on the reverse strand, counting down.
TATGCGGTGATGGCCCGTTGTCCTGCGGCAACGGTACGGCCAGCGCGCATTATGGCAGCTTCATACCGCGTGACCTTAGCCGCACTCCAGCGGCGTGGTTGGAGTAACCCAGAGGCACCTTTACGGGTCTGCTCGGTATGGAAGAAGCTTTCCATGCTCTTAGCGGCCTTTGGGGTCTCGCTGTGAGCCATGTTCACATCATCGGTGGGGGGCTTGCTGGCCTTTCTGCCGCAGTGGAGCTTGCCCCCCAAGCGCAGGTAACACTTTATGAGGCTGGCCCTGCCTGTGGTGGGCGGGCACGGTCCTTCCATGATAAAGCGTTGGATTGCGTGATTGATAATGGCAATCACCTCATTCTTTCAGCAAATCCCTATACATTTCGTTATTTGGACCTTTTAGGGGCGCGCGGTACGTTAAAAGGGCCGGGGAGGCCGCTTTTCCCGTGGTATGATTTAGAGGCGGACCTCTCTTGGGTCTTGCGGCTCTCTAAGGGGCGGATTCCCTTTTGGTTATTCCGTAAAGAGCATCGCGTGCCGGGGATGAGATGGGGGGATTTGATGGCCCTTCCGCGTTTGATGAAGGCTGATGACGATATGTGTGTGGGGGAATGTCTCTCACCAGGGGCATTGTCGCGCCGTCTGTTGGAGCCTTTGGCGGTCTCTGCGTTGAATACGGATATTGAGCAAGGAAGTGCCCGCTTGCTGGGCAATATCGTGCGGCAAACCTTAGCTAAGGGAGGGGCGGCATGTTGCCCTTGGACGGCTGCGCGTGGTTTGTCAGAAAGTTTCGTCACTCCGGCTATGGCTTATCTGGAGAGCTTTCATGCCCAAATATTAACGGGGACGCGCGTATCCGCTTTGCGGGAAGAAGGAGGGCGCATTACAGCGTTAGAGACATCTGGCGGGGAGGTTTCCCTGGGGGCTGAAGATGTCGTTATTCTCGCTGTACCGGCCCCTGTGGCTACGGGGTTGATGCCCTCCATTACTGGCCCTGATGCGTTTGAGAGCATTGCTAATGCGCATTATCGCTTGGCAGAGCCGCTTAAGCCCCATGCGGCATTGCGTGAGGCAGGCTTTATGGGGCTTGTCGGCGGTGTGGCGGAATGGGTCTTTCTGCATGATGAGGTTTTGTCTGTCACGGTGAGTGCGGCGAACCGTTATGCAAGCTGGCAGAATGACGAGATGTTAGCCCATATGTGGCAGGAGCTTCAACAAGCGTTAAATCCTGCTTTACAGCATCCTCTGCCAGAGGTAATGCCCGCTGCACGGTTGATCCGTGAAAAACGGGCCACCTTTGCAGCCACGCCAGAACAGGATAAGAAGCGGCCTGAGGCAAAAACCTCATACGCTAATCTTGCTCTTGCGGGCGATTGGACGGATACCGGCCTGCCTTCAACGATTGAAGGGGCTATTAAATCTGGTCTTGCTGCAGTGGATGCGTTGGGTTTTCGTTCGGCCGTGAGTGATGTGGCATAAGGCCGATATTGTGGAAAGTGGAGGAGAGATTCAGTGAGCGCGACGTTGTCCCGTCATAAAATTGATGCCACAGCGGTGGAGCAAGCGGTTAAGGCCTCGCACACCGCTTTGGGCAAACGTCAAAAGGAAGATGGTCATTGGGTCTTTGAGCTAGAGGCTGATGCCACTATTCCTGCTGAATATGTCTTGCTGCGGCATTTTCTCGACCGGATAGATGAGCCTCTTGAGCAAAAAATAGGCGTGTATCTCCGGCGTATCCAAGGGGTGCATGGGGGCTGGCCTCTTTATACGGATGGGAAGTTCGACCTCTCAGCGAGCGTGAAGGCCTATTTCGCCCTCAAGATGATTGGCGATGATATTAATGCCCCCCATATGCGCCGGGCGCGTGCGGCCATCCTTCAACATGGCGGGGCTGAGCGGAGTAACGTCTTTACGCGGATTCAACTCGCTTTATATGGGGAAGTGCCGTGGCATGCCGTCCCTGTTATGCCGATAGAGCTGATGTTACTGCCGCGGAAGGCCTTCTTTTCCGTCTGGAATATGTCTTATTGGTCTCGCACGGTCATTGCCCCGCTTTTGATTCTTGTGACGCGTAAACCAGTAGCGATTAATCCGCGTGGTGTGCATGTGCAGGAGCTATTTAAAACCCCCCCAGCACAGGTGAAGGATTGGATACGCGGGCCTTATCGCTCCATCTGGGGGCGGCTCTTTACCTATCTGGATAAAGCGTTGCGTCCTGTTGTGCCGCATATTCCACGCTCTATCCATGCAAAAGCGATTCGGACGACTATCCAATTTGTGGAAGAACGGCTTAGTGCGGGTGGGTTAGGGGCTATTTACCCCGCCATGGCCAATGTCGTGATGATGTATCGGACTATGGGCGTGCCTGATGATGACCCACGGGCTGTAGAAGCTTGGCAAGCTGTGCAAGATTTGCTGGTTGTGAAGGACGATGAGGCTTATTGCCAACCGTGTGTCTCGCCTGTGTGGGATACGGGGCTTTCTGGCCTTGCGATGATGGAGGCGGCGACAGGCCCCAAGGCTGTACAGAATGCCGAGACCATGGCCGCTTTGGAGAAGGCGGCGTCATGGCTGCGTGAACGGCAGATTCTCGATGTGAAAGGCGACTGGGCGGTTAACACGCCGCATCTGCGTCCGGGTGGCTGGGCCTTTCAATATAAAAACGATTATTATCCTGATGTTGATGATACAGCCGTTGTCGGGATGTTGCTCCATCGGATGGACCCAGAGAAAAACGCTTTTGCGATTGAGCGCGCGCGGGAATGGATTATTGGGATGCAAAGCAGTAATGGCGGCTGGGGGGCATTTGATATTGATAACGACCTCGAAGCTCTCAATCACATCCCGTTCTCAGATCATGGTGCGTTGTTGGACCCGCCAACGGTAGATGTCTCAGCACGGTGTATCTCCTTCCTAGCGCAGTTGGGGCACCTAGAGGATAAGGACGTTATCCGTAAGGGGATCGACTATATTCGCAAAGAGCAGGAAGCCTCTGGTAGCTGGTTTGGCCGGTGGGGAACGAATTATATTTATGGGACATGGTCTGTATTATGTGCCTTGAATATTGCCGGTGTCCCCCATGATGACCCGATGATTCAACGCGCTGTTGCGTGGTTGGAAAGCGTGCAGAATGATGATGGCGGCTGGGGTGAGGATTGCGCCAGTTATGAGGGGGCTCCGCAAGGGGTGTATAAGGAGAGCCTACCGACCCAGACAGCATGGGCTACCCTTGGGCTTATGGCTGTTGGGCGGCAGGAAAGCGAAGCTGTGCAGCGCGGCATGGCTTATCTTACCCAAGCGCAAGATGAGGCTGGGGAATGGCACGAAGCCCCCTATAATGCTGTTGGCTTTCCTAAGGTCTTTTACCTGCGTTATCATGGCTATAAGCAATTCTTCCCGCTTATGGCTTTGTCGCGTTATCGCAATTTGGCCTCTAGTAATTCGGGCCGGGTGGAGTACGGCTTTTAATGCTCGGCATTATTGTGGGATTAGCGCAAGAGGCCCGTTTGGCTGAACGCTATTTCCCTCATGCGAAAATCGCCCTTAGCCACGCGCATGAAGCAGGGGCGAAGCGGGCGGTTGCCTCCCTAAAAGAAGCCGGGGTGACGGAGCTGCTCTCCTTTGGTTGCGCGGGTGGGTTGGACCGAGCCTTAAAGCCGGGGACGATACAGCTTGCCGATTACGTTTTTGTTGAAGGGAAAAAATACCCGACCTCCCCAGCCTTAAACGCGCGTTTTGGGGCGGGGCAGGCGGTCATCGGCGGTGGGGTGTATCATAGCCCAATTATGCTCGATCGTGCGGCTGAAAAAGCCGCCTGCTTTACGCGCAGCCAGTGTTCTACAGTGGATATGGAGAGCGGGTTAGTGGCACAAGCGGGACTGCCTTTTGCCGTGCTGCGTGTTGTGTGTGATGATGCGGGGCGAGACCTTCCTCCTGCAGCGCGCGATGGGCTGCGTGAGGGGCGCATTGATATTCCTGCGTTAATGGGGTCCCTAATACGCCATCCGCTGCAAATTAGTGCGCTTATCAGTTTAGGGCGCGATGCTGCTTATGCACGGCGCGTTATGGAGCAGTTTTTACAAAAAATAACATCCTAGCCTCAGCGGCAGTGCGGGAGGCTTGTTTTCTGTCCTTCCCTCGCTTATAGGAGAGCTATCTTCCTTCGTAAGGGGAGGTGTATTTCGCACGCATAGCCCGCAATCACCTGGTGTTCCCGTTAAGGGAGCGTTGCTATGCGGAGGTTTAACCAGAGTTAGAGAGATTTTACGATGGCAATGCCACAATTCACAATGCGTCAACTGCTTGAGGCTGGTGTTCATTTCGGTCACCATACCCGCCGTTGGAACCCTGCTATGGCACCGTATCTTTTCGGTGTGCGTAATCAGGTTCATATCATCGACCTTCAGCAGACTGTACCGCTGTTGGACCGCGCTTTGAAGCAAGTGCGTGACACGGTTGCTTCTGGTGGGCGTGTCCTATTTGTGGGGACAAAGCGCGCTGCAGCGGATCTCGTGGCAGAGGCAGCACAGCGTTGCGGCCAGTATTATGTGAATCACCGTTGGCTCGGTGGTATGTTGACGAACTGGAAGACCATCACCGGTTCCATTAAGCGTCTGCGCGGCATTGATGAGATGCTCGCTGGCGATACAACGGGCCTGACGAAGAAGGAAATCCTCGACATCACCCGTGATCGTGAGAAGCTGGAACGCTCCCTCGGTGGGATTAAGGATATGGGTGGCCTGCCGGACCTTCTGTTTGTGATTGATACAAACAAAGAGAAGCTGGCTGTTGAGGAAGCCAATAAGCTGGGCATCCCCGTGATCGCTGTGCTGGATAGCAACTCCGACCCTAAGGGTGTGACCTTCCCCATCCCCGGTAACGATGATGCTATCCGCGCTATTGCAACTTATTGCGAGCTGATTTCCGGTGCTGTGCTGGATGGTATCTCTGCCGAGCTGGCAGCATCTGGCCAGGATATTGGGGCTTCTGCGGAGCTGCCAGTGGAGGAGACCGCCGCTGTAGAGAAGGCCGAGGCTGCCGCTCCGACAGCTGGCTGAGCTGTATAAAGTAAGCGTAGTATCTAGCCCTATGCGGGATGCTACGCTGCCTATGTGCGTATAGAGAGCCGCACAGCCGTGGGGTCCCCGTGGCTGTGCCGCTTGTTATTAGAGGTTAGAGACTATGGCAGAGATTACAGCAGCAATGGTGCGCGAGCTGCGCGATGCAACAAGTGCCGGCATGATGGATTGTAAAAAAGCCCTGACCGAAGCTAAGGGCGACATGCAAGCCGCGATTGACTGGTTGCGGAAGAAGGGCCTCTCCCAAGCCGCAAAGAAATCCGGCCGTGTGGCGGCTGAGGGTCTCGTTGCTGTAGCGGTTGAGGGCAAAAAGGCTGCTCTGGTTGAGGTGAACGCGGAGACGGACTTCGTTGCGCGTAATGATGCCTTCCAGCAGGCTGTGGAAGATATCGCCAAAGTTGCGCTGAAGGTCGGTGATGATTTAGAGGCTGTTAAGGCTGCTAAAATGCCGTCTGGTCGTACAGTGGCTGATGAGTTGACCCATCTTGTCGCAACAATCGGCGAGAATATGACCCTCCGCCGCGTGAGCGTGCTGAGCGTTCCTTCTGGCGTTGTGGCGAGCTATGTCCATGGTGCGCTGCGTCCGGGTGTTGGCCGCATCGGTGTGTTGGCTGCGATTGAGGCTCCTTCCGAGAGTGAGGCTCTGCTCACATTGGGTCGTCAGATTGGTATGCATGTTGCAGCCACCAGCCCGACCGCTCTGGATATTGATAGCGTGGATGCTGCTGCTGTGGCGCATGAGCGTAAGGTGCTGGAGGAGCAAGCCCGTAACTCTGGCAAGCCAGAAGCTATCATTGAGAAGATGGTCGATGGGCGTATCCGTAAGTTCTATGAGGAAGTGGTTCTTCTGGAGCAAGTCTGGGTGCATGACGGTGAGAGCCGCGTGAAGGAAGTTGTCAAAAAGGCTGGGGCAAAGCTGGTCGGCTTCACCCGCTTTAAACTCGGTGAAGGCATTGAGAAGGCTGAGACAGACTTCGCGGCCGAGGTCGCTGCGGCTTCTGGCCAAAAGAAATAAACCTTATTAGGGGTTTATGATGAGAAAAAGGCCTCCGTTACTATAGCGGGGGCTTTTTTCATGTTACGGCCCTAAAAGGGAGGGACGTATGGAGTGGGAAGAGCCAGCGATTATTTTGCGGTTGTCCCTCCATGGTGAGAGCAGCTTACGCGCTACGATATTGACGCAAAAGCGTGGCATGTATCATGCGTTGGTGCATGGGGGACGCTCTCGCCGGCAAACGGGTTTGTGGCAAGAGGGCAGCCTTATCATGGCCCGCTGGAAAGCCCGCCTGCCAGAGCAGCTAGGCTATTTGACGGCAGAGCTTGTTAGGCCCAGCGCGTCTTTTCTGTTGGATTATCCCCTCGCTCTAACCTTGCTGAGCAGTGCGTGTAGCCTTTGTAGCGAGGCCCTTGCAGAACGTGAGTCGCATGAGATTCTTTTTTCCTCTCTGACGCATTTTTTAGGAGCTTTAAGTGTCTCCCCAGCTCAACCGCCTGTTGCGCTCTATTTGCGGTGGGAGCTGCTTTTGCTGCAAGAGCTCGGCTATGGCTTAACGCTGGATCGCTGCGCGGTTACGGGGGCGAGTGAGGGGCTTGCTTATGTCTCCCCCCGTACGGGGCGCGCTGTGAGTGAGGAGGGTGCAGGGGAGTGGAAGGATCGACTTCTCCCTCTGCCGTCCTTTTTATATGACGAGGAGGCCGAAGGCCGCGCAGCAGATTGGCTAGAAGGAGCCCAGCTGAGCGGTTATTTTCTGCAACGGGCTGTTTTTGCGACGCATCACCGTCCACTTCCTGCCGCGCGGGAGAGATTAATGACCGCTTTACAGCGGGCTGTTGCCGCTAGCAGCACTGGACATGAGGGCAAAGAGCGTGTCTAACCTAGGGTGCCATCATAGCGAATGAGAACGAGCAGGAGAATTTATGACGGGGGACCACGCCGGGCATATTGAAGATACACGGCTGGCAGAAGCGTTGAGCGAGCGTTATCTGGCCTATGCGATGTCCACTATCACATCGCGTTCCCTGCCGGATGTGCGCGATGGTCTTAAGCCCGTGCATCGGCGTTTGCTCTATGCGATGCAGCAGCTCAAGCTAGACCCAAGCTCTGGCTTTAAGAAATGCGCCCGCGTGGTGGGGGATGTGATTGGTAAGTTCCACCCCCATGGTGATGCTTCCGTTTATGATGCGTTAGTCCGCCTAGCGCAGGATTTTGCTGTGCGTTATCCCTTGGTGGAAGGGCAAGGCAATTTCGGCTCGATTGATGGCGATGGTGCAGCAGCCATGCGTTATACAGAAAGCCGAATGACAGAAACCGCGCGCATCATGCTGGAAGGCATTGGCGATAATGCGGTCGATTTCCGCCCGACTTACGATAATGAGGACCAAGAGCCTGTTGTCTTGCCGGGGTTGTTCCCCAATTTGTTGGCTAATGGGGCGGCGGGGATTGCTGTGGGGATGGCCACAAGCATCCCCCCTCATAACGCGGCGGAACTTTACCAAGCCGCACGTTTATTGATTGAAAAACCAGATTGTACCATCGCGGAGCTTTTAGAGCTTGTCCAAGGGCCGGACTTCCCTACGGGAGGGCTATTGGTGGAGGACCGGGAGACGCTCATCCAAGCGTATGAGACAGGCCGGGGGAGTTTCCGCATCCGGGCGCGTTGGGCTGTAGAGAAAGGCCGCGCTGGGGCATGGAGCATCATCGTCTCGGAAATCCCTTATCAAGTGCAAAAGGGTAAGTTGATCGAAGATATCGCCAAGAAGATGGAGGAGCGTAAGCTGCCCCTTCTGGCAGATGTGCGGGATGAAAGCACAACGGATATAAGATTGGTTTTGGAGCCCAAAACCCGTAATTGTGCCCCAGAAGTGCTGATGGAGACGCTCTTTAAATATACGATGTTGGAGAGCCGTTTTAGCTTGAATATGAATGTGCTGAGCCAAGGGAAAATCCCCGGGGTCTTGTCGCTAAAAGCGGTATTGCAGGCATGGTTAGAGCATGTTCATGAGGTTTTAATCCGCCGGACGCAGCACCGTTTGGATGCGGTATTGAAGCGGCTGGAGATCTTAGAAGGGTTTTTAAAGGTCTATCTAAATCTAGATGAGGTTATCCGACTCATTCGGGAGGAAGATGAGCCAAAACCTGCTTTGATGAAGGCGTTCTCCCTCAGTGAATTGCAAGCCGATTATGTGTTGAATATGCGTTTGCGGTCTCTGCGGCGTTTGGAAGAAATGGAGATACGTAAAGAGTGGGATGGCCTTGGGAAGGAACAAGCCACGTTGGAGGCCCTTTTAGGCTCTGAAAAACGCCGTTGGAGCCGGATCGGTAAAGACCTCCAAAAAATGCAGGCTCTTTTTGAAGGGGGAGCTTATGGGGCTCGCCGCACCATTATAGGGGAAGCCCCTGCAACTATTGATACGTCCGCCGCCCTTGCGGTGGAGCGGGAGCCTGTGACGGTTTTACTCTCGCAAGAAGGGTGGATCCGTGCGGTAAAGGGGCATGGGCATGATGTAGCGAATCATCGTTTTAAGGAAGGCGATGGGCTGGCTTATGCTGTGGAATGTCAGAGTACGGACCGCCTGTGCATGATGGCAGCAGGAGGCCGCGCTTTTACGTTAAAAGTGGCAGACCTGCCGCGTGGTCGTGGTTTTGGTCAGCCGGTGCGTACTTTGGCAGACCTTGCCCAAGAGGACCAACCGGTGGCTCTTTTTGCATTAGGTGATGATGAGAGCCGCTATATGCTGACAAGCAGTGATGGGCGCGGGATGCAGGTTTCAGCCGGGAATCTCGCAGCTGAGAAGCGGACAGGGCGGCAGGTCTTTAATCTGCGCGATGGGGCTGTGGTGCAGTATGTCCTCCCAGCGGAGGGAACGCATGTTTTATGCCTGACAACCAATAAGCGCGCGCTGATTTTCCCATTGGAGCAAGTGGCCGAAGTGGCAAAAGGCGGGGGAGTGAGTTTGCAAAAACTGGCTGCCGGGGCAAGTGTAAAGCAAGTCCGGCTCTTTTGCCTTGATGAAGGGCTGATATGGCAAGATGGCCAACGGGCACGCTCGCCAGAGGATTTATCACCGCTTGTGGGGCGTCGTGGGAGTGCTGGCCGGGTCGCACCGCAATGGATGTTACGGCGTTAAGAGAGGGGGGCGGCCCTATATGGCATCGTTCTTTTCAGTCTCTTTTTGGCTTGGTGCGCTGCATATTGCGTTCTCGCTCGGTATTACAGCGCATGTGTTGCTGACAAAACGGGACACGGCCGCTGCGACGGGGTGGATCGGCATTTGCTGGTTTATGCCCTATATGGGGCCTATCCTATATTTATGCCTCGGTATTAATCGGGTGCGGCGGCGCGCGCAAAAATTGCGGGAATATACTAGCCCGGAGGAAACCGCCTTCCTCGCTAAATGGACGCATGATGCTCAAGATAGTTTCATGAATCCGTTGATTAAGATGTTGGATGGCTTGACGGGCTTACCCTTATTGAAGGGGAATCAGGTTGAGTGCCTTCATAATGGTGACCAGGCCTACCCGTATATGTTGGAGAGTATTCATCAGGCGGAGCGGTCCATCCTCTTATGCTCTTACATTTTTCGGTATGATAAAATTGGTCGCCAATTTGTAGATGCCCTTGCCACAGCGCAGCAGCGCGGTGTTGAGGTGCGTGTGTTGGTGGATGGGATTGGCAGTGGCTATCTCTATAGCCCCATTATCAAGCAGTTGCGACAACGTCATATACGCTGTGCGCGTTTTATGCATTCGCTATGGCCGTGGCGGATGCCTTTTGTCAATTTGCGGGATCATCGTAAGATTTTGGTGGTGGATGGCCGTGTTGGCTATATGGGCGGGTTAAATATTGGGGATGAAAATTGCCTCAATAACGCTACCCACCGCCGTATGCCGGTGGCAGATACACATTTCCGCCTAGAAGGCCCCGTTGTACAGCAGTTATCAGAAGTCTTTATTAAAGATTGGGCGTTTACAACGCGGGAGGAGCTGGACGGCGAGCGTTACTTCCCAGACCCCGTTGCAGCAGGGGATATTCCTGCACGGGTTGTGACATCTGGGCCGGATATGGAGGTGGAGCTTATAGAATATACCATCCTCCAAGCCATTATTTTGGCACGGCATCATGTTTGTTTCATGACGCCTTATTTCATCCCCGATGATCGTTTTGCAACAGCGTTAGAATTAGCCGCATTGCGTGGTGTGGTGATTGATATTGTTGTGCCGCATAGAAGTAATCATCCCATCACCGATTATGCGCGTGATGCATGTTTGCGGCAGTTGGTACAGGCTGGTTGTCGTGTTTGGTTAGGTGCGCCGCCTTTTAATCATTCCAAATTAATGACAGTCGATACGATGTGGAGCTTTGTCGGTAGCGCGAATTTGGATAGGCGGTCATTGCGGCTCAATTTTGAGAGCAACATAACATTGCATGATGAGGCAACCGCCGCCCATTTGGAGGGCTTCATCCTAGCCCATTGTAACGACAGGCTTACCTTGTCGGATATTGAGGTATGGCCGTTGGTGACAAGGTTGCGTAATGGGGTATGTCGGCTCTTTCTCCCTTACCTTTAAGGGGGAGAAAGGTTTCCACTTCATCATGAGGGTAAAGGGTGACGGCAATAGGCCGGTGGTCCGAGCCAAAACGGGGATAAGCGCGATGGCTTAGGGCTGAGAAGCCACGTGTTAGGCAGCGATCCAGCCGGAGGGGGACTTTATCAAGCATCCGATGTGTTTGTTCACGCGGGCCGACATCTTTAAAGCCACGGAGCATAGCAGGCCCAACTTGGTTAAAATCCCCCATAATGATGGCGCGCTCTGAGAGTTCTTGCCGGATAAGGCGTAGCTGGCGGCGGTTGAGGATAGGACCGTGGGAGAGATGCACATTGGCGATTGTAAAGGGGCCGAAGCCAATATCAAACTCCAATAATTGCGCCGAGCGATGAGCGACTAACCCCGGTTGGAGCATGTGCAGCCGGGGCGGGGTTTGGAAGGGGAAGCGACTCCAACAAGCTGTTCCATGTACGCGTCCTTCTGGTGCGAGGCGGCTATAATGGCCACCAACGAGGTCCGGCAGGCGGTTTGTAAAAGGGCGACATTCTTGCATCAGTAAAATATCAGCCTTGGTTGTACGCAGTAGCAGGCGGATATCCTCTAGCGTGGCTCCATCTTCATGGAAGAGGTTCCAACTAACGAGTCGAAGATGTGTGGAAGAGGACATTGTCAAATTCTGCATGAACACGGCCTGAATCTTAGCAATGGGAACCACCATTCTATACCGTTTTTAAGAGGAAAAACACCATGAAGCCGAGTTGGGTAGTTTAGGGTTAGGCGGCACGCTATAAGAGATGGCATGAATCCAGCAAGGGAGCTGTGCCGGTGGGTATGGAAAAGACACCATCATCTGAATCATCAGAGCGCATTATTGGGGCTGGTTGGCAGAAATTAGCGACCTTTTTAACCCATGCAGGGCGGCAAAAGCCGGAGCGCGATGGTAGTTTTGTGAATCCACCTATCGAGCGTGGCTCTACTGTAGTGTTCCCCACTGTGGCGGATATGGAGGCCCAAGGGGCGCAGGCTTATGAGCATGAGCTTGTTTATGGGGCAATGGGTAACCCCGTTCAGCATGAGTTAGAGCGTGTTATTGCCGCGCTAGAGGGCGGGCAGCATACGCAGGTTGTTAATTCTGGCCTAGCTGCTTGTACAGTAGCCTTGCTCGCTTTTTTAAAGGGCGGGGATCATCTCTTATTACCCGATTCGGTTTATGGGCCGACACGGCGTTTTGCGGTTAATTTTTTGGCCCGCTTTGGGGTGGAAACCAGCTTTTATCCTCCGCGTGCGAACGAGGCTGAATTGCGGGCTTATATGAAGCCTCATACAGCGGTCATCTTTGCAGAAAGCCCCGGTAGCCATACATTTGAGGTCCAAGATATTCCCCTGTTAGCGCGGATGGCACATGGGGTGGGGGCACGCTTATTGCTGGATAATACATGGGGGATTGGGGCGTTTCAGCCTTTTACCCATGGGGTGGATGTGTCCATTCAAGCTTTGACGAAATACCCCGCAGGCCATGCCGATGTGATTTTAGGGGCGATTACGGTTCAAAAACCAGAGGATTGGCGGGCCTTGCGCCGTGCAGCGATTGAGCTTGGGGCCTGTGGCGCACCAGATGAGTGCTGGCTGACGTTACGCGGTTTAAAAACGATGGCCGTGCGTTTGGCACAACAAGCCCGCTCCGCCTACGCGTTAGCGCAATGGTTGGAGAGCCGACCAGAGGTGGCTTGTGTGCGTCATCCTGCTCTGCCTTCTTGCCCCGGTCATGCGTTTTGGAAGAGGGATTTCCAAGATGCAAGTGGGCTATTTGGTGTGGAATTAGCAGCGGGCATCACGCAAGAGGCGATGATTGCCATGCTGGATGGGCTAAAATTGTTCAGCATTGGTGCTAGTTGGGGCGGGTATGAGAGCCTCGTTCTACCTACCTCAGGCGGTTTAACGCGCCATCATGAAGAGGGCTTCCCCAGCGGGGCGGCCTTTCGTATCCAGGTGGGGTTGGAGGCTGTGGAGGACCTTCAAGCTGACTTTGCTCGTGGCCTTGCAGGATTGGCGGTAAAATAGGCTTTTATGGCGGGTGTTAAAGCGCATTACGGTAAGAGAGAGCCTCGGCCACGTGCTGTTTTTGTACGGTGGTGGCTGCGTCTAAATCTGCAATGGTGCGGGCTACGCGGAACATGCGCGTAATACCACGATGAGAGAGTTTCATCCGTAGGGCGGCTTGCTCGGCAAGGGTACGGGCTTCGTCCTCAAAGGCGAAGCCTTCTGGTGGCATAGCAGCATTACACGCCCCTTGCCGGGCGAGTTGGCGGTCATAAGCTTGTTGGACACGCGCGCGTACTTCTGCACTGCTCTCACCCGTAGGGGCGCGGCTGATTTCTAAGGGGGAGAGGGAATGGACATGGACGCATAAATCCATGCGGTCCATCATCGGGCCGGAGATGCGGGCAGTGTATTCTTGCGCACAACGAGGGGCTTTTTTACAAGCACGTTCGGCATCATGGACATAGCCGCACCGGCAGGGATTCATCGCCGCGATGAGTTGGAAACGCGCTGGATATTGCGTATGCCGTGCCGCGCGGGAGATGGTTACTTCCCCTGTTTCAACAGGTTGGCGTAAGCCTTCCAGACAATTACGGGGGAACTCGGGGAGTTCATCAAGGAAAAGAACGCCATTGTGAGCGAGGCTAATATCGCCGGGCATAGCTTTAGGACCGCCGCCAACGAGGGCAGGGAGGGTCGTGTTATGATGCGGTGCGCGATAAGGCGGGCGGTTGATGAGCCTACCCGCCGGTAATAGCCCGCTAATGCTATGGATGCGGCTTGTCTCCAGCATTTCAGCAGGGGTAAGCTCAGGCAGGATGCTCGGTAGGCGGCTTGCTAGCATAGATTTGCCAGAGCCCGGCGGGCCAGACATCAGCAGGGAATGACGCCCCGCTGCGGCAATCTCCAACACACGGCGTGCTTGCATCATGCCCTTAACATCTTTGAGGTCCGGCCCGTAATCGGGAGGTTGTGGCGTGGGTGGAGGCTCTGGCGGGAGGGGTTGTTCTTTGCGAAGATGGCCAATGAGTGCCTTAAGGGTCGGGGCAGCAATAATGTTAAGCTCTGGATGGCCCCAACGGGCTTCTGCCCCTTGAGAGGCCGGGCAGATTAAGCCACGCTCCTGGCTGACAGCCGCTAATGCCGCACAAAGAACGCCCCTAACAGGGTTTATCGTGCCATCTAAGGCGACTTCCCCCAAGGCGGTGAGCGGGGCTGTGGCCTCTGGTGGGATGACGCCCATCGCGACAAGGACGCCTAGCGCAATAGGGAGGTCGAAATGCGCGCCCTCTTTGGGGAGGTCTGCTGGTGTGAGGTTAACAAGGATGCGCTTAGGGGGGAGGGCAAGTCCCATAGCGGAGAGGGCAGCCCGAACACGCTCGCGTGATTCCGCAATAGCGCGGGCCGGCATACCAACGATGATGAAAGACGGTAACCCGCTGGAGATTTGCACCTCCACCATGACCGGCAAAGCATCAATCCCCATAAAAGTGAAGCTTTGGATGCGGGCAAGGGAAGGAGGCGTAACCGCCATAACGCTAGGATTCCGTCATATAGGGGCTTGTGAGATGATACCCCGCCATCATAGGCGTATTCATGATGGGCGGGGCTGATAGAGAGGCGGGGCCCCTTTACGCGCTCATGAGCGGGCGGATAGAGCGGGCCCGTAACGTCCCTTTCAAATCGCGAAGCTGCTCGAGCAGGGCTTTCTCCAATGTGGGGATGTCCTGCCCCGGCTGAGCCTCAGCCTCGGTGACGACATAGCCAAGCTCGCCATCTGTTTGGAGGAACTGCGCTGTGAGGTTGCAGGCCGACTTCGCAAAAATATCGTTGATTTGCCCTAAAATACCCGGCTGATTGGCATGGACGTGCATAAAGCGCATCCCACCGGGGCGTTCGCCAAGCTGTACTTGCGGGAAATTGACCGCCCCGATGGTTGAGCCAACATCGGAATATTCCACCAGCTTTTGGGCGACTTCCACACCGATGCGCTCTTGTGCTTCCATCGTGGAGCCACCAATATGAGGGGTGAGCAACACATTTTCTAGCCCTTGCAGCGGGGTGGTAAAACGCTCTTGGCTGCTTTTTGGCTCGACAGGGAAAACATCAATCGCAGCCCCCATCAAATGCTTATCTTTAAGCGCGCGGGCGAGGGCCTCAAGGTCCACAACCGTGCCACGGGCATTATTGAGGAGGATGGAGTTAGGCTTCATCGCACGGATTTCTGCCTCGCCAATCATGTCTTTTGTCTCTGGTGTTTCAGGAACATGCAGGGTGACAATATCGGACTGGCTCAGCAATTCCTCCAGCGAGGCAACGGCGATGGCGTTCCCATGGGGCAGGCGCGGGGCAATATCGTAGTAAAGTACGCGCAGGCCGAAGGATTCCGCTAAAACAGAAAGCTGAGAGCCGATGGAGCCATAGCCAACAATGCCGACTGTCTTGCCGCGTACTTCCCATGCATTGGCGGCGGATTTCTCCCATCCACCTTGATGGCAGGCTTCCGAGCGGGAGGGGATGCGGCGGAGGAGCATCACAATCTCGCCCATGACCAGCTCCGCAACGGAGCGCGTATTGCTAAAAGGTGCGTTAAAGACAGGAATACCGGCCATGCGCGCGGCATTCAGGTCCACCTGATTGGTCCCAATGCAGAAGCAGCCAATCGCCATCAGGCGGTTAGCAGAATGGATAATCTCGGCTGTAAGGCGCGTACGACTGCGGATGCCGACCATATGGACGCCATCAAGGGCCTCTTTAAGGGCATCACCCTCCAAAGCTCCTTTTAAGCGGGTAACAGAGGCATAGCCTTGTTGTTCTAGGTAATTAACCGCACTGTCATGAATCCCTTCCAACAGAAGGATTTTAATACGGTCTTTAGCGAGGGAGAGGGTCATAGCGGGTAACCTCATCATAAAGGCGGGTGCCAACATGAGCGCGGCACGAAAGGAATCGTTCTTTATCTGTAACGGACAGCGCGTTAAGAGGAAAGGGCTTCTATCGCCTCCTGATGGAGGGTTGGGTTGGCACAAGCGAGGATAGTGCCATCACTTTCTAGTGTTAAAGCATTGCCTGCCCAATCTGTTACGCAGCCACCGGCCCCCGTGATGATGGGCAAAAGAGGCCCCCAATCCCACGGTTTGAGTGTATCTTCTGCGATGATGTCGATATGACCTAAACAGAGCAGCCCGTAAGCGTAAGCATCACCACCCCATGAGGTCCGGCGCGTTTGTTTTTGGAGTTTTTGGAAGCATTGATATTGCGCAGGGCGGAAGATTTCTGGTGCGGTGCAGGAGAGTTCAGCCTCATGGAGGGGGACGTGCTGACATGTGCCGATATGGCCGGGCATGTGAGGGGCGTCATAACGGCTGGGTGCGCCTTCAACCCCTATCCAGCGTTCATTGGTTATTGGTTGGTCGATGAGCCCTAAAACAGGGCGGCCTTTGTAAAAGAGGGAGATTAAACTCGTAAAGCTGGGGCGGCCTGTCACAAAGGCGCGTGTGCCGTCTATAGGGTCTAAGACCCAGAGCCATTCATTATCTATCTGGCCAGAGTGTCCCGCTTCCTCCCCTAAGATGGCATGATGGGGCACATGCTGGGTGAGGAGGGCCCGCATAGCAGCCTCAGCCTCTTGGTCAGCTTTGGTAACGGGACTGTCATCCTCTTTGGCATGAATAGCGAGTGACTGCCGAAAATAGGGAAGAATGACCCGCCGCGCGGCCTCGGCGCATTGTTGGGCGAGGGGAAGATAGTCAGAAAAAGCGGGGTGGGACATAGGGCGGATATGCCTTTATTCTTACGGAGTAATTGACGAGACGCAGGGAGCGCGGCAATCAAGGACTCATGCGAGCGATTATTGTCATCCCCTCCAGAATTGCCTCTACGCGGCTTCCACGCAAGGCTTTGGCTTTAATTGATGGCGAGGTGATGATTGTTCATGTCGCCCGGCGGGCTGTGGCGGCTGGGTTGGGGCCGGTTTTAGTCGCTGCAGGCGATGATGAGATTAGCGCGGCTGTCTCCCATCTTCCCGGTGTGGAGGTGGTTTTAACAGACCCCGCTTTGCCCAGTGGCTCGGACCGTGTGCAAGCGGCGTTGGCTGTTTATGACCCTCACGAACATTACGATTCTGTCGTTAATCTCCAAGGGGACCTCCCTTTGATAGACCCTCAGATGATTGCAAAATCATTGCGCCCTTTAGAGGATGAGCAGTTTGCAATTGGCACCTTAGTGGCCCCTGTGCAGAGCGAGGCTGAAGCTAAGGCCGAGTCGGTTGTGAAGGTAGCCTGTGCGTTTCAGCATGATGATGCTGTAGCGCGGGCCTTATATTTTTCGCGCTCTGTGATTCCGTGGGGGGGTGGGCCTCTATGGCATCATGTAGGGGTGTATGCATGGCGGCGTAAGGCTTTAGCGCAATTTGTGAGATTGTCGCCTTCCTTGTTAGAAAAACGCGAACGTTTGGAGCAATTACGTGCTTTAGAGGCTGGCATGGCGGTCGGCTGTGTGCAGGTGGCTCATGCTCCGTTAGGTGTGGATACAGCCGAGGATTTAGCGCGGGTCAGGGCGCATCTGAGGGAGAGAGCATCATGCCGGTAATTGCATTTCAGGGCCGACCGGGTGCGTATTCCGACCTTGCATGCCGTGCAACCCGGCCGGGCTGGGTTACCCTACCATGCCGCAGCTTTGCCGAGACGATTGAGGCCGTGCGGGATGGGCAAGCAGATGAGGGGCTTTTACCGTGTGAGAACTCTCTTGCTGGGCGTGTGGCGGAGATTCATGCGCTCTTGCCAGAGGCGGGGTTAAAAATTGTTGGGGAACATTTTCAGCGCGTGGAGCATTGCCTATTAGCCGTACCGGGGGCACGGCTTGAGGATATAAAGCGTGTTCATACCCACCCTGTAGCGATGGCACAGGTACGCGGCTTGCTTGCTCATTATGCGTTGGAGCCTGTGACGGAGTTTGATACAGCAGGCGCGGCGGAGCTTGTAGCTGGCTGGGGGCGGAAGGAAGATGCAGCCATTGCGTCCTCCCTAGCGGGGGAGCTGAATGGGTTGAATATTCTGCAACGCAATGTTGAGGATGCTGCCCATAATACAACGCGCTTTTACCGTGTTGCCCTGCCAGATTCTGTTACAGATGCTATGGTTAGACAACCGATGATGACGACATTGCTTGTCCATATTCGGCATGTGCCGGGGGCTTTATGTGATGTCTTAGCGTGTTTTGCACGTTATGGAGTCAACATGACGCGGATTGAGAGCTATATGCTGGGGGGCTCTTTTGAGGCGTCTCGTTTTTTGATGGATATAGAAGGTGCGGTGGAGGAGCCAAAGGTGCACCATGCCCTCACCGCGTTGGTAAAGGTAAGCGAGGGCCATCATATTTTGGGGAGTTACCCACGGAGTCCCTTCCGTGATGAGATGTGACCTTTCTCCCAGAGGGGAGGATGCTTATAATGGCGGCATTATTTGTTGTGATGATTGAGAGATGAGGGCGGAGAGTATCATTATGGCGCAGACGATTAATCAGCACTATCGCGGTTCTTTGACCGCCCTTATCACCCCGATGAAGGCGGATGGCACGCTTGATGAGCAAACGGCTGCTCGTTTGATTGAGCGGCAGATTGAGGGGGGGACCACGGGGCTGATCCCATCAGGCACAACGGGGGAGAGCCCCACATTATCCCACGCTGAACATGGCCGGGTTATCGAACATTGTGTCGAGGTGACTAATGGGCGCGCCTTGGTGATGGCGGGTGCAGGCTCTAACAGTACGCATGAGGCTGTGGGGATGGCCCGTCATGCCCATAAAGTAGGGGCAGATGCGTTGTTGGTTGTCGTGCCTTATTACAATAAACCAACGCAAGAAGGGCTTTATCGGCATTTTATGACGGTGGCAGATGCGACCCCCTTGCCGCTTTGGCTTTATTGCATCCCCGGTCGTTCGGTTGTGGATTTAACGCCAGAGACTGTAGGTCGCCTTGCTCAGCATCCTAATATTGTGGGGACAAAGGATGCCACGGCGAATCTCACACGCCCGATTGCGGTGCGGCGTGTTGCAGGGGCAGCGTTTAATCAGCTTTCTGGTGAGGATGGGACGATTTTATCCTTCCTTGCGGCAGGTGGGCATGGCTGCATTAGTGTGACCTCTAACGTAGTGCCGGAGCTTTGTGCGCAACTTCATCGGCTTTGGCAGGAAGGGAAGGTGCAAGAGGCGATTGCGCTGCAAGATAAGCTTATGCCGTTGCATGATGCTCTTTTTGCTGAGACAAGCCCTGCCCCGGCAAAATACGCGCTGTCTCGTTTAGGCCTTTGCACTCCGACCTTGCGTTTGCCGATGGTTGAGCCGCGTGATGAGACGAAGAAGCGGGTTGATGACGCTTTACGTTCGCTTGGGCTGTTGGGCTAAGACGCGAATATGGCAGCGAGTAAGAAAAAGACAAAAGGCGGGCTGATTTCGCACGGTATTGCCGCGCAGAATCGTAAAGCCCGTTTTAATTACTCCATCATAGAGACTGTGGAAGCCGGACTGGTGCTAAAAGGGCCAGAGGTAAAAAGCTTGCGGATGGGGCGGGCTACATTGTCCGAATCTTATGCGGTTGAGCGCGAGGGCGAGCTTTGGCTCATTAACTCCTATATTCCAGAATATCAGGGCGGAGTGTTGTCCCGTTTTGATACACGGGCCCCACGGAAGCTTCTGCTGCACCGTAAGCAATTAGCTAAATATATTGGGGAGGTCACAAAGGCTGGGGCGTCTCTTGTGCCGTTAGATATTCATTTTAACGCGCGCGGTGTGGCTAAAGTAACGCTTGGCCTTGGGAAAGGGCGGAAGAAAGAAGATAAACGCCACGCGATTGCTGATAGAGACTGGCAGCGCGATAAAGCGCGCTTACTGCGTAATAAAGGACGTGGTGAATATTGATATAAAAAGCCCCACAGCATGCAGGCCGTGGGGTTTTTTATAAGGTGGGGGAGGTTGTAAAGGCACAACCTCCCTTTTCTCCTTTGCTTATTCAGCGGAGAGCTGTACAGCCTCAGGGCCTTTATGGCCTTGGACAACATGCATCCCAACAGCTTGACCATCAGCTAAGCTACGCAGGCCGGACCGCTCCAAAGCAGAAGCGTGGACGAATACATCCTTACCCCCAGCTTCTGGTGTGATGAAGCCAAAGCCCTTGGTGGTGTTGTACCATTTTACAATCCCGCGCATTTCTTCAGCTTGGGAGAGATCTGGTGCAGGGTGGAAACGCTCGCGCTCTTGCCGCATAGGCGGTGCGGAGTGGCGGGGGGCTTCCTCTGTTGCAGTGCTGGCATCAACAGAGAGAACCTCGGCGACTTGGCGGCCTTTAGGGCCTTGGCCAACGCGTACAACAACAGTTGTGCCCGGTGCAGGCTCGCCATGGCCAACAGTATTTAGCGTATTCGCGTGGAGGAAAACATCCCCGCTACCATCGCTCAGCCCAACAAAACCGAAGCCACGCTCGGAGTTGAACCATTTAACTGTCCCGGTGATTTCGGGGCTTGTGGGGGTGATTTGCGGGCCACCACGGCCGCCACCGCCACTACGGCGGGGGCCACCACCAAAGCCACCACGCGGCGCATCGTAACTGCCACGATCGTCAAAATAAGAGGGCTGGGTCATAAAATCGCGGTCAAAGCCGCCGCGGCGAGAGGAAAAGGAGCTGCGGTCGGATCTATTATTTCTCAAGGGTCTCGTCCCGTACTGGGGGGTCATCAGGGAGGGAGCAGTGTTCTGCTGCCCTCAGGGGTCTTAAAATGGAGCCGCTTTTGTGCGTTCCATATGTGACGGTAGCATGTTTTTTCACTTACGCCATACGAAAAAGAAAAAACCGTGAAGATTTTTCAATTTCTTTATTTTGTGTGTTTTGATGAACGCGCTTGTTTAAAAGGAAGATAAGGCAGATTTTATAATGAAGCATGGTTATCATTCAGTATTCTATAAATAAAACTGATTTATCGTAATGTGCGTTAACCAGCTGCCAATAAACGTCCGGGAGTTGCGCGGTCAAACAGGTGGAGGAGGTCTTGCAAAGCGGCTCCGCGTGGGCCTTGTAAGGTGGGGTTACGCGTTAGCTCACGCTGGCTATCATGGCGCATAGCGGTGAGGAGTAAAGCAAGGCGTGTGGGGTCGGCAAGGCGAAAGCCCGGTAAGCCGGATTGGCGGCTGCCTGCAAGGTCGCCCCCACCACGGATGCGGAAATCCTCATCAGCGATGAGGAAGCCATCCTCAGTATCGCGTAAGAGGGAGAGGCGTTTTTTCGCGGTGAAGCTGCTCTCCTCACTATGGAGGAGGAGGCAGTAAGATTGTTGTGCCCCACGCCCCACCCGGCCACGGAGTTGATGAAGCTGGGCAAGGCCGAAACGCTCAGCTTGCTCAATGACCATAATCGTTGCATTGGGGATATCAACGCCGACTTCAATCACCGTTGTGGCAACAAGGAGGCGTGTTTTGCCTTGCTCAAAGGCGGTGAGGGCCTTTTGGCGTGTCTCAATATCCTGTTTGCCGTGGGCAAGGCCGATGATGGAGCCGAATCGTTTGGTGAGTGCGGCCCAGCGTTCCTCCGCTGCGGCGGCACTTTGGCTTTCACTCTCCTCAATAAGAGGGCAGACCCAAAAGATTTGTTTTCCTTGCTCTAAGGCGCGCTTTATCCCTGCGAGAATATCATCCAATAGGCCCATATTATGAACAGTCGTATGGATGGGTTGGCGTCCGGCGGGTTTGCTATCCAGCCGGCTAACGCCCATCTCGCCCCATTCTGTGAGTTGAAGTGTACGGGGGATGGGGGTGGCTGTCATGACCAGCACATCAGTTGCAGGGCCTTTTGTGGCGAGCTTCATACGCTGCTCCACCCCAAAACGATGCTGTTCATCAATGACAGCAAGCCCGAGGTCAGCAAAGATGACACCATCTTGAAAGAGTGCATGCGTGCCGATGGCGATTTTAGCATGACCATCGGCTAGTTTGGCTAAGGCAATCCGCCGGGCACGCCCTTTGATGGAGCCACTTAAAAAGACAAAGGGTACAGGGCAGAGGGCTTCAAAGGTGCTGGCATGTTGCTGAGCGAGGATTTCGGTCGGGGCCATGAAGGCCGCTTGAGTGCCGGCCTCTACAGCATGGAGCATGGCCATCATCGCGACAAGGGTTTTCCCTGCCCCTACATCACCTTGTAAAAGGCGCATCATCGGGGTGGGTTGGCTCATATCAGCGGCAATTTCATCCATGACACGGCTTTGGGCTGCGGTGGGGCGATGGCCAAAACGCTCCAAAAGCTGTTGGCGGAGTGTGCCATCTCCAATAAGGGCACGCCCCTCGCGCGCTTGCGCTTGTTGGCGGGCCATCCCTAAGCAAAGCTGGTCGGCGAGGACTTCATCAGCGGCAAGGCGTGCGCGTGCGCGCTCTAAAAAGGGGGTGGGGTCCCCTTGTTGGGAGAGGCTTTCGGGCAGATGTAAAGTTTCTAATGCCGTTTTGAAGGACGGCCAGCGATGTTTTTGCAGGAGGGGGGCATCTAACCATTCGGGGAGGTCATCGGGGATGAGGGCCAAAGCGGCCTTCATGGCACGGCGCACGGTGGAGGGGAATAATCCAGCCGTTAAGGGCCAGACAGGCTCTAACCACGGGAAGTTATCTCTCTTCTCCCACGCGATGATATGGTCTGGCCGGGAGAGTGTGAGGCGGTCGTGATAATGCCCTACTTTACCAGAGACGAGAATCTCCGTGCCTTCAGGGGGGAGGAACAGTCGCCCTTTTTGGAAGAAGGTAATCTCCAACATGCCCGTTTCATCATGGGCGGTGAGGATGGTTGGTTGAGAAGGCCGTGCAGGACGGCGGATGCCTAAGACGCGGACATGGCTTGTGAGTACGTCCCCCGTTGGGAGGGCGCGTCCTTCGGCAAGGGTCATTATTTTTCGGCGGTCAATGAGCTTTTCTGGCAGGGTAAAGAGCAGGTCAATCACCCGTTTGCCGCCGCTAATTTTGTTTAATAATGTGGCATGGCGTGCTGTGAGTCCCGGCAAGCTCGTCAGCGGGGCCAAAAGCGGGGTAATCCGCAAAGAGGGAGGGGCAAGGGGCATAGCGTGTAAACGGCTTTTGTGCTGACAGAGGGCCGAGGGAGCGTTATAGGGTAGCAAAACCATCAGATAATAAAAATACTCTTATCTCATGAGGGGAGCCTGCTTTGATGCACGCTGAAGATTCTGCCATGGCGTCTTTTGGTCCGACTATCTGGGGTGTGCCAGATGGCGCGGTGGCGTTTTTGCTGCGTCAGCGTTTGTCAGAGCATCAAGGGACGATTGTGCACGTCGCTCATGATGATGCCGCTTTAGCGTCCCTGGCTGATATGCTGAGTTGGCTTGTGCCAGAGGTAATGGTGCTGCGCTTTCCTGCGTGGGATTGCCTACCTTATGATCGTATCTCGCCTAATCCGTCCATCGTTGCAGAGCGTACAGCAACCTTAAGCCATTTATTGGAGCCCGCACCGCCCACAGGCCGCATTGTGCTGACGACAATCCATGCGATGATTCAACGTGTACCGCCGCGTGCCGCTTTTGCGGGCCAGACACTCCACATCAAACGTGGTGATATGGTGGAGGCTAATCACCTTGCTGAGCAGCTGGTGGGGAGTGGCTATAGCCGTGTTGATACCGTGATGGAGCGCGGCGAATTTGCTATGCGCGGGAGCATCTTCGACCTCTATCCCGCTGATGCGGGGGAGCCTGTGCGGCTCGATTTCTTCGGAGATGAGGTTGATAATATCCGTAATTTTGATGCTGCAACCCAGCGTTCGACAGAGGCGCGGGAGGGGTTCAGCCTTACGCCCGTGTCGGAATATGCATTGGATAAAGCCAGCCTCAGCCGTTTTCAGACAGGATGGCGGGATGTGTTTGGCAGCGGTGCGATGGAGGATGTGCTGTACCGGCAATTATTGGAGGGACGCCGGGCCAGCGGGGCAGAGCATTATCTACCGCTTTTTCATTATGGTGATGGCCATCATATGGAAACTTTGTTGGATTATCTGCCAGATGCCGCGGTGAGTTTTGAGCGTGAGACGCCAGAGATTCTTACCGCCCGGTTGGAGATGATTGCCGACCATTACCAAGCGCGTTGCGCGGCGGGGCATGAGGGGGAGCTGCCTTACCGGCCCCTACCGCCGCATCGTTTATATCTCAATCGCCATGGGTGGGAAGGGATGTTGAAGGGCCATCCCACCGTCCTATTATCACCCTTTGCGCGCCCTGATGGAGCTGAGGGGATAGAGGCGGGCTATAAGCCGGGGCCTGTTTTTGCCAGCATGGGCGGTGCGGGGCGAGAAGGGATTTTTCAGCAATTTGCAACCCATGTACAAGCATGGGCGAAAGAGGGGCGGCGCACTTACCTAACGGCATGGAGCAATGGCTCGCGGGAGCGGATTGCGACCCTCTTACGCGATCATGATATTGCGTGTGAGAGCTTTGAAGGCTGGCCCGAGGCCGCAGCTATGGCGCGTGGGGCGGTTGGGCTGGTTGTTCTGGGGCTAGAGCGTGGCTTTACGGGGGGAAGAGTCGCCTTTGTCTCCGAGCAAGATTTATTAGGAGAGAGGTTAGCCCGCCCACCAAGGCGGCGGCGAAAGGGTCAAGATTTTATCACCCAAATTGGCGAAATTGCCGAGGGTGACCTTGTCGTCCATGAGGAATACGGCATTGGGCGTTATGTTGGGCTAGAGACCGTGCGCGAAGGGCGTGTAGCGCATGATTATCTCTCCATCCTTTATGATGGGGAGCAACGTTTGCTTCTGCCTGTGGAGAATATCGATTTGCTTAGCCGGTTTGGCTCCGAGCAAGGGACGGTGCAGCTTGATAGGCTAGGTGGGACATCATGGCAGGCGCGTAAGGCGAAGATGAAGACACGCCTGCGCGAAATGGCCGGGGAGCTGATTCGCACCGCAGCGGCACGGGCGATGAAGGAGGCCCCCATCATGGCTCCCGCAGAGGGGTTGTGGGATGAGTTCTGCGCGCGTTTTTCTTTTATGGAGACGGAGGATCAATCGCGCGCGATTGCCGATGTGTTGGAGGATTTAAGCAGCGGCAAGCCGATGGACCGCCTCGTTTGTGGGGATGTCGGCTTTGGTAAGACAGAAGTCGCCTTACGCGCGGCGTTTGTCGCGGCTCTTTCTGGTATGCAAGTGGCTGTCGTGGTGCCCACAACCTTGCTTGCACGGCAGCATTATCTTGGCTTTAAACAGCGTTTTGAGGGGCTACCTGTGCGGGTAGAGCAGCTCTCACGCATGGTGAGCGCAAAAGAAGCCACAAAAGTGCGCGATGGGTTGGCTGATGGTACGGTGGATATTGTTATCGGGACTCATGCGCTCCTCTCCAAAGCAGTGTCTTTTGAGCGGCTAGGGATGCTGATTATTGATGAGGAACAGCATTTCGGTGTGGCGCATAAAGAGAAGCTGAAGGCCATGCGCGAGGATGTCCATGTGCTGACCCTTTCCGCAACCCCGCTTCCCCGCACGCTTCAGCTATCGCTCTCTGGTGTGCGGGAGATGAGCTTGATTGCCACCCCGCCGACAGACCGGCTCTCGGTCCGTACTTTCATCACGCCTTTTGATAAAGTGATGATTCATGAAGCCATTCAGCGAGAACGCTTTCGCGGGGGGCAGATTTTCTGCGTTGTGCCGCGTTTATCGGATATGCGGCATATGGCAGAGCGGCTTAAAGAGATTGTGCCAGATGCCCGCATTACCGAGGCGCATGGCCGCCTCACCCCTACCGAGCTAGAAACGGTGATGACGGAGTTTTCGGAGGGGAAGTACGATATTCTGCTCTCCACCAATATTGTGGAAAGCGGCTTGGATATGCCGCGTGTCAATACGATTATTATTCACCGGGCGGATATGTTTGGCCTTGGCCAGCTTTATCAGCTTCGTGGTCGTGTAGGGCGGGCCAAACAGCGTGGTTATGCCTATCTGACATGGCCACAAACGCATGTATTATCCTCATCTTCCATCAAACGCTTAGAGATTATGCAGACGTTGGATTCCTTGGGGGCAGGCTTTACGCTCGCCTCGCATGACCTCGATTTACGCGGGGCGGGGAACCTCTTAGGCGATGAGCAATCTGGCCATATTCGGGAGGTGGGGATCGAGCTGTATCAACAGATGCTGCAAGATGCGGTGACGGATTTGCGGCGGATGCGTGATGAGAGCGATGAGGAGGATATAGGCTGGACACCGAACATCATTCTCGGTTTGGCTGTTCTCTTGCCGGAGGATTATGTAAAAGACCTGCCTGTTCGGCTTGGTCTATATCGCCGCATCGCCGCTTTGAAGGACGAAGCTGATGTGGATGCGATGCGGGTAGAGCTGGTGGATCGCTTCGGCCCGCTGCCCCAAGAGGTAGAAAATCTGCTTGATGTTGTGATGATTAAAAAACTCTGCCGCGATACCGGGGTGGAGCGGCTGGAGGCTGGCCCTAAAGGCATGGTGCTTCAGTTCCGCAAGAATAAGTTTGCTAATCCAGATGGGTTAATCCGCTGGGCTGCGCGGAATGAGAAAGCCGGGGTGAAGATACGCCCGGACCATAAGCTTGCGATGGTGCGGGAAATGACAAACGCCGTACGCATTAATATGGCGCGGAAAATCCTCGCTTCTCTAGGTAAATTGCTGGAGAAAGCGCACCAGAGTGATGCCGCTTGAAACATCTTTTGGAAGGGAGCGGGCTAATCAAGGAAATCAGAGCTCATCACGGAAGCCAGTGGCGATGACGTAAAGCTCGCTCGATTCCTTACGGGAGGCAGGCGGTTTGACGTGCTTTACAACGGCGAAGTTGCGCTTCATCAGGTCTAGCATCTCTTTTTCTGACCCCCCTTGGAAGACTTTTGCAATAAAGGCGCCGTCCTTAGCGAGGATTTTTAAGGCGAAGTCGAGTGCATTTTCAGCTAAGGCCATAATGCGGATATGATCAGTTGCAGCATGGCCTGTGGTGTTAGGTGCCATATCGGACATCACAAGGTCTGCGCGCCCGCCAAGCATGTTTTGGAGCCGCTCTGGCATGTCGGCTTCCATAAAATCCCCTTCGATGATGTCGGCCCCTGGTACGGGGTCCACTGGTAGTAAGTCCACCCCAATGACCTTAGCCGCCCCGCGCTTAACGGCAATCTGCGCCCAGCCCCCCGGTGCGGCACCCAGGTCCACAACGCGGCTACCGGGTTTGATGAAGTGGAAGCGGTCATCCATCTCCAGCAATTTGAAGGCCGCGCGGGACCGCCAGCCTTGTTGGCGTGCCGCACTGACGTAAGGGTCATTTAATTGGCGATTGAGCCAGCGTTGCTGGGCAGGGGTGCGCCCACGGGCTTTGCGTAGTTTGACGGTCTGCGTCCGTAAGGTTTGGGAGGCAGAGGCATCATCGGCAGGGTCGCGCGTGCCGGGTGTGCGTGAGTGACGCAAGGGCTTGCCGGGAACACGTTTTGCGGCTCGCTCTTTAGCAGGGCGGCGGGATGAAGGAGGCGTATCTTTTGGGCTCATAATGCGAGAAGATAAGCTCTTCCTCCATATCTGCAAAGGCCGCTTCGTCTTTTTGTTGCTGTAAGAGGCTTTTTGCTTGTAAGGGGCTGGCAGAGACATTGCGTTAGCCGTTGCACTAGAGAAGATAAGGGCATTTTGTGAGACAATTTTACGCCGCCTTTATGGTTGCAGCCTTCGCCTTATGTATAGGGGCAGGCTTAGGATATTGGCAGACAGCGAGCCTTACGGGGATGCTTATAGGGGTGGAGGCTGTAGCGATTCTAGCCCTGATGGAAACTGCTGAATCCATGGATAATGCGATTGTCGATTACGGTATTCTCAAAACCATGTCCCCACAATGGCAACGCCGTTATATGAGCTGGGGGATGCCGATTTCAGTTTTAGGGATGCGGTTTCTTTTCCCCATTCTGCTTGTGGCTATTGTCGCAGGGCTTTCCCCGTGGCAAGCGGCGCGTTTGGCGATGATGGAGCCGCAGCGTTATGCCCATATCATGCTCGGTGCGCGGGATATGATCGCCTCTTTTGGTGGGGCATTCCTCCTCCTTATCGCGCTGAATTACTTTTTAGATGATGATAAAACCCATCATTGGGTCACATGGGTGGAAAAACCAGTAGCACGGCTTGGTGGGGTCCCCGCCTTGCCTGTGGGGGTGACATTAGCGGTGTTGATGGGGGTAAGCCGTTTGATGGGCCCTGGGCATGACCCGTTAGCCTTTCTCTTTTGGGGCTGTGGGGGGATTGTTGCCTATATATTGGGCAAAGAAGGTCTCGTCTGGTTGATTGGTGAGCCCGGTGCGGCCCCCCTTATGATGAAGGGCGGCTTGCTTAGCTTCCTCTACCTAGAGTTTATTGATGCGAGCTTCTCTTTTGATGGTGTCATTTCGGCGTTTGCTATTACGACAGACCCTATCACAATTGCCCTTGGTCTTGGTGTAGGGGCCATGTTTGTACGGTCTATGACCCTCTCCATGCTGAAAACGAACGCTTTGGCAGAGTATGTTTATGTAGAGCATGGGGCGTTTTATACCATCCTTATTCTGTCTCTTTTGATGCTATGTGGCGTGTTGGTCTCTGTGCCAGAATGGATAACGGGGCTGGTCGGGCTATTATTGATAGGCGGGGCCTTTTTGGCGAGCATAGCCCAGAGGCGTTCGGGCTGATGGGATAGATGAGGGGGGAAAAACGTGCCTGCCCTCTTGCGCCTGAAAATGAATGACGTTAGAAACCCGACTGCATACACCGCCTTGGGAGATAGTTTAGCGGTAGAACTACCGGCTCTGACCCGGTCAGCCCTGGTTCGAATCCAGGTCTCCCAGCCATTATGAGGGTGTTATGTTTAGCAGGCCGTCTTAGAGCGGTCTCACAGTGCCGCTTGGGAGATAGTTTAGCGGTAGAACTACCGGCTCTGACCCGGTCAGCCCTGGTTCGAATCCAGGTCTCCCAGCCAGTTATTTTAGCTTAAATGATGCGCAGGTTCGCTTAACATACGCTTCAGATTTGCGTATCAGCGTATGCCGCTGTAAGGGAGAGCTCCCTTCTTCAAGGTTGGAGCATCATGGCACGATATGGCTGCAAAAATCTCATCTGATTTAATAGCGCGTTATGCGGGCAATCTGCCGCGTTATACCAGCTACCCAACCGCTGTTAGCTTCACTGATGCTATTGGTCCGCAAGATGTGGCAAGCTGGCTAAAGGCTTTGCCAGCTGAGCAATCGGTCTCGCTTTATTTTCATGTCCCTTTTTGTGATGAGCTATGCCGCTTTTGTGCCTGTAATACGGCTGTGATGCGGCAGGAGGAGGGACGCAAGGCATATGGGGCGTTATTGCTAGAGGAGATGCGCCGCGTTATCGCCCTGATAGGGCAAGGCCGCCTTGTACGGCATCTTCATTTTGGGGGAGGGACGCCGACAACCTTACCGCAGGATGTTTTGCGGGAGGTCATGGCCGCTGTGCGTAGGGCGTTCCAGATAGCTCCAGATGCAGAGTTGGCTATGGAGATGGACCCGCGTCATGTTCCAGAGGGGATGTTGCCACTCTTGGCGGAGTTGGGGTTTAATCGCATCAGCTTTGGGGTGCAGGACCTTAACCCACGCGTACAAGAGACATGCGGGCGCGTACAATCTTATGAGCAAACTCTCGCCTGTGTGCAGCAAGCCCATGCTGCCGGGGTGCATGGGGTGAATATCGACCTCATCTATGGTCTGCCTTATCAAACGGTGGAGAGTGTGAAGGACACCGCCCAACGTATTGGGGCGATGCGACCAGATAGATTGGCTGTTTTTGGTTATGCTCATGTCCCGTGGAAGCAGAAACGCCAGCAACTCATCCCTCAGGAGGCCTTACCCGGTACGGAGGAGAGGGTCGAGCAAGCGGCGATGATTGATCACGTCTTGGTAGAGGCGGGCTATAAGCCCATTGGGCTAGACCATTACGCCCATCCAGATGATGCAATGGCGCGCGCTTATGAGGCCGGGACACTGCATCGGAACTTCCAAGGCTATACGATTGATTCCTCACCTGTTTTGCTGGGGATGGGGGCCTCGTCTATCTCCATGACGCCAGAGGGATATTATCAGAATATCCCCTCCACAGCCGCTTATGGCCGTGCTTTGAAGGAGCAAGACGGCTTGCCCATCGCCCGTGGTGTCTTTCGCACACAAGATGATCGTTGGCGGGGGAAGGTGATTGAGACCATTATGTGCCTCTCTGCTGTGGACCTTACCCCTTATATTCCAGAAGGGCAGGCTCTAAGTCAGGCTTTTGCTGCGGAGCTAGAGGCTTTACGCTCTTTTGAGGAAGATGGGCTGATTCACTGGCAAGGGAATCACCTTAGCTTGACAGAAAAGGGCAAGCCCTTCCTCCGGCATGTGGCAGCGGTGTTTGATGCACGGCAGAAAGAGCTTGCCGCAAAGCAAGCGGGCCAAGCGACGCCGCGTTTTTCGGCCTCATTGTGAGATAGAAGGGTCATAGTGGCGGATTTTCTTTGCCTCCCTTTGCAGAGTGCGTTATGAGACCCTGCCAACGGCTTGAAACCTATCAATAGGGTTAAGCTGACCGAGTTGTATCGACACAGGACGCACGAGCGAGGGCGTAGGCAGCATGACAAACTTCCCACAAGAGAGACTTTATAACCGAGTGCGTGATGCCTTGGCCTTTGATGATGTCCTTATTGAACCTGTTGAATCCTCTGTTCTGCCGGGGCAGGTCAGCACAAAGACGCGCCTTACCCGTAAGCTTAGCCTGAATATTCCGCTTCTTTCCTCCGCTATGGATACAGTGACGGAAGAAGAAATGGCTATTTGCATGGCCCAGCAAGGCGGTATGGGGGTTATCCATAAAAACCTAACGCTGGAGGAGCAGGCCGAGCAGGTCCGCCGTGTGAAGCGTTTTGAGGCCGGGATGGTGGTTAATCCCGTAACAGTTGGGCCGGACCAAACCCTGCGGGAAGTCCATGAGATTATGGCCCGCAATGGGATTTCTGGCCTCCCAGTTGTGGAGAAAAGCGGCAAGCTGGTTGGGATTTTGACCAATCGTGACATGCGCTTTACCGCTGATGAGACAACACTTGTCCGCGATATGATGACCCATGAAGGGTTGGTGACGGTTAAGCATGGGGCATCGCCTGAGCAAGCCCGCCAACTCCTGCATGACCATCGGATTGAGAAGCTCCTTGTTGTGGATGATGCAGAGCATTGCGTGGGGCTGATTACCGTTAAGGATATGGATAAAGCAACGACCCATCCTTTGGCGGTAAAGGATGCTGAGGGCCGGTTGCTCTGTGCGGCGGCTATCGGCGTAGGGGAAGATGGCCTCCGCCGTGGGGCTGCCCTTGTGGATGCGGGGGTGGATGTGCTGGTGGTTGATACCGCCCATGGCCATTCCCGCGGTGTGTTAGAAACTGTTGCGCAATTACGGGACCGTTATGCGGATGTGCAGCTCATTGCGGGGAATGTCGCGACACCAGAGGCTGCACAAGCTTTGATTCGCTCCGGTGCAGATTGTGTAAAGATTGGCATTGGCCCAGGGTCCATCTGCACAACGCGTGTGGTGGCGGGTGTGGGTGTGCCGCAATTCTCTGCGGTGTTGGAGACAGCGGCCGCCTGTCATGAGCTTGATGTCCCTGCTATTGCCGATGGGGGGATTCGGACCTCTGGCGATATCGTCAAAGCCATTGGGGCGGGTGCGGATGTTGTGATGGTTGGTTCCATGCTCGCAGGATGTGAGGAAAGCCCTGGTGAGAGCTTCCTTTATCAGGGGCGGACCTATAAAGCGTATCGTGGTATGGGCTCCATGGGGGCGATGGCCCGTGGCTCGGCGGATCGTTACTTCCAAGGGGAGGTACGCGATACGCTCAAGCTGGTTCCAGAGGGGATTGAGGGGCAAGTGCCTTATAAAGGCCCGATGGCAGCGGTGGTGCATCAGCTTGTTGGGGGGCTGCGGGCTGGTATGGGTTATACAGGCTCCGCTACCGTGGCAGATTTGCAAGTTCGGGCGAAATTCCGCAAAATTACGAATGCTGGCTTGCGCGAAAGCCATGTGCATGATGTGACCATCACGCGGGAAGCACCGAACTATCGCCTGTAAGGTGATTTTTCCCTTTCCTGAAGGACGGAAACAGGGTAGGCGGGGGCCATGACCCCCGCTGCTCGTCTCTCTGGTGCGATTGATCTGCTTTGTGCGATTCAAAATGCGCCTCATCGTCCGGCTGATGCCGTGGCTAATAACTTCTTCCGCGAACGCCGCTATATTGGTGGTGGGGATCGCAGGGCTATCTCGACCTTAGCGTGGGATGTGCTGCGGGCGTGGCGGCGGCTGCATTGGCATTTACGGGCAGAGTTACGGTACCGGTATGAGGATATTTCCCCACGGCTTTTATGCGCGGCGATGCTGCATTTTGTGGGGCAGCCTTTATCCTCCATTCAAGCGTTATTTAGTGGGGAGCGTTACGCACCAGCCCCATTGAGTGAGCGTGAATATGCGATGCTGGCGGCATTAGAGGGCCAATCCATCACAGATGAGAAACAATCCCTCCCTGTCAGGTTGGAATATCCTGATTGGTTGCACCCTTATTTAGAGCGTGATTTCGGCGAGCGGTTGGAGGAGGAAATGCGTGCCCTCATGGGGGCTCCAACGCTCGACCTCCGCGTGAATCTGCTGAAAGGAACGCGTGAGGAAGCCTTGCGCCGCCTTAAGCGGGAAGGGTTTGATGGGCAGCCAACGCCTCTTTCCCCTTGGGGGATTCGCCTTGAGGGTCGCCAGCCCATTACCGCTGCGGCACTTTTTCGGGATGGTCTGGTAGAGATTCAGGATGAAGGAAGCCAGCTCATCGCTGCGGCGGTGGATGCCCGCCCCGGCGAGCGGTTGCTTGATTATTGCGCTGGTGCGGCGGGAAAGACCTTAGCCATTGCCATGACGATGGAAAATAAGGGTCAAATTGTCGCATGTGATGTCTCCTCTATACGGTTGGAGGGGGCTGTAAAGCGGTTGCGCCGGGCGGGTGTGCATAATGTGACGCGCCATCTCCTCAAAGAGGGAGATAAATGGGCCAAACGGCGGGAAGGGCAGTTTGAGACGGTATTGGTCGATGCGCCTTGCTCTGGTACGGGAACATGGCGGCGTAACCCTGATGCACGGCTGCGGCTAAGTGAGACGGATGTACAAGAGCTTTGCGTAAAGCAAGCCGCTATTTTGGATATTGCCGCACGGCTTGTTCGCCCCGGTGGTAAATTGGTTTATGCCACATGCTCTCTCTTAGGGGTGGAGAATATCCAGCAGATAGAGGCCTTCCTTAAAAGAAGGGCTGATTATCAGCCCCTCCCTTCAGCGCGGCGGTCTTTATTCTTGCCAGAGAGCTTGCGCCAAGATTCTGCCTTTGCCCTTACCCCCCATAGCTATGGGACAGATGGCTTTTTTGTTGCGGTGATGGAGCGTAGCGCACAAAATTGAGCCTCTTACAGCCTCATTAGCGTGATGGCGGAGCTTTTCTGCCATGGAGCGTTTGTGTATTTATTGTGAGAATGGCTGATATTCGGCTACGCGCAATGGAGGAAATACGCTCCCTATGGCCTATGATGTTCTCTTTGGTGTGGTGCTAACATTTGGGGCTGGTATGCTGGCGCAATGGGTGGCGTGGCGTCTGCGCCTGCCAGCGATTGTGTTGCTGTTTGCTATGGGGCTTCTTTTTGGCCCTGTGCTAGGCTGGTTGAACCCCTCCGAGACATTAGGCCATGCCTTTCGCCCGCTTGTCTCCATGCTGGTCGCCTTGATCGTGTTTGAAGGCGGCCTTGCGCTGGATATTCGTCAGTTACGCGAGGCTGGGCAAGGGGTTGCACGTTTGACGATGGTGGCCTTGCCTATCAATTGGCTCTTAGGCTCCTTAGCCGCACATTATGTTGCACGGCTGGAGTGGGGGCCGTCTTTTCTCTTTGGGGCGATTATCGTGGTGACGGGGCCTACGGTCATTCTGCCCTTGCTACGCAGTGCCAAGCTACAACCGCGTGTTGCTGCCTTTTTACGGTGGGAAGCGATTGTGAATGACCCGCTAGGGGCCATTCTTGCTGCGGTTGTAATGCAGGTTATGTTGCTGCATCTCGACCTGCATAAGCAGATGCTCTTTGTCCACACCTTGCCTGATATGGTTGTGGCGGGGGCTTTGTCTGTTGCTGCGGGGATATTGCCTGCTTATTTGCTCAGCTATCTCTTTACGCGGGACTTAATGCCGGAGCTGCTAAAGGTCCCTGTCATTCTAACACTAGCCCTGGTTATTTTTGAGGCCTGCACATTGGCGATGGAAGGTGCGGGGCTAATCGCCGTAACCGTTTTTGGCATGATGCTGACCAACCTACACCCGCCGGGGATGAATGAGCTAAAACGCACAAAAGAATCCCTTGTCGTGCTGATGGTCTCGGTATTGTTCATCCTCCTCGCGGCGGATTTGCATCGTGGGGTTCTGGCACGGCTCTCGGTCCCGATTTTATTACTGACCTTAGTGGTGTTGTTTGTGGTGCGGCCACTGGGGATTTTCCTCTCCACATTAGGCACAACGATGAGCTGGCAAGAGCGGCTTTTTGTTGGCTGGATTGCCCCGCGCGGTATTGTTGCAGCGGCTGTGGCTGGGGCTGCGGGGATTAAATTGGCGGAGGCGGGGTATCCTTCGGCAGAGTTGGTGATGCCTGCGGTGTTTGCGGTCATTGCTGTGACGATGATTTGCCATGGCTTCTCCCTCGGTCCCCTCGCACGGCGGCTACATCTGACACTTTCTAACGAGCCCGCTTTGGTTATTTTAGGCGGTAATGCGTGGTCAACGGACCTTGCTGCATGCTTGAATGAGGAGAAAGTACCCGTCTTGCTTGTTGATACAACAGCGCAAGAGCTTATGCCGGCTGCACGGCGCGGCGTGCCTGTTTTAAAGACGGAACTTCTCTCCGCAGCCGGGCAAGAAGCCTTGGAGGAGCGGCCCGCCGATTATCTGATCGCGACAACAGGGGATGCGATTTATAATGGTATGGTCTGCGGGCATTTAGCCCCTCATATGGGGCGGGAGCGCGTTTATCAGGTCAGCCCCGGTGTGGCACGGCTGGACCTCTATCGTGGTCTCTCGCGTGATGCGCGTGGTAAAGTACTGGGAGAGCCGGGGTGGAACTATACGTTTTTTGATACGTTATTTAGTCGTGGTTGGCGATTTGTTAGTTACATTGTAACGGAATCAACCGTTGAATTATTGGAGAAAGAAGAAAATCGGCTTGAATTACTCATTGTTCGTCGTGGCACAGGGATATTTATACGATCAGCAGAAGATCGCGCAAAGACGATCCCCGTAGTAGGGGATTTAGTGGTTGCTATGGTCTCGCCCGATGGTCAAGAAGCCGTCACGCTTGCAAAAGAGGATGCACAGCTACGTGAGGAGGCATAGCCTTCTGTTTTTAAACGGATTAGGGTAGTGTTGGTTGTTAGTTGCAGTGCTATGCTTTTCAGGCTTCCTTTTTTTGGGGAATGGTAGAGGCGGTGCAGTAACTGAACTGTATTTATGAACAGGATTTTTGAGACATGAATACTCGTCACTCAATATTAATTGTTGACGATGATGATGGTTTAGGTTCCGTCTTAGCGGCTCAGTTGTCAGAGGGAGCGGCTTATCGGGTAGAGCGCGCAACCACGCTTGCTCTTGCAGAGGAAGTATTGGGTCGTTCTGAGGGGCGGATTAATATTGTCTTGTTGGATGTGAATCTTCCCGATGGCGATGGCCGGGAATTTTGTGCGGCATTGCGTAAAAAAGGCTTAGCAATCCCTATTATCATCATGACGGGCTCTCATGATGAAGATGATGTCATTCGTGGTCTTGATGCAGGGGCGAATGATTATGTCGCTAAACCCTTCCGTGTAGGGGAATTACAAGCGCGGGTGCGTGCCCAATTACGCTTGTTCGAAAATAGTGAGGACGTTGTTTTTGATATTGGTCCTTATGTGTTTCGTCCTGCAAATAAACAGCTTTTGGATCAAAAAACAGGGCGGCGTATCCATCTGACAGAAAAAGAAACAGCCATTTTAAAATATCTCTACCGTGCTGGGGGGCAGCCAGTAGAGCGTGATGTGTTGTTGCATGAGGTCTGGGGGTATCATGCCTCTGTAACGACCCATACATTAGAGACCCATATTTATCGCCTTCGCCAAAAGATAGAGCCTGCTCATGGCCGAGCTGGGATTTTGCTAACAGAGGGTGGGGGCTATTGCCTTAACCCTAATTTGTAAAGGCGCTCTTTAAAGCAGGCTGGTCCTATCATGTTAGGTCAGCCTGCACTCTTTATAGGGTGGTATTGTTAGAGGGTGATGTCCATCACGACCGGGGCATGGTCGGAGGGGGATTTCCAATCGCGTAGCGCGCTGAGAACGGTGATTTTTTGCATGTTGGGGAGAATATCTGGCGTGGTCCAGATATGATCTAATCGACGTCCACGGTTAGATTTCTTCCAATCCCGGTTGCGATATGACCACCATGTATAGAGTTTTTCTGGCTCTGGGATGGCAGTACGCATGGCATCTTTAAAGCCTGTGTGCATCCAGTCTAACAAGCCGGATGTCTCAATGGGTGTATGGCTAACAATTTTGAGGAGCTGTTTATGGCTCCATACGTCATGCTCTAGCGGGGCGATGTTTAAATCCCCCACAAGGATGCTTCTTTTAGGAGGGTGGGCTGTAAACCACTCTTTGGCTTCTTTTAAAAAAGCGAGCTTATGGGCGAATTTTTCGTTCTCGTCTGGGTCTGGTATATCGCCACCAGCAGGGACGTAGAAATTATGAAGATTCACCGGGCCGGAGTCTGGATGAAGGCGCGCAGCAACATGGCGGCAATCCATCTTGCCGCACCAATCAGGTGCATGAGGTAGGGCGGGCTCTAACGGTATGCGTGATAGAATCGTCACGCCATTATAGCTTTTCATCCCGCGATAAAGCTGATGCGGATAGCCTAGGGCCGTTAACGCCTCTTGGGGGTAGAGCGGGTCGGGGACCTTGGTTTCCTGAAGGCAGATGACATCAGGGGCGTATTCTTCGCTCAGACGCGTTAAGAGGGGCAGCCGGAGGCGAAGTGAATTGATATTCCATGTAATAAGACGCATGGCTTTTGATCCCTCTTTAAGCGGAAAAATTCAAGTATGATCTTGCGATTACGGCGCATTACGCCACATTGAAGCGTATAGCGAAGGAAGGGGCCTTATAGATGTCTATTTTCATCATGGATACGCATATTGATATTCCGTGGGAGGAAAAAACGGCGGATGGCCTTCCCAGTTGGCACAAGCGTGACCAAGCTGATTGCGCCCAGCGAGATGTAGAGCGGCGGTTTACGGTCCCCAAAGCGAAAGCGGGCGGGTTAGGGGCGGCTTGTTTGGCAGCCTATACACCACAAGCAGGCCTTGATGAAGCTGGTCATGCGGCGGCATGGCGGCGGGCGCAAGCTATGTTAGAGGCAATAGAGGATATGGTCCCCCATTATCTTGAGGGACAGGCGGCTCTATGTCACACAGCCGCGCATATACGGCAAGCGGCGCAAAATGGCGACGTCGCGCTCATCCCGGTGATGGAGAATGGTTATCCGATAGGAGAGGATGATAGCCGCATTGGTTGGCTCGCTCAGCGTTATGGGGTGCGTTATATGACCCTTACCCATAATGGGCATAATCTCTTAGCGGATTCCGCAGTGGTACGAGAAGGCCCAGAGGAAGCGCATGGCGGCTTATCCTCGTTGGGCCGCCGTGTGATTCAACAGATGAATCGTCATGGCATGTTGGTGGATGTCTCACATGCATCGCGTAAGACGATGATGCAGGCTGTAGAATTTTCCGAGGTGCCTGTTTTTGCGAGTCATTCTTGCGTGCGGGCTTTGTGTGACCATCCGCGTAATCTGGATGATGGGCAGCTAGATGCGTTGAAGGCGAGTGGTGGGCTCATCCAAATCACAGCCATGGGGGCGTTTTTAAAACGTGGCGGTGGTGGCACAGCGACGGATTTTGCGAAGCATGTGCTGTACGTTATCCGCCGGATAGGTGTGGAGCATGTTGGTCTCTCCTCCGACTTTGATGGCGGGGGCGGCATAGAGGGCTGGCAGGATGCTGGTGAGACACCTCAATTGCTGCAGGCTCTACGGGACCAAGGGTTAGATGAGAGTGAGCTGCAAGCCGTGGCGAGTGGCAATATGTTAACATTGCTTGAAAAGGCAGAACGAAGAATGACGAAGAGTCAAACATAAATTACTCTTTTCAAGTGGATGTTATCGCATTTTGTCCACTCTTTTTTTCAGAAACGGGATTGACAGTTATATTGGGAAGAAAGGCGGAAGCAGACGTGTTACGTTCTAGAAAACCTTTTATAAATCCTTATTTTTCAATGGGTTATTTTTAGTGACCAAAAAATAGGCAATCTATTGAAAGGAAGAGAAACTCTACGATGCGGCGTTTTACCCTTGGGGTATTCACAGCTTTTTCCACAGGAATAGTGGATGAGTTTGAGAGGCTCCGTAGAATTAGGAAAAATCAGCGGAAAAATAAGAGATATGGCTGAAATCCCTCAAGGTGTGGCTGCGATTCGTAAAGCCTTAAAAACGATTCCTGATACTCCAGGCGTTTATCGTATGCTCGGGAGTAAAGGGGAGGTCTTATATGTTGGTAAGGCGTTAAATTTAAAAAAGCGTGTTACGTCTTACACGCTTCTCTCTCGCTTGCCCGAGCGTATCCGCTTGATGGTAACGCTTACTGTGGGGATGGAGATTGTTGTTACGCGAACAGAGGCTGAGGCTTTGTTACTGGAGGCCAATTACATCAAGCGGATGAAGCCACGCTTTAACATCCTCTTGCGGGACGATAAATCTTACCCTTGGTTGTTGCTGAGTGGGGACCATACCTATCCCCGCTTGATGCGCCAAAGGGGGAAACCGGTAAAGGGAGCAACTTATTGGGGGCCTTTTGCGTCATCTCGTGCGGTGGATCAGACGATCCAGGTTATTCAACGGGCTTTTATGCTGCGGACATGCACCGATAGCGTGTTTGAATCCCGCACCCGGCCTTGTTTGCTTTATCAAATTAAGCGTTGTTCTGCCCCCTGTGTGGAGCGGATTAGCGCGCAGGAATATCAAGCGTTAGTAGAACAGACAAAAGAATTCCTCAGCGGTGGGGGGCGGGAACTACAACAACGCCTCACAAAAGAGATGGAAGAGGCGGCTGAGGAGATGGCTTTTGAGCGTGCTGCTTTGATTCGGGACCGTATCCGCGGCTTTGCGAATCTTCGAGCCTCAGGTGCGATTAATCCCATTACTATTCGAGAGGCAGATGTTGTGGCTTTGTGGCAGCAAGCGGGACAGAGCTGCATACAGGTTTTCTTCATCCGGGGCGGACGAAATAATGGGAACCGCGCTTTCTACCCACGTCATGCGGAGGATGCATTCGCAGCTGATATATTGGCGGCTTTTTTACTTCAGTTCTATGAAGATAAGCAGCCTCCTGCTCAGATACTGACAAACATCATCCCACAAGAAGAGGCGTTGCTTATAGAGGCGCTCACGTTACAGCGTGGGCATAAAGTACAGCTACTCCAGCCGCAGAGAGGAGAGAAAAAGGATGTGCTAGATCATGCCATCCTTAATGCGCGTGAAGCGTTAGAACGCCGCTTAGCAGAAACCGCAGGCCAGGCCATCTTGTTGCAGAAAGTGGCAGATTTATTTGGGTTGCCCGCTCCACCAAAAAGAATTGAGGTATACGATAATTCTCATTTGATGGGCCAAGCCCCTTATGGGGCAATGATTGTTGGTGGGCCAGAGGGATTTGTGAAACGAGCTTATCGGAAATTTTCTATTCGTGGCCCCATTGCCCCTGGTGATGATTTTGGAATGATGAAAGAGGTTATGAGTCGGCGTTTTGCACAGTTAAGTGAAGAGGATGCGGGGTGTGAGACATGGCCAGATTTATTGCTTATTGATGGTGGTAAAGGGCAGGTACGAGTTGTAAAAGAAATGTTAATTGAGAGAGGTCTTGCGTCCATCCCAGTCGTTGGGATTGCTAAAGGGGTGGATCGTAATGCGGGGCGGGAGTGGTTTTTTGTTGAAGGACGAGAGCCGTTTCAATTAGCTGTTAACGATGCTGTCTTATATTACTTGCAACGTTTACGAGATGAGGCGCATCGTTTTGTTATTACAACCCATAGGGCGGGCCGCTCAAAAGCGCTGACTCATTCGGGGTTGGATGACATCCCGGGGATTGGGCCTGCCCGAAAGAAGGCGTTGTTGACACGTTTTGGGTCTGTTCGGCAAGTGCGACAGGCCGTTATAGAGGAGTTAGAACATGTACCAGGAATTAATCGTGAAATGGCGCAGGTCATTTATGGATATTTCCATCCAGAATGGGTAAGAGAACAGAGTGACATCTCCTAAAAACCCTGACCGAGATATATGTTGGGGCATGACCTGCCGGATAGAGATTTGTAGTGATTAACCTACCCAATCTTCTTACATTGTTCCGTATTCTTGTTATCCCGGTTTTGATTGGATGTCTCGCCGGTGGTGGCTTATGGGCAGATATTGCGTTTTTTCTCTATGTTGGGGCATGTGTGACGGATTATCTGGACGGGGCCTTGGCACGTCGGCAAGGGTTGACCTCAGATTTAGGTCGTATGATGGACCCTATTGCTGATAAGCTTTTGGTAGGGGGCTTATTGTTGGCTCTGGCAGGGACGGGGGGATTGCGGTTTTGGTCCCTTTATGCGGCTATTTTAATTATGCTGCGAGAGATTTTAATTAGTGGTTTGCGGGAATATATGGCGTCTCAGAATCAGACCATCCCATCGACCCGCTTGGCGAAATGGAAAACAGGGATGCAGATGGTCGCTATAGGTTTTCTCATCCTCGGGCAAGGGGTTATTAATTCTTTTCATGATATAGCCCGATATTTCGGGGTGATTGGCGCGGCATTGCTTTGGTTGTCTGTAATTCCTACCCTTTTGACAGGGACGGGGTATCTTAAAGCAACCGTGGCACGGATGCGGGTATAAATGGTG
Source organism: Parasaccharibacter apium (assembly GCF_002592045.1). GTDB lineage: Bacteria > Pseudomonadota > Alphaproteobacteria > Acetobacterales > Acetobacteraceae > Bombella > Bombella saccharophila. The sequence continues at coordinate 44,472 of NZ_MEJG01000001.1, read as the reverse complement.
GGACATCAGTTAGATAAATATAAAGCCCAGATAGGGGCGCATCGTCTCCTCCTCTTATCGGAGGATGTTTATAGGAAGAGATATGCGCCTCAGATGGTAAAGGGCAAAGAAGATAAAATAAAGCGAGCGAGCCTCCTTATCCTCTCTGTTTTGACAGCAAGTTGCACAGGCTGGGACAGACATGCAGGGGAGATGTTTAATCCTTTAGGTAATCCTAATTCACCTGATGCACAGAGTGAGGTCGCCCGGCGTGTACGTGGCGAAGTGGTCAGTACGACGCCTATTTTACCTGAGGAAGGTGATATTTGGCCTGGTCAGCCAGACCCAGTACCTAGCTTGCAGGATGTTAGTCGCTCTAATAGTCATTTTATTGATAAATGGCATCAATTAAGACCGCAATTAGAAGCAGATTTGCAGCATCAACTTGCCGATGGGCAGGGCATAACGGTTGGGGAAGGTGTCGGCAAGCGTTATGGTTCTGGCAAGGTTGTAATGCCGCTTGATAAAACCTTGCCGTCGCATGTGCAGGATAATGCTTCCGCTTATCTGGAGCCATTGGATGAGCAGGAGGCTGCTCAATCTGCCAAAGCGCTCAAGAGTGTGAATCATACCGTTTCAGCTGCGTCTCCTGCTACGATTCCGCCGCAGCAAGAGGGGCATAAAGAGAACGTTGTTGCACAAGCCCCCTTGCCGCCGCCTGCTTTGATTGTTGTCCCTCCTTTACCACAGGCTGAGCCCGTTAAGCGGCCGTCTTTGGTGCCTCAAAAAGAGGTGGCAGCTCAAGCAACGCCGGCACCGCAGCCGCCTGCTAAGACGATGCCGTTTGCGTCTGCGCTGCCTGTTTCTAGGCAGCATGAGGCTGTCATTCCGCACCGTGAAGAAGTGGCTGTGCGTAAAGCTACCTTACCGCCGCCTGCTTTGATTGTTATCCCTCCTTTGCCACCGGCTGCACCAGTTAAGCGACCATCTATGGTGCCTCAAAAAGAGATGGCAGCTCAGGCAGTACCAGCACCGCAGCAGCCTGTTAAGACGATGCCGTTTGCCTCTGCACTGCCTGTTTCTAGCCCGCATGAGGCCGCTATTACGCACCGTGAAGAAGTGGCTACACATGAGGCTACCTTGCCACCGCTGCCCTCGATTGTTGTTCCCTCTGCGCCAGAGCCGGTTGCGGAGAAGGAAGTGCCCCGGCAGGATAGAAAACCGACAGTGGCTCCGCCTTCGGCTCGTTCTGGTCGGTATAATAATGACGTTGCTGCTGTTTTTGCAGCGGGTGGAGGGGCGTTACCTCTGCATGAATCCAATAAGAATACCGTTATTAATGGCCTGTCGCATAATCCGCCTGCCGTCTCTGTGATTCCTGAAGAGATGGACAGCTCTACACCTTCTGTTCGTCAAGGGAATGATTTTGATGAGGGGGTTGGCGGTGCTAAATCGTCGTCCATCCCTCGTCATCATGAGCAAGTGGCTGCATCAGCTGAGGCGATTGCCCCGGGGACGGTGTCTATTCCTAATGGGGATGGGACGTTCACGCTTATTCGTCCAGATGGTAATATTAAGGTGGTTCATGAGGTACGAGGGGCCTCTCTTCAAGAGAGTGCCAAACAACCAGCGCGGTATGAGCGGGATTCTACTGTAATGCAGAGGCCTATTCCGATGCCGCATTATAGGCCCGCAGCTGGGCCTCATCAGGCCAGTCGATATGATTGGGAGGGCGATGTCATCAAGCTCTCCGAGACAGTTGGGGTGGCTATGCCTCATGCTACGTCTGGGCGGCGTCATCCGTCCCATAAACATGCTGGAATGGGCGGGAAGAAAGGTTCAGCTCGGCATCATGTTGTGCATGACCATTATGATTCGTTGGATGATTTTGGTGATAAATAAGAGAAAGACGGTGATAGGGCGGGAGAAAATGATGATAATCCGTTTTACTGAGAGAACTTCCACCAAAAAGGCTTGACCTGGAAGGCACAAGGTATCATTCTCCCGTCCAAGTATTAGGGGATATGCTGCTCTTGAGTAAATGGTAAAGCGGCATCCCATCATGGCAGCAGTCCGAGGGTAGTATGGCCAAGACAAATGTTATTATGATTCGTCTCGTTTCTTCCGCAGATACGGGGTATTTCTACGTCACGAAGAAGAATGCACGTACAGCAACAGGCAAGATGGAAGTGCGTAAGTACGACCCCGTTGTGCGCAAGCATGTTGTCTTTCGTGAAGCAAAGATTAAGTAATAAGGCGGCATCGCGTGATGTAAAAAAAAGCGGCCTTTGAGGGGCCGCTTTTTTTATAGATGATATCTCATCATGCTTTTTAATAAAGCGGGTGCTTTTCTCCGTATGGGATGACAAGATCATCCTTGAGGCTGCTATTGAGCATTGCGCGACTGCGCTCATCTAACATATCTGGGTCCAAAGCTCTTTCATTAAGGGCGAGCACACGCCTCCGCCAGATGGTTTGTTCTTTGTGAGCGTCAGCTAAAGCGGATTGTGCTTCTGTTTGTAATGTTTTTTGGTGCTGATACGCTTTGATCCCAAGGTCCCCATGCAGGGCATTCCATAGAAAATAAGCAGTTAATAGTAGGAACAAGAGGGGAGCGCAGATGGTACTCATACCACGCCGCAAAAAGATGATCATCCCCGCTCTCCTAACATCGTTTATGAATAAGGTAATAACGTCTTATTCTATGAATCTTTTCTAAAAGAGGCAAGGTCTGAAGCAGAGTGAAAAAAACCCCGCCTTTAAGGCGGGGTTTTTCTTAGACCGACGGTCTGGCTGAAGATTATTTACGTGTCTTCAGGATGCTGCGACCAGCATATTGTGCGCTATCACCAAGCTGCTGCTCAATACGGATTAGCTGGTTGTATTTCGCCATACGGTCAGAGCGGGACATGGAACCTGTCTTGATCTGCCCTGTGTTCACAGCAACGGCGAGGTCAGCAATGGTGCAATCCTCTGTCTCACCAGAGCGATGGCTCATCACTGTTGTGTAGCCAGCGCGTTGAGCCATTTCCACAGCACGCAATGTCTCTGTCAGAGAGCCAATCTGGTTAACCTTAACGAGTAGGGAGTTAGCAACGCCCTTCTCAATGCCTTCAGCAAGACGCTCAGGGTTTGTTACGAATAAATCGTCACCAACGAGCTGAATCTTGTCGCCGAGACGCTTTGTAAGCTCCTGCCAACCTTCCCAGTCATCCTCAGCAAGACCATCCTCGATGGAAACAATCGGGAACTTCTTGGTCAGGCCTTCCAGATAATCGACCATCTCGCTGGAGGAGAAGCTCTTGCCTTCACCCTTCATCTCGTAACGGCCGTTCTTGTAGAACTCTGTGGAAGCGCAGTCCATAGCAAGGGTAATGTCTTTACCAAAGCTATAGCCAGCATCTTTAACGGCTTTCTCGATATAGCCGAGAGCATCTTCTGTGGAGTTTAGGTTAGGCGCAAACCCACCTTCGTCACCCACATTGGTGTTCAGGCCATTCTTGTGCAGCTCTTTCTTCAAACAAGCGAAGATTTCAGACCCCATACGGATAGCTTCTGCAACGGAGGAAGCACCGACTGGCTGGATCATGAACTCTTGGAAGTCGATAGCATTATCAGCATGCTCACCACCATTGATGATGTTCATCATCGGGACGGGCAGAACATGAGCAAATGTGCCACCGACATAGCGGTATAGCGGCAGGTCCAGCTCCTCAGCTGTAGCGCGGGCAACAGCGAGGGAAACACCGAGGATGGCGTTTGCACCCAAGCGGCCTTTATTTGGTGTGCCATCCAGCTCAATCATGGCTTTATCAATGGCAATCTGGTCTTCAGATTCCATGCCACGCAGCTTATCGGCAATCTCTGTGTTAACAGCGTTGACAGCTTTCAGGACGCCCTTACCGTGGAAGCGTTTTTTGTCGCCATCGCGCAGCTCCACAGCTTCGTGGGCACCGGTGGAGGCACCAGAGGGAACAGCAGCGCGGCCGGTCACACCGGAGGCTAGTTCAACATCTACCTCAACAGTCGGGTTACCACGGCTGTCCAGAATTTCGCGGGCAATAATATCAACAATTGCGCTCAAGGGACTTCTCCTGACTCTATGCGGCGGAGCCTGCACGGCCTATCATCAGGCGCGAAGCAACATCCGCTTCCACCCTATTTTAGTCTCAAAAACCGGGCCTGAGGTCAATTAAGATGCGACAATTTCCTGTCACGGCAGCCATGCTTATTGTGCTTGGCGGTGTTCTGCCTTTGTTAATGGGCGGCTGGCTCTTTTTGGCAGGGATTGTCATGCCTCTACCGCATTTAACGCTTGTTTTGCTTACGTATGGGGGCTGTCTCTTACCCTTTTATGGGGCGATGAATTGGGGTTTCTTAGCCTGCAAGCCCACCATCATCCTCCCAAAAGGGGAAAGCCTGCGCGATAAGCGGGCGATTCTTTTAGGAGGTTTTGCGTTTTTATGGGGATGGCTGGCCATGGGTGTTGGGGCCTCTGGCTCTTTAAAAATAGGTTTTGCGCTGGAAATAGGGGGCTTTCTCAGCCTCATCTTATTAGAGCGACTCGCAAATCGGTATGGTGACTTCCCGCCCGGTTATTTCCTGGTACGGGTGATTAGCAGCATTTTATGCGTGATTGGCTTCGCGCTCGCGCTTCTTTCTCCGCAAGGTCAGTTCTGAGAGCCTTGCTTTACCAAACGGTCTATGCCGATGAGCGGCTCTAACAAAGCGCGCATATCGGCAAGGGGTATCATCGTAGGGCCATCACTAGGAGCGGTATCAGGGGTCTGGTGCGTCTCGATGAACAACGCACTCACTCCCGTTGCAACAGCCGCACGGGCGAGGGGAGCGACAAACTCCCTCTGCCCACCAGTTGCATGGCCTAACCCACCGGGTTGCTGGACGGAATGAGTGGCGTCGAACACAACAGGATAGCCCGTCTGGGCCATAATCGGCAGGGCGCGCATATCGTTAATAAGCGTCCCATAACCAAAACATGTCCCGCGTTCACAAAGGAGGATGCGGTGATTGCCGGTGGATTCCAGCTTTTCAACGATATGTTTCATATCGTAGGGGGCGAGGAACTGCCCTTTTTTTACATTCACAACCTTGCCGGTTTTTCCCGCTGCGATGAGGAGGTCCGTTTGCCGACAGAGAAAAGCAGGAATCTGAAGGACATCCACAGCCTCTGCTACGGGGGCACATTGCTCAGGGGCGTGGACATCAGTGAGAACGGGGATTGAAAAATGAGCGCGAATATCGGCGAGGATTTTAAGCCCCTCTACTATTCCCACACCACGCGCAGCGCGGAGGGAGGTGCGGTTTGCCTTATCGAAGCTGCTTTTATAAATGAGCTCAATACCCAACTCACGGCAGAGCGTGCTTAACGCCTCCGCCATGAAGAAAGCGTGGTCACGCGATTCGATTTGGCACGGCCCAGCAATAAGGCGAAAGGGCTGATCCTGCCCTAGGTTGAATGTCCCTAAAGGAACATTCACGCCTTATCCTCCCGTGTTTGATGCTCTTTTTTGGCCGCCCCAATAAACCCGCTAAAGAGAGGGTGTGGGTCAAAGGGTTTAGAGAGCAATTCTGGGTGATATTGCACACCGATGAACCAGGGATGGTCAGGATATTCAACAACTTCAGGCAGAACACCATCAGGCGACATGCCAGAGAAGCGGAGGGAGGTTTTCTCCAGCACTTCACGATAATGAACGTTCACTTCCCAGCGATGGCGATGGCGTTCGCGGATGTCGGTTTTACCGTAAATGGCCGCCACGCGAGAGCCCTCGACCAGCTTAGCCGGGTAAGCACCTACGCGCATAGTCCCGCCCAAATCGCCCCCTTCACGGCGGCGGAGTAGCTCTGTCCCACGGGCCCATTCCGTCATCAGCCCGACTAGCGGTTCTTCTGTAGGGCCGAACTCGGTAGAGGAGGCTTTTTTCAACCCGGCGAGGGAGCGGGCACATTCGATAACGGCCATTTGCATCCCAAAGCAGATGCCGAGGAAGGGGATACGATTTTCCCGCGCATAACGCACGGCATTGATTTTCCCCTCCGAGCCACGCTCGCCGAACCCACCGGGAACGAGGATGCCATCCATGCCGCGTAGCTGGTTCTCAAGTTGGGTGGGGTCTTCCAGAGTTTCCGCATCAATCCAGTTCATATGGACGCGTACATCTTGGGCGATCCCACCATGGAGCAAGGCTTCGGCAAGGGATTTGTAGCTATCGAGGAGAGCTGTGTATTTACCAACAATCCCGATGCGTACTTCCCCTTTAGGCTCGCGCACACCACGGACAATCTTCTCCCAGCGGGAGAGGTCTGGTGCGGTATCATGTGGCAGGCCAAAATAGTGGAGGACTTCGCGGTCCATCCCTTGTTCATGATACGCAATAGGGCAGGCATAGATTGTATCGACATCCAAAGCCGCAATCACAGCTTCAGGACGAACATTACAGAAGCTGGCAATTTTTTGCCGCTCTGTTTGCGGGATGGGTCTATCGGACCGGCAGAGGAGAATCTGCGGTTGTAAGCCAACATTTTGCAATTCTTTGACAGAATGTTGCGTTGGCTTGGTCTTTAACTCTCCCGCGGAGGGGATATAGGGCAGAAGGGTGAGATGCACGCACATCGTGTTCTCATGGCCCAAATCATTCCGTAATTGGCGAATCGCCTCTAGGAAGGGCAGGCTCTCAATATCGCCGACTGTCCCGCCAATCTCGACAAGGACGAAGTCATAGCCATCCGTATCGGAGACAACGGCCTCTTTAATCGCATCGGTAATATGCGGGATGACCTGAACTGTAGCCCCAAGATAATCGCCGCGTCTCTCGCGCGCGATGACGTTGGAGTAAATCCGCCCCGTTGTGGTGTTGTCGGAGCGACGAGCATGTTCCCCGGTGAAACGCTCATAATGGCCGAGATCAAGGTCTGTCTCAGCACCATCATCGGTGATGAACACCTCCCCGTGCTGATAAGGGCTCATCGTGCCCGGATCAACATTGAGATAAGGGTCCAGCTTCCGAATGCGGACTTTATGCCCACGAGCTTGGAGGAGGGCAGCCAGAGCTGCCGAGGCGATACCTTTACCGAGGGAGGATACAACCCCACCCGTCACAAAAACAAAGCGCGTCATGGGAGGCCCTTATATAGCGAAGAGGCAGGGAAGGGGAAGTAGATTATGGCTTAACTTCCCCTAAAAATTAGTACCTTAAAAATTAGTGAGCAGGTGTTTGCTCACCTTGTGTTTGTTCTTGCGTTTGTGTGGGAGCAGCAGGAGCCTGCGGCGTAGCTGCTTGTGGCGTAGTTTGCGCTGTTGGCTGAGATACAGGCGGATGAGCGAGAATATCACGCCCATTGCTCGCCCCAGAGGAAGCCCCGCGATTTAAGATGGCAAGGACTAAGCAAAGAATCATAAACAGGCCAGCTAGCACCGCCGTGCTACGGGTGAGCAGAGTAGCTGTGCCACGCCCAGACATAAAAGAGCCAAGCCCCTGACTATTGCCAACGCCAAGACCACCGCCTTCGCTACGCTGAATCAGGATAACGCCGATAAGGGCTAGGGCAACCAGAACAGTGAGGATAAGCAATAATGTGGTCATTCAATCAGGGTCCAAAAGTTATGAGGTCAGTTGAGGTGTGGTGGCCTCAGCCGCAGCGGTGATAATATCTAAGAAGCTTTGCGCCTCCAAACTAGCACTGCCGACAAGCACACCATCTAAGGCCTCAATGGACATAATGGAAGGTGCTTGAACAGATGTTACGGACCCGCCATACAGGACCGGGACGCGAATGTCATCTGTCATGAGCCTCATCGGCAATAAAGCACGGATGAGTGTTAACTTCCTTTGTAGTTCTTCATGGGAGGGGGTGATCCCGCTCCCAATGGCCCAAACAGGCTCATACGCGACGATTCCGCGGAAGCCGCGCGTCAGGGAGCCCTCAATCTGGCTAGCAAGCACACTTGCCGCACGGCCTTCGTTACGTTCAGCAAGATGCTCGCCAATACAGACAATCGGCGTTAATCCCGCAGCGGTAGCGGCTTTGACCTTTTGGCGAATCACGGCATCTGTCTCACCATGATTTTGTCGCCGCTCTGAATGCCCAAGGATGACATAATTTGCCCCTAGGGCCTTGATCATTTGTGGAGAAATATCCCCCGTAAAAGGACCAGAGGAAGCCGGGTAACAATCTTGTGCCCCTAAGGCAAGCTGATCATCGGGCAGAGCGACCTTACTAAGTACGTCATGCACCCCAGAGAGCTGCGTGAAAGGGGGGCAAAGGATGGTATGGAGATGGCTAGGGGGAGGTGTCTTTTTTAACCCTTGAGCAACACCCTCTGCGAGTTCTAGGCCATATTCGTGGCGGGCCTGCATCTTCCAGTTCCCAATGACGAATTTGGGTACAGTGGTCATTCCGCTCTCCCCCGGTTCGCTGTGGCCTTATTCACGCGGTATCGCGTAAAAGATGGCCGTGGCGTGCTGGTCAATTTGTCTCAGCATCTCTATGCTAGGGCAGCTTAGCGGGTTTTTCCGCTTAACGCCATTCCACCATTAGATAAGTGATACGCGCTTTCGATGATTACTGCTCTGCGTCATTTCCTGGTTGACTCTTGGTTAGGGCGGGTACTCGCCTTGTTAGTCTTTGCCTCCTTCGTTGTTTTAGGGGGAACATTTTTTGGTATAGGCGGGGGGGCCGGTTTGGGGGGAGACGTTGTGGTACGCATTGGCGGCCATAGCGTGACGTCTATGGAGCTCCAGCAAGCTATACAACGGCAGATTGCTTATGCGATTCAACAAAATGGTGGCTCCCCAGAGATCCTTAAAGCACCGCAAGCGCGTGAGGAGCTAGGGCGTGCTGCGTTGCGTACCCTTATCCTTACACGAGAGGGGGAAGTGGCTGGCCAACGCAATGGCTTAACCCCAAGCGATGATACGATTCGGGCGGTTGTATTTTCTATGCCTGTCTTTCAAGACCCAACGGGTAAGTTTGACCCGCAGAAGATGGAAGCTGTGTTGAAGGGCAACCAACTTGATCATCAGAGCTTGGTAAATGAGACGCGCAATATGCTTTATGGCTCTGCAACAACATTCAATTTTGGGCAGGGCATGGTAGCCCCTACTGCACAAGTCGATTGGATGGTGAATTTCTTCACCCATGGGCGTGTTGTGGATCTGATTCGTCTGCCTTTCTCCTTGGGAGATGTCGCGACCCAGCCGACAGATGAGCAATTAAAGCGCTATTATCAGAATCATCTTTGGCAGTTTCATGTACCAGAATATCGTCATGCGCGTTTGGTCGTGATGACGGCGGGAAGTGTGGCAAAAACACTCTCTGTTTCTGATGAAGATGTAAAAGCTGCTTACGATCAAAAAATGAAAGATCCTGCCGAGGCAGCGCGGTATAATAGGCCAGAGTTGCGCACGGTGGAGGTTCTTGCGGTAACGGATAAGACCCTCGCTCAGAAAATTGCAGCAATGTGGAAGAAGGGTGCCTCTTGGGAATCGCTGCAAAAGCAGCATCCGAGTGCGATTCCTGCCTCCTTGAATGACGCCCGGATGACGGACTTCCCAGATCCAATGTTAGGGAAGGCCGTTTTTGCGACAGGAGCTGGGGTGGTTTCTGATCCTATTCAGACGGCAGCTGGATGGAGTGTGGTTCATGTCGTCTCTGTGAAGCCTGCTTATCAGGCTAATTTTACTGACATGAAGGACAGTCTGCGGGAGGATATTGCTAACGCCCGTGCCGTGCCTCTGCTAAAAGAGCGTGCGCGGAGTTTGGAGGAGGAAGTGGCGAAATCTGCCACTCTAGATCAGATTCCTGCGGATATTGGGGCATTCCCCTTAGCAGGCACAATGGATGAGAAAGGCAATATCCCCGGCGGGGAGCCGGCCCCTTTGCCTGGCGATGCTGCTTTGCGTGAGGCGTTATTACAGCAGGTCTTTAGCCAAAAGAAGGATGAGCCTCCCCATATTGTCACCCAACCTGATGGGAGTGCCTTTGCAGTCTTGGTAGATAATATCGTACCAGCCCATCAAGGCAGTTATGAGGAAATGGGCGATAAGGTCAAAGAGGCATGGCTGGATGATGCGCGTAAACATGCGATGGAGCAACGTGCAACCAGCCTGTATCAGCATGCTAAAACGGATGGCTTGCGCCGTGCTGTGGATGGCCAGAGCGAGGCGTCCCTTCTGCAAAAGGATGAGCATTTCTCTCGCCTTCAGCAACGGCAGGATGTCCCAGCGTTGATCCTGCGTGCGGCTATGGAGCAGAAAGAGGGTGAGACCGTTATGCTCCAAGAGGGGGATGCTTATTGGCTGGTGAATGTGACGGGTAGTTATGAGGAATCGCCAACGTTAACAGCCTCATTGCGGCAGAATATTATGACCCAAATGGCAGAGGCCTATCGGGCTGATCTGCGTGAGACATTGGGCATGTCTTATACGCGTTCTGCCCCGCCACGGCACTTTAATGCAGGCTTGTTTAATGACATTAATAATCGGGTCTTTAGCAGTGTTTCGGGAAGGTTGGGGCAGTAGTGTGTAAGATTCTTCATAGGGTAGAAGCGGCAGACCTCCTCACACCACTCTCGGTGTTTTTGCGTCTATCTCGTTTAGCGGATGATCCCTATCGTCTCTTTTTTGAGAGTGTAGAGGGTGGGGCTGCACGGGGGCGTTATTCCATCATCGCTTTGCTGCCCGATACGGTTTGGCGGTGCCAAGATGGGCAGGCCTTTCGGGATGGCAAGCCGGAGGCAGTAGCCCCACTGACCTCGCTTAAAGCTTTGTTGGATGAAAGCCGGATGATCCTGCCAGAAGGCTTGCCGCCGATGATTGGCGGCGTCTTTGGGGTGCTGGGTTATGATATGGTTCGGCAGATGGAGGATTTACCTAATCCCCCGCCTAATGACCTAAACCTCCCCGAAGGGGTGATGATTCGTCCGCGGCTTTTTGCTGTATTTGATACAGTGCGGGATGAGTTGATTTTAGCCACACCGCTGCGTGAGGGGAGGACAGAGCAAGATGGTGAGGCTTTGCTAGCCAAAGCAGTGGAGGCCTTGCGTCAACCTGTAGCAGACCCTGCCGAATCCCTCTCTGAAGGGACGACACTGGCGGAGCCTGTCTCCAACATCACGCATGAAGCTTTTTTGCAGAACGTCAAAAAAGCGCAGGATTATATTGCGGCGGGTGATGCCTTCCAAATTGTGCCAAGCCAGCGTTTTACAACGCCCTTTCCCCTTTCTGGTTTGGCATTATATCGCAGCTTACGGCGGATTAACCCCGCACCATTCTTATTTTTGATGGACCTTGGGGGCTTTACGCTTGTTGGTTCCTCCCCAGAGATTTTGGTGCGGATGCGCCAAGGGGTCGTCACGGTGCGTCCTCTGGCAGGTACGCGCCCGCGTGGGCGGGACCGCGCGCATGACCTTGCTTTGGAGAAAGAACTTCTTGCCGATGGCAAGGAGCTTGCCGAGCATCTTATGCTGATTGACCTAGGGCGTAATGACGTTGGCCGCGTAGCGCAGCTTGGCACGGTAGAGGTGCCAGAACGCTTTGTGGTGGAGCGTTATAGCCATGTCATGCATATTTCCTCCACTGTGACGGGGAAGGTGAAGGCAGAGTGCGGTGCGTTGGAGGCTCTCTCGGCGGCTTTCCCAGCGGGGACGCTCACAGGGGCCCCAAAGATTCGCACTATGGAGATTATTGATGAGCTAGAGCCAACACGGCGAGGCCCCTATGCTGGGTGTGTTGGTTATTTTGGTGCGGATGGGGACATGGATACCTGCATCGGCTTGCGTATGGCCTTGTTGAAAGACGGGCATATGTATGTACAGGCCGGTTGTGGTGTCGTGGCTGAATCCAACCCCGAGGCGGAGTATCAAGAGACGAGAGCGAAGGCACGTGCGCTCTTTAGCGCAGCAGAAGCAGCGATTGAGCAAGCGGTGCATTTAGGGCAGCAAAAGCATTCTGCCCCGCGGGGGATGTAAAATACCGCGCGACACCTCATCTGAGATAACAGCAAAATGTGCTGCGATTGAGGAGACAGCCAGATGATTTTGTTGATTGATAATTATGATAGTTTCACCTTCAATCTGGTCCATCATTTTGGAGCCTTGGGGGTGGAATGCGCAGTAAAGCGGAATGACGCTCTCACAGTCGAGCGCGCTTTAGAGATGAAGCCCTCTGCGATTGTGCTATCCCCCGGTCCTTGCTCACCTGATGAAGCGGGGATTTGCTGCGCGTTGATCGAAAAAGCAGCGGGTAAGGTGCCTGTTTTGGGTGTTTGTCTCGGGCATCAGGCGATAGGGCAGGTCTTTGGGGCGGATGTTGTGCGGGCAGATGTGCCAATGCATGGCAAGATTAACGCCATTCATCATGATGGAAGTGGGGTTTTTGCAGGGTTGTCTAACCCGGTGGATATGGTGCGCTATCATAGTCTAACGCTAGACCCAGCGACTATTCCTGCTTCGCTTATCGTTAATGCCCGGACAGAAGATGGGGTAGTGATGGGGGTGCGGCATCGGGATTATCCCATCCATGGTGTGCAGTTCCACCCAGAGAGTATTGCGTCTAATTCCGGGCGGGAATTGCTTGCGAATTTCCTTCGGCTGGCCAATGTTTTACCACAAAGCAAAGCGGCGGTAGGTTGATGGCACGGCAGGGGAAGCCCTTCGCACCTTTCTTGAGTAAGGCTGTTGCAGGCCAGTCATGGAGCATCGAGGAGGCCGAAGCTGCCTTTACGCTCATTATGGAAGGGCATGTCTCGGAGATTGAGCTTTCTGCGTTCTTGACGGCCCTTTATATGCGTGGGGAAACCTCCGCTGAGCTCTCTGGTGCGGTACGAGCTGTGCGGCGTACCATGCAAGCTTTAAAGGATGTTCCAGAGGATGCGGTAGATGTCTGCGGGACGGGGGGAGACGGGTTGGGGACGTTGAATGTCTCCACTGCGACAGCCTTTGTTTTGGCAGGCCTGGGTGTGCCTGTGGCGAAACATGGGGGGCGGGCTTTATCCTCTCGTGCTGGAGCGACTGATGTGCTGGAGGCACTGGGCATTCCCGCCGAGGCTAATCACGCTGTGCAGGAGACGCGTCTGCGAGAGGATGGTCTTGCATTTCTTGCCGCCCCTTATCACCATCCGGCCATGCGGATTGCCGCCCCAGTGCGAAAAGGCTTGGGCTTTAGGACATTATTTAATCTACTTGGTCCATTATGCAATCCTGCGCGGGTGCGGCGACAGTTGGTTGGCGTGTTTGATGAAGCTTGGTGCCAGCCTGTTGCTCAGGTTTTGGGCGAGTTGGGCGGTACGTCCATTTGGGTTGTGCATGGCCACACGGATGAAGGTGGCATTGATGAGCTCACTTTAGCAGGGCCCACGCATAATGAGGTGTGGGAGGCGGGTCAGATATTTTCTTTTGACATCACGCCCGAGATGGCAGGCTTACCCCGTTATGAGATTGCAGCCCTCAAAGGTGGGGACGCACAGGTAAATGCGCAGGCGATGAAGCGGTTATTCGCCGGGGAAAAAGGCTGTTATCGGGACACTGTTTTGTTAAATGCCGCGATAGGCCTACATGTCGCAGGGCGTGGCAATTTGTTAGAGAATGGTGCGCTTTCCGCCCCCGCATTGCGGCGCAACATTGCCCAAGCGGCGCGTTCTTTGGATGAAGGACAAGCGCAACAGGCTTTAATCCGCGCTCAAAGGGGTGTAAGGGCAGAGAGTTGAACGCGGATACCGTTCCTAATTTGTTTTAAGGTAAAGATTCAGGACGATCATGATTTTCTTGCCACAGCGATCGATGGCTGTTTTTGCTCCTGTAGAGGATGGTGGACAATCGCCAACATCTGAGTCCCCAGCTGGGGGTGATGCAGCAGAGGCCGCTAAACCGGAAGATGCTACTCCACCCTCTGTAGGCGAGGGGGATGGTACCGCTGCGGAGAGCGGGGCTAGCGTGTTGGAGCGCATTTGCGCGCGGACTCGCCTTGATGTCGAGCAACGGATGCAAGTCCTGCCTCTTAAGGAGATCGCGGCGAAGGCGAAAGAGGTCGCCATGCCGACCCGTGGTTTTGGGCAAGCCTTGCAACATATCACAGCTGATAGACGTGTTGGGCTGATTGCAGAGGTGAAGCGGGCTTCTCCTTCTGCGGGTGTGCTGCGGCCAGATTATGATCCCGCTCAGATCGCTCTATCGTATCAACGGGCAGGGGCGAGCTGTATTTCTGTTCTAACAGAGGGGTCGTGCTTCCATGGGAGTGCGGAGGACCTTAAAGCTGTGCGGGCAGCATGTAGCCTACCGATTTTGCGGAAGGACTTTATTTTAGAGCCCTGGCAAGTGCATGAGAGCCGTTTGATTGGGGCAGATTGCATCCTTTTGATTATGGCTATCTTGAAGGAAGAACAAACGGCCGAGCTTATCGCTCTCGCGCGAGGGCTGGATATGGATGTATTGTTGGAGGTCCATAATGAGGAGGAGCTTAACAAGGCTCTTGCTTATGATAGCTTCCTCATCGGTATTAATAACCGTAACTTGAAGACGTTAAAGACGGACATCCAAACAACATTAGACCTTGCCCCGCAGGTACCGCCTGATCGTCTTGTTGTCTCAGAGAGTGGGATTGCTACATCGGAGGATCTAACCAAAGTCGGAGAGGCGGGGTGCAGTGCCGTCCTTGTGGGGGAATCGCTTCTCCGTGAAGAGGACCCCGGCCTTGCAGCGCGTCGGTTGTTAGGTTTCTAAAGAGTACCATTTTGGTATAAAAATAACTCAGCTTGGTGTGAAATGCTGGCATTTTGGGGGGAGTGTTGTTACAACTCCGCTCCATCACAAAATTGTTGATCCTGGGAGAGTGTCATGGGTTCTATGACGGATGCGCCGAACCGCCAGAATGGCCCGGTGCTATCGAAGGAGGAAATGGAACGTGCTTATAGGGAGATGCTCCTTGTACGCCGTTTTGAGGAGAAAGCCGGTCAATTATACGGTATGGGGCTGATTGGCGGGTTCTGCCATCTCTATATCGGTCAAGAGGCCGTTGTCGCAGGGATTGGCCTTGCGATGAAGAAGGGTGATCGTTCCATTACCTCTTATCGCGATCATGGGCAGATGCTCGTTGCTGGGATGACAGCGCGTGGCGTGATGGCCGAGCTTACGGGTCGTTCTGGTGGGTATTCCCACGGGAAGGGCGGCTCTATGCATATGTTCTCTAAGGAGCAAGAGTTCTATGGGGGGCACGGCATCGTTGGCGCGCAAGTGGCGTTAGGGACAGGCCTTGCCCTTACCAGCGCGTATAAAAAGGACGGGGCTATCTCCATTGTGTATTTTGGGGAGGGTGCCTCCAACCAAGGGCAGGTTTATGAGAGTTTCAACCTTGCCGCTCTGCATAAATTGCCGTGCCTTTATGTGATTGAGAATAACCGTTACGGCATGGGGACATCGATCGAGCGTGCCTCTGCCTCTAAGGACCTCTCAAAGAATGCTACCCCGTGGGGGATTCCATCACGCAAAGTAGATGGGATGGATGTCGCTGCTGTTTATCAAGCAGCAAAAGAGGCCATGGAGCATTGTCGCTCTGGCAAAGGACCTTTCTTGTTAGAGATGGAAACATATCGTTACCGTGGGCACTCCATGTCTGACCCGGCGAAATATCGCCAGCGTTCGGAGGTGGATGAGATGCGCCAAACGCGTGACCCGATTGAATCGTTAAAGGCGGAGATGATTAAACAGGGAATTGATGAATCGTTCTTCAAAACTGTGGATCACGACGTGAAGGCCGTTGTAAAAGACGCAGCCGAATTTGCCGAAACAAGCCCAGAGCCGGATGCTTCTGAGCTGTGGACTGATGTTCTGGTGGGAGAATAAGCCATGGCCTCTCCAATTCTTATGCCCGCTCTTTCCCCTACAATGGAGGAAGGGACTCTGGCCCGTTGGGTTAAAAAAGAGGGTGATGCTGTTCGCTCTGGCGAGGTTATCGCAGAGATCGAGACTGACAAAGCCACGATGGAGATGGAAGCTGCCGAGGATGGCGTGCTAGGCCGTATTCTCATCGATGAAGGTACAGAGCATGTGGCGGTAAACACGCCTATTGCCGTTCTGTTGGAAGAAGGCGAGGATGCCTCCGCAGCGGACGGGCTGGACCTTGGTTCAAAAGCCAAACCCACCCCCAAGGTGGAGAAGATTGTCCCCAACGCGGCGGCATCTGCTCCGCAAGGCCCTGCTCAACGCTCTACTGCTGAACTTGTCGAGCCTGAATGGGGTGAGACAGCAGACATTACAGTGCGCGAGGCTTTGCGTGATGCGATGGCTGCGGAGATGCGCCGTGATGAGGATGTCTTTCTGCTAGGTGAGGAAGTCGCCCAATATCAAGGGGCTTACAAGGTTAGTCAGGGCTTGTTAGATGAGTTCGGTGAGAAGCGTGTTATGGACATGCCCATTACCGAGCATGGCTTTACCGGTATGGCTGTCGGGGCGGCTCTCTCTGGTGTGAAGCCGATTGTTGAGTTCATGACGATGAACTTTTCCCTCCAAGCGGTGGACCACATTATCAACTCCGCAGCGAAAACGCGTTATATGTCCGGTGGGCAAATGTCGTGCCCGATTGTTTTCCGTGGGCCGAATGGGGCAGCGGCGCGTGTAGGGGCGCAACATTCCCAATGTTTTGGCAGTTGGTACGCGCATATCCCCGGCCTTAAAGTTGTCGCGCCATGGTCTGCGGCGGATGCGAAGGGGCTGCTTCGTGCTGCTATTCGGGACCCGAACCCTGTCGTGGTGCTGGAGAATGAGATTCTCTATGGCAAGAAGTTCCCTTGCCCGGTGGATGAGGATTTTGTTCTGCCCATCGGTAAGGCTAAAATCGAACGCGAAGGGAAGGATGTCACCTTGGTGGCGTTTTCCATCATGGTGGGTGTTGCGCTAGAGGCCGCAGAGCAGCTTGCCGCTCAAGGCATTGAGGCTGAGGTGATTAACCTCCGTTCGCTCCGTCCGCTTGATACGGAAACGATCATCAAGAGCGTGAAGAAAACCAACCGGATTGTCTCGGTTGAGGAAGGCTGGCCTGTAGCGGGTATTGGCTCCGAGATTTGCACCATCGCGGTGGAGCAAGCATTTGATTGGCTGGACGCCCCGCCAGCGCGTGTGTGCGGGTTGGATATTCCTTTGCCTTATGCTGCGAATTTAGAGAAACTGGCCCTGCCTAAGCCTGAGTGGATTGTTGAGGCTGTGCGTAAGCAGTTGGGAGACTAAAACCAATGGCAACCAATATCTTAATGCCCGCTCTGTCTCCGACTATGACAGAAGGGACGCTGGCCCGGTGGGTGAAAAAGGAAGGCGATGCCGTTCAGTCCGGTGATGTTATTGCCGAGATTGAGACTGATAAAGCCACGATGGAAGTCGAAGCTGTGGATGAGGGGATTCTTGGTAAAATCCTCATCCCAGAGGGGACGGAGCATGTGGCAGTAAAGACGCCCATCGCCATCCTTGTGGAGGAGGGAGAAGCTGTCCCTGAGGCTCCTGAAACTGCACCTACTGCGGCGAAGGCTGAAGCCCCTGCACAAGCTGAAAAGTCCGAGCCAGTGGTGATTTCTTCTTTTGACCCGGCTCAACAAACATCAACGCAGAAAGCGGATAAAGGGGAGCGGATTTTCATCTCCCCCTTGGCCCGCCGTATTGCGAAAGAAAATGGTGTTGATATTGCCAGCCTCACCGGGACAGGGCCGAATGGCCGTATTCTGCGCCGCGATGTGGAGAAAGCAAAAGGGCAGACATCTAGCACCACTGCATCATCTGCCACAGCGGCCTCAGCAGCGGGCTCTGTTGAGCGTGTAAAACATTCCGGTATGCGGAAGGTTATCGCTCGCCGCTTGACGGAATCTAAAACACAAGTGCCGCATTTTTACGTCTCGGTGGATATTGAGCTTGATGCGCTCTTGGCCCTACGCAGTCGCCTTAATAAGGCTCTTGAAGCTGAAGGCTGCAAAATCTCTGTCAATGACATGATGATTAAGGCCGTGGCTTTGGCGTTGAAGCAACAGCCGGGCCTGAACGTCCAGTTTACCGAAACCGAGATGCTGCATTTTGAGGATGTGGATATTTCCATGGCGGTTTCCGTGCCGGATGGGTTGGTGACACCGGTTATCCGCCAAGCTGATCGCAAGAGCTTGAAGGAGATTAGCCAAGAGGCCCGCAGCCTTGCGACCCGTGCGCGGGAGGGCAAGCTTTCCCCAGCGGATTACCAAGGCGGGACATTCTCTATCTCCAATATGGGGATGTTCGGGGTGAAAGATTTCGCTGCGATTATCAATCCACCGCAGGCGGCTATCTTGGCTGTGGCATCGGGTGAGAAACGCGCTGTGATACGCGATGGTGAGCTTGCTGTTGCAACGGTGATGACGGCTACTCTCTCGGTGGATCATCGTGCGGTCGATGGTGCCCTTGGTGCGCAATGGCTTAATAAATTGCGTGACCTTATTCAAAACCCTTATTCACTGGTGCTGTGATCATGTCTGACCTTTTTGATCTTATTGTGGTCGGCGGCGGTCCGGGTGGCTATGTGGCGGCTTTGCGGGCTAGTCAGCTTGGGATGAATGTCGCTTTGGTGGAAAGTACCCATATGGGGGGCGTCTGCCTTAATTGGGGGTGCATCCCTACCAAAGCTCTGTTGCGCTCTGCGGAGGTTTACCACAGCCTAGGGCACTTGAAGGAATACGGGCTTTCGGCCAGTAATCCTTCCTTCGACCTAGAGGCGATTGTAAAACGCTCTCGCTCGGTAGCGGAGAGAATGGGCAAAGGTGTGGCTCATCTCTTAAAGAAGGCGAAAGTTAAAACCTTTGATGGCCACGCTAAATTAGCAGGCCGTGAGGGTGAGGCGCATAAAGTCTCTATTACAAAAAATGGTAAAGAGACTGGCCAGATTCGTGCCCCGCATGTCATTTTGGCAACTGGTGCGCGGGGACGGCAGCTACCGGGGTTGGAGACAGACGGCAAGCTCATTTGGGGCGCGCGTGAGGCGATGACGCCAGATAGTCTACCAAAGCGTCTCTTGGTTATTGGCTCAGGGGCGATTGGGATTGAGTTTGCGTCCTTCTATCGGGATTTGGGCTGTGAGGTCACGATTGCCGAGGTCGCAGAGCGTATCCTCATGACCGAAGATGCCGAGATTAGCGCACAAGCGCATAAAGCGTTTGAGAAGCGGGGTATGACCATCCATACAGGGGCAAAAGTTGGCCCGCTGAAGAAGGGTGCTAATGAGGTCTCCACCACTATTGAGACAGCGAAAGGCAAGCTGGACCTTACGGTGGACCGTGTAATCTGCGCGGTCGGTATCGTGGGGAATGTGGAGGAGCTTGGCCTTGAAGGCACCAAGGTGAAGGTTGATCGCTCCCATATCCAAACAGATGAGTTTTGCCGCACGGCAGAGCCGGGCATTTATGCCATTGGTGATGTGGCGGCTCCACCGTGGCTTGCTCATAAAGCAAGCCATGAAGGGGTGATTTGCGTGGAGAAAATCAGCGGTCGCTCCCCAGAGCCGCTCCATATTCGCAACATCCCCGGCTGTATTTATGCACGCCCGCAGGTGGCTTCTGTGGGGCTTAGCGAGGAGAAGGCAAAAGCCGAAGGTTATAAGGTCCGCGTGGGGCGGTTCCCCTTCTTAGCGAATGGGAAAGCCGTTGCTATGGGTGAGCCTGACGGCATGACCAAAACGGTTTTTGATGCTGAAACGGGCGAATTGCTAGGGGCCCATATGATTGGGGCTGAGGTCACGGAGATGATTCAAGGCTATGTCATCGCCCGAACGGGTGAGTTGACTGATGCCGAGTTGATGGAGACGGTGTTCCCCCATCCAACCATCTCTGAGACAATGCATGAGGCTGTCCTCGCCGCTTATGAGGGTGCGCTGCATATTTAGGAATGGCTCAGCGCATCGTCATTAATCATCAAAAAGACCGGATGGCCGCTTTGCGTCATCCAGAGAAGGCGCACCGGCCCGATAACCCTATCCAGAAGAAACCTTCATGGATTCGGGTGCGGGCTCCGGGGAGCAATCCGGTCTATGATGAGACGCGCGGCCTCATGCGGAAACATGGCCTGACGACAGTATGTGAGGAGGCTGCATGCCCCAATATTGGGGAATGTTGGTCCCAACGCCATGCGACTATGATGATTATGGGGGAGATTTGTACGCGCGCTTGTGCGTTTTGCAATGTTACGACAGGTCTCCCGCATAAATTGGACCCAGACGAGCCGGCTCATGTCGCGGAAGCTGTGGCGAAGTTGGCGCTCAAGCATGTCGTTATTACATCGGTGGATCGTGATGATTTGCCCGATGGGGGGGCGCAACATTTTGCGGATGTCATCCAAGCGATTCGTGCCCTTGCACCAGAAACAACGATTGAGATTTTAACGCCGGATTTTCTGCGTAAACCGGGTGCGTTAGAGGTTGTTGTTGCTGCACGGCCGGATGTGTTTAACCATAATATTGAGACCGTCCCGCGTTTATACCCGGGGATTCGACCGGGGGCGCGTTATTATCAATCTATTCGCTTATTGGATGATGCTAAGCGGCTTGATCCATCTCTTTTTACGAAATCCGGCATGATGTTGGGTTTGGGGGAGGAGAAGATGGAAGTCGCGCAAGTGATGGATGATTTTCGTATTGCGGAGGTCGATTTCCTAACATTAGGGCAATATTTGCAACCTACGGTTAAACATGCCGCGGTTAAAGATTTTATCACGCCAGAGCAATTCGCTGACTATGGGGCTATGGCGCGGGCGAAGGGGTTTTTGCAGGTTAGTGCATCTCCTCTCACGCGCTCCTCTTATCATGCGGATCGTGATTTTGCAGAGCTACGCGAAGCCCGTGCGCGCCGTTTAAAAGGGGAGAGCTAATGCCAACACATGCCGAGCAAAGGTTAATTCCTTACTCTAGCGAGCAGCTCTTTGACCTTGTGGCGGATATAGAGAAATATCCGGAGTTCCTCCCTTGGTGTGTGCGGGCTGCTGTGCGCTCTCATTCTAAGAATGAGTTATTGGCTGATTTGACCATTGGTTTTGGCCCTTTCCGGGAGACTTATACAAGCCGTGTTCAGTTAGATCGCCCTCATCAGATTACAGTAGGGTATGAGCGCGGGCCTTTTAAGCATCTCAAAAATATATGGCGTTTCACCCCTGAGGGAGAGCATTGCCGCGTTGATTTCTTTGTCGATTTTGAATTTCGCTCTCGTTTATTAGGCAATGCTATTGGGATGGTTTTTAATGAGGGCGTCCGCTTGATGGTAAAAGCCTTTATCACGCGGGCAGGCAAGGTTTATGGCCCACCGCGCGGTCAGCTTTGACTTCGGCTTTTTACGGTAATGTGCAGCCTGTCATAGGCTATACTAATTTAATGTAATAATTCTTTTATATAAGAATGATTGTCCTAAGCGCTTATCCATTCTAGGATACCCTCATCATCGTAACAAAGGATGATTTGAGGAGGATTTTATGAAGAAACTATCTCTTTCCGCTATCGCTCTGCTCGGTCTGACAGCGGCTGCTGCCCCTGCTTTTGCGGCTGATGAGTCTGCTGCTCCGGCCCACCATGCGCATCACGCTGGTGCTCATCACCATCATCATGGCAAAAAATGCAACATGAAGCATGGTCAGAAGAAGGAAGATGGTAAAGCTCCGCAGGCTACTGATGACCTGAACAGTGCTTCCTTAGAGAAGTCTCAGCCTTCTGCAGCTCCGGCGGCTCCTGCTGCACCGGAAGCTCCTGCTGGCGCACCGTCCAACACGGGCGTTTCGGATGCAAATTCGAAGCACTAAGCCGGTGTGATACACTGGATATAGTGGGAAAAAGCGGCTCTTTATGGGCCGCTTTTTTTTATGGGCTTTTTTGATAAGGCGCCAGCGCGTAAAGGGAGAGATCAGCCTCAATATGTTCAATATATAAACGTGTCTCCTTGAAGGGGAGTAATAGAATCCAGCGTAGCAATATATCTTCATCATCCAGGGTTGGTGCTTGTGGGCTATTCATTTGGGTTTGCCAGCGTTGGGACCGTGTGGGGCCAGCGTTATAGGCAGCTAATGTATAAGGAATAACATTTTCAAATCGGGAGAGCATATCTGCTAGGTAATGACTGCCGATTGTTAGGTTGATTTCTGGGTCTTTTAGCGCCTCTGCCGTTATTAATGAATAAGGGAGTTGATGTTGGCGGATCACTTGCTTGGCAGTAGGCAAGAGAAGTTGCGTCAAACCAATAGCATGACGGGGACTAATGGCACTGGCATCCATGCTGCTTTCCTGCCGGACTAAGGCGGGGAGGAGTCCATATGGTAGTGTGGTGGTTGTCTCAAGGGGTAAGGGCGGATACCCTTCGGGATAAAAGCTAATCCCTAATCGTGTTAGTTGTCTGGTGGATAGAACAGCTATTTTAGGTATGTGGAGGGACAATGCGAGACGGGCAATGTCGGCCTGTGCTGTATGGTCGGCCATTGTATGAGCTTGGAGATAAGCAAGGATAAATGTAGCATTAGATACATCTCCATCCTGCGATAATTGTGTACAGGCATCCACTAAATCCGTTCGGGCTAGGGTATGTCCTGTTGGTGATGCAGGCTGTTTGGCAAGCTCTTTTGCTAAGGCTGTCAGGAAGGTGGGGCTGCGTATATTAGATGATAAGAAAGGCGTATGCGTTAGATGTGCTAAAGCGAGTTGACCATAAAATGTTGTGGGGTATTCACGCGCCTTTTTATAAAATTCAAGGGCAGAGTGAGGGTGCGAATTATCCTCCTCTGTACGGGCTAGCCAATAGAGGCCTTCAGCGCGTTTATTAAGGTCTGTTTCTTCACTTAACGCTTTAAAATAAGGGCGCGCTTGCTCTGGGTTATGGAGGAGGGTTAGGGCAATATAGCCCATGAGAGCGCGCGTCTCAGCTGTTTGTTGGTAAAAAGGCGTCGCCTGCAAAATGGTGAAGCTAGTTTGTGCGCTCCCCGGGTTTTCCGTACGCAGTAATGCTCGGATAAAATTAGTTTGTTCAGTTTGCCACTCTATAGCGGTGAGTGGGGTAGGGAGTATGTTATCCGTATTTATGGGTTTTGAGAGCCAAAGTTGCGTAGCTTCATCTAGTCGGTCATGTAAGCGTAGATATTTTAAACGGTAATAAATAAGAGTGGGATCAGGGTTTGCCGCATTAGCTTGATATAACTCATCCGCGTCTGGCATAGAAAATCGATTGGCAAGACGTGCATAAAAGAGAGAGTGCCATTCTTCTGGTGTTCGTTGGATTTGTTGTTTTGCTATCTCTAAAGGGCCTGAATATTCTAGTTTTGTGTAGCGTATTATTTCATCTTCAGGGGTGAGATAGGGGGCAAAATGCTCGACAAATAGTTTTGCCTCTTCAGGATTTATAACTTGCTCGCGCCAGAGCCTTCTTGCTTGAGGTGCCACGTCAGAGAGAAACGGTGCGCAGCTGATCAGGAGGTCCGCACGGCTGATAGGACGTGAGGGGCAAAGGGTTCGTCGTTCTTGGGGATCAGTTGTTACGAGGAGTGCGTGCTCGTAGCGACTTTCGATTCGTTTTTGTAATGGCCAATCTGGTTTTTGAGATAGGAAGGCAGCATAGCGCGTTGCAGAATACGTGTTGCCATCTGGGGCAATTAATGCTCGCCATTCCTCAAAACGAGAGGAGGATTGGCTCCAAGCATCCAAGGGTAAGGTAAAGATGAAAACGAGGCAAAGCTTGCTCCATTGCCGCAGTAAGTATGGCTTATCAAAAAAGAGGGAATGAAACATCGCGAACACCATGAATAAGAAGGTGGATGCTTAGGCCGATCATAATGACCAACCCCACCCATTCTAACCAGCGTAATTGCAAAAGGCGGGCAGGGGCCATCATGACACCGAGGGTTATAGCGATGATGGAAATAGCAAGGCCGCTAATAAGGATAGCATGGTGGTGAATCGAAACACAGGCAACGGCGAGGATGTTATCCAACCCTAAGGCGAGGTCTGCAATAATAATTTTGGGGATGGCTTCTATTAAGCTGGCTGAATGTGAGCTGTCATCGTCTGGCGTGGGTGATGTGAGCGAGCGAAACAAAACCCAACTTGTCCAGAGGAGGAGTAGGGCAGCGATAATTTTTGTAAACGAAAATACAAGGATGTCACTTAGGATGAGCGTAAGACCAATGCGTAAAAAAGCCGCTAAGGCCGTCCCAAAGATGAGTGCTGTACGCCGGTAAGCGCGAAGGCGTTTTTTGGCTAAAAGAGGATGATTTTGTCGCTCAATATCTAGTTGTGGTGGCCTGATATGGTCGATGATCCGTTTTAGGATCACCACATTATAACCACTTAGTGCCAAATTCAGGATGATGGTGAGGCAGACCATCATAATGAAATAAAGAGGAGCCGACATGGTCATGATTTCACTTAAGCCGCATAAATGGAGTGTTAGATGTTCATCTATAAACAAAAAACTTTTTTAACGTGAGGGTAGAGGATGCATTTAAAGACGCTTTAAGCGTTTTTCTGCATTGCTAGCGGTGGGAGAGGTTTTATGCTCTGGGCAAAAGGGGCAGTTTTAGGCTAATCAGGGGATAATTGCCCTTCTAGCAGGAGTTATAACATGGTCCCCCGCTATTCGCGCCCACAGATGACAGCCATTTGGTCCCCTATAAACCGGTATCGCATCTGGTTTGAGATTGAGGCCTTGGCGTGTGAGGCTTTAGCGCGCCGGGGGGAGATTCCGGCAGAGGCAGCTAAAGTTATTCGCACAAAAGGTGATGCCGCGATGGCCGCTTTTAGTGAGGCTGATGTAGCGCGGATTGATGAGATTGAGGCAGAGACACGCCATGATGTGATTGCCTTTCTCACATGGTTGGCGGAGAAAGTCGGGCCGGAGAGCCGTTTTGTCCATATGGGGATGACATCTTCGGATGTGCTGGATACATGTTTGGCGGTGCAACTAACACAAGCAGCGGATATTTTGTTGGAGGATATGGATATCCTTCTCGCTGCCCTGAAGAAGCGTGCTTTTGAGCATAAACACACCGTTACGATTGGTCGTAGCCACGGCATCCATGCCGAGCCGATAAGCTTTGGGCAAAAATTGGCGGGCCATTATGCTGAGTTTGCCCGTAATCGTCGTCGTCTGGAAGTTGCGCGGGAGGAAATTGCCGTATGTGCTATCTCCGGTGCGGTAGGGACATATGCCCATATCGACCCAGAGGTGGAAGAATATGTTGCCTCTCATCTGGGGCTAAAGGCGGAAACGGTTTCTACACAGGTAATTCCGCGGGATCGCCATGCAGCCTTTTTCTGCGCTTTGGGTGTGATTGCTAGTGGGATTGAGCGGCTTGCTACAGAGGTGCGTCACCTCCAGCGCTCTGAAGTGCGTGAGGCGGAAGAATTCTTCCATGCTGGGCAGAAGGGGAGTTCGGCCATGCCGCATAAGCGTAACCCCGTTTTGTCCGAGAATCTCACAGGCTTAGCACGGTTGGTGCGCTCTTATGTTACCCCGGCGTTGGAAGATGTGGCTCTGTGGCATGAACGCGACATTAGCCATTCTTCTGTAGAGAGGAATATCTGCCCCGATGGGACTATTGTGTTGGATTTCGCTCTTGCGCGCCTTTCTGGCATGATGGAAAAATTGGTCGTCTATCCAGAGCAAATGCTTGCCAATGTTGAAAGCCTGGGTGGGGTCGTTCATTCTGGTGAAGTCTTGTTGGTGCTAGCGCGTGCTGGTATCTCGCGTGAAGATGCGTATCGGATTGTTCAGCGTGCTGCTATGGCAACTTGGACAAAATTAGGCACGCCAGAAGGTCGTACCTTCCGCGAAAATTTGGAATCTGATCCAGAAGTTGCAAAGCGTGTTGAGGCCGCTGTGTTGGATGACGCGTTGGACCCCGCTCGTCATTTGCGGGCGGTGGATCAGGTTTTTACGCGAGTGTTTGGTTAAGGGGATGTTATGGAGAGAGCCTCAATTTAAGGGCGAGGCTCGTATAAGGGTATTTCTTGTGATATAGGGGGCCGAAATGGCTTTATTATAGGCCCATTACGTAAGGATGAAGAGGCATGGCTCGCCGTCGGCAGATTTATGAAGGAAAAGCCAAAATTATCTTTGAAGGGCCTGAGCCAGGAACAGTGGTTCAGTATTTCAAAGATGATGCAACGGCTGGAAATGGTGCTAAAAGCGGCATTATTACTGGTAAAGGCGTCCTGAATAACCGCATTAGCGAGTATTTAATGTTGCGCCTTGGAGCGATGGGCATTCCAACGCACTTCATCCGTAGTTTAAATATGCGGGAACAGCTCGTCCGAGAGGTTGAGATTATTCCGCTAGAAGTTGTCGTGCGGAATGTCGTAGCAGGCTCTCTCTCGAAGCGTTTTGGTTTGCCAGAGGGGGAGCGTCTACCGCGTACTTTGGTAGAATATTACTATAAAAATGACGCCTTAAATGATCCTCTCATCTCTGAGGAACATATTATCACCTTTGGCTGGGCTCATCCTCAAGAACTGGAGGAGATACAAGCGTTGGCCTTAAGGGTGAATGATTTTCTATGTGGATTATTTACAGGTGTAGGGATCACATTGGTAGATTTTAAGCTGGAATTTGGTCGTCTTTGGCAAGATGATGAGATGCGCATCGTTTTGGCCGATGAGATTTCACCAGATAATTGTCGCCTTTGGGATAGTCAAACGCAGGAAAAAATGGATAAAGACCGTTTCCGCCGGGATATGGGTGGCGTTGGTGAGGCCTATCAGGAGGTGGCTCGCCGTCTTGGTATTTTGCCAGAGAACGGGCAAACAGAGAGCGTATCTACGGAGGGTGTGCAGTGAAGGTCAGAGTTTTCGTTTATCTGAAAAAAGGCGTCTTGGATCCGCAAGGAAAAGCGGTGGAGCACGCTTTGCATTCTCTCGGTTTTAATAATGCTTCAGATGTGCGGATCAGCCGTGTGGTTGACCTGCACATAAAAACAACTGAGGCAGAAGAGGCAAAAAAACAGGGTGAGAAAATGGCTCGCGCTCTGTTGGCTAACGAAGTGATTGAAGATTTTTATGTGGAGGTAAGTGCGTGACATTCATCCGTAATATGGGGTTTATTTTAGCCCTAGGGATTGTCTCCTTGTTGGCAGGGCATACGGCCCAGGCGCAACGTATCTCCACAGTTTCGGGCGAGGAATTGGCACGGAGCTGTGCAAAACAGTCGCGTTTTGCAGCGTGTAGTGCCTACCTTGCCGGTATCACAGATGGTGCCTCATGGTCACAGAGCTTTGGCTTGTTGCTGGGTTCTGCCCCGTCGCCTGCTTTTTGTATCCCAGCGCAGGTTAAAGGGGTGCAGATTCGCTCCTTAGTGGTAGGGTGGTTAGCCGGGCATGATGTCGCTCTTACACAGCCCGCAGGGCGTGGCGTGTTCCAGGCGTTGCATGATAACTATACGTGCCCTTCTGGTGTTGCTGGGTTGTATTCTGAGAAGCGGGCGCAAGCGCAGCGTATTTCCTCTCTGCCTGGCAAGGGATTGGTGGCGTTATGTAGTCATGATGCCGGCCTGCCTGCCTGTAATGGCTATCTTGCTGGGACTATGGATAGTGAAATCTGGTCGCGGAATTTTTCGACCGTGGAAGGCGCTCATAAGCCACTTGCTTTTTGTGTCCCTAAAGAAATCAGAATGGCACAGCTACGCTCGCTCATCGTTGGCTGGTATGCGGGGCATGAAGATGCGTTGGATGAGCCTGCTGGTCGTGGTATTTATCGCGCGTTTCATGATAACTATCCTTGCTATTCTGCCATTTCGGCAGGGGATAACAGATGAAAATAGGTATAGTCGTTTTTCCTGGCACGAATCGTGAACGGGATATGGCACAAGCGTTTCAGGTGGCTTCTGGGCAGGCGCCAGAAATGCTCTGGCATCAGCAAGACAATGTTGATGGGTTCGATTTAATCGTCCTGCCAGGGGGCTTTAGCTTTGGCGACTATTTGCGTAGCGGGGCTATGGCGGCACATTCTCCTATTATGCGGGCTGTCCGTCAGTTTGCGGAAAAAGGCGGCTATGTCCTGGGTGTGTGCAACGGTTTTCAGCTTTTAACAGAGGCACAAATGCTCCCCGGGGCTTTGTTGCGTAATGCTGGGATGCGTTTTTTAGCGCAGGATTGTCATCTCAAGGTGGAAGGGCGCGATAGTGTTTTTACCGCAGGATGGAAGAGCGGTGCAGTTTTTCGTGCGCCGTTAGCGCATGGGGATGGCAATTACACAGCAAGCCGGGATGTCTTGGACCGGCTAGAGGGTGAGGGACGTGTGGCGTTTCGTTATTGTGATGCTGCGGGTCGTGTGAAAGATGATGACGAGCATATCAACATGAATGGGAGTGCTCGTTCTATCGCCGGGGTTTTGAGCGAGAATCGTCGTGTATGTGGGTTAATGCCGCATCCAGAAAATCTGACAGAAGAGATTTTGGGCGGGACAGATGGTTTACCCCTGTTTAGTGGGATTTTGGAGGCTCTGGGCTGATGACAGCTGCATCTGTTGACCTTGATCTAGCGCGCTCTTTTGGTCTTAAAGATGATGAGTATGAGAAGGTACTGACCATTATGGGACGCACGCCAAGCCTTACGGAGCTTGGCATTTTTTCTGTTATGTGGTCGGAGCATTGTTCTTATAAATCGTCACGTTTACATCTTAAAACGCTTCCGACTAAGGCCCCCTGGGTTATTCATGGTCCTGGTGAAAATGCCGGGGTTATTGATATTGGGGATGGCTTGGCGGCTGTATTTAAGATGGAGAGCCATAACCATCCTTCGTTTATCGAGCCATATCAAGGGGCAGCGACAGGGGTTGGGGGCATCCTGCGTGATGTTTTCACAATGGGCGCGCGCCCTATTGCGAATTTGAATGCCCTACGTTTTGGCGACCCCTCCCATAAAGACACAAAGCGCGTTGTGGATGGTGTGGTGCGCGGCATTGGCGGTTATGGCAATTGCATGGGGGTGCCAACCGTTGGGGGCGAGGTAAACTTCCATCATTCCTATAACTGCAACCCACTTGTTAATGCCATGACCGTTGGTTTGGCTCGGCAAGATCGTATCTTCCTCTCCGCTGCGGCGGGGGTGGGGAACCCTGTTGTTTATGTCGGGTCTAAAACAGGACGTGATGGCATCCATGGGGCGACGATGTCCTCCGCGGAGTTCGATTCCGAATCCAGCTCTAAAAGGCCGACTGTCCAAGTTGGGGACCCCTTCACAGAGAAATTGTTGCTTGAGGCTTGTTTGGAGCTCATGGCAACGGATGCTGTGATTTCCATTCAGGATATGGGGGCAGCAGGTTTGACCTCTTCTGCGGTGGAAATGGCCAGTAAGGGTGGGGTTGGGATTGACCTAGACCTAGACCATGTGCCCCAGCGTGAAACGCATATGCAGGCTTATGAGATGATGCTCTCTGAAAGTCAGGAACGTATGCTGATGGTGCTGCGGCCTGATCGGACAGAGGAAGCCCGCAAGATATTTGAGAAGTGGGAGTTAGATTTTGCGATTGTCGGTAAGCTGACAGATAGTGGTCGGATTACGGTGCGGCATAAAGGGGTTGTAGAAGCTGATATCCCACTGGGCCCCTTAGCTGATGAAGCCCCGATTTATGACCGTCCCACGGTCGCGTATGAACGTCAGCCTCCACTTCCTGTGCCTGCTGATCCATGTGGAATAAAGATGGCCTTATGCCGCCTTGTGGCTAGCGGAAATGGGGCGTCTCGTGCATGGATTTGGAATCAGTATGATAGCGGCGTAGGCGGCCAGACAGTAAAACGCCCCGGTGGGGCTGATGCGGCGATTGTACGGGTCGAGGGAACGAATCGTGGCCTCGCAATGACGACCGATTGCACCCCGCGTTATGGGCAGGCGGACCCTTATATTGGTGGTGCGCAAGCTGTGGTGGAAGTGTGGCGTAATATAACTGCCACTGGGGCAAAGCCTTTGGCGATGACGGATAATCTTAATTTCGCCAGCCCAGAAAATCCACGCATCATGGCGCAGTTTGTCGAGGCTGTAAAAGGTATCGGCGATGCTGGGCGCGCGTTGGACTTCCCTGTCGTTAGCGGGAATGTCTCTCTTTATAACGAGACGCGTGGTGATGATGGGAGCGTCACAGCCATTCAACCTGCCCCTGTGATTGGTGGCGTTGGTGTGCTGGAGGATGTGCATAAAGCTGTTGGTCTTGCCTTCCCAGACGCAGGAGAGATTCTCCTCATTGGGGAGACGGAAGGCACGCTCGGGCAGTCTTTATGGTTGAAGGAAATTCTCAATCGTGAGGAAGGTGCGCCTCCTGCGATTAATTTTGAAGCCGAGCGGCGGAATGGCGATTTTGTACGCGGCCTTATTCAAGAAGGCTCCGTAACAGCTTGTCATGATCTTTCCGATGGTGGTTTACTTCTTGCTGTGGCTGAGATGGCTATGGCCGGTGGGGTAGGCTGTACTCTTGTTGCGCCTCCTACGGATGTAGCTGCTCATGCTTATTGGTTTGGGGAAGACCAGGCGCGTTATGTTTTAGTAACGACACAGCCCGATTCTGTGATAAAGACGGCTCAAGCGCGGGGGATTCCTGTTCATCGTTTGGGACGTATAGGCGGCGATGCGTTGAAGATTGGTGCGGATGTCTCAGTGTCAATTTCGCATTTGAGAGAGCTGCATGCGTCTTTCTTCCCGCGCTTTATGGGGGATATGCGGGATGATGCGCCGGTTGTGCATTTAGATGAAATATCCTGAGAGGCTTGCCATGATGACAGCGGAAGAGATTGAAAAAACCCTTCGGACGGCTTTCCCTGGCGCGCAGATTGTGGTTGAAGACCTTGCAGGCGATGGAGATCATTTCGCCTGTGAGGTTGTGAGTGATGTATTCCGTGGGTTATCACGGGTGAAACAGCATAAGCTGGTTTATGACGCCTTCGGGGATCGTGTGGGGACAGAGCTACATGCTTTGGCCGTTAAGACGCGGGCTCCTGAGTGAGTGGAAAGGACAGATAAGATGAATGATGCTGTTTTTCAGACGATTCAGGCATTAGTCGATAAAAACCCTGTCATGCTTTTTATGAAAGGGGATAAGCAGTTTCCGCAATGTGGTTTCTCTGCGCGTGTTGTGCAGATTCTGAGCCATATTGGCGTTGAGTTTGAGACGGAAAATGTTTTGGAAAATCCTGCAATTCGGCAAGGGATCAAGGATTTTTCACAATGGCCGACAATTCCTCAGCTTTATGTAAAGGGTGAGTTTATCGGGGGCTGTGATATTGTCACAGACATGTATCAGAGCGGTGAGCTGGAAAGCTTACTCGTGGAGAAAGGGTTGCTAAAGAGCGAGGGATGATCGCGACGAGGTGGTTTTTCTAAATAAATGTTAAGGAAGGCGGGTTTTTGTTGCTTTTCTTTTTTTTGACATGATTAGAGTAACCATCATTTTGGTATGAGAGCTGACTCTGCTGGATAAGGCGGAGATATAAGAAGAGGGCGGAACATGAAGAAATCCCGAAAAGGGGGCGCTATTTTAGGGCTCTTTGGGTTGGCAGGGTTGGCTGTAGCTCCGGCTCATGCTGAGCGTGTGTTGACTGAGCATGAGGCAAGTAAACTAACCTTTGATGCTCTTATTGCGCCGCCTTCGGCATTTCATCATGCGGTCCGTCATCTATCTCATGGTCGTGCTACAGGGGTTCGTTTGGCGTCTAGCCGGCATCATAATGGTGCGACAGTGCGTAACGTCTCTTATTACAGTCATGTCGTTGTGAAGCATCATAGGAATCTTCATCATCGGCGTGGGTAAAATTTTCTTTTCTACCGCCGTGTGATCCGCTCTAAAGCCTCATTGAAGTAATTCGGTGAGGCTTTTTTGATGCTTTAAGTAAGTCGTAGAGCATCCTGGATATGGTCAATCTCACCAGCTACATCAATGATGATGACGTCAAATCGGCTATTCTCCCGTTGCCACTCTGGATGGGTTTCAATGACGAGTTGAAACGCCCGTAATAACCTTTGGCTTTGACGTGTGGAAACGGCGTAACGGGCTTCGCTTAGGGTTGTACGTTGTTTGACTTCAATGGCGAGCAAGTAATCATCATTGGCTGCAAGCAGGTCAATTTCCCCATAAGCTGTGCGATAGCGGCGGGCTAAGATTGTGAAGCCTTGGTGATGGAGATAATCTTCAGCTAATTTTTCTGCCTCAAGGCCGGCCTTATGGGCAAGGCTCCCCCGTCTCCTACGGAGAGGAGAGGGGGCAAAGCGTGGCTTAACGACCACGCAGCAGACGCGCTGCTTCAACAGCAAAATAGGTCAGGATGCCATGGCAGCCAGCCCGGCGGAACGCGATGAGGCTTTCTAGAATGGTTTTTTCGCGATCTAGCCAGCCATTCTCAATAGCGGCCATAATCATGGAATATTCGCCAGAGACTTGATAGGCAAATGTCGGCACGGAGAATGTGTCACGTACCCGGCGGATGATATCAAGATAGGGCATCCCGGGTTTGACCATCACCATATCCGCCCCTTCGGCTAAATCCATAGCGACTTCCCGTAGGGCTTCATCGCTATTAGCCGGGTCCATCTGGTAGCTCTTTTTATCACCA
The DNA here is from genome assembly GCF_002592045.1 of Parasaccharibacter apium. Taxonomy (GTDB): domain Bacteria; phylum Pseudomonadota; class Alphaproteobacteria; order Acetobacterales; family Acetobacteraceae; genus Bombella; species Bombella saccharophila. The sequence goes on along the minus strand of NZ_MEJG01000001.1, from coordinate 11,928 downwards.
CTCAGTAGAGCGTTGGAGCCTAGAGCATCTCGGAAGGGGCCATAAAAGGCAGAGGCATATTTGGCCGCATAGGCCATGATACGCGTTGTGTGGAAGTCATGTTCATCTAAAATGCTGCGGATGGCTTTAACGCGGCCATCCATCATGTCGGATGGGGCAATAATATCAATGCCAGCCTTCGCTTGGTTCAAGGCCTGATGGCGTAGAACATCTACCGATTCATCATTGAGGATGTGACCATCCTTAATTAAGCCATCATGACCGTGGGATGTGTAGGGGTCCAAGGCTACGTCCCCTACTAAAGCCAGGTGAGGGTAAGCCTGCTTTAAGACGCGCGCGGCTCGGCACATCAGATTATCAGGGTTAAGGGCTTCCTCACCAGTTTCACTACGTTTTTCCAACGGTGTAACGGGGAAGAGGGCGACAGCGGGGATGCCAAGCTCCACAGCGGGACGCACATGCTCTACTAATAGGTCTAAACTGACCCGTTCCACCCCTGGCATGGCCTTTACTTTTTGGCGTTGTTGCTCGCCTTCACAGATGAAAATGGGCCAGATGAGATTATCAACATGCAGATGTGTCTCGCTTACCAAGCGGCGTGTGGCATCGTCAAAACGATTACGACGCAAACGTGTATGGGGGAAAGAGCTTCTTACCATAATATGTTTGTACCTTTATCTTCCTAATGGTGTGAATGACGAATATGGCTACGATGCAACCCGTAGCAAAGATAGACGCCCATACCAATTAGCAACCATACGACAAGCCTGATCCATGTCATGAGGTCCATAGCGAGCATGACAGCACCGCAGGAGATAATCCCTAAAATGGGAATGAGGAACGGCCCGCCGGGGGTGCGAAAACGCCGCACAGCGTCAGGCTGGCGAATGCGTAGAATCATCACGCCCAGGCAAACGATGATGAACGCCAATAACGTGCCGATGGAGGTCATCTTCCCGAGAATATCAATAGGAAGGCACGCGGCGAGAAGGCTTGCCACAATAGCGGTGATGATGTGGGAGCTCCACGGTGTACGGCTACGCTCATTAAGTTTTGAGAAGAGAGGGGGGAGGAGGCCATCTTTTGCCATGGAGAGGCAAATACGGCTCTGCCCCATGAGCAAACCATAAATAACGGAAATATATCCAAAGGCAATGCCTAATGTAATGATACTAGAGAACCATGACATATGAAGACTATCAAGGACAGTCGATACAGGGTTCGGGTCATGCAGCATGGCGCGGTAATCAACAACGCCGACAATAACAAAAGAGAAAATCATATAAATGACAGCGGAGACTATAAGGCTACCAAGAATACTTAAAGGAATATTGCGTTGTGGGTTTTTACTGTCCTGCGCTGCGGTAGAGACGATGTCAAACCCAATATAGGCAAAGAAGATAAGCCCTGCTGCGCGCATAACCCCACTAACACCAAAATTGCCGAATTGCCCGGTATTGGGGGGAATGAAAGGATGGAGGTGAGTGCCTCTAATATAAGGCAAGCATACGGCCGTAACGCTACCAATGATAACGAGTTTGAGGATGACAATAGAGAGGTTAATTTTGCTCGAGATTTGTGTCCCGTACATGAGCAACGCCGTCACGGCCCAGATGATGAAGACGGCTGGTGCATTAAACCAAGCATGTACAAAATGACCATCGGGCGTCATAACAGCCGCCCCCGTTGGGGCGAGGAAACGGGGATCAAGATGGATGCCTAGCCCGTGGAGGAGAGCGGCAAAATAGCCCGACCAGCTGGCGGCAACGGTGGAGGCGTTAACGGTATATTCGAGGATTAAATCCCAGCCGATAATCCATGCAATGCCTTCGCCCATGCCTGTATAAGCGTAAGTATAGGCGGAGCCCCCTTCGGGAATCATTCCAGCGAGTTCCGCATAGCAAAGGCCAGCGAAGGCGCAGGCGATGGCCGCGATGAGGAAGGAGAGTGTGACAGCAGGGCCAGCATATTGCCCCGCCGCAACACCTGTCATCGAGAACAGACCGGCCCCTACAGTCACACCCACACCAAGGGCAATTAACTGCCATAAGCCTAAGACACGGCGTAACCCTGTTTTGGCCGTGATGGTGTGAGCGATTGGTTTTGTACGCCAGAAGGGCCTGTTCATGAGGCTTGCTCCACGTTGTTTAGATCAATCAGAATGAGACGAAGTAGGGTGGTGCCCTACTCTCAGGTGACTATGTTTTATGCTATAAGCGAAATAAACAACGGCACCAATGGCTAACCAGAGAATAAACCGCATCCATGTGACAAGACTCATGGAGAGCATGACACTACCACATGAGAGGATGCCTAAGCCGGGGATAAGCCATGGCCCACCTGGCAAACGGAAGGTACGTGGGGCATGGGGTGCCCTAAAGCGCAGCGCAATAACGCCCGCGCATACGATGATGAAGGCCGCTAACGTACCGATAGAGGCCATATCAGCAAGGATATTGATGGGTAAGCAGCAAGCGAGTGCCCCGCTAACGAGGAAGCTCAGCATATGGCTGGGTACAGGGGTATGGCTTTTGGGGTTAAGACGGCGGAAGAAGGCGGGTAGTAAACCATCTTGTGCCATAGCGAGGAGGATACGGCTTTGGCCCATTAACAACCCATAAAGGACAGATAAATAACCGAGGCAAATCCCTCCCTTAATGAGCAAACCTAACCAAGGAAGGTTGATGACATCCATAACCGTGGCAACGGGGCTCGGGTCGTTTGCAAAGCGGTGATAATCCACCACACCAACCAACACAGCCGAGAAAGCCACATAGATAATCGTGCAGATAATCAAGCTGCCCAAAATCGCAAAGGGCATGGATTTTTGCGGGTTTTTGGTATCTTGTGCGGCGGTCGAAACGATGTCGAAGCCGATATAAGCGAGGAAGGCCATCCCTGCGGCACGCATAACGCCGCTAAAGCCAAAAATGCCAAACTGACCTGTATTAGGGGCAATAAAGGGATGAAAATGCGCCATATTGATGTGAGGCAGCGCGGCAATAATCATCCCAACAAGCACACAGAACTTGATAGCCACGACAAGGCCGTTCATCCGTGCTGATTCCTTCACCCCACGGGTGAGCATAAAGGTGACAAGCCAGAGGATGAACAAACAAGGGGCGTTAAACCATGCATGCGCTGTTTGCCCATCGGGGAGGGTAACAAGTGTCATGGGCGGGTGGAGGAGGCGAGGGTCTATGACGACTCCCCAGCCCTTGAGGAAGGAGACAATATAGCCCGACCAGCTAGAGGCAACAGCCGCTGTGCTGACGGTATATTCCAAGATTAAATCCCAGCCGATGACCCACGCCACAACCTCCCCCAAGGCAGCATAAGCGTAGGAGTAGGCGGAGCCACCAGAAGGGATCATGCCAGAGAGTTCGGCATAACATAAGCCTGCAAAACTGGCGGCAATACCAGCGATGAGGAAGGAGAGCGGTATAGCCGAGCCAGCATAAAGGCCAGAGGCTACGCCCGTGAGGGAGAAAAGCCCTGCACCTATAGTGACGCCAACCCCGATGGCAATAAGTTGCCATGTGTCGAAGACTCGTTTTAGTCCGCTGGCCTCGACGGAAGAGGTAATAGTTTTTTTACGCCACAGGGATGACTTCATGGTGGGGGTACTCTCATCGTCTCTCTAGTTCATGCCTCGCTTCTATGGAAGATTATTATAATTTTCTACCCTTAAAGGGAAGAATTGTTGCGTAATTTGCTCTTGCGGATGCCATAAGCGAAATAAATGATAAACCCAATGACCAACCAAATGAGCAATCGCGCCCAGGTGAGTGGGCTCATGGAGGCAATAACAACCCCACAGGTGATGATCCCTAAAAAGGGGATGATAATTGGCCCACCGGGTACGCGGAAGCTGCGTGGGGCATTGGGGGCACGTAGGCGCAGAGTCGTCACCCCAGCACAGACAATGACAAAGGCAAGAAGCGTGCCGATGGAGGTCATCTCGCCCAAGGTGGCGATAGGGACGCACCCGGCGAGCAGGGCGGCTGCGCAGGCGGTAATGATATGGGCTGTCCAAGGGGTGCGTGTACCCTTATGAACACGCCCTAAAAAGCTGGGGAGGAGGCCATCTTCTGCCATATTCATAGCAATACGGCTTTGCCCAATGAGGAGGCCGAAAAGGACAGAAATAAAGCCGAAGGTAATGCCGATTTTTACCAATACAGCCATCCATGGCATGTGGATTTTATCCATAGCGGTGGCAACAGGGCTTGGGTCATGGGCGAGTAAACGATAATCAACCACGCCTACAAGAATAGTTGAAAAAACAATGTAAATGACAGCACAGGCCAGTAGGCTGCCTAAAATACCGATGGGCATATTGCGTTGAGGGTTGCTGGTATCTTGTGCGGCGGTCGAGACAATATCAATGCCGATATAGGCAAAGAAAGCCATACCCGCAGCGCGCATAATGCCGCTGACACCAAAATGCCCGAAACTTCCCGTATTTTGGGGGATAAAGGGGTGGAAATGGCTGACATCGACAAAGGGTGTGCAGACAGCAATAAGCCCAACAATGACCAAAAGCTTAATAAAGACGACCAGCGCATTCAGGCGGGCAGAAAAATTCGTCCCCCGCATGAGCAAAAGTGTGATGATGAAAAGAATGAGCATTGCTGGAAGGTTGCACCACGCATGGGTGGTTTGGCCATTAGGCAAGGTGAGGGTTGTGAGAGGCGGATTAAGGAGGCGGGGGTCTATGAGGATGTTCCAGCCTTTAAGGAGGGAGGTGATGTATCCAGAAGCGCTAGAGGCCACTGCCCCAGCACCAACGGTATATTCCAAAATCAAATCCCAGCCGATAATCCATGCGATGATCTCACCAAGGCCAGCATAAGCGTAGGCATAAGCCGACCCGCCGGCGGGGAGCATCCCGGCAAGCTCGGCATAGCATAGCCCGGCAAAACTTGCGGCAATAGCGGCGATGAGGAAGGAGATAACCACCGCAGGGCCAGCATTTTGCCCAGCGGCCACACCGGTGAGGGAGAAAAGCCCAGCCCCAACCGTAACACCAATGCCCATCGTGATAAGCCGCCACGGGCCAAAGACACGCTTTAACCCGTTAGGGTGGTTTGTGGGGGGCGTAACTGGTTTTCTCTGCCAAAGGGGTGTGGTCATGATGGCCCTCACAGTATTTTTTGAACGTAATTATCCCGCAACGATAGACGCGCTTAGCTCTCACGCCTATAAAAAGGAAGAGTTTTTTTGCAGAGAGATGCGTAGCGAATGTCCGACAACATCAAAAAATCCACCCTCCATTCCTTCTATCATGCGCCTTTGAAGGAGCGTGATGCGGAGGTTAGCGCGATTCTGAATGCCGAGTTGGAGCGTCAACAAGATGGTATTGAGTTAATTGCCTCGGAGAATATGGCGTCTTTCGCAGTGATGGAGGCTCAAGGCTCTGTTCTGACCAATAAATACGCGGAAGGTCTGCCCGGTCGCCGTTATTATGGTGGCTGTGTTGATGTTGATAAGGTTGAGAATCTTGCCATTGAGCGTTTGAAGAAGATTTTCGGCGCGGAGTTTGTCAATGTGCAACCTCACTCTGGGGCTAATGCGAATCAGGCCGCTTTTATGGCATTGGCTAAGCCCGGTGATACCATCCTCGGTATGAGCCTCGCAGCGGGGGGGCATCTCACCCATGGTGCCGCGCCGAATTATTCCGGCAAATGGTTCAATGCGGTGCAATATGGCGTGCGCGGAGAAGATGGTCTGCTCGATTATGAGGAGATGGAGCGTCTGGCTCGCGAGCATAAGCCGCGCATCATCGTAGCGGGCAGCTCTGCGTATCCGCGTGTGATTGACTTCCCTCGTTTCCGCAAGATTGCTGATGAGGTCGGGGCTTATTTGATGGTCGATATGGCCCATTTTGCCGGGCTTGTAGCGGCTGGCCTTTACCCAAGCCCGGTTCCGCATGCAGATATTACGACCTCCACAACGCATAAAACATTACGCGGCCCGCGCGGTGGTATCATCATGACGAATGATGCAGACATCGCGAAGAAAATTAACTCGGCGGTGTTCCCGGGCCTTCAGGGTGGCCCTTTGATGCATGTGATTGCAGGTAAGGCTGTAGCTTTTGGTGAGGCTCTGCAAGAGGAGTTCAAACATTATCAGCAGCGTGTGCAGGCTAATGCGCGGGCTCTGGCTGATGAGCTGTTGAAATGTGGCTTCGACATCGTAACAGGTGGGACCGATACGCATCTCGTTTTGGTGGACCTGCGTCCTAAGAAGGTGACTGGCAAGAAGGCGGAAGCTCTCATGGAGCGTGCTGGCATTACCGCGAACAAGAACGCCGTACCATTCGACCCAGAAAAGCCTTTTGTGACCTCCGGCGTGCGCCTCGGTAGCCCGGCAGCAACAGCGCGTGGTTTTGGTGAGGCGGAATTCCGCCAAGTGGCGCGTATGATTGATGCGGTGCTGAGTGCCGATGAGGAGGATGAAGCAACATTCGCCCGCGTGCGCAAAGAGGTGAAGGAGCTATGCGCTCGCTTCCCAATTTATGATCGTGCCTCTGCTTAAAAGGCTGGTAGCCTGCTCCCCTATGGTCGTGATGGTCGCCATTCGGCCATAGGGGGATGGGTTTAGAGCGTCTCGGTCGTGATGATGCGGATGCGGTAGTTGATATGTTTTTCAATATCGCGTAGGCGGGCGCGTTCATCAAATGTCGCGAAGGTTACGGCACGGCCTTGCTTCCCTGCCCGGGCTGTACGGCCAATGCGATGAATATAAAGCTCTGGCGTTTGAGGCAGGTCCATATTGATGACGAGTTGAATATCATCAATATCCAGCCCACGGGCTGCTATATCGGTTGTTACGAGGATGGCTCCAGCCTGCTCTTGGTAACGCTCTAACGTCTTTTTCCGCTCGCCTTGGGTTTGTCCACCATGCAGGGCGATGGCTTTATACCGTGCCTTCCTCAACAATTTGGCAACAGAATCAGCCCGCTGTTTCGTTTTAGTAAAAATAATGGTGCGGCCTGTTTTCCCGTCTTTGAGGTGGGGGGTAGTTTCCAGTAGTTTTTGCAGGAGTGGCTCTTTTTGGTCATCTGTGATGAAGAGGGCTTGCTGGCGAATACGTCGCGGCGTGACTTCTTCTTCTCCCGGTTCGACCCGGATAGGGTCTTTTGTTACGCGTTTGGCAAGAGCCATGACAGGCGCAGGCAGGGTGGCTGAGCAAAAGACCGTTTGGGGACGGTCAGCAATATAGGGGACAAGGGCCGTCATACTGGCTGAGAACTCCTCATCTAAAAGGCGGTCTGCCTCATCCAGCACAAGATAGAGAATATGCTCTAACGATAGGTCGCCTTTCTCCACAAAATCGAGCAAACGGCCATGAGTGGCAACGATAATATCGGCCCCTTGCGCTAAGGAGAGAGCTTGTTGCTCGCGTGGGACACCCCCGCAAATCACACGCGTTTTGAGCGGGAGTTGACGGCCCAACTGGCGGCACACTGCTGCGGTCTGCATGGCTAAATCGCGCGTTGGCTCTAAGATGAGGATGCGCGGGATAGAGGGGGTAGAGCCATCCTCTTTAAGATGAGCAAGTTTTTGGAGGGCAGGGAGAACAAAAGCGGCGGTTTTGCCCGTCCCTGTTTGGCCGGGTAACAGAACATCCCGCCCTGCCAGAAGGGGCGGAATAGCGTGCTGTTGAATCGCTGTCGGTTTCGTCATGCCCGCTTTTTGTGCAGCATGTGTAAGAGCATCGGAGAGGCCAAGGGTGGTAAAATCACTATGGGTCATGGAGGATAGTCTTGCTAGAGAGAGGAAATGATGATGGCCTAATACCCGAGGGAGCCTTTTCACAATGCACGCCACGATTATTGCCGAGGATTATGCCGGGATGCGCTCACAAGGGCGAGGCTTGGCAGAAAGGGCGGGTTTCTCTTGGGATTTTCAGCCTGTTATAACACAAAAAGATTCATGGGCCCTTTGCTTACCCGTTCGGTTTTGGCCGCGTTCTTTGGGTCTTTTTGCACCATTTCATCTATCCTCTGCAACCCGTCTTATTATCAGCCTCGGGGGGAAGGGCGGGGTCGCAGGGGCGGCTCTGGGGGCGCATTATGGCCTTCCTGTCGTGCAGATTCAGCACCCTAGAGCGCGCCTTTCCCCCTATGCGTTAGTGATTGTTAATGAGCATGATAAGCTTAGCGGGCCGAATATATTATCCATTCGCACGGCGTTGCATGATGTCACCCCCGCCCGTTTAGCAGAGGCTGCACAGCGCTGGCATAGTCCTATCCGTGCAGGGGCGGAGAGGGTTCTAGGGGTTCTTCTTGGCGGCTCTAATGGGCGGTATCGTTTTGAGGAGAGTGAAGCCGCAGCTCTTGCTGCACACATTGCCCGCTTTATACGCAAAACGTCAGTTCGATGTGTTATCACGCCATCGCGCCGTACCTCCCCTAAGGCTCTTGCTTTTATGCGTGCGCATCTTCAGCCTTTAGGGGCTGTGGTGATGGATGGCGAGGGGGAGGAGAACCCTTATATGGGCTTGCTCGCCTGTGCTGATATTTTAGCTGTAACCCAAGATAGTGTCTCGATGATTTCAGAGGCGGTGGCAACAGATAAACCCGTATGTATTTTGCCCTTAAAGGGGCGGTCCTCACGCATTGAGAGTTTTGTAAAGACCTTACAAAAAGCGGGACGTGTTCAGTCCTCCTTAGATTTAACATCATTTATGCCTTCGCACCATCTTGACGATACGTGGTTAGCGGCGGAAGAAGTAAGACGACGTATTCAGCTCGATCAGAAGGGATGACTTCATGTTGGACATTAAAACTTTTGGACCGCAGGGCGGTAATGTCCTCTATAAGGCTCTCTCTCACCCGCTGATTGTTGAGGAGATGAAAACGCTGGAGGCGGTGTTAAAAGGCAAGAGAGTTGCTTTTTATGACCCTGATGAGTACGCCCCTACGTTATGTGGGCTTTATCCCGCTATTCAACCCGCTTTGATTTTAACGCATGATAGTGAGCAAGTTGGTCAGGTTGATGGCCTAGGCGGGCAGAAGTGCGCCGTTGTTCATGCGGCTAATTGTGATGTTGATGCCATCCTCGCTTTGTCGTTTGAGGATGCTAAAATGCGTTCCCGCCTTGGAGCATTTATAGGGGCTATACCGCTTTATACATTGGGTGTAGCGCGCCTGCCAGATATGTTCTTTCCCTATAAGCGGCCTTATTTGGATAAATGTAATTTCGCAACTAATTTTGCCTTCTTTCGCGAGACAGAACATTTCAGCACCCGCTTAGTTACGGCGAATTATTGGTCTAATTACGGGGCGGAGTCTTTACGCTATTGGTTCCGTCTTTACGATGAGCAGGGCCTTATTTTGGCAGAATGGCATCACGATGTAGAGAACCCCGCCGCCGGTGTGGTGATTGATAGTCAAGAGGTGAGGGAGCGCTTCAATCTCCCTCATTTTACAGGGCAGCTTTTCATTCATGTGATTGGGGCAAAAGGGCATGATGTCGTAAAATATGCTCTTGATAGTTTTGGTCGCAAAGGTGACCCGAGCCTTTCTGTGACGCATGACGCTAATGCGTGGCCCTCCATGCGCTTTGCGACCCTTCCCGCGCCTGATGATGATGAGGCCGTATATCTCTGGCTGCAAAATAGCCACGGCACAACCATTCCCGCAGGGGCTATAACACTCAACCCTATGGGGGAGGATGAGCATTACCCCATCGCTCAGCCTATCGGCCCTTATGAGACGGTTGCGCTGGATGTCGGCGCGTTATTGCCTAAATGGCGGTGGCCTGCCCAGTTGGAGTTACGCTCTGGCCAACATCTGGTTCGCCCACGGTACGAAATTGTACAGCGGGGGCGCACACGCATTGCCCATATGAATGTCGAGCGCGCCAATTTACAACCCGATCCCGCACTTCGCACTATGTCGCCCCTCTTAGGGCGCGGGTTTGTACTGCCTTTCCCCATCCCTAATCCCGCTTTGTATGAAAGTTTCGTCCAACCCAACCCGATGTCGGAAGCACTAACACATATGCCGCTGCGGTTGGATGTGTTTGATGAAGCCGGTCAGGAATGTGGCCAGCACTTTCTTGGCAATTTACCGCGTAATTATCAAGGGGCGATTGCCCTGCACGAGCTTCTCCAAAAGCCCGGACATGCAGAGCTTGTATATGACTTCCGCGATGGTGGGGAGGCTGACGGCTGGCCTCATGCTTTAATGCGTTATCGCCATCGCAAAACGGACCATGCGGCGGAGACGAGCTTTGGCGGGCATATCTTCAACACTATGATGACATGGCGTAACGAGCCGCAGTCTTATGCTGGTCCCCCGCCGGGACTGACAACGCGGCTCTTTTTAAAGCTTGGTCAAATTCTTGATGGCACAGTACTACGGAGTTTTTGTTACCTGATTTACCCGACCTCCCTGCGTGAAGGCCGCGCCCCATCCCAAACGCGCTTGCATCTTCATGCGGCTGATGGGGCGGAGCTGGCTCAGGCTGATATTACCATCCAGCCTTTTGGCTCTTACCTTCTTCAACCGCATAAGCTGTTTGATGCTTCATTGTTGGACCAAGCAGGGGAGGGCGGTTATGTCTTAATTCGTGACCTAACATGCCGCCTTTTTGGGTATCATGGTCTAGAGAATGGGGCTGGTGGTTTTTCATTAGATCATATGTTTGGTTTTTAAAGTAGCCCTCTTGTGTGGGAAGAGAACGAGTGGTAGAAGCCACTCACCCCACCGGGGATGCGTAGCTCAGCGGTAGAGCACTGCCTTCACACGGCAGGGGTCACAGGTTCAATCCCTGTCGCATCCACCATAAATCTTCCTGAAAAGTGAGTGTTTTTAGATATCGGTAACGGCCGGTATGTTGTTCATCGTCATTTACGCATGATCGTGAAAATGTGCGAGCGTCCAAGAGTTTTGTCCATTCATTTTTAGGGATTTCCCTCTGCCATAAGTGCCCCTTTCTTTAATGGCATGGTCCAGCGCGATCATATGGAAGCAGCGGCCGCATCTGTAATGGGGAGATGCACTGATGATAGAGGGTCGGCTGTGTAGCCTCATTATCGTGCCTATAGAGCACGTTACCGTCATGCTAAAGATAACAATTATTACAGAGCGGAGCATAAGCCTTGCTGGCACGTTTGCAGCGTGCAAATTGTGGAAGATAGCTAAGCTCTATTGCGTATTGGGGGTAGTGATGCGGGGATTTGTTGCGGGTATTTTGTGTTTTGCGGCGTTTGTTTTTGTGCCTGGTTTGGGTGTTTGTGCTGATGGGATACCGCCTATAGAGGAGGGGTTGAAGATGGTTGCGGCGCAGCAGCAATATGCGTTGCAACGGATGGGTTTAAGTGCGGCGTTAGCGCGGCAGGCTTTGTGGGGGGCGAAGTATAAGCCTGAGTCTATGTGCGCGCAGCATGTGAGTTTGCTGTTGAGCGGGTATGATGCGTTGCACCCTGAGTTCCCTGATGATGGGCCGCCGGATAAGGATAGGCGGGAGCGTATTCGCCTAGCGAATTCTGGGTCATGGCGATTTGTTTACGATATTGAGCAGGTACATATTTGTAGTAAGGCTTTTTTGGATAAGACGCCTGCGAAGCCCGCTTATAATCCGGAGAATGATCCTGTTCAGATTATGGCGCGAAGTTTTCAGCAAGACCGGCAGGGGATGATTGATGAGATGGTGCAGGCCGGTGTGGAGAAGAATGTTGCGGAGAGTGCGGCTATATTGGTGACCTCTCAAAAAGGCAGATACTGGGATTGTGCTATGGCAGTGTATAATATGTATCGCCGAGCACCTGGTATGCCGATTAGTTATGATGAAGCTCGACAAGTGAATCTTCGACCTTCTGCAACGGCGGAGGGCATTTGCGATATTGGGCGGATGTATCAAGACCCGAATGCGGAAGACCCTTATGCGCCATCGATTGAGCGGTTGCAGAAGG